>NZ_BOOG01000001.1 GCF_016863115.1 Sphaerimonospora thailandensis
CATCTCGCCGAACGGAACCGCTCTATCGTTGTCCATAAGGTCAGGACCAACCCTCCTGATCCAGGACCCGTCCGGTGTGCTACCACCGCGACGGGTCCGCCTTTTCACGTAGCGGATCCAACTCAACGCTGTACGTAGTCGTCTTGCTAGTGGACGATGGAGGACGGAAGCGGACTCCCCCAACGTCCGCCTGCTCACGGACGAGGTACTTGATGGAAGACGTTCCGGCTTGGGCCGCTCGACTTCGCAACGAGCGCCGCGAACGATGCTGGTCACCGAAGGAAATGGTCCGGCAGATGATCGAAGCAGCCGACGAGCAGGTGCGCACTCACCTGCCGACTCGTGAATCGCTGCTCAGGATGCTGCGAATGTGGGAGACGGGGAAGCGCCGACCACGTGACCCCTATCCCATGCTGCTCGCACGTGCCCTCGGAATCAGCGAAGAGGCGTTGTTCGGCGAAGCCACCGCTCTGAACGTCGCCGGCGAGCTCGGTGTCTTAGAGTCGGCCTATGCCGAGTCGAAGCAACACGACATCCTGGAGACATGTGTTAGTACGATCGGGATCACCCTGTACCCGCCTCACCAGGGCCCTGTAGCTCCGGAGCTTGTCGTGTACTTCCTTGAACAGCTTCCCGGTCATTACAAAGCGGACATGTGGCTTGGTCCGCGCCATCTCATCCCAACCGTTGCGACTCAGGCGCAGCTCATCAGGGAGCTCGTCCATGCCGCTGATGCGCCCGTACGCCGCAGCCTGTTGAACGCCGGTGTCGCGTACGCAGCGCTACTGGGCTGGCTGTACCAGGATGCGGGCGACACCCAGCGCTCAGGAGCCTGGCGCGACGTCGCCCTGGACATGGCTCACCGCTCTCAGGACCCGCAACTCATCAGCTACGCCCTCACCAACAAGGCGATGCTCGCGATCGATCTACAGGATGGGCACGGAGCCGTCGACTACGCCGAGGCCGCCTTGACCAACGAGAGCAAGCTGTGCCCGAAAGTGCAGGTACTCGCGCTGGTCCATCAAGCACACGGTCATTCGATGCTGCCGGAGAAGAACAAAGACCTGGTCGACCGACTGCTGGACCATGCGGCCGAACTCGTAGACCATGTCGACGACGAGCACCCCTGGGGCAACGCCTGCCGTCGCTCCATCGGATACATCGACGTCCAGCGAGCGACCACCTATCTACGGCTCGGCGCCTACCAGGAGGCCGTCGCGCTCTGGGACCGAATCCTCGGCTCAGCGCCAGAGTCGGCCCAGCGCGACAATGGCGTGTTCTGGGCGCGGCAGGCGGGAGCCCTGGCGGCAATCCCTGAACCAGAGCGAGTCGTTCAGATCGCGTCGGCTACCGCGGCGATCGCCGAAAGAACCGGATCATCGAGGCTGCGCCAGGAGCTGAAGGCCATTCCGCGCCGCGCGAGCGCATGGGCAGGTACGGCACCTGGCCGGGAATTGGCTGAGATCATCTCTCAGTTTGCCTGAATCATCGAGATGGAGAATACGGATGCTCCCTCAGCCGCTGTCCGAAGAGGAGATCGCCGCTAGTCTGGCCGACCTACCGGGATGGGAACGCCAAGGCCAGGCCATTGCCCGTACGTTCAAGCACACCTATCACGAGTGTGTGCACCTGGCGATGTACGTGGCGGCCAAGGCCCGGGAGGTCGGCCACCATCCCGACATCCACATCACCTGGCAACGAGTCCGCTTTGTGATCACCACCCACGACGCCGGAAGCCGTCTCACAGCCAAGGACTTCGAGCTCGCACGCCACATTGACGCGATCGCCGCCGGTCACAGCGCCGAAGCGGCGTAACCCTCAAAAGCCTTAGCACTCCGAACCATGGATGCACTGTTCGTGGAGATCGACAAGGTCCGCTTGTCCGCCGCCCGTAGGTAGAACGCACAAAAATCAGTTACACCGATTACGGGACAGAGCCGATGACCGACCTGGACAGACCCGGTCGCCTTTTGGGCTCCTCTGGCTGGAGTACGGATGAGCTTGGTCGGCTCGTGCTTGGCTGCCAAACGAAACCCTTTTCTTGATCGACTGGCTCGGGCGATCAAGAATCATTATGGTCGCGTTTATCGTCTCCACGTCGGAATGCCGCCAGTTGCTCGTGCTTGCCAGAGGTAAGCATTCAGGCCGAGCGCATTGCGACATCGAGCGATCACCATGTGTCACCATCACAAGCCCCGCTGATCCGTTCAGCGGACTCCTTCAGAAGATCAAGTGATCGACAATCAATCGATCATGACGTTGTTGCTACGAAACCCGCGTTTTTCCAGCAACAACGTCATGATCGATGGCGAAGCAACACGCCCGAGGATGCAACGCCTCCGACAAAAGGCACAAACCGGAACGATCCGCAGTGGGCCACCGATCTGGGACCTCCAACGTGGTCACACAGTGTGATCACTCAATGCCGAAATGTACTTGGGCTGAATACTTACTGCCAGAGGTGTGCCCGTCTCGCCAGGCGAGAACGTTTCAGCTCTACCGCAGCACGTAGCTGGCGATTATGTGGCTGAGGTGAATGATGTCGGAGCTTCCCTTGAACTCGAAGCGGACTTTGCCCAGGCCACTGAACCAGAGCTCCAGCTCGGCGTCCATGTCGAAGGTTCCCGCGGTCTCGATTGACCATGCCTGGACCTTGCTGTAGGGCAGGGAGGAGAAGTCGCGCTTCTTCCCGGTAAGTCCTTGGACGTTGACCGCGATGATGCGCTTGTCGGTGAAGACGACGAAGTCCCGGACGGTTTTGTAGGAGGAGATGATCTGTTCACTATGGAGCATGAGGGGGGCCACGGCCGGACCGATATCTTCCGGTCGACACGGGCTCAGCTTGAAGAGAGAGTCGCTCTTGAAATCAATCATTTCGCTAGATCACCTGTCTCAAGGGAGTGGACTGGCTTGAGGTAACGAAGCGGCGAAACGGACGGTGAGGAGGTCGACTCGTCCGGTGCCGACGTATGGTACGGATCATAGGAGGGCGACTGCAGCATGGTTGGCGAGGTGTCCCGCAAGATGCGGACACCCCTGGTGGCGACCCCTGCCTGGGTCATAGTGGGAGCATCGGAGCGTTGGGGTCGGGGGCCTTTGCCGGGCGGGCCGGTTTGGGCTTGGGGGCCTTTTTCCTCTTATCGTGGAGGCCCTGAGCTGCCTCTTCGGCGTAGCGGGCGTGGTTGAGCTCAAGGAGGAGGTCCACGAACTCGCGCTGGGCGTAGGGGCCGACCGTGTAGCGGGTCTCCCGGCCGGCGACCAGGTGATGGCCGTGGTCGAGCTGGTCGAGGAGATTGTCCCAGCCATACGCGCGGCAGACCGCCTCGTCGATCGCACTGTGGATGGTGCGCAGTTCGACGATGTCGTCGTCCTGACATGAGGGGTCGTTGACCAGGTTGTACGTCGCGGTCAGGCCGGCCTTTCGGGCGAGCATGACGCTCCGCCGGTAGGTGTCGAGCCTCTCCCCCAGTTCGCGCATCTCCTCGGCCAACTCGGGCAGCGGCAGCGTCTCGAAAACGTCTGACGGCGTGTAGCGAAGGTCGGCCTTCATCGACGACGCCCGAGTGAGAGCCCACCAGTAGTGCGGCGCACTCGACAGCAGTGCCAGCAACGCCGTGTCATCCGTCGCGAGCACGACCACCTGTTCGCTCATGACCTGTCCGGTCGGCACCATGACCGGCATCACGACTTTGCTCACACGCGTGATCGCGATGACCCGCTTCAGCTCTGCGATCGCTTCGACCATTGCCGGCCGCTTCTCGCCGTAGTGCCACCAATAGTCCCGGTAGACCTTGCGATTGTTGACGTCCCGATCTGGTTTCACCTTCGCCAGCACCTGGGCGTACGGCTCCGCGTAGGTTTTGGCCTTCTCCTCAGACCAGTCGTGGAAGTTGATGACCCAGCGACTTCCGGAGCAGTCGGGCCGGGAGTTGAGGTCCTGGCCATTCAGGTAAGGGAAGAGCACGTCCTTGTTGCGCGGATCGCGCTCGATCATCTCCTGGGCGGTGTCCGGCTTCAAAGTGAATCCGATGCCGACAAGGTTGGAACCCTGGAACGACTTCCCAGTGTTCGCCACCAAGCGTTCCGGATTTCCCGTTACCCGGGATGTGGGGTCGAGTGAAGGCGTGATGCCCTCAACCGCAACGTCGTCCGCGATCCGCTTCGCCTCGTCGCCAATGCCTGCCCTACTTGTCCAGATGGCGCAGTATTCGAGGACGGCTGACCTGGATGGCCACGGCTTGCTCTTCACGGCCTGGCGGATCGTCGTTCCCTCGGCCACGAGTTGGTCGAGACCCACTTCGCGGGTGTCGCCCTGGGCGAGGGTGTTCGTCGCGATCAGGCCTGTCTGACCACTCTCGATGAGAAGATCGTGGGCTCGGAGCACGAAGTAGGCCACCAGATCTGCGCTTCCCCTGGCGCCTCGCCCGATTGCCCCTACCAACTGCTCTCGGTACGCCACGCCCATTGAGCCGGTGAGCTTCTGGCCACCCAGGAAGGGTGGGTTGCCGATGATGGCGTCGAAGCCGGGGCTGGCCGATCGGGGGCGTACCGCGTCGCCTGGCTCACCGGAGGTTTCGCCGGCTTCCGCTGCGAAGACTTCGGGGAAAACCAGGGGCCAGTGGATGGGGTGGCGGTTGAAGGTGCCGGGGACCTGGTCGGTCGCCAGCCAAGCCGTGCGGGACTCCTCTGCCCTCGGCAGGATGTCGGGTTCGCCGTTCACCACGCCGCTCGCGAGGTGCGCGGCGTTCAGGGACGCCCGGTCGAAACCGCGGAGCTTGCCGACCTCCGGAGCGGCCTCGGGGTCGTTGATCTTGCCTTGTTCGATGGCGTACTTCAGGGACGCCCCCACCAGCAGATCGGCGAACAGCCGAGCCTGCCGGGTCTCGCTGTCGACCTCGAAGAGGATGCCGCGCTTCTTGTTCAGTGCGTCGAGGTCCCGCCCCCCCCCCGTCGGAATCTCAATCAAACTCCGCCGCTTCTCCGCTGTGCCGCGGACGAGGCGCTGGACGTCCTTGGTGAAGTCGAGCGCGGCGTCCTCGAACACCTTGCGGCCGCGCGACGGCACGAGGTGCATGTATTCGAGCTGCTCCAGCGACGTGATGCCCAGCAGTGCGTCGCCGACCGCGAGCCGGTCGTCGACGAACGTGAACGGCCGTGACGGGTCCATCGACACCAGCCACAGCGACAGCTTGGCCATCTCGACGGCCATCGGGTTGATGTCCACGCCGTACAGACAGTGCTCGATGACCTGCCGCCGGGCCTCGATGACGACCGGGTCTGCGTCGGCGTCGGCCGTACGCTCCCCGGAGCCGTCCAGATAGGCGACCGCCTCCTCGCGGCCCTCCTTCGACCAGGCCTCGACCAGGCGGTCGCCGAGATAGCGCGCCGCCGCGACCAGGAAGGCCGCCGAGCCCATCGCGATGTCGGCGATCTTCAGGCCGCGGTGCCCGTCCGTGCCGAGGATCTCGGCCGAGGAGCGCAGCTTCCACTGCGTCCGATCGGCCGTCTGCAGCGGCCCGGGGGCGTACACCAGCGGCTCCAGCGCGCCCTCGACCACCTGCTCGGCGAGGAACCTCGGCGTGTAGTGCGTCCCGGTGTTCTTGCGCAGCGCCGACTCCGTGACGTACAGCGCGCCGGGCAGGATGACGACCGGCAGGCCGCGCAGGTCGTCGCGGAGCAGACCGATGTACGGCAGCAGCCGGGCGGCCAGGTCGGCGTCGCCGCGCGTGACGGCGAGCAGCCGCCGCGTGGCCTCCAGCCTGTCGGTCTCGTCCAGGGGCGCGAGGCGCTTGCGCAGCGCGGCGACGCTGCCGATGCCGGAGTCCCTGTACTTCTCCGCGAGCCGGCCGGCCAGAGCCTCGGTGTCGCCGCCGACCTCCCGGGACAGCGATTCGAGGTCGAAGAGGTCGACCTCCTCCTCGCGGCCCACCTTGCCGACCAGGCCGACGACCGTGTCGGCCGCGCGGAAGCCGTCGAACGACAGCAGACCCTCGTAGACGTA
Organism: Sphaerimonospora thailandensis; assembly: GCF_016863115.1. Lineage (GTDB taxonomy): Bacteria > Actinomycetota > Actinomycetes > Streptosporangiales > Streptosporangiaceae > Sphaerimonospora > Sphaerimonospora cavernae. The sequence continues at coordinate 6,002 of NZ_BOOG01000001.1, forward strand.
CCCGATCTGTTCGACGTCGAGCGAGCGGAAGCTGAGCGTGCGGCGTTCGCGGTTCTTCCCGGTGCCGACCTCGACGTACTGCACCGCGCGCAGCATGTGCAGCACGGTCCGGTCGTCGATGGTCAGCGGCATCCAGGCGTGCGCGCCGGGGTCGAACAGCGAGCCGTCGTGGGCGTGCATGGTCAGCCGCGGGTGCCGTACGCCGCTGTGCACGGCGCGGAACAGCGCGAGCAGGCGGTGCCAGGCGGCGTGGCTGTTCTCGAGCTCCTCCTCGCTGCCGTCGATCGCGCGCTGCTCCAGCTCGGCGCACAGGCGGCCGGCCGAGTACGCCGTGGCGTACACCTTGTTGTCGGACGGCAGCAGGCCGCGTTCCTCGGCGAACAGCAGGAAGACGACCCGCATCATCACCGAGACCGCGCCGCGGTAGACCTCGTGCGCGGTGACCTCTCCCGGCACGCCGGCCCGGCCGATCGCGGCGACCAGCAACTCGACGGCCTGGCGGACCTGTACGCCCAGGGCCTCGGTGATGTCCTCCTGGCTGTCCAGGCTGGCCTTGAGCAGCGCGGGCAGCCGTTCGGCCTCGGGGAACACGAAGAACCGGCCGGCGCCGAGCAGGGAGACGAAGGCGCGCAGCACGTCGCGTTCGGCCCGCTCCGGCCAGGGGATCGCGTCGAACACGGCGGTGGTGGTCACCCCGCCCCTCGGGGCCCAGACCAGCGCCCACCAGCGGCCGTCGGTGACCAGGCCCAGCTCGATGCCGTGGTGGCGGCAGAGCATGGCCATCCGGTCGGCGGGGGTGGCGGCCCACGCCGACGACTTCACGCGGGCCGTCGGGTGGCCGCTGCTGACCATGCCGAGCAGCCGTACGGTATCGGGCTTGGGGGGCGTGGCCGGGCACGGCCAGCGCGAAGCTCGGCGTGACCGTCGTGTCGTGCTCGGGCACGTCGATCGCGAGGTGGTCGAGGCTGCCGTCGGTCGGGGCGATGTGTACGGCGTCGCCCCAGCGCAGCAGGCCGCGCAGCACGTGTTCGATCCAGGCGCGGCGGTCGCGGCCCTTCTGCCAGCCGGCGTGGGCGAGGCGGAGCCGTTCGAGCTGCTGCTTGTCGACCGCGTCGAGGGCCGGCCAGGTGGTGCGCAGCACCGGGAGGCTGAGGAACGGCCCGGTCACCTCGACCAGGCTCAGCCAACCCTGGTGGTCGAAGTCCCGGCTGAACCTTTTTCTCATCGGGTGGCCTCCCGCCTCGGCACGACGAAGACAACGGCCACCGGGAACCGGTGCGGCCGGGGGTCGCGGTAGCGCGCCGCGATCGCCGCCAGCTCCCGGTCGCGCTCGCGGCCGAGGCCGGTCAGGCGTTCCTCCCAGGATCTGCGGTCCCTGCGGTATTGGTCGCGCTCTTCCCTGCTGCCGGCCGCCTCGATGCGGCTGATCAGCGCGTTGCCCTGGTCGCCTTCGGCGATCTTGGCCCGCAGGGTGGCCTCGAACCGATCCAGGCCGGCTGTGAGGCGGTCCTGCTCGGCCGCCATGCGCTGGGCGAGCTTACGCTGCAGCTGGTCGCGTTTCTGGTCCTTGCCGTCGATCCGCCAGTCGATGGACTGCAGGACCGAGTCGCCGATCTTCGGCCAGGCCTCGGCGAGGCGGTGCCGTACGGGCGCGGAGGCAGGGGTGCCGCCCGTGAGGGCGCGGTCGAGGATGCCGCCGAGCACGGTGAGGTTCTCCAGGCGGCGGAACCGGCCGGTCTCCGGCACCCAGCCACCCGCGTGGAGGACCTCCTCGTGCAGCCGCACACCGTCGCCGCCGACCAGGACGAACCGGCAGAACGCGCCGACCAGCGTGGTCTCCAGCGCCGGGTCGTCGCTGACGACGGCGGTGACGCGGCGCAGGCCGATCTCGGCGTTGGAGACGGCGGCGCGCAGCAGCCGGGTGGACATTCCGACGAGCGGATGACCCAGGTGGGCGAGCACGACGTCGTCGCGCACCCGGCCCTCCGGGTCGAGCGTCGCCTCGGGATCGAACGTCACCGGCCGCTGGCGCGGCTGCTCGTCCCGGCCGGCGGGCCTGGCCAGCAGGCCGGCCGCCGCCCGCGCCCACGACCCGGTGAGCGGCGGCACGCCCCACAGGCCCTCGGTGAGGTGCTTCTCGTCGAGGTGCGGCTTGAGCGGCTGCTGCCTGGCCAGCTCCAGCGCGGTGTCCACGACCCGCTTGACGTTCGCCGGGGTGATCCGCAGCTCGGCGACCGTGTCGGTCAGGTTGGCGCGGAGCTTGCGTACCTGCTCGCCGACGTTCGCCTCGGCCGGCACCGCGCCCGCCGAGCCGCCCGCCGAACCGCCCGCCGAGCCGCCCGCCTGCTCGACGTCGTAGTCGGCGATGTCGCCGAGCATGCGGCGCTGTACAGCCCGGGCCAGCACGGCGTTGACCGAGCCGAGGTCCTCCTCCATCCGGGCGACCTTGTTCGCCACCCGGGACAGGAACTCCAGGTCAGCCTCGTAGGAGTCGACGGCGCCGTCCCAGCCGGTACCGATGAAGTGGCGGATGTCCGGCGTGCGCTTCTGGCCCCACCGGTCGACGCGGCCGATCCGCTGCTCCAGCTTGTTCGGGTTGAACGGGATGTCGTAGTTGACCAGCCGGTGGCAGTGGTTCTGCAGGTCGATGCCCTCGCTGGCGGCGTCGGTCGCGATGAGGATCCGCACCGGATGCTCGGCCGGGTCCTTCTGGAAGGCCACGCGCAGCTGCTCGCGTTCGACGGCCGACAGGCCGCCGTGCAGTACGGCCAGGCGGTCGCCGGCGAGGTCCTCCTGGCGCAGCAGCTCGACCAGCCAGCGCTGCGTGTCGCGATATTCGGTGAACACCACGACCCGCTCGTTGGTCCAGTGCGCGTCGGGGCGGCAGACCGCCCGCAGATAGTCGATGAGCTGCCGGGCCTTGGCGTCGGGGGCGGACTCGTAGTCGCGGGCCCGGTCGCGCATCCGGGTCAGCAGCTCGACCTGCTCGGCGCCGGTGACGCCCTGCAGCGGCGACGCCATGGAGATCGCGTCGTCCTCGGCCTGGGCGAGCGGATCGTCGTCGAGGGTCGCGGTGTCGTCCCAGAAGTCCTCCAGCCACTCCTCCTCCCCCTCGTCGAGGGGCGCGGCGGCGGAGGGCACAGGCTCCCGCACCGTGTCCAGGTAGACGTCGAGGGTGTGCGCGAACGCGGCGGGGCTGGAGAACAGGCGCTTCTTCAGCAGCAGCGTGACCAGGTCGGCGGCCTTGCGGCCCTTCGTGCCGGCGTTGAGCGTCGCGCGGCGGGCCTTCGCGAACCGTTTGAGCAGCTCGTGCACCGCGCGTTCGTCGGCCGGGTACGCCACCGGGATCGCGCGGGCCTCCCGCTCGATGAAGCGCTTGGTGCCGTCGGCGTTGACGATGTGCCGCTTGAGGCGGCGGATCACCGTCTCCTTCACGGCCGCCGGGTCGGGGTCGACGCCGCGGGCGAACCGCTGGTCGTCGATGATCTCCAGCAGGGCCGTGAACGACGCCTGATAGCCGTTGTGCGGGGTCGCCGACAGGAACAGCCGGTGGGTGAAGTGCGGGGCCAGGCGGCGGATCAGCTTGGTCTGCTGGGAGTCGACCGCGTAGACCTGGCGCGGCGCGGCCGGGGCGACGTGGTGGGCCTCGTCGAGGATCAGCAGGTCGAAGCGGCGGTCCATGGCGGCCGGGTCGAGGACCTCGTCGAGCAGCCGCTGGGCCTTCTGGCCGCGCAGCCACGGCAGGCTGACGATGCTGAGCGGATAGACCGTGAACGGGTTGGCCGCGCTGCCGTGGGTGCGGCGGACCAGCGCGCACCGCTCGGTGTCGATGATCGTGAAGTCGAGGCCGAACTTCTCGGCCATCTCGTCCTGCCATTTGAGCGTGAGCCCGGCCGGACAGACAATCATGATTTTTCGTGCTCTGTGGCGGAGAAGCAGCTCCTGCGCGACAAGTCCGGCTTCGATGGTCTTGCCGAGGCCGACGTCGTCGGCGAGCAGCAGGTTCACCCTCGGCGCGTCCAGGGCCCGGGAGACCGGTTCGAGCTGGTAGTCCTCGATGGCCACGCCCGAGCGGTACGGCGCCTGCAACGTCTTCACGTCAGCACTGGTGACCGCCGACCAGCGGATGGCGTCCAGGAACGCGGCGAGCCGCTCGGGCGAGTCGAACCCGTCGGGCGTCACCTCGGGCAGCGAACCGCTCGGCAGCACGCGGCGGCCCGGCTCGATCTCCCACACGACGTCGAGCGTGTCGCCGTACCGGCCGTCCTCCACGCTCTGCAGCGTGACCAGCGTGCTGACGCCCGAGCCGTCGACGTCGCTCACCACCCATCGCTGGCCGCGTACGGCGACCAGTTCCCCGATGGACGGCTCCCGCGATGTCGCAGTCGTCACATTCACTCCTCGCCGCCACCCCTTGCCGGCGTTCACCGGCCTCCGCTACACCAAGACACAGTAAGGGCATCTTCCTAACGACCGGCGAAAACGGTCCAAGTCCGCCGACCCGAAGATCCACCTGATAACGCACGGCGGAATCTACGCCAGTCGGGACTACTTTTCCATATGTTTGTGTTTTCAATTCACGATCGATACCACCGTGACTTGAAACCTGGCGGCCCCCTGCACTGCCAAGGTCGACTAGCTTTGATCATGAGCGGCCGGGGTCCGGATGGCCGGACAAGGTGAACAGGGCGATCAGGTGAGCAGGCGGGCAGGTGGCGTGAGCCAGGAGACGCCTCCCTGCGGGGAGGAGGGGAGACAAGCTGTGCGGATCGACCCGCGCCGGTCCGTGCGGACATGGAACCGTACGCTCACGGTGGCCGCCGCGGCCGTGATGGCCCTCGCGGGATGGCAGAACCGCTGGATCAGCGACGACGGCCTGATCGCCGTACGGACCATCCGGCAGCTGCTCGCGGGCAACGGACCGGTCTTCAACATCGGTGAACGCGTCGAGGCCAACACCAGCATGGCCTGGACCTGTCTGGTCGCGCTGGTCTCCTGGGTGAGCCGGGGCGACGTGGCCTACGTCTCGGTCGTGCTCGGCCTGGTATGCACGGTCGGCGCCGTGGTGTTCGCCATGCTCGGCGCCATCGCCCTGCACGGCGGCTCGCGCCCGCTCCTGCCGGCCGGCGTGCTGATCGTCCTCGCGTTGCCGCCGTTCTGGGAGTTCGCGACCTCCGGCCTGGAGACCGGACTGGTGTTCGCGTGGATAGGTTCGTCCTGGTGGCTGCTGGTCCGGGCGGCTTCGGGCGGCCCGGCGCTCCCGCTGGTGGTCGTCCTCGGTCTCGCGCCGCTCGTCCGGCCCGAGCTGGCCCTGGTCTACCCGGTCTTCTTCGCCGCGTTGCTCGTACTGCGGCAGCCGGGATGGCGTGGCGCCGCCCGCTGGTTCGCGATTTCGATGGCCCTGCCGGTGGCCTGCCAGATCTTCCGGATGGGCTACTACGGGCTGCTCGTACCGAACACCGCCCTCGCCAAAGAGGCCGGTGAGAGCCGGTGGGCGCGTGGTCTCCTCTACGCCGGGGACACCCTGCTGACCTACCAGCTCATCGGCCCACTGCTGGTGGTCATCCCGCTGTCGCTGTGGGTCTGCCGCACGCGCCGCGATCTCATCCTGTCGATGGCCCCGCTCACGGCCGGGGCGCTGATGACGGTGTACGTCCTGAGGGTCGGCGGCGACTTCATGCACGGCCGGATGATGCTGCCGGTTCTGCTGCTCGTCCTGCTCCCCGCCATGGTCCTGCCGCCGCGCGCCATGACCGGGCTCGCCTGCGCCACCGTGACGCTGTGGGCCGTGGTCTGCGCCGTGGCGTTCCGAGTGCCGTACGCCCAGGACATCGGACCCGACGGGATCGCGGACGAGCGCGGCTTCTACGTCCGGTGGACTGGGGACCCGCATCCGGTCACCGCCGAGCCCTACATCCACGCCAGATCGGACCCGCCGAGCCTGCGCGACGCCACCGGCCTGCACGCCCCGGGCACGGGATTGGGACCGGTGCCGCTCCGCACCGACCAACCCGCCCGTCTGGCGGTCGCGGGCAACGTGCTCGGCTCCCTGGGAGCGTCGTTCCCGCTGGACGTCCTCGTCGTCGACCGGCTCGGCCTGGCCAACGCCCTCGGCGGTCACATGGCCCTCGCGTGCGGGCGGCGAGTCGGGCACGAGAAGCCGCTTCCCGTCGAGTACATCGCCGCCGACTACATGGCTCCGGGGACCTCGCTGTCGGACGGGCGGTTCCAGGCCGAGGTGGAGCGGATCACAGGAGAGCTGGACACCGGCCGGTTCCGGGACCTGCTGGACGCCACGAGGGCCCCGCTGACCCTCCGCCGGTTCTGGGACAACCTGGTGGGCGCCCCCGCACGTACGGCCTTCCGGTTTCCCACCGGGAACGCTTCCTGTTCCTCCTGATCCTCCCGGGCCCTCATGCGTCGGCGGGGCCCTCATGCGTCGGCGGGGCGAGGCCGGAAATCCGCGGCCGGCGATCCCGGCCGCGCCCCACCCGATAGGCGGAGGTCAGCCCTCAACGCCGATCCTGGGGGTAAGAGGGTAGGAGTTGGAGATGCCGAGCGGGAGAGCGACGCGTGAACGGTCCTGACATCGGGCGGATCTGGGGAGGTCTGGTACGCGCCCATCACCTGACCCCCCTGGACGAGCTGGCCGCCTCGGTCATCCAGCACGTCCAGCCGCTCGGCTTCTCCGAGATCATGATCTACGTCGCCAGTCTCCGGCCGCTCTACCTCGTGCCGCTGCCCGGCCAGCGCGACGTGTACGGCGAGACGCTCGATCGGCTTCCCATCGACACGACGGTGGCCGGACGGGCCTTCCGCAATCTGGAGATCGTTCAGGCCCGTCCCACCCCCGACCCGTCAGCCACCGAGTCCGCCGAGCCGCTCGGCAGTGAGGGACCACGACGGTTGTGGGTGCCGATGCTCGACGGCACCGAACGGGTCGGCGTGCTCGGCGTGACCGTGCCCACGGTCGACGAGGGCACCAAGCGGATCGCCGCGGAGCTGGGCGGGCTGATCGCCCTGCTGGTGGTGAGCAAGCGCGCCTCCAGCGACGCCTTCGTGCGGATGGTCCGCACCGAGGAGATGGAGTTGTCCGCCGAGGTGCTGTGGACCCTGATGCCGATCCGGAACTACGCCACGGACAAGGTGTCGGTGAGCGCGGCGCTGGAGCCCGCCTACTCCATCGGCGGGGACGCCTTCGACTACTCCCTCGACGGAGAGACCCTGCACCTGGGCATCTTCGACGCCATGGGCCATGACCTGTCGGCCGGGCTGACCGCCACCATCGCCCTGGGCGCCTATCGCAACCAACGCCGTCGACGGGGGATCCAACTGCTGGCGGTCAGCGACGCGATCGACGAGGCGATCGCCGACCAGTTCTCCAGGTCCCGCTTCGCCACCGGCATCCTGGCCCAGCTGAACATCCGTACCGGCTGGTTGACCTGGGTCAACCGGGGGCATCCACCGCCGTTGCTGCTTCGGCAGGGGCGGGTGGCGTCCGTGCTGGAGACCCCGCCGGACACCCCGATGGGTCTCAGCCTGGGCCCGGCCGCCGTGCTGTCCCGCCGCCAGCTCGAGCCCGGTGACCGGCTGCTGCTCTACACCGACGGCATCGTCGAGGCGCAGACCCCCGAGGGAGAGCTGTTCGGGCTGCGGCGCTTCAGCGACTTCGTCATCAAACGAGAAGCGGACGGCACCTCCGCTCCGGAGACCCTGCGCCGCCTGATCCACTCCATCCTGCTGCACCAGCGCGGCCGACTCCAGGACGACGCCACCGTGATGCTCGTCGAGTGGCGCACCGAGCGGCTTTACCAGCTGACGGTGTGACAGCCACGACGATCACCTATGTGATCCGATCGTGACTCCAGCGGAAGCGAACGACGATGTGGATGCGGCATGGTGAGAGGTGGAGACGGCTTTCTGGATCTTCGATCAGCGGCTCACACTCCCAGCGATCACGCCCTCGGGGTTCACCAACGGGTGCCCTTGCATCGGAGGCTCAAATCTTAGCGACCTGCTTGTGACTTTAATTCACAGCATGATTGAATGAGCCTGGATGACTCAAAGAGTAGCTGTGCCACGGGTGAACCGTGGCGCGAGAGCACCGTCGTTGACATGAACCCCATCGCCCCGCGGAACAGGAGAACGGACATCTCGTGACTGACCAGAAGCTTGCCAGTGAGCTGCTTCGTGATCTCGCCGCCCTTCCGGAGCTGCAGCCCCGGGCCAAGCAGCTTCAGGAGCTGTCGCGGGCCATCATGACGCCGAACCAGGCCGAGCAGTGGTGCGAGGTGGACCTCTTCGCCGCCTTCCCCCCAAGCGAGTCGGTCCGGCCTGCTCCGGAGAGCTCCCGCTGGCACGGGCTACTCAAGATCATCAGCCTGGTCCAGCCCGTGCTCGTCTTCCTGCCCATCGTCGTCACCTGGTACGGCCTCAAGGACGCGACGACGGCGTACGGCGAGGCCCTGGCCACCGGGGGCGTTGAGGCCGCCCGGCGGCCGTTCCTGGAGATGTGGCAGCAGGGATTCGACGGCCGCCTGGCGGGCTGGCTGCGGTTCGACAACGTGGCCATGATGACTCTGGGAGTGATCGGCGCCCTCATCGTCGTCACCCTTGCCGATCGACTCCTTCAGCGTACTGTCGAGCAGCGGGCCGACGAGCAGGCGGAGAGGATCCGGGGACGGCTCCTCGGCGCGCTCACCCGGGCGACCCTGGTGCTCTCGCAGGTCCGGCTGTCCTCCCCCGCCCGCTTCCAGGCCGAGCTGACCAGGAGCGCCGCCGAGATGCACCGGATGGGCGAGACCATCGGCAAGGTCCACACCCAGGTGATGGAATCGCTGAACACGGCGCTCGACGCCACCGGCCAGGCCACGGCCGCGCTGAAGACGGGCGTCGCCGACGTGCAGCGCTCGATCAAGACATTGGACGAACACCTCACCGCGGTCACCTCCTCCGCGGAGACCCTGCTGCAGGCCGTCGAACGGACTGGATATGCCATCGACTCCGTCGGCGAGCGGACCGACGAGGCGGTGGGCCGCGTCGGCGACCGGCTCGGGGACGTCATCCTCGACGCCGCCCGCGGCGTACAGCGGACACTCGACGAGATGACGGCGCTCACCGGTCAGACGATGAAGGACGTGGCCACCTCCACCGGCCAGGCCGTGCAGGACATGACCCACGCGACCGGGCAGGCCGTGCAGGACATGACGCACGCGACCGGCCAGGCCGTACGCGAGACCGCGAAGGACCTGGACAGTCGCATCGGTGAACTGGTGAGCGCCACCGCGGGCCTCGGCACGGCGATGGACCGGATGGAGGCGGCGGCGACCCTGAGCGGTGACCGGATCAGCCGTGTGCTGGCAGACTCCGGCGGCACGCTCACGGCCGCGGTCGGGCACGCGGGCGCCGAGGTCAAGGAGGCCCTGGACGACTGGGCGGAGACGGCGAGCGCACACGCGTCGCGCATCGAGATGGTCTCGGACACCGCCGGACGAACCGTACACCTGCTGGAGGAGACCCGGGACGCGTTGAACAGCCTGCACGAGCTGAACAACCTGCACGAACTCGAGGGCCTGCGCGAGCTGAACGGTCTGCGTGAGCTGCACAGGCTGCATGAGCTGCCCGCCGACCTCACCCGTGCCCTTCAGGAGATCCCGTCGGCCGTCCGCGAGGTCACCGGTCCCGAACTCGGCGGGTTGCGTTCCGCCATCACACGACTCGACGACGCGGTACGGCAGGCCGGCACGGCCATCTCGGCCGGCCTGGCGGCTGTCGCGGCGAACGACGCGCACCACGCTGTCACCGGAGCGGCCGGCGTGCCCGGTGCCCCCGGAGTGTCCGGTGTCCCCGCTGGCCCCGCTGGCCCCGGCGACGCCGTGAACGGCTTCGAGGGGGCAAATGGAGATCGTACGTGAGCGGCCGCCGGGGATCGGTCACGCTCCTGGCAGGATGGCTGTTCGCCGACCTGCTACTCGGCCTCACGATCATCATGCTCGGCGCGCAGGCACCGCCTCCGGTCCCGGCCAAACCCGTCGCAGGCAAGGGAACGGCGACACCCAGCCCGTCGCCCAGCCCCTCCCCGTCCCCCTGTGCCAGGCAGATCACCGGGGTGAGCGCCAAGCCCGTCAAGGTCTCCTTCCGGGTGAGCCCCGGCGCCTCGGACGCGGAAATGATCGCTCGGGTGAAGCGGGAGTTGCGCAAGCACAAGAAGCATCTCGCCGGCCGGCACGCCGGAATGGTGCTGACCTTCGGCGCCAACGGTGGCGCCGGCGACGGCGTGCACCTGGCGACCCGGGTCAACGCGGCCGCACGCAAGGGGTTTCCCGGCATCTTCCAGACCGCCGCGACCCGGAACTTCCACGACCTCGCCGCTCCCAGCGGATCGATCTCCATGGAGATCTACTTCGTCTCCGACAGCTGCTCACCCACCCCAGAAAGTTGAGGCTCATCTGATGAGCGAACAGGTACTCCCCTTCTACCTGGTCTGCGACGAGTCGTACTCGATGCAGGGTCCGCCGCTCGACGCGATCAACCGGGAGCTCCCCCAGATCTACCAGGAGATCGCCAGCAACCCGGTCGTGGCCGACCGCGCCCGGCTCGGCATCATCGGATTCAGCACCGACGCCGAGGTGCTGCTGCCGCTCGCCGACCTCAACGACGTGCACTCGATCCCGCAGCTCACCCCGCGTGGCGCCACCAACTACGGCGCGGCGTTCTCCCTGCTCAAGCACACGATCGAACAGGACATCGCGGCCCTGAAGCAGGCCGGGCACACGCCGTACCGGCCCACGGTGTTCTTCCTCACCGACGGGCTTCCCACGCATGACTGGCACGTCGAGCACAAGGAGCTGACGAGCGAGGCGTTCAGAGCCCACCCGCACATCCTGGCCTTCGGCTTCGGCGATGTGGACCAGGCGACCCTGCAGCAGGTCGCCACGTTTCGGGCGTTCATCGCCGACAGCAGTCTCTCGCCGGCTCAGGCCCTCCGCGAGTTCGCCCGGCAGCTGCTCAACTCCGTGGTCCAGTCGGCCATCGCGTCGTCCGCCGACCCCTCGGGAGCGGCGCATCTGTCCTTCCCCCAGCACGCGACGGGCTACACCGTCCTGCCCGCCGACCCGATCTGACCGCTGACTCAAGGCGACCACGGATCTGGACTGGAAGAGGGACCACATATGGAACAGGTGCAGGGAGCCGCACGGGCCGAGGCGGTGGGGGCGGACGCCGTACCGGCCTTCCCCGAGCCGCTCGTCATCGGCCGCAGGCCGCGGGTGCTCTCGCGGCCCGGCCCGTTGCCCCAGGTCCGGCGGCCGGACACCGAGATCGACGGCGCCGACCTTCGCGGCCTCGTGGTGCGGGCCACCTCGATCAGAGGCGACGCGCACCGGTATTTCGGCACTCCCCGGCAAGATGCGATGGGCCTCTGGCATGACGGCGACCGCACGCTGCTCGCCTGTGTGGCGGACGGGCTGGGCAGCAAGGAGCGCTCACACCTCGGCGCCGCCACGGCCTGTGAGGTGGCCCCGGACAGGCTGCCCGGCCTTTCCAGCCCTACGGAGCTGGGGACAGCCGCGCGAAGCTTCATCGAGAGCATCGCCCGCGAGATCAACGAACGGGCGGCCAGGGAATCGGTGACACCGGACCAGCTGTCGACGACGTTCCTCGCGGCCGTCGTCGAGGAGACGCCCGACGGGTCCCGGCACCACGCCTACATCATGCGTGTCGGCGACTGCGACGCCTGGCATCTCTACAAGGGTGAGTGGGCGCCGTGCTTCGCGGAGGCCGACGGGGACGAGGCCGTCGCCACTTCGACGACCCGCGCCCTGCCCCGGGACTTCGAGCACGTCGAGGTCGTCACGGTGGATCTCTACCCGGGCGACATGCTGCTGCTGTGCACTGACGGCCTGGGCCGGCCGCTGCTACGGGTGCCGCAGGTGAGGAAGCAACTGGCGGAGTGGTGGAGCCGGCCTGACCCGCCGTCGCTGCCCGAGTTCTTCTGGCAGATGAGCTTCCAGGCGAAGACGTACGACGACGACCGGACCGCCGTGTGCCTCTGGAGGGTATGAATGAGCTTCACCCCCCATCCGTACGACCGGCAGCGCGGCACGCTCGTCCTCGAATCCGAGCCCCTCGGCGAAGGCGGCCAGGGCAGGGTCATCCGGGTGCCGGGGCCGGAGAACCTCGTCTACAAGGAGTACATGCCGCAGGCGGGGGCGGTGAACGGCGCGGCCCTGGCGGAACTCGTCGACTTCGGCCGCCGGCAGCCGGCCGGGTCCGCGGGCTCCTTGTCGGCACAGGGCTCCTTGACGGCGCAGGGCTCCTTGTTGGGGCAGTGCGCCTGGCCGCTCGCCAGGGTCGTCGAGGGGAACCGTGTCACGGGGTTCCTCATGCGATGCGTGCCCGAGGAGTTCTACGCACCGATCGGCGGAAAGTCCAAGCTGGTCGAGCTGCAGTATCTGCTGTATCAGCCGAACTGGGCCTGGGAGGACCTGCACCAGCCGGACATCCAGGGCCGCCTGGAGATCGCCCAGAAGACCGCAAAGCTGATCGGCCTGCTGCACGACACCGGCTGGATCATCGGCGACCTGTCCTTCCGGAACCTCCTGTGGCGTCCGGGCCGGCCGTATCAGGTCTTCATGCTCGACTGCGACGGCCTGCGCCGTACCGGAGCGGAACCGGTGCTGCGGCAGGCGCACACCCCCGACTGGGACGATCCGCACCAGCCGTCCACGGGTCCTGACCTGGACACGGACCGCTACAAGCTCGCGCTGCTCGTCGGCAGGGTGCTGTCGCGGACCGCGAGCGTACGGCCCGGCCAGGACCTGATGCTCCTGTCCGGCCTGCCGGACCAGGTGATCACAGCGGTCAAGGAGCTCTTCAACAGGGCGCAGGGGTCACGCGGCACCCGCCCGAGCGCGGCCGAATGGGCGCAGGCGCTCGACGGGCGCAAGCGCATCGCGGTGACGCGCCCCCCGCGCCCGCAGCCGTCCGGCTCGACGCTCCCCTCGGGCCCAGCCGCCCCGATCTCCCTGCCCCCAGAAGAGCGCGACAGCGTACCCGTCAGCAGACCGGCCACGAGAAACTCCGCGGTCTCCGCTCAGCCGCCATCCCAGCCGCCCGAGCGGAAGTGGACGTCCATTGCCCCATCGGGCGGGCGGACCGGTTCCGTGGTCACCCCGCCGAGACCGGACCCCGTACCGACGCTGGGGCAGCGGGTGATCGCGTCGGATGCGTTCGCCGAGCAGCGGCGGCTGGCGCCACGGGGGGTCGCGATCGCCGACGACACGGTCGCGCGCCTCATCGACGATCTCGCCACCGGCAACGGGCGACTCCCGGTCGTGAAGCTGGCGAAACGGCTGAGCGAGCCCGTCGACCGGGTGCCGCTGCTCATCGGGGCGCTGAAGGGGCTGCTCAACGTCGAGGGCTCCGAGGTGATCGCGCTGAAGGACGGCGATCAGACCGTGTACATGAACGTGACGCTGCTGAAAGAGCAGTTCCTCGAGGAGGTTGAGCCGTGACACCGAAGGCCAGCCGGGCCAGACGCCGGCAGATCATCAGCGCCCTGGGACGCGGCACGGTGCCCAGCAACGGCCTGGACCTCTTCGCCGTCGGCATGGAGCGGTTCGAAAAGGTGCTCGACGAGGAACTCAACGCGGTCACCGGGGGTCACGCCGGATTCAAGGCCGTCCGCGGCGAGTACGGCTCGGGCAAGACATTCTTCGCCCGGTGGCTCGCGGAGCGGGCCAAACGGAAGAAGATGGCCACCAGTGAGGTCCAGATCTCGGAGCGGATCACGCCGCTGCACCGGCCGGAGACCGTCTACCGGGCGCTGGTCGGCGCCCTGAGCACGGCCACCTCACCACCGAGCGCGCTGCGCGACATCGTGGACACCTGGCTCCTCGCCCTGGAAGACGACACCGGGATCGCCAAGAGCGACCGGCGGGTGATGGCGACGGCGGTCGACGACCTGATCGAGTCGCGCCTCGCGGAGACCTCGAAGAACGCCCCCGCGTTCGCGACCGCGCTCCGCTTCTACCGGCGGGCACGCCTGGAGGGCGATCACGCGACCGCCGACGGCCTGCTCGCCTGGGTGGGCGGCGAACCGCACGTGGCGGCCAGTGTCCGCCGCTACGCGGGGCTCAAGGGCGACCTCGACTCGAGCCTCGCACTCAACTTCCTTCAGGGCCTGCTCGTGGTGCTGCGCGACTGCGGATATCCGGGGCTGCTGCTCGTGCTCGACGAGGTCGAGACACTGCAGCGGATGCGCGGCGACATCCGGGAGCGCAGCCTGAACGCGCTGCGGCAGCTCATCGACGAGATCGACAAGGGCCGCTTCCCCGGCCTCTACCTCGTCATCACCGGCACCCCCGCCTTCTACGACGGGCAGCTGGGGGTGCAACGGCTCACGCCGCTCGCCCAGCGGCTGCACGTCGACTTCCAGACCGACGCGCGTTTCGACACCACCCGTGCCGTACAGCTTCGCCTCACCGGCTTCGACCGGGACAAACTGGTCGAGCTCGGCTGTGCCGTACGCGACCTGTACGCGCAGGGGGATCCGGCCGAACAACGGATCAGGACCCTCGTCGACGACGCCTACATCAAGGATCTGGCCACGTCGGTCGCCGGATCTCTGGGAGTCGGGGCCGCGCCGCGGATCTTCCTGCGCAAGCTCGTCGCCGACGTGCTCTACCGGGTGTCGGACCACGAGGGATTCGACCCACGCCGCGACTACGGGCAGGCCAGGGTGACCGAGGCCGAACTGGACAACGACGATGAGCGGAACGCTTTTCGCCGCGGCCGGACCGCCGTCTCCGCCGACGAGGTGGAGCTCGACCTGCCGTGACCCCGCCGACTGCCGCCCTGCATCCGACGCTCGCCTACCACGTCACGAACACGCTGGGCTGGCCGCGGCTGCGACCACTGCAGGCCGATGCGCTCGACCCGATCAGGGAAGGGCGGGACGCGCTGCTGATCGCGCCGACAGCGGGCGGCAAGACCGAGGCCGCCGTGTTCCCGCTGCTGTCGGCGATGGAGGAGCAGACCTGGACGGGCCTGTCGGTGCTGTACGTCTGCCCGCTGAAAGCCCTGCTCAACAACCTGCTGCCCCGGTTGGAGACGTACGCGAACTGGCTCGGCAGGCGGGTGGGCCTCTGGCACGGCGATGTGCCCGGCTCCCGGCGGCAGGCCATCCTGCGCGATCCTCCCGACATCCTGCTGACCACCCCCGAGTCGCTGGAGTCCATGCTCATCAGCACCACGGTGGACCACCGCCGCCTGCTCGCGGACCTGCGAGCCGTGGTGGTGGACGAGGTCCACGCGTTCGCCGGGGACGACCGCGGCTGGCATCTGCTGTTCGTGCTCGAACGGGTGTCGCGGCTGGCGGGGCGGTCGATCCAGCGGATCGGCCTCTCGGCGACCGTGGGCAATCCCGATGAGCTGCTGCGCTGGCTGCAGGGCTCCGGCACGGGGCAGCGCCCGGCGCGGGTCGTCTCCCCCGGGGCACGTTCGGATGCGGCCGAGCCGGACATCGAACTCGACTACGTGGGATCGATCCCGAACGCCGCACGCGTGATCGCCACGCTGCACGAGGGCGAGAAGCGGCTGGTCTTCTGCGACTCACGGCGGACGGTGGAGGAGCTCGCGGAGGCGTTGCGCGGGCACGGCGTCACCACCTTCGTCTCCCACTCCTCTCTCGCGGCCGACGAGCGCCGCCGCACGGAGGAGGCGTTCGCCCAGTCCCGCGACTGCGTCATCGTCTCCACCTCGACCCTGGAGCTGGGCATCGATGTGGGGGACCTCGACCGCGTGGTGCAGATCAACGCGCCGTGGTCGGTCGCCTCGTTTCTCCAGCGGCTGGGCCGTACCGGCCGACGGGCGGGCACCCGACGCAACTGCCTGATGCTGACGATGACCGACGACGACCTGCTCACGGCGGCCGGACTCCTGGTGCTGTGGGGCCGCGGACGGGTCGAACCCGCGCTGCCGCCCCCGGAGCCCCGGCACATCGTCGCCCAGCAACTCCTCGCGCTCACCCTGCAGGAGGGAAGGATCGGCAACGCGCTGTGGCCGGACTGGTGGAACGGCATCGGCCCGTTCCGGCGTTCCACAGCCCGGCAGGTGCTGGACCATCTGATCGCCGAGGGCTTCCTCGAACGCGACGGCGGTGGGCTGCTCATCGGTCCCGAAGCGGAGCAGCGCTTCGGCCGGCGGCACTTCATGGATCTGACCGCCGTGTTCACCGCACCGCCGGAGTTCACCGTGCTGCAGGGCGGCACGGAGATCGGACGGACCGACCCGGCGGTGCTGACCAGCGCGACGCCCGGGCGGCGGCTGTTGCTGCTCGCCGGCCGCACCTGGCAGGTGGACTGGATCGACTGGAAGCGGCGGCGGTGCTTCGTACAGCCGGTCGAGGGCACCGGCGGCGATGCCCGCTGGGCGTCATCGGCCTCCGCCGGTCTCTCCCATCCGCTCACCCGTGCGATGCGCGACGTCGTTCTGGGCGCGGATCCCCCGGTAAGGCTCACGCGCCGAGCGACCTCCGTCCTCGCGCGACTGCGCGAGGAACACGCGGACACCGTGCACCCCGACGCGACGGTGATCGCACGTGAGGGCGGCGACGTCCACTGGTGGACCTGGGCGGGACAGCGGACCAACGCCACCCTGAGGAGCACGCTCGGACCGCTGGCGGATCCCACCCACCGAGGCGACGATCTGCACATCAGGCTGAGGAACGATCTGGACCGGGAGACGTGGCTGCAGGCGGTCGACGGTCTGTGCGACCGCCTGCGCCGGCCCGATGTGGACGACAGGGCCCTCCGGGGTCTCAAGTTCACCGACGTGCTACCGCCCGATCTGGCCCGCGAGACACTGGCCGCCCGCCTTGCCGACCTCCCCGCGGCCGCCGCCGTCCTCGGTGAACCGGTGCGGTTCGTGATCAGCGGCCGCTGAGCCATACCTGCGCCGATCCCACAAGCCGGAAGCCGCCGGTCAGCGGTCCCGATCCGAGGAGCCCGGCCGGGAGGCTCCGTAACGCGGATGGCCCCGCACCGAAGTGCGGGGCCATCCTTTGATCGGCCGTGACCGGCTGAATTTTGGCTCGACTCACGGGTCTTCGACTTACGGGTCCTCGGCTCACGGGTCGAGGTGGCGCCAGGCGGCTCGCGCCAGGCGGCGTTCGAGCTTGCGCTCCTTGCGGATGAGGCGCCGCTCGGCCTTCCTCTCCGTACGCTTGATTCGTGCCTCGGCCACATCCGCGCGTTGCTCGATTCGGGCCTCCCCCCGGCTCGTCGCCGCCTCGATCCGCCGTTCGGCGCGCGACGTCATCGCGCTGAGCTCCGACCGGAACCCGGCCGGTTCGAGCTCACTCACGAACCGTGCGCCGCGGTACTGGTAGGAGATCGGCTCGCTGACGAACCGCTCGCTCCGGAAGTAACGCGGGGCCGCGAACTCGGGGTGAATGCTCACCGAGACCCTCATCGGCTCCGCCAGGACCGGCTGCGCGATCACCGGCTGCGCGACCACTGGCTGCGCCAGGACCGGCTGTGCGATCACCGGCTGCGCGATGACCGGCATGGAGACCGTGGACAGTTCGGGTGCGGCGAGCGGCAGCGCGACCTCGGAAGTCGTGTAGGACGACTCGGAGAGTCCGGCGCAGCCGTCATCCCACGTAGCGGCCGTCGCGATGCCGTACGCGGCGCTCGGCGCCAGGGTCGCGCCGGCGGTGGCGGCCATGGCGGGGCCGCTCATCAGCGCGACGCCACCGGTGGTCAGCGTCGAGGCGCACAGAGCCACCAGGACGAGTCGTCTGGATTTCCGATGCATGTTCCCTCCTTTGGCCCGGATCGGGCTTAGGCAGGTCAGGCCTCCAGGTTTTTCCTGGACCGCGAAATGGCCGAGCACTATTTCACCCCGTCCCTGTCTCGCCGTACGGCGAAAATGACTGATTGGGAAAAGGGGGTGAATTTTCTCGGGCGACAAGCACACCCGAGCGGCCATATGTCCGATCCTCAATCGTGCTGTCGGAATTCGTCCAGCCCACTTTACGCAAGTGTTTCCCGTGGCATTCGAGGATCTGACTGTCCGAAGGTGCGTCCCAAAGATCCCGCCGCCTGCTCTTTCTGGACACTTGGCCGGAAGGGGAGGCTGGGGTTGCGCGTGGCAGCCCGCCCGGGGCGTTCCCGACCCGGAAAGAGTGAAGCCGCCGCCGCGGACGACAGAGGTCGGCAAAGAGGGATGTTCACGATAAGGAAGCGCAAGATCGACGCGTTTCACCCCCGACCCAACCCCATCGCGTGATCTTGCGAATACCAAACACGCAGGTCGGCAGCCATGCGTGCGAGCATTCGCAAGATCACGGCGTGGGGGGTGGTGGGTGAGGGGGGATCAGCCGGGGAGGGTCTCGCCGCCGATGGGGGCGAGGACCTCGCCCGTGTAGTACGACGAGAACCGCCCCGCGGCGAAGAAGACGTACGACGGCGCGATCTCGTCGGGGTCGGCCGCCCGCTTCATCGGCACCTGGGCGCCGAACCGGTCCACCTTCTCCTCGGGGAAGGTCGCGGGGATGAGCGGGGTCCAGACCGGGCCGGGTGCGACCGCGTTGACCCGGATGCCGCGCTCGACCAGCGCCTGCGCCATCGAGTAGGTGAACGCGTTGATCGCACCCTTGGTGGCGGCATAGTCGATGAGCGACTTGTTGCCGCGCAGCCCGTTGATCGACGACGTGTTGATGATCGCGCCTCCCCTCGGCAGATGCGCGAGCGCGGCCTTGGTCACCCAGAAATAGCTGTGGATGTTGACGGCGAACGTCCGCTCCCACTGGTCGTCGGAGAGCTCCTCCGGCGACTGGACCGGCGCCTGGGTCGCCACGTTGTTGACGAGCACGTCGAGCCCGCCGAGCTCGCGTACGGTCTCCTCGACGACCCTGCGGCAGTGGGCGGGGTCGGCGAGGTCGCCGGGGACGGTCACGCAGCGGCGCCCCTCCCGCTCCACCAGCTCCCGGGTGTGCTGGGCGTCCTTGTGCTCGCAGAGGTAGGCGATCGCGACGTCGGCCCCCTCCTTGGCGAACGCGACGGCGACGGCCCGGCCGATGCCCGAGTCGCCGCCTGTGATGAGGGTCCGCCGGCCTGCCAGCAGCTCGCGGCCGGTGTAGTCGCGCATCTCGTCCCTGGGCTCGGGACGCATCTCGCCCGTCTCGCCCGGATACGGCTGGGTCTGCGGCGGTGGTGTGGAGTTCGGCTGGTCTGGCATGCCCGTCGGGTTACCCCTGCCATGACCAGGCAAACGAGATTCGGTACGCCCCCGGTCGTCCGCGCTCACCCGCCCCGAGCATCGAAGTTTTCGATGCTCAGGCCCGCAAGCTGTCACAACGCTTTGGCACTTGACCTCTGGCGACCAGCATAATCTCAATCGTTCATAAGAGGAGGTTTCATGACAAATCGCCTATTCACGGCTATCGTCGGCGCGCTGGTGGTGACGGCGCTCGCCGGCGGCTGCGGGCGGTCGTCGTCGGAGACCACCGCGGGCGAGGGTGCGGCGGCCGCGGCGGGCAAGACGGCGAAGGATCTCGTGCCGGAGGCCGTACGCAAGACCGGGGAGCTTCGGGTGGCCACCTCCGAGGGCTACCCGCCCATGGAGATGTACAAGGAGGGCACCCAGGAACTCACCGGCGTCGACCCCGATCTCGGGGCGGCCATCGCGGCGAAGCTCGGACTCAAGTTCACGATCACCAACGCCGCCTTCGACGGCCTCATCCCGGGCCTGCAGAGCGGCCGCTGGGACGTCGTGCTGTCCTCGATGAGCGACACCGAGGAGCGGCGCGCGGCGGTCGACTTCGTCGACTACTTCAACGCCGGCGGCTCGATCATGGTCAAGAAGGGCAACCCGGAGGGCATCAAGTCCCTCGACGACCTCTGCGGCAAGAGCGTGGTCCTGGCCAAGGGCACCTCCAACCTCGCGATCGGCGAGCGGCAGAACGAGAAGTGCACCGCCAAGATGAAGATCATGCAGAGTGAGGACGCGCCCACCGGCCTGCTCTCGCTTGACTCCGGCCGGGCGGTGGCCACGATCGTCGACTCCCCCGTCGCCGTCATGTACGCCAACGACACCGGCAAGTACGACGTCCTGCCCGAGCAGTACGACGCCGGGCCGTGGGGCATCGCGATCGACAAGCGCGCCACCGGGCTCCGTGACGCCGTGGCCAAGGCAATGGAGGAGCTGCAGGCCGACGGCGGCTACAAGGCCGTGCTCGACAAGTACGGCGTGGCCGCCAACGCGGTGCCGGGGGTCCTCGTCAACACCCAGCCGTGGAAGTGACCCCGGACCGGGCCGCCGCGGAGCCGGGCGACGCCGTCGAGCCGCCGGTCGACCCCGAGCTGCCGGTCGACGCGGTGCGTCCGCCGCGGCCCGGCCGGTGGCTCGCGGCGGCGGCCGCCATCGCCTTCCTGGCCTGGCTGGCGTACACGATCATCGTCAACGAGAACCTGCACTGGGACGTCATCGTCGGCTACCTCGGGGACGGCAGGATCCTCGGCGGCCTGTGGGTGACGATCCAGCTCACCGTGCTGTCCATGGTCATCGGCCTGGTGCTGGGCGTGCTGGCCGCGGTGATGCAGCTGTCCGACAGCCCGGTGCTGCGCGCCACCTCGGCGCTCTACACCTGGTTCTTCCGCGGCACGCCGCTGCTGGTCCAGCTGATCTTCTGGTTCAACATCGGTCTGGTCTTCCCGAGCTTCGGCATCGGTGTGCCGTTCGACGGCCCGAAGCTGATCGAGTGGCAGGCCAACGAGGTGATCACGCCGTTCACCGCTGCGCTGCTCGGCCTGGCCATCAACGAGGGCGCCTACATGGCCGAGATCGTGCGGGCGGGCATCAGGTCGGTGGACCCGGGGCAGCGCGAGGCGGCCGAGTCGCTCGGCATGTCGCACCGGCAGGTGCTGCGCCGCGTGGTGCTGCCGCAGGCCATGCGGGTGATCATCCCGCCGACCGGCAACCAGTTCATCTCGATGCTGAAGACCACCTCGATGGTCTCGGTGATCGCCGGGGCCGAGCTGCTGACCGTCGCCCAGCGCATCTACCTCGGCAACTTCGAGGTCATCGCGATGCTCATCGTGGCCTCCATCTGGTACATGGTGCTCACCACGGTCGCCAGCGTGGGCCAGCACTTCATCGAGAAGCGCTTCGAGCGCGGCCACGCCCGGCTGTCGACCCGGGTGCGCCGCAACCTGCGCCCGTTCGCGAAGGAGCCCGCATGAACGAGCCGGATGATTCTGGCCGCCTCATGGTGCGGATGCGCGCGGTGCGCAAGCGGTTCGGCGCCGTCGAGGTGCTGAAGGGCATCAGCCTGGACGTCCCGGCGGGCGAGGTGGTCTGCGTGGTCGGCCCGTCCGGCTCCGGCAAGTCCACCCTGCTGCGCTGCGTGAACCGGCTGGAGACGCCGGACTCCGGGCGGATCTGGGTGGACGGTGAGCTGATGGGCTACGCCGAGCGCGGCGGGCGGCTGCACGCGTTGCGCCCGGCCGAGCTGTCGCGGCAGCGGCGCGGCATCGGCATGGTCTTCCAGCGCTTCCACCTGTTCCCGCACCGCACGGCGCTGGAGAACGTGATGGAGGGCCCGGTCACCGTGCTCGGCACGCCGGCGGCGCGGGCCAGGCGCGAGGCCGCCGAGCTGCTGGAGCGGGTCGGCCTGGCCGACCGGGCCGGCCACTACCCCGCCCAGCTGTCCGGCGGGCAGCAGCAGCGGGTGGCCATCGCCCGCAGCCTGGCCATGCGGCCCAAGCTGATGCTGTTCGACGAGCCGACCAGCGCTCTCGACCCGGAGCTGGTCCAGGAGGTGCTCGCCGTGATGCGCGACCTCGCGGCGAGCGGCATGACGATGATGGTGGTGACGCACGAGATGGGCTTCGCCCGCGAGGTCGGCGACCAGCTCGTGTTCGTCGACGACGGTGTGATCGTCGAGCGCGGGCATCCACGCGAGGTGCTCGCCGCGCCACGGCACGAGCGGCTGCGCGCCTTCCTCGGGCAGGTCCTGTGAGCCGCGGCTTCGACCTGCTGATCAGCGGCGGCCTGCTCGTCGACGGTACGGCCCGGCCGGCGAGACCGGCGGATGTGGCGGCGGACGCCGGGCGGTTGACGGTGCTGCCCCCGGGATCCCGGGTGGAGGCGGCCCGGGTCGTCGACGCCCGCGGGCTCGTCGTCGCGCCCGGCTTCATCGACGCGCACACCCACTCCGACGGCGTCGCCCTCCTCGATCGAGACAGCGCGGACGGCGGCCGCGACCGGGAACTGGTGCGGGCGTCGGTGCTGCAGGGCGTGACCACCGAGATCTGCGGAAACTGCGGCTCCAGCCTGTTTCCCGCGCTGCCGGAGCGCCTCGACGCGATGCGCTCCGAGGCCGAGATCTCCTTCGGTGGCGACGTCGGCGCCTACCCGGACTTCGCCGGCTTCGCCGCCGCCCACGCCGCCGTGCCGAGGGCCAACCATCTCGCCTCGCTGGTGGGGCACGGCACGCTGCGCGCCGGGGTGGTCGGCCCCGTCGACCGGCCGGTGTCGGCCGCCGAGCTGCGCACGATGTGCGAGCTGCTCGACCGGTCCCTCTCCCAGGGTGCGGCCGGGCTGTCCAGCGGGCTGATCTACGCCCCCGGGACGTACGCGGACACCGAGGAGCTGGTCGCGCTGGCCGCCGTGGCGGCCAGGCACGGCAAGCCGTACGTGACGCATCTGCGGGACGAGATGTCGCGGGTCGAGGAGGCGCTGGAGGAGGCCGTGGAGATCTCCCGCCGCAGCGGCGCGCCGCTGCACGTCTCGCACCACAAGACGGCCGGCCGCTATGCCTGGGGCCGTACGGCTCGGACCCTGCCGCGCATCGCGGAGCTGCGGGCCGGCGGCATGGACGTGACGTGCGACGTCTATCCCTACACGGCGGGCAGCACGGCGCTGGCCGCGATGCTGCCGCCCTGGGCCAACGACGGCGGCCTCGCCGCGCTCACGGCCCGGCTGGGCGACCCCGCCGCGCGCGACCGGATGCGGCGGGCGATCGCCGAGGGCGTGGCCGGATGGGAGAACACGGTCGGCAACGGCGGCTGGGACCGGATCTCGGTGGCGTGCGCGCCACGCCATCCGGAGACGGAGGGCAGGACGATCGCCGAGCTCGCCGCCGCGGCGGCGGCCGATCCTCTGGACGTGGCCGCCGACCTGCTCGTCGCCGAGCGCGGCGAGGTGACGATCATCAGTCATTCCATGGTCGAGGAGGACGTCCGGCGGGTGCTGGCCGCGCCGTACGCGATGGTCGGCTCGGACGGGGTGCCCAAGCCGGGCGGCCGGCCGCATCCGCGCTGGGCGGGCACGTTCCCGCGGGTGCTCGGCCGCTACGTGCGCGAGCTGGGCCTGCTGTCGCTGGAGGAGGCGGTGCACAAGATGACGAGGATGACGGCGGTGCGGTTCGGCCTGGCCGGGCGGGGGGTGATCCGTGACGGCGCGCACGCCGACCTGGTGGTGTTCGACCCGGCGACGGTGGCCGACCGGGCGACGTTCGCCGAGCCGCTGCTGCCGCCCGCCGGCGTCGCGGCCGTGGTCGTCGGCGGAGCCGTGGTGGTCCGCGACGGCGAGGAGACCGGCGCCCGGCCCGGTACGGTGCTGACCCCATGACCGATATGACAGATATGACGGACCGGCTGGCCGCGCTGGCGGCCGGCTGCCCGGGCACGCTGGCCGTGTGCGTGCCCGGCGTGGCCGGGACGGTGGCCGGGGTGAACGAGGATGTGGAGCTGCCGCTGGCCAGCACCGGCAAACTTCTGCTGCTCGCCGCGGTCGCGCACGGCGTGACGGGTGGCGAGCTCGACCCCGACGAGCCGCTCGACCTGCTGGAGGACGACTATGCGGCGGGATCCGGGCTGTTGACCACGCTGTCGGCCCGGCGGTGGACGATCGCCGACCTCGCCCTGCTCACCGCGTCGGTGAGCGACAACACCGCGACGAACGCGCTGCTGCGGCGGCTCGGCCCGGACCGGGTGGACGCCGTGGCCGGCGCACTCGGGCTGACCAGGACGCGGATCCACGACCGCATCCGCGAGCCCCGGCTGCCCGAGCACCCGCCGGCCTTCGCGACCGGCACGGCACGCGATCTCGCCGCGCTGGCGAACTCTCTGGCCGGTTCTCTGGCCGGATCTCTGGCCGGCCCGCCGGCAGGCTCTCCCGGCGCGGGCGAGCCCTGGCATCGGCTGATGGTCGGCTGGATGGCGCACAACACCGATCGGAGCCTGGTGCCCGCGCTGCTCCCGCACGACGCGGAGGACCGGCGGATCCCGGCCGAGGCCGTGCCGTACCCGATGGTCTGGGTGGCGAACAAGACCGGTACGGACACGGGAACCCGGGCCGACGTGGGGGTGCTCGTCGGGGTCCGTCGCACGGGCTACGCGGTGCTGGCACACGGCCGGGCGGGCAGTGAGCACGCCCTCGTACGGGCGATCCGTCAGGCCGGCCTCGCCATCGCCGCCGCCGTCCGCTGACGGGTCCGTTCAGCGGCTGCCGACGCGCAGCCGGGCAGCGGCGTCGCGCAGATAACCGATGAACGAGCGGAGTGCGGGATTGGGGTTGGTGGGACGTGCCGCCGCGCCGATCCGCCGATAGAGCCGTGGCCCGTCGACCTGGCAGATCCGTACGCCTGTCGCGCCCTGTGTGCCGAGGCTCGGCACCAGTGCGACGCCCAGCCCCGCCCGGACCAGTCCGAGCGTCACCTCGTAATGGTCGCTGCGGCAGCGGATGGCGGGGCTGAAGCCCTCCAGCGCGCTCGCCCGTTCGAGCACGGACACCGGAGTGTCCGTGCCGAAGGTCGTGATCCACGGTTCGTCGGCCAGATCGGCGAGACGCACCCTGGGTCGCTGGCCCGCCGGATGGCCGAGCGGCATGACGAGCAGTTGCGGCTCGTCGAACAGGTGGGTCACCTCCACCCCGTCCGGCGGCTTCCATGGATCGAGCGCATGCTCGAAGACGACCAACACGTCGAGCGCGCCTCGCTCCACGTCGGGGAGGAGTTCGTGCGGCTGGCCCAGCACCAGGTCGAGCTCCACGGCGGGATGTCTCCTGGTGAAGCTGGACAGTGCCATCGGCAGGAGCCGGTAGCCCGCGGAGCCGAAGAAACCGATCCGCAGCTGCCCGGCGTCCGCCCGCGCCTGGGCCAGCAGGTCCTTCTCGGCGGCCTCGATGAGGTCGAGCACCTCTTGAGCGCGGGTGGCCAGCCGGCGACCGGCCGCCGTGAGCCGGAGGCTGTGGGCTGACCGTTCCACCAGCCCCACCCCGGCCTCCTCCTCCAACCGGGAGAGCTGATGGGAGACGGCGGAGGGCGACAGCCGCAGGCTCCGGGCGGCTCCGGCGATGCTCCCGGCCCTGAAGACCTCGAGAAGCACCTTCAGGCGGTGGCTGCTGAGCATGCACTCAGTATCGGTGCGGGTCAGAGCAACCGATGCCGGGGGTTCCTGTCAATTTCTCCCGGTTCGCGACCGGTTTCCGGTGACCTTTCCGGTGACCGGTCCTACCAGCTTCCGGGCCGGTGGCCGGCGCGCTCGCCGCGCTCGCCGCGTCCCTGGCCGCCGCGGAACGCGAGGGCCATCGCCAGCGCCGCGGCGCCGAGCAGCAGGATGATGACTCCGGTCGCCACGTTGTTCCAGATCGTCCCTGCCGTGAGTGCCGAGGCGGCCCTCCCGGGCAGTCCCGGGGTTCCCGGCATGCCCGGCGTCGTGCCGGGCGTGAGAGTACGGCCTCCCCGCACCAGCCAGGGCGAGACGAGGGTCCAGATGCCGAGGAGCGGCAGCAGCCAGCTGATGCCGTAGGTACGGCCGAAGGCCGACGCGCACGCGAGCGCGAGGGCGGCGACCGACAGCCCGACGATCAGGTTGCTGACGGCGAGCCCCGAGAAGCGCTGGAACCCCACGATCCAGGGTGAGAGAGCCAGGTACAGCCCGCTCAGGAAGGTGAGCCCGTCGACGATCTGGGCCGGGGTCGTCGACCCCACCCGGTCGTATGTCTGGCGAAGTTCCGCGAGATCGGGATGGTGCTCTAAGCCAGTGGGTCGAACCATGTCCGTACCGCCTTCCTGCTGGTTTGGACGAACAATGGCCGACCTACCCGCCCCCGTCTCCCCATTCTCCGTAATTTCCAATAAATGCGTCTTTTATTGGTCTGGTGGCGGAAAAGGCCCCATCGTACGGCAAACGCACCGGGACGGAATCGGGGCGGGTTTCATCATGATGCGGGAGGGCCGTCGGGGGCCGGATCCGCGTCTCCCCGGTGGTCCGCGTCTCCCCGGTGGGTGGACCGGCCCAGCCCGGGAGCGGCGACCGATCGGATGGCGCGGAGCACGGCCGGCCAGGCGACCGAGAGCGGATCGATCAGGTCGAAGTGCCCGGCGCCCACCGCCTCCACCCGCCTGACCGACTTGTCCCGTACGGCGAAACCGCGGCTGATCTCGATGGGGACGATCGCGTCCTCGGTGCCGTGCACCAGGACGGCGACGCCCGGGCCGAACGGCAGCAGCCTCGCCGGATCCGTCTCGGCCAGCAGCTCCATGCGCCCGCCCAGCAGATCGGCGCAGATGCCCCTGCCGATGCCCACCTCGATCGCGCGCGCCAGGTCGGACACGGCCGCCAGCGCGACGACCCCGCTGACGGTCCCATGATTCGGGGGGTCCACATGCCAGCGCGAGCCGGCGGGCAGCCGACCGCGCATGGCCGCCCACAGGGCGAGCTGGCCGCCGGCCGAGTGCCCGACCAGCACGACGGCTCCCGTGGCGGGCGGAGCGCCGAGGATCAGGTCGACGGCCGCGGCCACGTCGTCGAAGGTGCCGGGATGGCCGCCACCGGGCTGGCCCAGCCTCCGATACTCCGGCGTGCACACCACATAGCCGTGCCGGGCCAGTTCGTCCGCCATGGGACGGGTGTGCAGCCGGTCGTACCTCGCCAGCCAGAACCCCCCGTGCAGCAGGATGACGACGGGCGCGTCCGGGTCGTCCGTCACGGAACGGACGTCGATGACCTGCTCGGGGTGGTCGCCGTAACGAATGACGCGATCGGGCGGCGCGGCCGGACGGACGAGAACGTCAACCGGGGGCATGCGGGAATCGTACTTCCCCCCGGACCCCCGGAAAGTACGGTACGGAGCAAACCGTCCTGAATTTCGCACAACCGGAGAAACAATCATCCCACCGTCTCGAAAAAATGGGGCTTGCGGCCCGGCGAGCCGCGTCCAGGCGGCACGGCTGCCGATGAAATGTCGGAGACATCCCGGAATCGAGGATCACTAATGGTGACACAGACAACGTCCGTCGGCCGATTGCGCGGGGGAATGTCCGCGATCAACAGCCGTCATCACAAGGCCGCGCTCGGGGTGTTCCTCTTCATCGTCGTGGCGCACTGGGGCGAACACATCGCTCAGGCGATCCAGGTCTACGTGCTCGGCTGGCCGCTCCCCGAGGCGCTGGGCGTGCTCGGCATCCCCTTTCCCTGGCTCGTCACCTCGGAGTGGATGCACTACGGGTACGCGCTGCTGATGATGATCGGCCTGATCATGCTGCGGGACGGGTTCACCGGGAGGTCGCGCGTCTGGTGGAACGTGTCGCTCGGCATCCAGGTCTGGCACCATCTGGAGCACCTGCTCCTGCTGCTCCAGGTCCTCACGGGCAACAACCTGATGGGCCGTCCCGCCCCCACCAGCCTCATCCAGCTCCTCGCCCCGCGGATGGAGCTGCACCTGTTCTACAACACGCTCGTCACCGTGCCCATGGTGGTGGCGATGGTCCTGCACCGCCGCCCCCGTGAGTCCGAACGCGCGTCGCTGCGCTGCGCCTGCGCCGTACCCGTCCATGCCTGAGACACCCGCCATGCCTGAGACACCCGCCGGGTCTGAGACGCGAACCGCGCCGGCGGCCCGAGCCGTACGCCGCCGGTCCCCCGCCTTCACCGTCGTCCTCACCCTCGTCGCCGTCTTCCTGCTGTACCTCGCGGTGCCCAACATCGGCCCGGTCATACGGGCGGCGCGCGCGGACGGGATCGCCGGTACCTTCACGGCCCACCGCCTGGACTGCATCCAGCACCCGGGGCACGAGTCCTGCACCTGGAGCGGCGACTTCCGGTCCGCCGACGGCTCCGTCCGGCGCACTGACATCGCGTTGTACGGAGCCGACCGCGACATGCTGACGGCGGGCCAGCAGACCGCGGCCGTGGACGTGGGGCGTGCGGGCCGGGTCTACGGCCCGGGCGGATCCATGGAGTGGATCTTCACAGCGCTGCTGATCCTGGCCGCGGCGGCCATCCTCTTCCTCCTGTACGGCCGGCGGGCGCGGCGGGCG
Organism: Sphaerimonospora thailandensis; assembly: GCF_016863115.1. Classification (GTDB taxonomy): domain Bacteria; phylum Actinomycetota; class Actinomycetes; order Streptosporangiales; family Streptosporangiaceae; genus Sphaerimonospora; species Sphaerimonospora cavernae. The sequence continues at coordinate 34,332 of NZ_BOOG01000001.1, forward strand.
GCAGCGGACTCAGACGCGGGCGGCGACGGCGGCGAGCAGCGAGACGAGCCGATCGGGGGCGGAGATCATCGGCCAGTGGCCGGTGTCGAGGGTTTCGAAGGTCCAGCCGGGCTCGGCGCGCATCGCGGAGACGTCGGCGGAGACCCGGCCGCCGAAGTGCTCCTTGGCGCAGATGACGTACGTCGCGGACAGCGATGAGAGCGGGCGGGTCAGGACGACGGGTTCGGCGATCGTGCGCCCCGGGTGGTCGACGAATCGCTCGGCGAGCCACCGCGCCTGGCGTACGGACAGGTCCTGGCCGTCCGCGACGACCGAGGCATCCGGGGCCGGCCAGCGGCCGCCGTTGCCGGCGATCAGATGGAGTTCGCCGGCACGCTGACGCTCCGGGAAGGCGTGCAGCATCGACCTGCCGTCGTGGGGCAGGAACCCTTCGACGAACACGACGTGCGCCACTCTGCCCGGGGCCCGGTCGGCCACCTGACCGACCACGAGGCCCGAGTAGCTGTGACCCACGAGGATCACATCGCGCAGTTCCTCCGCCTCCAGCATCGACAGCACGTCGGCGACGTGGGTGCCGAGGCCGACCGCGGACACGTCCGAGTCGGGGGTCGCCAGCCCCGACAGGGTCACCGCGCGCACATCATGACCACGCTCACTCAGGCCCCGGGTCACCGGATCCCACGCCCAGTCACCCATCCATGGGCCGGGAACGAGAACGAAACAGCTCATCAGCGCAGATCACTTTCTCTCCTAGGGGAGCGAGGCCGATTCCCGTCGCCGCTTCACGGCAAATTCAGCAGCCTCGCTCCGGCACTCGTCAACCCCGGTCAGGCGGCCACCGGCGTCAGCGGGACGGGGATCTCACGCAGGTCTCCGACACGCGATTCGAAAACGGTGACGGGACGGTCGCCGGCGAGGACCGCGACGACGCCGACGTATCCCTCGCCGGGATCGAGCACGTGCAGCCGCACCGCATCGGGAGGGACGTCCAGCGGCCACCTCAGCACCGCGGGCGCGTCGTCCGGGCCGCCGACCTCGACCTGGTCGGGAGGGATCCGCAGCCCGTGGCCGGTGGCCTTGAGCGCGGCCTCCTTGCGCACCCAGAGCCGGGCGAACGCGGCTCGCCGTTCGGATTCCCGCAGGGCCCGCAGGGCCGATCGCTCGGTGGGCGACAGCGCGCACTGGGCGACCTCGTCCACGGAGTCGGCTGAGTCGGCTGAGTCGGCGGGCAACGCCTCCACATCCACCCCCAGGGGCCCGACGGTCGTCATGGCGACCGCGACGAGGTTGGTCGAGTGGGAGACCGAGACGTGCAGCCGTTCCTGTCCGTCGTTACGGATATGCGGCTTCCCGTGCGGTTTCGGGCAGTCCGGGCAGCGCCGGTCCACCTGGACGTCCTCGGGCCGGAGGCCGAGCTGTGCGGCGGCCACGCGGCGCAGCAGCCAGGAGCCGGTGAGAAACCGGCGGCGGTCCCGCTCCTGGTGGAACCGCCGGGCCCGTTCCAGCTCGCTCCCGCTGAGCGTGGCGGTGAGCGTGCCGAGCGCACGCTCCCGCGGATCCGCCCACCACACGCGGCACTCCCCCGCCTCCAGGGCTGCGGCGATCATCGGTCTGCCTCCTTCGGTTCCGGGTGGCCGTCGGCCACGAGCCCGCAGGCCACCAGTTGCCAGTGGCCGACTTCGGGATTCGTGAGGATCTCCATCACCTCGGCGCGGATCCGCGCACTGGTCTCGTCTCCGGCGTTCACCCGGATGACGATTTCCCCGGCGGCCCGTATGAGGTCCTTACGCCACCTCTCGGGCAGCAGCGCCATTATTCGTATTCCGTCGACCGGCGAGTTCGACGCCGGCCCTCCGGGTGTCGGGCGCATCGTCAGCTGAACGACCATCTATTCGTCGCCTGCGCGCTGATCACACATGGCCGCCGTACGCACCGGCGGAGTCCCAGGTGGTGCCGGTCGGGCCGACGGGCGCGGGCACGTCCCAGGTGGTGCCGCTCGCGGCGAGAGGCGCGGGCGCGTCCCAGGTGGTGCCGCTCG
>NZ_BOOG01000002.1 GCF_016863115.1 Sphaerimonospora thailandensis
CGGCGAGCGCGCCGACGATGGCCGTGGACGCGAGAGCCGCCGACCACCTGGCGACGAACTTGGAGGCGGGCGTGGAGGCGACCTGGGGGAAAACCCGGACCGTCATGTCGGTTCACCCTTTCCAGTGGGCTGTGAGTTCTTCCTTCCACCTCCAACTCTGCGCTTCTCACAGCCCTGCTACCAGGCGATTCAGCAGCAGCAAGTTGTCTGGGCGCTGCAGCTTACTGCCAGATCCGAACGGTCGGACCGCCACGGCCCCGCCGGGTCAAAGGGGCGTGTTGCCGTGCTTGCGCCGGACCGGCTCCTCGCGCTTGTCGCGCAGCATGGCCAGCCCACGGGCGACCGCCGCCCGCGTCTCGGCGGGGTCGATCACGTCGTCGACCAGCCCGCGTTCCGCGGCGTAGTGCGGGTGCACCAGCTCGCGCGAGTACCGCTCGACCAGCTCGGCGCGCAGCGCGGCGGGATCGGCGGCGGCGGCGAGCTCCCTGCGGTGGACGACGTCCACCGCGCCCTCTGCGCCCATCACGGCGATCTCGTTCGTCGGCCAGGCCAGCGACAGATCCGTGCCGACCGAACGCGAGTCCATGACGATGTAGGCTCCGCCGTACGCCTTGCGGAGGATCACCTGGATCCGCGGCACGGTCGCCTCGCAGTACGCGTACAGCAGCTTGGCGCCGTGCCGGATGGCGCCGGCGTGCTCCTGATCGGCCCCGGGGAGGAAGCCGGGCACGTCCACCAGCGTCACCAGCGGAATGCCGAAGGCGTCGCAGAACCGCACGAACCTGGCGGCCTTCTGGGAGGCCGCGACGTCCAGCACACCGGCGAGCACGATCGGCTGGTTGGCGACCACCCCGACGACCTCGCCGTCGATCCTGGCCAGCGCGCAGACCACGTTGGCCGCCCAGGTCTCGTGCAGTTCGATGAAGTCGCCGTCGTCCACCAGTTCCGCGATGACCATGCGCATGTCGTACGGCTCGCTCGGCTCGACGGGGACGATGTCGGCCAGTCGGGGCCTCAGGTCGTCGGCCGCGCCGCTGGAGGGTCCGGGCGGGGCCGGTTCCAGGTTGTTGCCCGGCAGCATCGAGACGAGATACCGCACGTCCTCCAGGCAGCTCTCCTCGTCGTCGTGGACGAACGTGGCCACCCCCGACCGCGTCGCGTGCACGTGCGCTCCCCCCAGCTCCGCGTGGCTGAGCCGCTGTCCGGTCACGGCCTCCACCACGTCCGGCCCGGTCAGGTACAGCTGGGCGGTGCCGGCGACCATGAAGGTGAAGTCGGCCAGCGCCGCGGAATAGGCGGCGCCGCCGGCGCACGGCCCCAGCACGACGCTGATCTGCGGGATCACACCCGAGGCGCGGACGCTGCGCTGGAAGATGCCCCCGTACCCGTTGAGCGACATCACCCCCTCCTGGATCCGCGCGCCCCCGCTGTCGTTCAGGCCGATGAACGGCGATCCGGTGGAGATCGCGAGGTCCATGACCTTCTGGATCTTCAGCGCGTGCGCCTCGCCCAGCGATCCCCCGAAGATGGTGAAGTCCTGTGCGTACACGAAGACCCGGCGGCCGTGAATGGTGCCGGAGCCGGTGACCACCCCGTCAGTGTGCGGGCGGCGGTCGTCCATCCCCATGCCGTGCGCCCGGTGCCGGCGATACATGTCGATCTCGACGAACGAATCCTCGTCGAGCAGGAGGTCCAGCCGCTCTCTGGCCGTGAGCTTGCCGAGCGCGTGCTGACGCTGGACGCCGATGCGACGGCCCGCCGTGATCTCGTCGCGCAGGGCGTCCCGCTCCTTGCGCAGCAGCCGCATGGAACGCGGGGGTGCCGGTGGGGGCGGCGTCGCTTCGGCCGGCGCACCGCCGGCGGGCTCGATCAGCGGCGCCCAGTCGAGCTCCGAGGTGGTCATCATGCTCCTCCCCACGCCGCTGTACGGGCGTTCAGATCCAGTTCTCCTCCTTGGCCCGCAGCGCGGCCTGGAAGCGGTTGACCGCGCCGAGCCGGGCCATGAGGTCGGCGACATAGCGACGGTAGGTCCGGACGGACACCTCGATCTCGCGCGCGGCGATCTCGTCCTTGTCCGCCGTCGCCATCACCGCCAGAACCCGCCGCTCCAGGTCGGACAGCAGCGGCGGTTCCTTGGACGGCTCGGTGTACTCCCGGATGTCGGTGGCGGCCTCCCACACCCCGTCGAAGTAGGCGACCAGCTGGGAGACCAGACCCGGCTCCCGGACCAGCAGCGCGCCACGTGCGCTCTCCTGCGGGTGGATCGGCACGACGGCCACGCTCCGATCAAAGACGATCATGCGGTCGATCGACTCCTCCGTGATGCGCACCTCACCGCCCAGGCTGCGAAGATCACGCAGATAGGCGAGCATCAGCGGATCCTCGATCGCCCGGGGGTTGTAGACCGCCTTCACCGAGAGGCCGCGGCGCAGCGAGCGGGTGTCCAGGGGGAGCGCCGTCTCGATGGCGGTCCGGGAGAGCGGGCCGCCCGGATGCAGGCACAGCGTCTCCTTGTAGGAGAAGAACCCGAGATCGTCGATCCGCTGGCGGACCCGTTCAAGCCCCTCCACCCGCTCGATGTCGAGCGCCGTGCTGCTCCGCTCGCCCTGCTGCCGGTCCTCCATGAAGACCGCGATGGCGTCGCGGGCCGCGAGGACACGCCTGATCTCGGAGTTGAGTTCGTTGAGTCGTCGTTCGATGAGGCGTTCGATGCCGATCCTCGGCTCGGTGGCCACGACCCGGTGCCGGTCGGTGAGATCGAGCAGAGACAGCCGTTCGAGCTCCTCGACGGCCGCCTCGACCGTGTCCGCGTCGACGCCGAGTGCCCGGCGGGCCGAGCCGACTCCCTCGTCGCGATGCCGGAGAAAGTACCGGTAAATCTCCACCGCTACGGCCGAGATGCCGATGACCGTAACGTCCACGGCTCACCTCCCGGTAAAGCGACCGAACCCAGGGGTGACTTCGGGCTGCCCCCACTGCCGCAAGAGAATCAATAATCCTATTCCTAAAAATACCTGAACACGGATGGCCGCCATATCTTTAGCATTGCGTTTCTCTGGAAATCAAGAAGGTGCACCTGACCCGCGCGGATCCGCTTTCTGGAATGGAATCCGCGGAGGAGTCGGGTGCACCGTCTTGGGGATGCTCGCCGCGGCGGCCGGCGGCGAAGCTACACCAGTGCCTCAGCCGGGCCGTACGCCGGCACCGCCTGGCGGATGATCTCGCAGATGCCGCTGATCTCGGCGGGGCCGATGGCCGGGCCGGTGGGCAGCGAGAGCACCCGGTCGGTCAGCGCCTCGGTGCGCGGCAGCGGAAGGGGCGCGTGCCGGGACGTGTTCGACCGGTAGGGCTCGTCCAGGTGGCAGCCGGGGTCGAAGTAGCGGCGCGACAGCACGTTGTGCCCGAGCAGGATGTCGTTCACGACGTCACGGTGCACTCCGGCGACCTCGGCGTCGATCTCGATGACGACGTACTGGTAGTTCGCGTGTTCGTCCGGTGCCATCGGCCGTACCCGCACCCCCGCCACGCCCGCGAGGCCCTCTTCGTAGTGGCCGTGGTTGCGCCGGTTGACCTCGATCAGGCTGTCCATGGCCTCGAGCGCCGTCAGTCCCATGGCGGCGCAGATCTCGTTCATCCGCGCGACCGTGCCCGGTCCGGCCACCCGGTGTTCGGCGTCGAGGCCCTGCTGTCGCATGGCCCTGGCCCGCTCCGCCAGTTCGTCGTCGTTGGTGACGATCGCGCCGCCTTCGAACGTGTTGATGAACTTGGTGGCGTGGAAGCTGAAGATCTCCGCCGAGCCGAACCCGCCTATCGGCCTTCCCCGGTACGTGCATCCGAGGGCGTGGGCGGCGTCGAACAACAGTGGGATCCCGTACCGCCGGGCGAGCGCCGACAGGCCCTCGATGTCACAGGGGTACCCGAAGACGTGTACGCCGAGGATGCCGCGGGTGTTCGGGCCGATCAACCGCTCGACGTGCGCCACGTCGGCGGTCCCCGTCTCCTCGTCCACGTCGCAGAAGACCGGCACGATGCCGATCCACTCCAGGGCGTGGGCCGTCGCCACCCAGGTGAAGGAGGGGACGATGACCTCGTCTCCGGCCCTGATCCCGGCCGCCTTCGCGGCGATCTGGATCCCGGTGGTCGCGTTGCACGTCGTGACGCAGTGCCTGGCGCCCGTCAGCGCGGCGATCCGCGCTTCGAACTCGCGCACCAGCGGTCCGTTGTTGGTGAGCCACAGACGATCGAGAGCGCCGTTGATCCGTTCCATGAGGCGAACCCTGTCTCCCACATTCGGGAGTCCCACATGGAGCGGCTCGGCGAACAGGGGCGTGGCAGTGGAGGGCATGAGTTGGCCGCCTTTCAACCGGAAGGGACGCGGAGTCACTTGCGCACACCGACGAAAAGCCCTGGGCTGTTCGGCCGGCCGTCCGCGAGCTGGAAGCCCGGGACGAACTCGGCGGTGCAGCCGGCGTCCTCGAGCGCCGACGCGTACTCCTCATGGGTGAACAGGCTCGAGAAGAGGACCTCGGAGAACTCGCGGAACCCGGAGGCCTCGGCGACCCTGAACCTGACCTCCAGCCGGCTCTTCGAGCCGTGCCTGGTGGAGTGGGTCATCCGTGAGATCACCCGGCCCTCCTCGACGAGCATGTGGCCCCCGACGTGTCCGTCGAGGAAGTTGTCCGGGAAGTACCAGGGCTCCACGACCAGGACCCCGCCCGGGACCAGATGCGCGGCCATGCGGCCGACCGCGGCCCTCAGTTCCTCAACGGAGTCCAGTTCGCCGACGGCGTTGCCCATGGAGGTCACGGCGTCGAACGTTCGCCCGAGATCGAAGTCGCGCATGTCCCCGGGATGGACGTCCACCGCCGGGAGCCTGTCCTTTGCGACCGCACGCATCCCGGAGGAGAGCTCCAGGCCCTCGGCATGGTCGAAGAGCTTGACGAAGGTCTCCAGATGGGCGCCCGTGCCGCAGGCGACGTCGAGCAGCGATTTCGCGGCCGGGAACCGGGATCGGATCAGCCGGGCCAGCTGCGCGGCCTCCGCCTCGAAGTCCTTGCCACGGCTGCGGAAGACCAGGTCGTACAGTTCGGCGTGGTCGGGTCCGTATTCCATCAGATCTCCCTTGGGGACGGGACGACCCTGATCGGGTCGGCGCGAGGTGGCGGCGCTGGACGTGCCGTGCCGGTCAGACGGACTCCAGGAAGGACTCCAGGACGGACTCGGCGGAGACGATCCGCGGTTCCGGGATCGGCACGATGAAGCGCCCACCGTCCTCCAGGAACCGCCGCTCCTTGCGGATGATCTCCTCGGCGTAGTTCCAGGCGAGCAGGAGGTAGTAGTCCGGCGGGTTCGAGCGCGCCTGCTCCGGCGACCGCACCGGGATGTGCGTGCCGGGCAGCAGCTTGCCGTGCTTCAGCGGGGTCGTGTCGCTGCAGAACTCGATCTCCCGGGGGCCGAGGCCGCAGAACTGCAGGAGCGCGGTGCCCTTGGACGGGGCTCCGTAGCCGGCCACCCGCTTGCCGCGCGCCGCCAGGTCGCGTACGAGGTCGCCGACGCCGGCCAGCACCCGCCTGGTCCGCGCGGCGAACTCGAGGTAGGCGCTGTCATCGGTCAGCCCGCGCTCCTGCTCCAGCGCGACCAGCTCGGCGACCACCGGCATCGGCCGCCGACCCGCCGTCACCCGCGACGCCATCACGACGATCGAACCGCCGTGCACGGCGACCCGCTCGGCGTCCACGATGTGGAGGCCGTGCGCCGCGAACAGACGGCTCAGCGTGGTGATCGAGAAGTAGGAGGCGTGCTCGTGGTAGATCGTGTCGAACTGGTTCTCCTCGATCAGGTTCACCAGGTACGGCACCTCGATGACGAGCAGGCCGTCGGGGGCGAGCACGGCCTCGACGCCGTCGAGCACGTTGTGCACGTTCTCGATGTGCGCGAAGCACTGCCGTCCGAGCACGAGCTTGGCCTGACCGAAGTCCCGCGCCACCCGGGCGCCCTCGGCGGCGCCGAAGAACGCGGCGATCGAGGGGATTCCCTGGTCGTTGGCGACCTGGACGAGGTTCTTCGCCGGGTCGACGCCCACCACCCGCTGGCCGCCCTCCTGGAACAGGGCCAGCTGGGTGCCGATGTTGCTGCCCATCTCGACGACCAGGTCGCCCGCGTCGAGCCCGGCCCGCCGTACGCACAGATCGGCGATGTGGCGCATGTGCCCGGCCATCAGGTCGGAGTCCGACGAGACGTACACGTAGTGGCTGAAGAGCGCCTCGGGGTCGATGGTGTGCCGGATGCTCATGAGCCGGCAGTCCCGGCACACGCCCACCTCCAGCGGGTAGGCCGGCTCGTCCTCGGGCACGGCGGCCGGGTCGAGGAACCCGTTCGCCAGCGGCGTGGATCCGAAGGAGATCACGTCGAGCCAGTCGTTCCCCCCGCAGACGCGGCAGTTCTCAACCCACCTGACCATGTCCTGCATGTCGGCGTCCTGCATGTCGGCGTCCTGCATGTCGGCGTCCTGCATGTCGGCGTCCTGCATGTCGTCTCCTGATTCTTGTCGTGCCTGTTTCGCATGTGCGCGTACCGGGGGCCCCGAAGGCGCCCCCAAAGGCGTTCGCGATCGGCGGCCGGGCCGTCAGACGGCCGGGATCATGACGCGGCCGGCGGCCGCTCCGGGCATCACCCGTTCCTTCAGTGGCTCCCACCAGGAGCGGTTGTCGCGGTACCACTCGACGGTGGCGGCCAGGCCGTCCTCGAACGAGACGAGGGGGACGTAGCCGAGCTCCCGCTGGATCTTGGAGATGTCCAGTGAGTACCGCAGGTCGTGTCCCTGGCGGTCCGGCACGTGATCGACCATGTCCCAACCGGCGCCGACCGCCTCGAGCAGCCGTGCGGTGAGCTGCATGTTGGTGAGCTCGGTGCCGCCGCCGATGTGATAGACCTCGCCGGCGCGGCCGGAGCGCAGCACCAGCTGAATGGCCCGGCAGTGATCGGACACGTGCAGCCAGTCCCGCATGTTGCCGCCGTCGCCGTACAGCGGCACTGGTCTGCCGTCGAGCAGGTTGGTGACGAACAGCGGAATCACCTTCTCCGGGAACTGATAGTGCCCGTAGTTGTTCGTGCACCTGGTCACCACGACGTCGAGGCCGAACGTACGGTGGAACGCCAGCGCGAGCAGATCACCGCCGGCCTTGGTCGCGGCGTAGGGCACGTTCGGCGCCGGCGGCGACTCCTCGGTCCAGGACCCCGTCGTGATGGATCCGTACACCTCATCGGTCGAGACGTGCACGAACCGGCCGACGCGGTGCCGCAGGGCGGCCTCGAGCAGCAGTTCGGTGCCGAGCACATTCGTCCTGGCGAACTCGGCGGCACTGACGATCGAGCGATCCACGTGCGTCTCGGCGGCGAAGTGCACGACGGCGTCGTGCCCGGCCACCACCTCGTCCACCAGCAGCGGGTCACAGATGTCACCGTGGACGAACCGGAAGCCCGGGTGGCCGGCCACCGGAGCCAGATTCGCCATATTTCCTGAATATGTAAGCTTGTCCAGAACGGTCACCCGGGTGTCGGCGGAGTCCGGCAGTTCACCTCGCAGCGTGGCCCGGACGAACTCCGAACCGATGAATCCGGCGCCGCCGGTTACCAGGATCCTCATGCCTGCCTCCTTGAGTTCTCAGCCGCGGTGTTCGGCGGTCAGCTTCTCCAGAACGGGCACGATGCCGGCCGGGCTCGGCGCGGCCAGCCACTCCTGGTGGATCGTCTCCGCGCCCTCCCGGAACGAGGGATCGTCGAGCACCCGCAGCAGTTGCCCGCGCATCTCCTCCGCCGACTGCGTCTGGTGGTTCAGCCGGACCCCGCCCCCGCGGCCGGTCACATAGGCGGAGGTGCGGGTGGCGGTCAACTGCTTCTGGCACTGGAGGTCCCAGTCGATGCCGTCGTCCTTCGGAGTGCCGACGATGCGGCACGGCTCGTCTGTGTCGCAGATGAGCTGCGGCACGTTCTTGGCGGACGCGGCGACGAACGTCCCGATCGAGCCGTGATGGATGATCGCCGAGCATGTCGGGAGCAGCTGGTCGAGCGGCACGTAGTCGAGGGTGCGGACGTTGCCGGGAATTCCGGCGGCGACGTCCAGAAGCTGGTTGGCGTTCAGGGTCGCGATCACCTCGACGTCCAGGCCGGCCACCGCCTCCATGAGCTTGGCCGTACGCCCCCAGTCCCCCTTGAAGAACATCCGGGTGGACACGCCCAGGGAGATCGCGACCCGCGGCCGCGCCGGCGGCCGGTACAGCCACTCGGGCATGACGCTCGCGCCCGTGTAGGGCACGTAACGTGAGTTGACCGTGGGCAGGCCGGTGGGCAGCCGCATCCCCTCGACGAAGGGGTTCACCGTCCACTGCCCGTGCAGCAGTTCGTCGTCCACCTCGAACCCGTACCGCTCCGCCAGCGGCCGGACGGTCTCCACCAGCGGGTTCGCCGGCGGGTCCCGGTCGAGATCCCCCGAGCGGCCGCGCTCGGCGAACTTCTCCGCCGCCCAGGCCGTGTAGTCGGGCGCCAGGAGCACCCGCGCGTGCGCCGCGCCGCAGGCCCGGGCCGCCACCGCCCCGCAGGGGAACCACGGATCCCACAACACGAGATCGGGTTTCCACTCGCGCGCGAACTCCACGACGGCCTCGACGTCCTGCCGCGGGACGGGAGGATGGTAGTTGCGGATCGTCAGCAGCGCGAAGTGGTAGAACACGTCCCAGGGAGCCCGCTCCGCCGGGTCGAGCGCGATGGCCCGCACCAGGTTCTCCGACTCCTCGATCGAGGGAATGAGCTCGGCGTACCCGGGGTGGTCCCGGTCGTGCACCGCGAGCGCCTGCGGCTCGCCGCAGGACACCGCCGTCAGGCCGGCGCCGTTGACGGACCTGTGGAAGTCGGGGACGGCGAGACCCGTGGCGACCCCCGGCGGAGCGGCGACGCAGACCTCGTGCCCCGCCGCCTGCAGCGCCCAGGCGTACGGGACCAGGGGCAGGAAGTGCGCCGTCGAGGGGAACATGGTGAACATGACTCGCATGTGAGTCTCCTTGGCTTGCGAGAGTCCCGGCGGATTGCGAGGATCCCGGCGGATTGCGAGGGTCCCGGCGGCTCTAGACCGCGGCGAGCGGGTGGTCCGGGTCGGTGACCCCGGCCTCGAGAATCCGGCAGAACTCGGAGACCATCCCGACCATGGTGGCCTCGGTGAACAGGTCGCTGTTGTACGCCTGATTGCCGAAGATCTGCCCGGAGGGGTCGATGTCCAGCGTGAGCAGCGCGCCGTCGGGGATGTCCGTCCCCGCGACCTGCGAGAGCACCCTGCTGCGCACCTCGGATATCTCCAGGTCCCCCACCTGCTCGCGGTCCATCACGGTCGAGAACTGCCAGACCTGGAAGGCACAGGGGGCCAGGTGATCCTCAGCGAGCGTGCCGGTCACCTCGGGGGCCTCGCCGATGATCTGGAGGAAGGGGATCTCGTAGGAGTAGGCCTCGAGGCAGGTCGTCCGGGTCCGCTCGACCACCTCGCGGAAGGTCCGGCATCCGGCGACGTCCGTCCTGAGCGGGAGGAAGTTGAAGAAGGGGCCGACCGTCTCGTGGAACTCCGGCTCCCGGCGTCCCGAAGTGATCGTCGGGACGACCAGATCGGTGGCCCCGGTCATCCTCCGCAGCACGATGTTGTAGGCGGCGAGCAGCACCATGAACGGGGAGCTCCGCATCGCTCTGGCGAACTCCAGGGCCTTGGCGGTCACCTGGGCGGAGATCGAGAAACGGTAGACCGGGCAGACCTTCTCCCGGCCCGCCGACCTCGGCCAGTCGGTGGGCACGGCCAGCATCCGGGCGTCCCTCAGCTTCTCCCGCCAGTATTCACGCGAGATCTCCGCCATCTCACCGGTCGCGTTCACCCGCTGCCATTCCACGTACTCGTGGTACGGCCGCGCGTCCGGGAGGACGGGCACGGCATGTCCGCGGCGCGCGGCGTAGCGGGACGCGATGTCGCGCATGAGCAACTGCATCGACCACCCGTCCGACGCCGTGTGGTGGATGACCAGCGCGAGGACCGCGTCGTCCTCGTTGAACCTGCACAGGATCGCACGCAGCCTCGGCACATCCCCGGCGTCGTAGGATCCGGCCTCGATCTCGCCCAGCAGTTCCTCCACGAGAAGATCACGGGAGTCCGGGTCGCCGCCGGCGACATCGCGGACGGTCAGCCGCACCGGGCCCGGCGACTCGACCATCCGGCAGCCGCTCTCCTCGCCGCGGACGATGGACACGCGCAGCGAATCGTGCCGCGCCACAACGTCGTCCATCGCCTGCCGCAGGACGGCGACGTCGATCCGTCCCCGGACCCGCCAGCCGACGACCATGTTGTAGCGGGGGCCGAAGGGGCCGGTGTCGTCGCCCCGGTCGAAGAGCCGCAGGAAGTTCTGGGTGTAGGAGAGCGGAGTCAGGCTCGCCGCGTCGGGCGGCCGGTGGGCCGTCTCGGAAATGGTCATGATCCTGCCCTTTCCAGTGTTCAGATCACGTTTGGCGACCTGGCCGGAGCGGTCAGGCCACCACGCTGTCGCCGCGCTGGAGCTCCACCGCCTGGTACAGCGCCGCGATGTTGCCGCTGCCGAAAGAGCGCGCCCCCAACCGCTCGATGACCTCGAGGAAGAACGTGCCGCGGGGATGGACCGATCTTGTGAAGATCTGGTAGAGGTGCCCGTCGTGGTCCTCATCGACCAGGACGCCGATCCTGCGGAGCTCACCGACCGGGTGCCTGGCCGACCTGGCCCGCTCGGAAAGCAGGTCGTAGTAGGCGTCCGGCGTGCTCAGGAACTCCACCCCCGCGTGACCGAGCCGGTCGACCGCCGTCACGATGTCGTGGGTCGTCAGTGCCATGTGCTGCACCCCGGCACCGCCGTGCTCCTTCAGGAACTCGTCGATGTGGCCGGCGTCCAGCGAGACGTCCGGCTCGACGAGGGTGAAGGTCACCGCGCCGGAGCGGCTCTGCACCACCTGGGTGGTCATCGCCTGCGAGCCGACGGCGATGCGCTCGGAGAAGATCATGTCGAAGTCGAGGATCTTCTGGTAGAACCGCGTCACCGCCTCGATCTGCCCGGCCTCGACGCATACGGCGAAGTGGTCCACCTCGGCGAGCCCGCTGTCGAAGGCGGTCCCTGCCCCCACCAGCGGCCCCACCAGCGGGCGCAGCCCCGGAAGCGTGCGCGCGTCCGCGCCGCCGAGGCGCTGCACGAACGTGTGCGCCACGTCGCCGAACCCCATGATCGTGGCCGTGACGACGTCGCCGTGCCGGGCCGGCGGGGACACCGGGCGGGCGCCGCGCCGTACGGCTTCGCGGTAGGCGGCGGCGGCGTCCGCGACCCGCAACGCGATGTCGGCGACCCCGTCGCCGTGCCTGGCGACGTATGCGGCGGCCGGGTGGTCGGCGGTGAGCGGTTCGGTGAGCACCAGCCGGATCTCGCCGCGGCCGACCCCGGCGGAGCGGGTCGCGGGCGCCTTCCCGGAGGCGTCGGGCTCCGTGTCCGCGTAGACCCCGAAGCCCAGGCCGCCGGTGAACCAGTCCGTCTGCGCCGCCAGGTCGGCGACGTAGAACTCGACGTGATCGACGAGCAGGTCCTGAAAGATCGTTGTGGTGGCCATGGACGGCATCTCCCGGTTCACATTCGGGCCGCGAGGCTGCGCGGCCGGAGGTCGACCCAGTGCGCGCTGACGTACTCCAGGCACGCGTCGCGGCCGTCGGGGCCGTGCACCGCGGTCCACCCCTGCGGCACATCGGCGAAGGACGGCCAGAGCGAGTGCCGGCCCTCCTCGTCGACCAGCACGAGGTAGGTCGCGTCCGGAACGTCGAAGGGACTGGTGCTCATCTCGCCGCTGTCTCCTGTCTGGTCAGGTTCTCGATGTGCTCGTCCAGCCCGGCCACCGTCGGCGCGTCGAACAGCACGCCGATCGGCACCGTCACGCCGAGGGCCGTACGGATGCGGCTGACCAGCCGCATCGCGAGCAGCGACTGGCCGCCGAGGTCGAACAGGCTGTCGTCGATCCCCACCCGCGGCACTCCCAGCACCTCGGCGTAGATGGAGCACAGGACCTCCTGCCTGGGGTTCAGGGGGGCCCGGTAGGTCAGGGCGCTCTCGAAGTCCGGCTCCGGCAGCGCCCGGCGGTCCAGCTTCCCGTTCGCGGTGAGCGGCAGCACGTCCACGACCACGAACGCGGCCGGCACCATGTACTCGGGCAGCGACGCCCTCGCGTGCGCCCGCAGCGCCGGAACGTCGGGGGCGGCTCCCACCGGTACGACGTACGCGACGAGCCGCTTGTCGCCCTGGCCGTTCTCGCGCGCCACGACCGCGACGTGGGCGAGGCCGGGACAGGCGGCAAGAGTCGCCTCCACCTCCGCCAGTTCCACGCGGAATCCCAAGATCTTCACCTGGTCGTTGGCGCGGCCGACGAAGTCGAGCAGGCCCTCGGGAGTCCGGCGCACCAGGTCGCCGGTGCGGTACATCCGCTCCCCCGGCCCGGCGAACGGGTCCGCGACGAACCGCTCGGCGGTCAGGTCGGCCCGGCCGTGGTATCCGCGCGCCACGCCACGCCCCGCGATGTACAGCTCGCCCACCACCTCGGCCGGGACCTGGTCGAGACGCTCGTCGAGGATGTAGAGGCGCACGTCGTCCATGGCCCGGCCGACCGGCACGGTCGTGTCCGCCTCGAACGGGGCCGTCATCGGGGAGTGCGTGGAGAACAAGGTGGCCTCGGTCGCCCCGTACATCGCGCGCACCACGAGGTCCGGGCACGCGTCGAGGACCCGGCGCACCGCCGTCGGCGCGATCACGTCTCCGCCGGTGAGCACCTCGCGCACCCCGGCGAGACAGTCGGGGGCCTCCTCGGCCACCACGCGGAAGAGCCCGGCGGTCAGGTGCACCCCGGTGATCCCCGCCTCGGCGATGAGACGCCGCAGGAGGGGGACGTCGAGCTCCCCGGGCGGCGCCACGACGATCTCGCCGCCGTGCAGCAGCGGCACCCACAACTCGTAGGTCGAGACGTTGAACGCGTACGGCGCCACCATCAGGACCCGCTCGTGCCGGCCGCCCTCCCAGCACCGGTCCAGCGCCAGGCCGAGCACGTCGCGGTGGGTGACGGCGACGCCCTTCGGCTGCCCGGTGGAGCCCGAGGTGTAGATGACGTAGGCGAGCTGGGCGGGATCCGTCTCGACATCGGGGTCACGGACCGGGGGATCCGCCGTTTCCTCCCCCGCGCCGCCCCCGGTGCCGATCTCCGTGGCGACGACGACCTGGGCCGCCTCGGGAAGACCCCGCCCGCGCATGGCCTCGTCGGTCAGCAGCACCGCCGCCCCCGAGCTGTTCATGATCCGCTGCATGCGCTCCATCGGGTACGCGCTGTGCAGCGGCAGGTAGCAGGCTCCCGCCTTCAGGATCGCCAGGGTCGCCACCACCAGGTCGGCGGAGCGCTCCATCAGCACGGCGACCGGATCCTCCGGGCCCACGCCCAGATCGAGGAGCCGGTACGCGAGGCGGTTGGCCCGCTCGTCCAGCTCCCGGTAGGTCAGCCGGATATCGCCGAAGGAGACCGCGGCGGCGTCGGGCGTCCGGCGAACCTGCTCGGCGAAATGCCCCTGAATCGTCAAGGAACGCATGGGGTGTTCAGATCCTTTCGCTCCATCGAGCCTCGCGACGCGCAGCGGGCGCCGGCGGCTCGCCATCATCGACCAGGACCGCGGTGCGTCCAGCGTCGCCCCGGCTCGACGCCACCGCATCTTCCGCGTTGCGCCGTACCGGCGGCCGCCCGCCGACCAACGCCCGCTCCCGGTCCCTCTCCTCGTCGGTCACGTCGATCCGCCGTACGGCGTACCGCAGCACCGGGGGGGCCAGCACGGAGGTGGCGATGGCCACGAGGACCACGATCGTGTACATCTCAGTCGTCAGCACGCCGAGTCGCAGCCCGGCCATCGCGATGATCACTTCGATCACGCCGCGGGCGTTCATGCCCGCGCCGAGCGCGAGCGCGTCCCAGTGCCCGAGCCTGACCGCGCGGGCGGTGCCGTACACGCCGGCGAACTTGGCGGCGACCGCGACCAGCAGCACCACGACCCCGGAAACGAGGACCACGGGCCGGGCCAGCGCGGTGAGGTCCATCCGCAGCCCCGCCGTGGCGAAGAAGAGCGGGGCGAGCACCGCCATGACGAAGGTCCGCAGGGGTGCGAGCCGCGGCCGGTCCACCCACTCGGACGAGCCGATGAGGATGCCGCCGAGCAGGGCGCCGAAGATGGCCTCCATGCCGAGCGCCTGGGTGCCCGCCCCGAACAGCAACACGACGATCGTGGCGGCGGCGACCGTCACACCCGGCTCCGCCGACTTGGCCGACAGCCGCAGCACCCCGCGCACCGCGAACCGGCCGACGGTGACGGCGAGCACGATGAGGACGAGGAGCCGTACGACCGTCAGCGCCACGTCGCCGGCCCGCAGCCCGGTGGTGGTCATCGCCGAGACGACGGACAGCAGCAGCCACCCGGCGACGTCGTCGACCGCGGACGCACTGATGATCAACTGGCCGACGTCGCGGTGCAGCAGGCGCATCTCCAGCAGAGTTTTGGCGATGACGGGGATCGCGCTCACGCACAGCGCCACCCCGACGAAGCAGGCGAAGACCGTGCGGTCCGCGCCCTCGCCGAGCATCGCCGCGGGCAGCGCGAAACCGACCGCGACGCCGGCCGCGAGCGGGACCAGCAGCCCGCCCGCGCTCACCCAGGCGGCCGTGGCGCCCCTGCGCCGGACCACGGCCAGATCGACGTTCATGCCGGTGATGCCGACCAGCAGCAGCACGCCGATCTGGCCGACCGCGTCCAGCATGTGCGTCTGCCCGGGGTCATGCGGCAGCAGCCATGACGACAGGTCCGGAACCGCGTGGGCGAGCACCGACGGGCCCAGCAGCACACCGGCGCACAGTTCTCCGACGAGCGCCGGCATGCCCAGCCGCAGCGCCAGCCTGCCCAGCACGAGTGCGACGCCCAGCAGCAGGCCGATCTGCAGCAGCAGAAGCAGCAACTGATCGGCGGCCATCGGCGCGACGGGCGCCGCCGAGAGGATCATTCGCTCTTCCTCTCGGCGCGCCCGGGACGGCCCGGGGCTGCCACAGCGCCCCTAGCCACTGGCCTCGGCCACCGCGACCACTTCGAGCCCGGCCTCCTCCTGGGAGAGAACGGCCGGGCCGTCCAAGTCGTGGAAGATCTCATGGATGCCGGAGACGCCGGAGAGCATCGTCGCAAAGTCGATCTTGCGTGGGCGGAGCTTCTTGGGATCGAGGGACTGCTGCGCCTTGTCCCAGTACTGCTCCTTGTTGAGGGTGCGGTCGTAGAAGAAGCGGACGAAGTCGAGGAGGGAGCCGAGGAACTCGCGGTAGTTCGCCTCGTACCTGGCGAGCACCCGCGCCTCCGAGCTCGGATCGCGCAGGGCGGCGTCGACCGCGTCGGCCAGGCCATGCGAGCCCCGAAGCGCCAGGCCGACACCCGTCGACAGCAGCGGGTCGACGAAGGCGGCGGCGTCGCCGACCAGCACCCAGCCGGGGCCGTGGAAGCGCTGGCAGGTGTAGGACCAGTCCCGGATGCTGCGGAAGCCGCTCGCCCGGAAGGCGCCCTCGGTCAGGGCCCTGACCTCCTGGGACTTCGCCAGCTCGTCGGCGTAGAGCTCCTCCAGGCTCTTGCCCGACTTCTTGTACTCCTCGATCGGCGTGACATAGCCGACGCTCACCGTGCCGTCGGACAAGGGGATGAACCAGAACCAGCCCGACGGGCGGTTCTCGGTGACGGTGTCGCCCGCGCGCGTCCCGCCGTACCGCTTGCAGCCCTGGAAATAGGTCCAGACCGCGATGTTGCGCAGGTCGTCGTGCCATTCGACGAGATCGAAGCGGCGAGCCAGGATGCGCGACTGGCCCGAGGCGTCCACCAGCAGCCGGCATCTCGCCGTCCGCTGCTCGGTGTCGCCCTTGCGGATGTAGGTGACGCCGACGATCCGCTCGCCGTCGAAGATCGGCTCCTTGACCGTGGCCTCTTCGATGGCGAACGCGCCCAGCTCCCGCGCACGCGCGAGCAGGAGGGCGTCGAAATCGGCGCGACGCACCTGGTAGGCGTAGTCGTAGTTCGACGCCTCGCTGAAGCGGAAGTCCCACGTGCCCTGGTTGCTGCCCCACAGCAGCGTGCCGCCGTACTTCTTGGTGAAGCCCATGTTGTCGAGCCGTTCCCGGAGCCCGAGATCTTCCAGGGCCGGAAGGGATCCCGTGATCAGCGACTCTCCGATGTGGTATCTCGGGAACTTCTCACGCTCGAGCACCAGCACGCGGTAGCCCCGCTTCGCCAGCAGGCCGGCGGTCGCCGAACCTGCCGGTCCGCCGCCGACCACGACGACGTCGAACTCGTCCTCGGACTTGATCACTTTGCGCCTCCCGTTCTTGGCCGTCCGCCCGCCCGACCGGCGTGACGCTGTCCTAGAGCGTCAGCGGAGCGTCTGGGGTGATCTCGCGAACAGCGTCACATCGGCCCGTGCGACCACGCATCTCATGGCGTGCGATCCAGCTCATGAGGTGCGATCCGGCTCATGGCGGGCGATCCGGCTCGGGGCGCGGGGGCCGCGCTCGGCGAAGCCGCAACGGCGGAGATGCCGCGCGCCGCCACAGCTCGGATCATGAATCTGAAGATCATGACTTCCCGCGGGTCCGCATGTGAACGGAAAGGGAGACACGATGACCGAGCACAGGACCGTCGTCGACGTCTGGCTCGCCGAACACCCGTTCGCGAGCTTCCTCGACCCGATGCGGAAGGCCGCCGAGGAGTTCGGACGGGCCCATCCCGGCCACCGCGTGCGGATCCGGGCCGTCGACTTCCGGGAGATGCCCGGGGAGGTCGCCAGAGCGGCCGAACGTGGTGAGCCCCCGGCCGTCGCCGAGTACTACGCGACGGCGGCCCGCATCGCGCTGGACACCCGGGCGAGGGACGGCCGCCCGCTGTTCACCTCGATCGAGGCGGCGATCGGCGGCCGGGCCGACATACTCGGCGAGCCGGTGGCCATCGACCGGATCGAGGCCGCCGCCCGGGGCCACTACGCCTACGGCGGCGAGCTCGTCTCCGTGCCGGTGACCGCCACGACCGCGCTGCTCTTCGCCAACGCGACGATGCTGCGGGAGGCGGGCGTGCCCCGCGTTCCCGAGACGTGGCACGAGGTGGAGGCGGCCTGCCGGGCGATCGCCCGGCTCCCGCACGGCCCCTCGGCCGCGATCACCTGGCCGGACCACGGCTGGCTGTTCCAGCAGGCCGTGGCGTCACAGGGGGGCCTGCTCGCCGACCACGACAACGGCCGGTCCGGCCGGGCCTCGACGGTCGATCTCTCGTCGGCGCAGATGGCGGCCTACGTCGAGTGGTGGCGGCGGCTGCACCGGGACGGCCACTACCTCTACACCGGCACGCGGGGCGACTGGGGCGCCGCCTTCGACGCCTTCGCGACGGGGCGGGTCGCGTTCACGGTCGGGTCATCGATCATCGCCGGGGCCGCGGTCCGAGCCGGCCGCGAAGCCGGTTTCGATGTCGAGGTGGCCCGTCTGCCCCGCAACGGCGACGTCCCCTACGCCGGCAACCTGGTGTCCGGCCAGTCCTTCTGGCTCGCCGACGGTCTTGACGAGGCGACGCGCGACGGCGCGCTCGCCTTCATCCAGTTCCTGCTCCGCCCGGAGGTCGCCGCCGCCTGGCACAAGTCCGCCGGCTTCATCCCCATCACGGTCGATTCGTTCGACCTGCTGGCGAAGGCCGGCTGGTTCGACGAACACCCCTGGCTGCGGGTGGCCACCGACCAGCTCCGCGCCGCGGACGGCTCCCCGGCGGCGCTCGGCGCGCTGCTCGGCGACTTCGCCGGGATCCAGGACGTCATGACGCAGGCCATGGAAGACGTCCTGGTCCGCGCCGCCGACCCGGCCGGCCGGTTCACCCGGGCCACCGCCGACGCCCAGCGGCTGCTGGACGAGTACAACGCCGACTGCCGGGGACCGGCTCCGCGGACCCCGCGTCGCCTCGAGGTCGGCTGAACCTGAGCAAGCAGGAAGAAGACGTCTCAACAGGCCGGTGTAAGGATCACATCGGCGGACCCCTCGCCGTTCGAGGGACAAGCCTGCTGATCCACCGGCGTACGCCCGACCGCCCGTCGACGGTCGTCGTACACCGGATGTACGTCGCAATCCCCATGTTGCGGTGCGGGCCGCGGGCAGGTCCGTCCGCGGCCTCACTTCGTACCGATGGGAGACACGGAATGCTGAGCAGACGGCGCTTACTCACGCTCGGCGGCCTCGCCGGCGGAGCGATGCTGCTCCCCGGCGCGGGGCTGAGCCGGGCGAACGCGGGCGGCACCGGCGGTAATCATCTGCACCATCACGGCGCCCAACGGCCGCCCCTGGCCCGCACACCCGGCGTCGGCCCGTTCTCCGTCCGCATGCCCGTGCCGCAGGAGCTCACCCCGCTCATCTCGAGCTCCAAGCTGGACGTCTACCAGCTCACGATGCGGCCGGCGAACGTCGAGATCCTGCCCGGCGTCAGCACGCGGGCGCTCACGTACAACGGAGCCTTCGTCGGGCCGACCATCCGGGCGAGGTCCGGCCGCCGGACGATCGTCACGTTCGGAAACCGCCTCGGCGAGGCGGCCAACGTGCACCTCCACGGCGGCAAGGTCCCGGCGAGCAGCGACGGGTACCCGATGGACGTCATCCATCCCGGGCTGGCCCGGATGTACGACTACCCGAACGACCAGCCCGGCGCGACGCTGTGGTACCACGACCACAGCCACCACACCGAGGCCGAGCACGTCTATCGCGGCCTGCACGGCTTCTATCTTCTCCAGAGCGACGACGAGCAGCGTCTGGGCCTGCCCAGCGGCCAGTACGACGTGCCGATCATGCTCCGTGACGCCCTCTTCGACGACTCGGGCGCCCTCGTCTTCGACCCGACCGACCCGTTCAACCGGCCCACGCTCCTGGCCAACGGCCGGCCACAGCCCTACTTCCCGGTGGCCGCGCGCAAGTATCGGCTCCGGCTGCTCAACGGCTCCACCCACCGGGTCTTCGAGCTCGACCTCGGCGGCGTCGAGATGACGCAGATCGCCTCCGACGGAGGCCTGCTCCCCGAGCCGGTGACCACGACGAACCTGACCATCTCGTCCGGTGAGCGGGTGGAGGTCGTGGTGGACTTCTCCGCCCACCCGGTGGGCAGCCAACTCGTGCTCAACGACGTGAGCGGGCCGGTGCTCCGGTTCGACGTGGTGCAGAAGGCCGTCGACCGCAGCAGCGTGCCCGACCGGCTCCGTGCGCTTCCCCCCGTCCCGCAGGCCACCAACACCCGTCAGATGACGCTCAGCCTGGACCCCGTCAACATCCAGGCGCTCATCAACGGCCGGCCGTTCGACCACACGCGCGTCGACGCGCAGATCAGACGCGGCACGACGGAGATCTGGCGGATCACCAACTCCGACACCGACGTGGGCGGTTCCGGCTTCGGCCTCCCGCACAACTTCCACATGCACCTCGTGCAGTTCCGGGTGCTGGACCGGGACGGCAGGCCGCCGCTGCCCGGTGAGTCGGGGCTGAAGGACACCGTGCTGATCCAGCCCGGCGAGTCGGTGCGGGTGCAGGCGACGTTCGGTGACTATCTCGGCAGGTACCTCTACCACTGCCACATGTTGGAGCACTCGGCCCTCGGAATGATGGGCCAGTTCGAAATCGTCAGGTAGCCGGGCCAGGGCGCGATTCCTTTTCCCCCGCCCTGCCGTCTCAGTTGATGCACACCAATATTCGGCGTCACCACGAGGAGGACATCATGAACCCCACACCCACCACCGCCCCACCCGTCGCGCCGACCCGCGGGCGCGCCCTGAACATCACACTCTGGGTGTTCCAGGTTCTGCTGGCGCTCCAGTTCGCGTTCAGCGGGGTGCTCAAGCTCACCGGCTCGACCGACATGGTGCAGATGTTCGCCGACATCGGCGCCGGCCAGTGGTTCCGTTACCTGGTCGGCGTGCTGGAGATCGCCGGTGCCGTCGGGCTCCTGGTCCGGCGGCTGACCGGTCTGGCGGCCATCGGGCTGGCCTGCCTGATGGTGGGCGCGGTCATCACCCAGGTGGCCGTCCTCGGCGGCGTCCCGGGGATCGAGATCGGTTTCCTGCTGGTGAGCGCCTTCATCGCGTGGGGTCGCTTCCCGCAGACCAGGGCCCTCCTCGGCGGGTCCGCGAAGTGAACCGGAGCCCGGGTGGGCCACCAGGCCGGCCCGGGCTTTCGGCCGTCAGGAGCCGGGTCGGTCCGATAGGATCGCCCGGCTCCTGATCAGCACGAACAAGCACGTCCGGAAGAAACAGGAGAAGAAACGATGGCAGACGAGCACGGCAACCCGCAGCACCAGGCCCCCGAGCCGAACCCCGCGCTCAGGAGCCTGGACCCCCTGGTCGGCACCTGGAACATGAGCGGTCGCGACTTCGGCACCGGCCAGGCGCTGAACGGGACGATGACCTTCGAGTGGATGGACGGGGGCTTCTTCCTCATCCAGCGGGTCGAGATCGACCACATCGCCGACAGGATCACAGGCATCGAGATCATCGGGCACGACGACGCGAGCCAGTCCCTGGTCTCGCGCTACTTCGACAACACGGGCAACGCCTTCACCTACACCTGGCAGGTGAGCGGTGAGACCCTGTCGATCTGGTTCGGCGAGGCGGGCTCTCCGGCCGGTTTCAAGGGCAAGTTCAGCGCGGACGGCAACACCATCTCCGGCCAGTGGGAGTGGCCCGGCGGCGGGTACGAGGCCACCATGACCCGCGCCGACGCGTGAACGACGGGTAACCGGAGTCGTCCCCTCCACCTCCACTGACGCCAAAGGCCGACCTTCCGAAGAAGGTCGGCCTTCGCGTTGCCCCACACCCCAGACGCCGGCTCCCACCCCCACAGGCGACGTTTCCCACGTCCGGAGGCACCGGACGGGTCACACGCTCATCGGGCTCCGCTCCTCGCGTGCGGGCTGCTCCGGTGCCGGGGGCCGTCCACCGGCTTCCTGCGCCGAACTCGTCAGCCGGTTGCGCAGCCGCATGGCGGGGAGCTCGAACAGGTAGTAGCTGAGCGTGGCCACCGCCACGCTGCCCACCATCGTGGCCGCCATGAGGTCCCAGAAACCGGCCCGGCCCTGTACGGCGGGCATGGGCAGAGGGGCGTCGCCGAAGACGCTCCCGTTGCGCAGCCACAGATACTGAATGATGAAGTGCCAGAGGTACACGCCGTAGGAGATGCGCCCGAAGAAGCGCATCGGCCGGTTCGTCAGCACCGCGTCGAGGAAGCGCGAATGGACGTTCGGCACGACCACCGGCGAGATGATCAGCAAGGCGAAGGCCAGGAACAGCACCATCTCGACGAGCGCCTCGGGCACCGTGGCGTAGTCGGCCATGCCCGGCTTGCCGAAGGGCCTGATGCAGTTGACGACGAAGACGACGAGGGCACCCAGCCAGAACATCAGCGGCCGCCTGGCCACCAGCCGGTAAAAGCGGGGCACCCGGTCCGTCGTCTCGGCGTAGGCGGCCAGCGCGGCCAGCCCCATGCCGATGGCGAGGAATCCCGTGAAGCCGAAGACCCAGAAGTACTCATACGGGAACGGTCCGAGGGACGGCAGGTGGGAGTAGGCGGTCCAGGCCAGTCCGGCCACCACGAGGAGGCCGAGGGGGACCAGCATCCGGCGGGTCCGCTGCCGGGGGGTGGCGCCGCGGCGCGCGTAACGGTCGATCGCCCAGGCCAGCAGCGGCAGCGCCAGATAGAACGTCATCTCGGCCGGCACCGTCCAGGTCGGCTCCAGGCCGGCGTAGCCCTGCTCCGGTCCCGGGACGTAATAGTGCAGGAGCAGCAGCGGGCTCGCGACGTACCAGAGGCCGTCGATGTTGCGGAAGTCGAGCAGGAACAGCGCGACCACCGCCACCAGCCAGTAGGCGGGCAGGATCCGCAGCGCGCGGCGCAGGAGATACTGCCGCACGTCGGGCTTGCGGGCGCCCGCGATCGTCGCGCGGGCGAACGGCCGGTACAGCAGCAGCCCGGACATCACGAAGAAGGGCGGCAGCAGGACGTTGAGTCCCTGCAGCATGACCGCCCAGATTCCGTTGCCCGGCTGGTCGTAGAAGCCGATGATTCCCGCGGAGAACGCGACGTGAACGAGGACCACGCCCAGTGCCAGGTACCCGCGCAGCCCGTCGAGCCGCGGGGCCCGTTTGGAATCGCGGGGACCCGTCCCGGGCCCGCTCCTGATCTCAGGTGCCGTCATGGCGCAGACTCCTCCATGGTCGATGTGCCGATCTTCACGGCGCCATCGTCACGTCCGGCAGCCGCGCCATGCATCTCCTGAAATGCCGCATTGAGTCCGGATCGTCGGAGTCGGCGAGTTCTCCCAGGGCGCGGCGGTCCAGCTTGCCGGAGGCGGTGTGCGGCAGCGCCTCGACGAACCAGATCTCCCGGGGGCACTTCTGCGGCGCCAGCCGCGACCGAACGAACGCCCGCAGCTCGGCCGCGGACACCTCCCCGGCCGTCACCACGAAGGCGCCGGTCCGGGTCAGCCCGTCCACCCGGTAGCCGACGACGCCGCACTCCACCACCGACGGATGCGCGAGCAGGCAGTTCTCTATCTCAGCGGGGGCCACCCAGATGCCCCTGACCTTCAGCAGGTCGTCTGCCCGGCCCCGGTAGTGGAAGAAGCCCTCGGCGTCCCTGCTGACCAGGTCGCCGGTCAGCACCGTGTGCTCCGCGGGGAACGTCTCGGCCGACTTCTCCGGCTCCCGCCAGTATTCGAGCGCCACCGTCTCGCCGGTGACCTCCAGGACGCCCACCTCGCCGTCCGGCAGCGTCTCCCCGTTCCGGCCGGCGACCCGCGCGCGGTATCCCGGCACCACCTGGCCCAGGCTGCCCGGACGCGATCGTCCGGGACGATTGGACAGGAAGATGTGGTACGCCTCGGACGAGCCGATCCCGTCGACGACCTCCACCCCGAAGGTGTCCAGCCACCTGTGGTGCAGCTCGACCGGCAGGGCCTCGCCGGCGGAGGTGCACAGCCGCAGCGAGCCGAGGTCCTGCCGGGCCGCATCGGGATGCGCGACCATCGCGCTCATCATGGCCGGGACGTTCACCAGGATCGTCGGCCGGTGTCTGGCGATCAGCTCGAAGATCCGCTCCACCGTGCTCCGCTCCGGGAAGGCGATGCCGGCCGCGCCCACCCCGAAGGGAAACAGCGCGGTCAGGTCTCTCGCGTAGCCGAAGAACAGCTTGGGAACCGGCAGCACGACATCGTCGGGCCGAAGGTCCAGCACCTCGCGGGCGTACCACTCGAAGCTCAGCAGCGGACTGCGCGCCGGCAGCACGCAGGCCTTGGGCGCGCCGGTGCTCCCGGTGGTGAACTTCCAGATCGCCGGCTCGCCCGCAGACACCTGGACGGGGACGAGCGCGGCCGGCTGCGCGGCGACGAGCGTGTCGAAATGATGCTCGCCCTCGCGCAGCCCACACCTCGGCACTCCGACTACCAGGAGATCACGCACTCCCGTGGCGCGCAGCGGCTCCAGGGTCGCCCGGTCGGCCACGACGACGGCGGGCGCCACGTAGTCCACGTAGTGGCGGTAGTCCCGCGGCTTGAGGAACGTGTAGACCTCGGCGGTGACCGCGCCGATCTTCTGCGCGCCGTACCATGACGCGACGAACTCGACCCCGTCGCTCAGCGCGATCAGCACCCGATCGCCCCGCCGTACGCCCAGGGCGCGCAGCGCGTTGCCGACCTGGTCGGCCAGCGTCGTGAGCTCCGCGTAGGAGATCCGGCCGGCCTCGGTTATGAGCGCCGTCCGATCGCCGGGGTTGCGATCGAGGAAATGGGTCGCGATGTTGAATTCGCTTGGCAGGTCCTCGAATCGCATCAGGCCTCCTGGCGACGGTGGTCGGTCCCCGGCCACATCGTCGCTTTCGAAGGCTCGGCGGCACATCTCCTGAAATGCTGCACCGCCGGTTCCGGCGGAATGGCAGGAAGCTGTTGCGGCCGGGCAACTTGCTGTCTCCGATCACACTGGCCCGCCGTCCGGGAAACGCGCAGTGTGGTGCGACGAACGGGATTTCACTACGTTCAGGAAAAGGAGCGCGAAATGCCGAGCCCGACTCCGGAATCCGGAAAGCGACTGCAGGAGATGCCGGCGTTCTCCCCCGTGGGATCCGCCCCGCACGACGCGGCCCTCGTCACCTTGGCCGACGCGGGGACCTGCCAATGGGCCGCGCAGGCCATGGCGTTCGACCGGCCGCCGGTTGAGCTGACGTACGCCTCATATCTGGCGCTCGACGAGGTGCTCACGGCCCAGCGGCCGCGCTCCGACAAGCATGACGAGATGCTGTTCATCGTGGTTCACCAGGTGTACGAGCTGTGGTTCAAGCAGTTGCTGCACGAGCTCGCCAAGCTGCAGCAGGAGCTGGGCCTGGGCGCCACCGGCCACTCCCTGCGCACGCTGCGCCGGTCACTGATGATCCTGAAGATGGCGATCGCCCAGATGGACGTCATGGAGACGATGACGCCGACGCAGTTCCTGAGCTTCCGCGACAGTCTGGGCAGCGGCAGCGGTTTCCAGTCGGCGCAGTTCCGCGAGATCGAGGCGATGCTCGGACGGCGTGACCGGCGGATGTTCCTCCACTATGCGGAGGGCAGCGCGGAACGGGAACTCATCCGGGCCGCGATGACCCGCCCATCGGTCTTCGACTCCCTGCTGCAGTACCTCTTCATCTCCGGCTACCCCGTGCCGCATGACCGGTTGTACCGGGACGTGTCGTCGCCGGTCGAGCCGTCGGCCGAACTGCAGACCGTGCTCTCGCGGGTGTACGCCGACGACGGCGACGCGGCGCACATCTGCGAGGCGCTGGTGGACATCGACGAGAGCATGCAGGAATGGCGCTACCGGCACGTCAAGATGGTGGAGCGGATCATCGGCGACAGATCGGGCACGGGAGGCTCGACCGGGGCGAAATATCTGCGCGGAACGCTGTTCCGGCCCATGTTCCCCGACCTGTGGGCCACGCGGAGCCACCTGTGATCCCGAGGCGGTCACACCCATGGCCGCCTCAGGGCCGGAAGAGCGCGGCGTCCATGGTGGCGAGACGGTCGGCGACCCGTACGGGGAAACCGATCCGATCGAGCACGTCCCGGCGCGGGTCGATCCCGGGCGCGACCTCGATCAGGACGAGCCCTTCGGCGGTCACCTCGAAGACGGCGCGCTCGGTGACGATCCTGGCCCGCTGCCCGCGCACCACGCCCTCGCGGATCCGATAGGTGACGTGGTCGGCCTCGGCGACGAACTTCGGCACCGCACCCTCGGACACGATCTTCAGCTCGCCGTTCTCGCATTCGGCGACCAGCCCACCGGTGGTGAACGTCCCGGCGAAGACGAGGCGGCGGGCTCCCGCCGCGATGTCGATGAAGCCTCCGGCCCCCGGATTGGCCGCGCCGAAACGGCTGACGTTGACATTGCCCGCGCCGTCGATCTGGGCGAAGGCGAGCGCGGCGAAAGGGCACCCGCCCCCGTCGATGAAGTCGAACTGGGAGGCCCCGTCGAGCAGCGCCTCCGGCGCGTAGTTGGCCGAGAACTGCCAGCCGCTCATGACGACGCCGCCGAAGGAACCGTGCTCGGTGGTGAACACGTAGTCGTGCAGTCGCCCTCCGTCCAGCACGCCGTCCTCGACCATCGACAGGACGGCGTCGGAGGACCCGCCGAATCCGAAGATCGAGGTCTCGCCGGGACGGATCTCCCGGGCGACCCGCCGCGCGACGACCTTGTCCGGACCCGCCGGCAGACGGGGCAGCCGGGCGAGCGCGTCCGGCACCGCGCCGAGATAGCCGGGGACATCGTCGTCGCGCAGTCCGGTGCCGATCGCCGCGTCGGACGCGACGACGACATGGTCGACGAGCGTGCCGGGGATTCGCACGTCGCGGGCGGGGCGTGAGCCGCGCGGCACGATCCGCGCCACCTGCGCGATGACGGTCCCGCCGCAGGCCTTCACGGCCAGGGCGATGGCGAGCGCACTGGAGGTCAGCGGCTGGTCCTCGAAGGACAGGTTGCCCTGCTCGTCGGCGCTGCCCGCCCGCACGATGCCGACATCGATCGGCCACGTCGGATAGAACAGATACTCCTCGCCGCGGAACTCGACCAGCTCGACGAGCTCCTCCCCGGCCGGACCGCTGAACCTCCCTCCCCCGTGGCGAGGGTCGATGTAGGTCCCGAGACCGACGCGGGTCAGGTAGCCCGGGCCGCGGCGGGCGACCTCGCGAAGCCAGTGCATGGTGGCGCCCATCGGCCAGTTGTACGCCTCTACCAGGTCATTTTGGATCAACTCGGTCAGCGCGGGGCGCGCTCCGGTGACCGGATGCCGGGGGTTGATGTACGAGCCGGAGACGATGCGCCGCATCAGCCCCTTCCTGGCCACATGGTCCATGCCGCGGATGCCCACGGCGTCGCCGGTGGCGCAGGGGAAGAAGAAGGTCAGCTCACGTGGGGAACCCGTCGCCTCATAGCGCCTCCGGATCGCGGCGAGAACGGCGTCAGGGGTGATCCAGCCGATGACCCCGGTGCTCGCGACCGACTGGTGATCCCCGATGAGGGCCGCGGCGGTGTCCGCGTCGCACACCTTGCTCATCGGGACCCCCCTGCCGGGGCGGGCGGGAATCCCAGCAGACCGGCGCGGGCCACGCCGTACTCACAGTCCTCGCCGAACATCCACGTGGTGCGCGTGTCGAGCTCCTCGGCGCCCCCGGCCACCGCGTCGGCCAGGGCGCGCTTGGTGGAGGCCACCGCGCGGGGCGGCAGCGCGGCGAGGCGAGCCGCGATCTCCCGGGCGTGGTGCAGCGCCCGGCCGGGCGCGACGAGGTCGTCCACCCCGCCGAGCCGGTGCAGCTCCTGGCCGCTCAGGGGGCGTTCCCCCCACGCCAGGCGCCTGGCCGCGGCCGGGCCGACCCGCGTGACCAGTGTCTGCAGCCCCCACGGCGGCACCCAGCCGAGCCGCGCCTCAGGAAGGTGCCAGCGCGCGTCGCGGGCGCTCACCACGATGTCGCACGCCGTGGCCAGCAGGAAGCCACCGCCGATCGCGAACCCCTCCACCGCGGCGATGACCGGAATGCCGAGCCGGGAGATGGCCCGGACCACCTCCCCGGTGCGTGTCTCGTGGCGGACCATGCCACTGACGGGCAGGGCCGCCAGCTCCTTGAGATCGGATCCCGAGCAGAAGCCGGGCGGGGCGCCGGTCAAAATGGCGGCCCGCACCCGGGGGTCTTCCTCGATCGCGGTGAGGGCGGCGGCGAGCCGCTCCACCGCCTCGACGCCGAGCGCGTTGCGCACGGCGGGACGGTTGAGCCGCAGGACGGCCACCACTCCGTCGTGTTCGCTGAGCAGATCCGTATCGACCCTGCCGTTCACCGTCGCCGGACCGTCCTTGACGGCGGCGGCCGCCTCATGAGGCATCTCACACTCCGGACACGCGATCGAGGCTCGGAGCCGCCCAGGCCACGTCGACGACGTGCGGGCGCACGTGGGCCCAGGCGGCCACCTGCCGCCAGCCGTGGGAGCGCATGTGTTCGGCGATCGAGTCGAGCGTCGAACCGCCGCTGTAGCGGGCGAACGTGCTTCCCTCGATCACCGCCAGCCGCAGCCGGTCCAGGTCGGTGCCGACCAGCACGTCGAGTTCGGCGCCCTGGGCGTCGACGATCAGAACGTCGCAGCCGTGCTGCACCTCGCGGACCGGGATGACGGCGACGGTGTCCTGCCGCACCACCGCCATCGGAAGCAGCGGCGGCAGCATGCTGGCCTGCTGGTCGTACTCGGTGACGTGCAGGGTCGCCTCCCCGCGGTCTCGTCCGGCCGCGGCCACCACGACCTCCCTGGGCGGGTGTCCCCCGGCCGGATCGGGCAGGCCGGCGCCGAGGTGGTGCCGGCGCAGCTGCCGCTCCAGAGCGGGGATGTGGTCCCGGTTGGGCTCCATCATGACCAGGCGCCGGAACCCGCAACGGGTCAGCGCCTCCACCTCCTGCCCGGTGTGGGCGCCGACCTGCACCACCCCCTCGGC
Source organism: Sphaerimonospora thailandensis (assembly GCF_016863115.1). Lineage (GTDB taxonomy): Bacteria > Actinomycetota > Actinomycetes > Streptosporangiales > Streptosporangiaceae > Sphaerimonospora > Sphaerimonospora cavernae. Next base: position 28,141 of record NZ_BOOG01000002.1, read on the forward strand.
GGGCAGCTCCAGCCGGCCGAGCAGGCCGGGCAGTCGCCGCTCCCACCTGGCGGTCTCGAGGCTCGGACCCGCCTCCTGCTCCGGGGGGGTCAATACCGATAGTGGCCTGTCACTCATCCCATCGCCTCTCATAGGTGGGCCGCACGGGCGGCCGGTGTCGTCTTGCCATATGGCTGTGTGCGGGTCACGACGAGCGCCGGGACTTGGCGGCGAGCCAGGCCTCGTGGGCGGACCTGACCCTGGTCCACAGCGCCGCCCGCTCCCCCGCGTCCAGATCGTCCAACGTGAGGCCGAAGACCCCGGCGAGGGCACCGAACCAGTCGTCCGGCGTCGCCAGCTCGCGCTGCGTCCTGCCGGTCTCGTCGACGCGCCGCAGCATGCATCCCATCAGGCTGTCGGCGCCCGTGGCGTCCCGCCGCATCACGGCGACGGCCCGTACCAGCCGCGACTCCGGCGAGGTGGACAGGAAGGAATGCCATTCGGCGAAGTGGTCCTGGGTCGCGGGGGTCATCTCGACGTCCATGCCGGCGATGGACCCACGCGGGTCGTGGTCGAACCGCCACCCGCCGGCCTCGACCTGCGAGGGCGCGAGCGTGAACGTGAACGGGCCCTGCCGGTACGTCCCGGCGCGCAGCGGCAGGGGCTCGTGCAGTCCGTCGCCGAGCCCCACGTCGGCGAGCCAGAGCTCCCCGTCGATCTCCACCATGGGCGCCAGATGCGGAGCCCACGACGCGCTCGACGGCGGCGCGGCGGCGCTCGCCTGGACTCCGGCGCGATGCCAGGTGACGCGATAGCCGAGCGCGGCGAGCAGGGTGGCGAAGGCCCCGTTGAGCTGAACGCAGTAGCCGCCGCGGTCGCGCAGCACCCGGGCGACCGAGTCGTGCGCGTCCACCGTCGTCGGCCGGCCCAGCTGAATGTCCAGTGCCTCGTACGGCACCCGCTCCACGTGCGCCCGGTGCAGGACGCGCAGGCCCGCGAGGGACACCTCCCCCGGATCGTCCACCCCCAGCCGCTCGAGGTACCGGGTGATCTCGGTCGTGCTAGGTGAGGCGACGGGCATTGATCCTCCAGTCTGGTCGTCGGGCCGGCCCGCTAGCCGACCACGACCGGGAAGGTGTCGAGGCCGCGGCCCACCCAGGTGTCGCGGCGGACCGGTGCCGCGGCGGCGGCCAGCTTGGGAAACCGACGCAGCAGCCGGGGCATCGCGATCCGCGCCTCCATCCGGGAAAGGGGCGCGCCCAGGCAGAAATGGGCGCCCGCCCCGAAGCTCAGTGGCTGGATGTCGGGCCGGTCGGGATCGAAGCGGTGTGGCTGGGGGAACCGAACCGGATCCCGATTGCCCGCCGCGAGGATCACCACCACCTTCGTGCCGGACGGCACGGTGGTCCCGCCGAGTTCCACCTCGGTCTCGGCCCACCTGCTGGTGGCCTGGACCGGCGGCTCGAACCGCAGGACCTCCTCCACGTAATCGGTGGCGAAGCCGGGCTCGGTGCGCAGCCGTACGGCCTGGGCGGGGTGCTGGAACGCCAGCAGCAGCGCGTGGCCGAGCAGGAAGCTGGTCGTCTCGAAACCGGCGGTCAGCAGCAGCATGAGATTGCCGATCAGCTCGTCGTGGCCGAGCCTGTCGCCGTCCGCGTCGTGTGTCTGGACCAGCGCGCCGATCAGATCCTCGGGGGGACGGCCGCGGCGGTGGGCGATCAGTTCGGTGAAGTAGGCCGACAGGTCGTCCATCGCCTTGTCGGCCGGGTCGAGCCTCGACTCGTTGGTGATCCCTTCGAGGGCGAGCGTCAGGTCCTCGGCGACCGCGCGGAACCACGCCTGGTGCTCCTCCGGGACTCCCAGCAGCTCGCTGATCACCGCGATGGGCAGCCGGGAGGCGAACTCGGCGATGAAGTCCACGGGCGTCCCGTCCGCGCCCAGGTCGGCGAGCCGGTCGAGCAGCCGGTCGGTCATCCGCTCGACGGCGGGCCGGATCGCCTGCACCCGCGCCGGGGTGAACGCGCCGCTCACCAGGCGACGCAGCCTCGCGTGGTCGGGCGGGTTGCGATACAGCATGGAGTCGGCGTAACCCCGCAGCGACGAGTGCGCGCGCCAGCCCGGGAACACGGCGTCGTAACTCTTCGCGTCCTGGACCCGCAGTCTGGTCTCCCTGAGCGCTTGGGAGCACTGGGCGTAGCCGACCGCCACCATCAGACCAGGTTTGATCTTCACCAGGTCTCCGTGCGCCCGGATCGCCTCGTAGATCGGGTAGGGATCCCGGCGCCCCTCCGGGGCGACCAGTGCCGCGATCGCCTCATCGGGACGCATCACGTGCTCTGCCATCGTCTCCTCGTCCCGTCCGTCCGAGTCCCGTCTGTCCGACATCCGTCTCCGACCGCCGCGCACGCGCCTGTCACCCGGGGGTCAGCTCGAGGATCGACAGCGCGCCGGCGGGATGCACCGCCACCAGGCCGAGCCCGGCGTCCGCAGCCAGAGCCGCGAGTTCGGCCACGCCGCGTTCCCTGCCTCCGTAGTAGGCGAGCATGCGCAGATCCATGGCGGTGTGCGGGGTCTCGCCGTCGACGCCGCAGTTCTCCACGACGAAGACCGACCCGCCGCCGCCCGCGGCCTGCGCGCATCGGCGCAGGATGGCGACCGCCGCCTCGTCGTTCCAGTCGTGGAGGATCCAGGAGAGCAGGTAGCCGCCCGCCCCGGCCGGCAGCGGATCGAAGAAGCTTCCGGCGACGACGTCGCACCGGTCGCCCAGTCCCGCCAGCGCCAGCGCCCGGCGCGCCGCGGCCGCCGTCTCCGGCTGGTCGACGACGGTGCCGCGCAGCCCGGGATGGCCGTTCAGCAGCGAGATCAGCATCGACCCGTCGCCGCCGCCCACATCGACGAGATGACCCAGCGATCCCCAGTCGTACCCGGAGACGATGTGCGGCGCCCGCGTCAGGACCTCCGCCCCCATCCGCGCGGCGAACGCGGCCGACCGGTCCGGGTCGTCCGCCAGGTCGGCCCAGAAGGAGCGGCCGAACAGCAGCGGGAAGGCCGGCTCACCCGTCCGGACGCTGTGCAGGAGGTGGACGAAGGCCAGCTCGGCGCGGCCGGTCCAGGTCTCGATGTCGAGCATCGCGCGCATGCCGGAGGGGTGGTCGTCGCGGAGCGCCTCGCCCGACTCGGTGAGCGCGTACCCGCCGGACTCGCCGCGCGTCAGCACACCCCGGGCGGCGAGGTGGCGCATGAGGCGTTCGAGCGCCCCGGGGTCGGCCTGCACCGCGCCGGCGATCTCCTGCGCGGTCCGCGCGCCGGCGGCCAGATGGTCGGCGATCCTCAGGGTCGCCGCCACCCGCAGGGCCATCGGGGTGCCCAGGTGCGCCATCGCCCACAGCCGGGCACCCGCCGCGTCCTCCTGCGCCGCCATGTTCCCCTCCGCCGTCCGCTCATCCCGGGTACGCGGTCAATCGTCAGGCTCCGGCTCGGGGCGGCGCATCTTCCTGATTGCTGCGGCCCGGCGCGCACCTGCCGCGCATCTGCCGCACCGCCGGGCATCGCACGGCGGAAGAAGCCGCGCCGGGCGCCGGATGCCACGATGAGGACCCCGGGTGGGCACGTCACGGCGTTCAGGGGAAATCGTTCGAGGGGAACCGTTCGGGGGAAACCGAGCCACGAGGAGAGGACGGCGTCCGATGACCGACCATCGACATCCGCCGAGCGACCCCGCTCCGCCCCTGCGGAAGACCCGTCCGCTCACCGGCGAGGAGTACGTCGAGAGCCTGCGCGACGGTCGCGAGATCTTCATTTACGGCGATCGGGTCAAGGACGTGACAGCGCACCCGGCGTTCCACAACCCCATCCGGATGACGGCACGGCTCTACGACGCGCTGCACGATCCGGCCACACGCGATCTCCTCACCGTCCCGGTCGACACCGGCGCCGACGGCTACACCCACAGCTTCTTCACCACGCCGCGCAGCGTCGACGATCTCGTCGCCGACCAGCGGGCGATCGCCGCGTGGGCGCGGATGAGCTACGGCTGGATGGGGCGCAGCCCCGACTACAAGGCCTCGTTCCTGGGCACGCTGGGCGCGAACGCCGACTTCTACCGGCCCTTCGCCGACAACGCCCGCCGCTGGTACCGGGAGGCCCAGGAGAAGGTGCTCTACTGGAACCACGCGATCGTGCATCCCCCCGTCGACCGCAGCAGGCCGGTGGACGAGGTCGCCGACGTGTTCGTCCATGTCGAGCGGGAGACCGACGCCGGTCTCGTGGTGAGCGGGGCCAAGGTGGTCGCCACCGGCTCCGCGCTCACCCACTACAACTTCATCGCCCACTACGGGCTGCCGATCAAGGACAGGAAGTTCGCGCTCGTCGCCACGGTGCCGATGGGCGCGCAGGGCATGAAGCTGATCTGCCGCCCGTCCTACACGGCCACGGCGGCCGTGATGGGCAGCCCGTTCGACTACCCCCTGTCCTCCCGGCTCGACGAGAACGACACGATCCTCGTGCTGGACAAGGTGCTCATCCCGTGGGAGAACGTGTTCATCTACGGCGACCTCGCCAAGGTCCAGATGTTCAGCGGCCGTTCCGGGTTCGTCGAGCGGTTCACCTTCCACGGCTGCACCCGCCTCGCGGTCAAGCTCGAGTTCATCGCCGGCCTGCTGGCCCGGGCGCTGGAGATCACGGGCACCGCCGACTTCCGGGGCGTGCAGAGCCGGCTGGGCGAGGTCCTGGCCTGGCGCAACCTGTTCTGGGCCCTCTCCGACGCCGCCGCACGCAACCCGGTGCCGTGGACGGACGGCGCGCTGCTGCCCAACCCGCAGTACGGCATGGCCTACCGGTGGTTCATGCAGATCGGCTATCCGCGGATCAAGGAGATCGTGCAACAGGACGTCGCGAGCGGGCTCATCTATCTGAACTCCAGCGCCGACGACTTCAAGAACCCGGAGATCCGCTCTTATCTGGACAGGTTCGTCCGGGGCTCGGACGGCACTGACGCCGTGGGCCGGGTCAAGCTCATGAAGCTGCTGTGGGACGCCGTCGGCACCGAGTTCGGCGGCAGGCACGAGCTGTACGAGCGCAACTACGCGGGGAACCACGAGAACACGCGTGTCGAGCTGCTGCTGGCGCAGACCGCCGGCGGCCAGATCGACGAGTACAAGGCCTTCGTCGACAGCTGCCTCGACGAGTACGACCTGGATGGCTGGAGGGTGCCGGATCTCGCCTCGTTCGAGGACCTCCGGCAGATGAGGGACGGCATGCTCAACGGTTGATCCCCCAGGAACGGAATGACCAGCAGGAAAGGGGATGGAGTGCGGCCATACAGGCTCGAGATTCCACAAGCCGACATCGACGACCTGCACCGGCGCATCGCGGCCACCCGGTGGCCGGACGAACCGCCCGGCGGCGGATGGCACCGCGGCGTGCCACTCGGATACCTCAAGGAGCTGGCGGAGTACTGGCGGACCGGCTATGACTGGCGCGCCGCGGAGGCGCGACTGAACCAGTATGACCAGTTCCGCACCGAGATCGACGGCGCGACCGTGCACTTCCTGCACGTCGAATCGCCGGAGCCCGGTGCCACGCCGCTGCTGCTGACTCACGGCTGGCCGGGCTCCGTGGCCGAGTTCCTCGACGTCATCGGGCCGCTGTCCGATCCACGCGCGCACGGCGGCGACCCGGCGGACGCGTTCCACCTGGTCATTCCCTCCATTCCGGGATTCGGGTTCTCCGGTCACACCAGGGAGGCGGGCTGGCATCCGCACCGGGTGGCGAACGCCTGGGACGAGCTCATGCGACGCCTCGGCTACGACCGCTACCTCGCGCAGGGCGGCGACGCCGGCGCCGTGATCTCTCTGGAACTCGCCCGGCTGCGCCCGGAGCGAGTCGCCGGAGCACACGTCAACATGCTGATGGCCTTCCCCTCCGGCGATCCGGCCGAGCTCGGGGACCTCAGCGACTCGGACCGGGAGCGCCTCGCCAAACTGTCGCGATTCGACGACGAGCTGTCCGGCTACATGAAGGTCCAGTCCACCCGGCCCCAGACTCTCGCCTACGGCCTCACGGACTCCCCCGTCGGGCAGCTCGCGTGGATCGTCGAGAAGTTCCACGACTGGACGGACTCGGCGAAGGTCCCCGAGGACGCGGTCGACCGCGACCAGATGCTCACCAACGTCTCGATCTACTGGTTCACCGCGACCGCCGGGTCGTCGGCCCGGTTCTACTACGACAGCGCCGAGGGTCTGCGTCAGGCCCTGACGGGCCACCGGCCACCGCCGATCACCGTTCCGGTCGGGGTGGCGGTCTTCCCGCACGACATCTTCGTACCGATCCGCCGCCTCGCCGAGCGCGACATCCCGAACATCACGCACTGGACCGAATTCGACCGCGGTGGCCATTTCGCCGCCATGGAGCGGCCCGAGCTCCTCGTGGCGGACGTACGGGCCTTCGCCCGCTCACTCGCGTAAGCCGCCGCCGCACCACGCTCCACGACGCCCCCGGCGAACCGTTCGCCGGGGGCGTCGTCGTGGCCGATCGACCGGCTCATACGCGTACGGCCCGCACGGCGACGACGCCGATGGCGGCCGCCATCGGCGTCGTCCCGGCCGGGGGCCGGTCAGTCTCCCGAGCCCGCCGGCACAGCTCCGTATTTCCGCACCTCCGGCACCTCCGGCACCTCCGGACCGGCGGGGGTCCGGCCCGCGTTGCGCAGCACCCGCCAGACCATGCCCGGGCGCATCAGGGCGCCGGGCGGGTCGACGAGCCCGGCGACCCGCATGAACGCGGCGGTGACGCCGCCGTCGTTGGCCGCCGCGGCGTGCAGCCGCGACATGTACGCGTTGCCGAGCCGTACCTTGAGGGTGCGCGGCCCCTCTACTCCCGGGAAGTTGAGATCGCCACCGACCGCGATGTCCCACGCGACGTCGATGATCCGGGAGATGTCGCGGAAGTATCGTCGTGCCAGTGGCGGCCTGCCGGACGCGAGATGCTCGCGGAGCGTCATCGCCTCCATCGCGGCGACGGTCATGCCCTGGCCGTAGACGGGGTTGAAGCTGCACACCCCGTCCCCCAGGACCAGCAGGCCCTCGGGGAAGCGGGTGAGCCGCTCGTAGCGGTGCCGTACGCTCGCGGGGAACCGGAAGGTGACGCCCTCGTCGAGCGGTTCGGCGTCGCGGATCGCCTCGTAGATCTCCGGTATGGGCAGGGACCTGGCGAAGGCGAGGAAACCCTCGAGCTCGGCCGGCGCGTGGTCACCGAGCATCCCGGTGAGGGACAGCTGGCTCACGCCGCCGGGCAGCTTGGGGAAGAACGCCCCCCGGGGGTTGGCCGGCGAGGCGACCGGGTTGATCGACAGGTCGCCGTCGTAGGGATCGGACCGCAGCCGGAAGTGGCGTGTGGTGTAGGCGAGGCCGACCTTCACGCGGTCCTCCTCCGGCCGCCGGTAGCCGAGCTCCTCCAACCACGCCGGAGTCCGCGAGCCCCGGCCGGTGGCGTCGACCACCAGATCGGCCTCGATGACCTCCTCCGCGCCGTCCTCGTCGTTGCGCCGCACCCGCACGCCGGTGACGCGGTCGCGGCCGGGCGTGGTCGTCAGCGCCAGGATGTCGCACCGGTCGGCCACCGTGACGTTGGGCAGCGCGGCCACTCTGGCCCGGACGTGGTCCTCCAGCACGGGCCGCGTCGCCGAGACGCTGAGCAGCCCGGTGGGGGCCTGCCGCAGCCGCCTGCCGTTGAAGTACCAGCGCAGGTCGTCGGCGAGGTCCCCGGCCGGCACCCCGGCCGCGTCCAGATCCGACTTGAGCCCGGGGAACAGCTCGTCCAGGATCTGCTGACCGCGGGCGAGCAGGGCGTGCGCGTGGCGCCCGTGCGGGACGCCGCGTCGCGGGCCGCTCGCCCCGATCAGCCGGTCGCGGTCGACGATCAGCACCCGCGCGTACGCGTCGGCGAGCACACGCGCGGCGACCAGCCCCGCCATGCCTCCGCCGAGCACCACCGCGCGGTCTCCGACGAGGGCGCGCATCCCGGTCACCACCTCCACCTTTCCGGCCCCGGCTCAGGTGTCACCGCGAGGGCTGTTCTGGTATGCGCCGAGCCGCCACTCGCCGTCCCGCTTGACGACCACCCATGAGGCCCGGACCGCGCGTTCGTCGCTGACCTGGGTCTCCCCCTCGGCCAGCACTCCGCCGAGGGTGATCAGCACCCCGGACTCCTCGTTGAAGAACCGGATGTCGATCGGCTGGCCGGTCACCCGGGTTCCCTTGTACGGCCCGGCGAAGGCGGCGGCCATGAAGGAACGGATCTCTTCTCGCCCCTTCCGGTACACACCGGGAAGGATCATGGTGCCGTCCTCGGTGAATACCGCGGCGAAGGCGTCGGCATCGTGCTCGGCCCAGGCCGCGACGATGCGCTGCGGCACCGCGGCGGCCGCGGCCCGGTCAGCGGCCCGGTCAGCGTCACCGTCGGCGGCCGTCGGGCCCGAGACTACGGGGCTGGTCGTGCTCATGGTCGTGCTCATGGTCGTCCTCCGATCAGATGTAGAGGGTGTCGGGCTCGAGCCCGCACAGCACTCGGCCGTACAGCTCGGCGTTGGTGTTGGGGTGCATGAGCGCGTGGAGGTTGACGGCCTGGACGTCGCGGGCGATCCGCTGGATCGGCACGTCGTTGTAGATGGACGAACCACCGCTGGCCAGCGCGAAGACGTCGACCGCCTCCTTGCCGAGCCGGCACACCGCGCCCATGTCGGCCCGGGCGCGGGCGCGCTCCTCGAGCGTCCACGGCGAGCCGTCTGCACACTTGGAATCCAGCAGCGCCGCCAGCCGATGGGCGTGGAACTCGGCCTCGTCGATCTTCATCGACGCCTCGGCGACCTGCAGATGGGTCAGCGGGGCCTCGCGCTGACTCTCGTAGCCGGTATAGGTGATCTTACGCTCGGGCAGCCGGGCGAAGAACGCCTCCTTGGCGGCCCTGGCGAGGCCGATGACGGACCCGACGGAGGAGGCCGAGGCGACGGGAAGCAGCGGCGCCCGGTAGATCGGACGGTCGGCGTTGACCGCCGAGGCATGGCGGCCCTCCAGCACGTCGGCCAACGGCACGACACGCTCGTACGGGACGAACACCTCCTGCGCGACCGTGGTGACGCTGCCGGTGCCCTTCAGGCCCGACGTGTGCCAGTCGTCGATGATCCGCAACTCGGCCATGGGGACCAGCGCCATGACCGGCGTCGGGGGGCCGTCCGGCCCCACCAGGACCGCCACGATCTCCTGCCAGTGGCTGTGGTGGGCGCCACTGATGAACCCCCACCTGCCGCTGACGACGACGCCCCCGTCGACCGGGGTGGCGGTGCCGCCGGGGCTCAGCGTCCCGCAGATCCGCACATCCGGGGTGGAGAACACCTCGTCCTGGACCGCTTCGGGGAACAGGCACGTCATCCACGTCGGGATCCAGTACACCGAAGCGGTCCACGCGGTGGAGCCGTCGGCGCGGCCAAGCTCGGCGGCCACGTCGACGAGGGTGCGGGCGTCGCATTCGTACCCGCCGTAACGGACCGGGACCCGCATCCTGAAGACGCCGGCGTCGGCCAGCGTCTCGATCACCTCGTCGGAGAGCCGCCGGTTCTCCTCGGTCCCGGCCGCGTTCTCACGGAGCGCCGGCACCAGCTCCGACGCGCGGCGGACGAGCGCCTCTCGCGTCGGAACGTCGGTGGTCAACACCATGTCCTCCTGAAGAAGAGTCGGAGAGTCAGACGGTCGCTGCTCACGCCACCGCGCACCACTCGACCGTCGCACCGCCGACCGGCCCGCGCACCTTCCTGATTGCGGGAGACGGCCCTGATCGCGGGAGACGGCCGGCGGGGAGTCCGCAATCCGCGAGGTGCGGGCCGGCCCCGGCGCGTGTGACCGTTGATCACACGGCGCCGACACCGACACGGAGGACCAGTCCAGCCATGACAGTCGCCGCGAACGCTCCGGAGCACGGAGTCCAAGAACCGCCGGAACCGGACCTCACACCGGCGGAGATCATCGCGAGGGCCGAGGCGATCGCGCCGGCCCTCGTCGACCGGCAGGAAGAGACCGAACGCCGCACGTTCTACGCGCCGGACACCCACGAGGCGTTCCGCGAGGCCGGCTTCTACCGCATCCTCGTGCCCCGGCGGTACGGCGGTTACGAGTTCGGGATGGAGACCTTCCTGCGCGTGTCGATGGTGCTCGCCCGGGCCTGTCCGTCGACCGGGTGGATGTACTCCCTGGGACACGCCCACGCACTCGCGGTCGCCACGCTCTTCGGCGAGCGAGCCCAGGCGGAGCTGTTCGGCGCCGGTGACTTCATCTGTCCCGCCACCGTCGGCCCCAGCGGCACCGCGACCTACGGGCCGGACGGAGGCTGGGTGCTCAACGGCACCTGGAACTACTGCTCGGGGGCGCCGTACGCCAGCCACTTCCTGGGCCACACCCTCGTCTCACCCCGCGACGGGCTGCCGCCCATGCCCATGATGTTCGTCGTCCCCCGCGACCAGTGGCGCAGGCTGGACGACTGGGGACGGCAACTGGGTCTCAGGGGCAGCGGTTCGCACAGCATCGCGATCGAGGACGGCCGCGTCCCCGAGCACTTCACCCTCCCCACCCACCTGAGCCAGATCGACATCACGACCGGCACCCCGGGCCGGGTGCTGCACGGCAACCCGGAGTACGGCGGCGGCCCGCTCAGCTTCATGCTGCTCAACAGCGCCGCCATCGTGGTGGGCATGGCGCAGGGAGCGCTCGACGCCTACGAGGAGCTGATGACAGGGCGGACGACCGTCTTCCCGCCCATCGTCCCCCGCGTCCAGGACCCTGACTACCAGTACTGGTACGGCGAGGCGAGCGGCATGATCGCCGCGGCCGAGGCGGCCCTCCTGCACGCGATCCGGCAGTGGCGCGAGACCTGCGCCGAAGGCCCGGCCGCGTTCACGAGGGAACGCGACGTGCGGCTGGCCACGATCAGCCGCGAGGCCGCGAGGCTGTGCTGGCGCGCGGTCGAGGGGCACCTGTTCCCCACGGCCGGCTCAAGCGCGGTCCGCCAGGGAGAACGCGTCGAACGCGTGTGGCGTGACATGTCCACCCTGCACAGCCACGCCGGATTCGCGATCTTCCTCTCCACCCTGGCCAACCGCGAGCTCGCCAGAGCGCGCTTCGGCCTCGGATAGCCGAGCCCACCCCGGCCCGATCGGCGATACTGACAATCGCGGGATCGGGTCGCACGGGGAGGGCGTTGCGTGAGCGGGATCGACGACAGTCCTGTCAGTCCTGTCCCCATGGAGGAGGAGTTCGCCGAGCTCGTCGAGCGCCACCGGCGGGAGTTGCAGGTCCACTGCTATCGCATGCTCGGCTCACTGGAGGAGTCCGAGGACCTGGTCCAGGAGACGTTCCTACGCGCCTGGCGCAGGCGGGAGACCTTCCAGGGCCGATCGACGTTCCGGGCCTGGCTGTATCGCATCGCCACCAACGCCTGCCTGGACTTCCTCGACCGCCATCCCCGCCGGCCGCGCCGCCACGCACCGGGATCGAACACCGCCGCGCCTCCCCCGGTCGACATCTCCTGGCTGCAGCCGTACCCCGACCACCTGCTGGAGCCGCCGGCGCCGGGCGACACCGAACCGGACGCGCTCGTGGAGGCCAAGGAGACCGTCGAGTTGGCGTTCCTCATCGCCATCCAGCACCTCCCGCCCAGGCAGCGGGCGGTGCTGATCCTGCGCGACGTGCTCGGCTGGCCGGCCGGCGAGACCGCGGAGCTGCTGGACGTGAGCGTCGCATCGGTGAAGAGCGCGCTCCAGCGGGCCCGGCCCGCGATGAAGGAGCACCTCCCCCAGCGCCGGCTGGAATGGGCCCCGGCGGCCGATCCGACGCAGGAGGAGCGCGCGCTGCTCCAGCGCTACATGGACGCGCACGAGCAGGCGGACGACACGGCCATCGCCGAACTGCTCCGCGAGGACGTGCGGCTCACGATGCCGCCGCACCCGATGTGGTTCGCCGGACGCGCGTCCATCATGGCCTTCACGAAGCAGGTCTTCGATCCGGCCTCGCCGTACCATCACGGGGACTGGCGGTGCGTGCCCACGCGGGCCAACGGGCAGCCGGCCTCCGCAGCCTACGTCCGCCGGCCGGGCGAGCCCGAGTTCCGGGCCCAGGTGCTCGACGTGCTCAGGATCGAGGCCGGGAAGATCGCGGAGATCATCGCCTTCGAACCCCGCCTCTTCCCGGCCTTCGGGTTGCCGCTCACACTGCCGGCCGCCCTCTGACCCGCCGGGCACCGCCGACCGATGAACGCCCGCCGATCGGACGCCCGCCGATCGGACGCCTACCGATCGGACGCCTGGCGATCGGACGCCTACCGATCGGAGGACACGGCGAGTTCCTCGTGCCGTACCACCGGCTCCGGGTGGCCGCCGTGGTCGCCGTGGCCGGTGAGCGGGCCGACCTGCCGGAGCAGGGTGAGCGCGAGAACGCCGAGAGCGCAGAAGGCGACGACGCTGACGGCCGCGACCACGTTCAGCCCGCTGGTGAAGGCCTCTCTCGCGAGACGGACCAGCTCTGTGCCGAGGGCCTCGGGAAGCCGTGCGGCCGCGGCCACCGCGCCGCTGACACCGCCGTCGACGCCGGCCTGGGCGACGTCGGCCGGCACCCCGGCGGGGAGGGTGAGCTGACCGCGGTAGACGGCGGCGCCGATCGTCCCGAAGACCGCGACGCCCAGCGCGACGCCGAACTCTCCACCGGTCGAGACCATCGAAGCGGCGGACCCGGCCTTCTCCGGCGGGGCGCACCCCAGCGCGACCTGGTTGATCAGCCCGCCCACCGGCCCGACGCCGAAGTAGACCACGCTCACGCCGATCAGCAGGGCGATCGGCCCGGCCGAGCCGTCGATCTGGGCGATCATGAGCTGGCCGAGCATCGCGATGGCCATGCCGCCCGCGAGGATGTGGGCCGGGCGGATCCTGCGGGCCAGGCGCGGAGTCACGTTGATCGATACGACCAGGGCGAGCGCCGGGAGCACCAGCCACAGCCCGGCCTGGAGCGGTGAGAGTCCCGCGACGCTCTGCAGGTAGATGGCGACGAGCAGCCCGGTGCCGGTCTGGAGGGCACCGACGAGCATCCCGACGGTGAGCGCGCCGCTGAACGAGCGGTGGCGGAACAGGCGCACGTCGAGCAGCGGGTGGGCCAGCCGGGACTGCCGCGTGACGAACGCGACGCCCATGAGCACCCCGGCCAGCAGGGCGGCGACGGACGGGACGCCCCAGCCGCTCCTGGTCAGCTCCTTGAGTCCGTAGACGATCGGCAGGATCGTGGCGAGCGACAGCGCCACGCTCGGCAGGTCGAGCCGCCCCCCGGCGGGATCGCGGTACTCAGGCAGCAGGAACGGCGCCGTCACCAGCAGCAGGCCCATGACCGGCAGGCTGACCAGGAAGACCGAGCCCCACCAGAAGCTCTCCAGCAGCGCCCCGCCGATCACGGGCCCGAGCGCGACGCCGACCATGAAGGACGTCGCCCAGATCGCGATGGCCGACCCCAGCTGCCGGGGATTGTGGAACATGTTGGTGATCAGCGCGAGGGTCGAGGGCAGCAGTGTGGCGCCGACGATCCCGAGCAGCGCCCGGGCGATGATCAACATCTCGGCGCTGACCGAGAACGCCGCGACGAGCGAGACGAGGCTGAACGCCGTGGCGCCGATCAGCAGCAGCTTCCGCCGGCCGATCCGGTCCCCCAAGGTCCCCATCGTGACCAGGAATCCCGCGGTCATGAACCCGTAGATGTCGGTGATCCACAGCTGCTGGGTGCTGTCGGCTCCGAGATCGGTGCTCAGGTGCGGCAGGGCCAGGAACAGCACGCTGATGTCCAGGGACAGCAGCATGGTGGGCAGAGCCAGCACGGCCAGCCCGATCCATGCTCTCCGCCCCGTCGCCGGGGCTTGGTCGTCGGCCATCTTCTTGATCCTCTCGTCGTCTGATGCTCGAGCCGGGGCCGTCAGTTGAGACGGCGTCCCGGCCCGGAAGGCATCGCACAGTGCGCCTTCATGCGCTCAGCTCGATCCGCGTGTGGTCGCCGATCACAAGACGCCGGCGGACGGTGCCCGGGCCGATGGTGGCGAACCGCCCGATGAGCGACCACTCGAGACCTCCGGCGCCCATGAGCGAAGCCCCCTGCAGCACCACAGAATCGGTGATCCGGGTGAACCGCAGCGCGCAGTCACGACCGATGGAGACGTTCGGTCCGATGTGGCTGCCCTCGACCACCGAGCCGGCGCCGACGATCACCGGGCCTTCGATCCGGGAGTTCCTGATCCGGGCTCCGGCCTCGACGACGACGTGCCCGTCCAGTTCGCTCTGGCGACCGGGATCAGCTGCTTGGGCATGGAGTAACTGAAAGGCCGCAGCCGTGTGCCGTGCCCACCGGACAACACCAGAGCCTTCATGACCATCTCCCTCCTCGCGTACGGCCGGACCCGACGCTGATCGCAGTAAGCATGCGTCGGGGGGAACCATGCGGCATCTCCGACATTGCTGAGCCGCCGCCCCCGGGGCCCCCGGGGGCGGCTCTCTGGCGCCCGGTGATCTGCGCGTGTCCGCGATTTCCTCTGGCCAGCAGATCGGCCAGCGCGGGTCAGGCCGCGAGGGCGGCGAACTGACCGGGGGCGCGGCCGGGCCCGGCCGGGCCTCGGTATGCCTGCGCGATGTCCAGCCACTGATCGGCCTCGGCGCCGACGGCGGTCACCGCGAGATCGTCACGGTGGCGGCGCCTGGTCACGAGCAGGCAGAAGTCGACAGCCGGGCCGCTGACCCGCTGCTCCGCGTCAGCCGGGCCGAACTCCCAAAGCTCGCCGGAAGGCGCGGTGATCTCGAACCGGAACTGCGCGTCCGGCGCGGTCAGCCCGCGCGCCTGATAACCGAAGTCCCTGGTCAGCACGGCGAACCCGACCAGGTGCCGGAGCCGGTCCGTCCGCTCCGGCCGGACCCCCAGCGCGTCCGCGATGTCCTGCCCGTGCGCGAACAGCTCCATGATCCCGGCGCACGCGAGCACGGCCGGCGGCAGCGGGTTGACCAGCCACGGCACGGTCTCGCCCGCCGGAACGGCCGCGAGCGCCTCCACCGCGCTCACCCGCTGGGCCCGCCAGCGGGTGAGCAGATCCTCCGGGGTGTCGTCCGCGTAGGCCGCCAGCGCCGCGTTCACGGCCGCGTCGAAGCCGGCCTTGGCCTTGGCCGTCATCTCGCGGAACGCCGCCGCGTCGGAGGCTGCGGTCCCCGCCAGGCGGAAGATGAAGTCCAGGTGGGCGATCTGGTTCGCCACCGTCCAGCCGGGCGCCGGCGTGGGCAGCGCCCACTGTTCGGGACTGAGATCGGCCACCAGGCGGTCGACCTCGTCGCCCTCGGCCGTGAGGTCCTTGAGCACTTCTTCCAGTCGCATCTTTGCCGTCCTCTCAGGAGATCGTGCGGGGTGTGAATGAGTCAGCGGAGGCGAACCGGCGGGCGGCCGCCAGGCTCGACCATGCGGTCAGCTCGACGAGCTCCCTGTCTCCGGGGGCGACGTCATCGGGCACGGCACGGCGGAACTCCTCGATGGCCTGCCGGTCGACCTGGTAGGAGGCCATGGCGGTCAGCAGAGCCAGGCGGCCGGCCGGACGATGGGCGGGCGCCAGACCGGCGGCGGCCTCCACCGCCCAGGCCCGGCCGAGACCCGGCGGAGCGCCGTCCCACCCGCCGAGCCGTTCGACGACCAGTTCCCGGACCGGATCGGGTACGGCACGGCGGCCGGCGGCCTCGATCGCGGTGGCGGCCCGGGCGAAGGCGCCGGCGAGGTTCGCGGTGCGGCCGGCCCAGGACAGGTCGCCGGGCAGCGGCGCCTCGGGCAGCAGGCCGAGCGATTCGCCCGGCGGCGTTTCCCGTCGCGCGGCCGGGCGCATGACCAGGCCGAACAGGCGCATGAGGCCGGGGCGTGCCCGGGCGGGCAGCCGCGGAGGGAGCGGAGAGTCACCGAGGAAGACGTTGACCATCCGGTTCAGGTAGTGGAAGGTCAGGGCGACCCCGGCCAGCTCCGCGGCCGATTCCGTGGCCGCCTCCCGGTCCGGCGCGGCGGCGGGTTCCGGGGCCGCTTCCCGTTTCCCGGCGAGACCGCGCAGCGTCGCACGGTGCACGTCCACGCAGTACGGGCAGGAGTTGGCGGCCGAGACCCGCACCGCGACCGCTTCTTTGGCCGTCCGACCGGCCGCTCCACTGGTGAGCAGCGACTCCCGCAGCATCAGCCAGCAGGCGGCCAGGCATTCAGGAGCAGGCGAGTGCAGCGCCACGGGCGGCGCGAGCATGCCGAAGTCCCGTGCCATCTGGGCGTAGACCCGGGCGACGAGGTCCGGCGCCGCACCCGGCGGCACCGGTGAGACATGGCGGATCTGAGCCAGCGATCCCCGCAGCATGAGGCGGGTGAGCAGCGCGCCCATCGCACTACTCGCGCACCAGGCTCGGCACCAGCTCGGCGACGCCGCGCCGTCCGGCGGTGCCGCCGCCGGGGGCGGGCGCGCCGTACACGACGTCCACGCCGCGCTCCCGCGCGGCCCGAACGATGCCGGGGACGGCGCGCTCGGCGAGCGCGGCGATGGTCATCGCGGGGTTGACGGTGAGCGCCCCCGGTACGGCAGAGCCGTCGGTGACGAAGATCCCGGGATGCCCGCGCAGCTCGTGACCGTCGTCCAGGGCCGAGGTCGCGGGGTCGTCGCCGATGCGGCAGGAGGCCAGCGGGTGCACTGTGTACGCGCCGACCACGTCGTTGGTCCAGGGCGTCACCGTGGCCAGGCCGTCACGCTCCAGGATGTCCTTCACGTCGGCGTCGGCCATCGCCCACGCGCGCAGCGTGTTCTCCGTGGGACGGTACCTGAGGCGCCCGACGCCGAGCATCTGCTGGGAGATCCGATCGGCGTTGCCCGCGGCGGGCGGCGGGCCGAACACTCCCTCGTTGTCGTCCTCGATCATCTGGAAGATGATGAGCCACGACTGCCAGCGCTTGAGCATCTCCTTCTTCTTGGCCCCGAACCAGGTCGGACCGGCCGTGTCGGCCACCTGGGCGAGGATGGTCCCGAGGCCGGGCGGGAAGTAGAGCTGCTCCAGGGAGTAGCGGGTGTATTCGGGCAGGGAGCCGTCGAGCCTGTCCCAGTTCGCCACGGTCGGTCCCTTGCCGATCTGGTTGGCGGCGTAGGCCAGGCCGTCCTCGCGGCCCAGACCGAGCACCTCGCGCACCCGGTCCTCGTTCAGCACCGCGGTGTTGAGCCGCTCCCCGTTGCCCGAGAAGTACCGTCCGACGGCGTGCGGCATCGTGCCCAGCTCCGCCTCACTGCGCTGCAGGATGACCGGCGTGGCGCCCGCTCCCGCCGAGAGAATGACGATCTTGGCGTCGATCGTCCCGCCTCCGGTGCGGATCCGGTAGTCCTCGTCGTCGATGAGGTCGTAGTGCACCCGGTAGGAGCCGTCGTCATTCCGGGAGATGCGCTGCACCTCGTGCAGGGGGCGGATCCGCGCACCGTGGGCGAGTGCCCCGGGCAGATAGTTGAGCAGCAGCGACTGCTTGGCGTCGAACCGGCACCCGGCCATCATCCAGTTGCAGTTCGTGCACCGGCCCCGGTCGATCGCGGCCGGGACCGGGTTGGCCGTACGACCCGCGTGATGGCAGGCTGCGGCCCACAGCCCGCCGGCGTAGGTGACGTCGCCCCAGCCCTGCTTGGTGATCTCGATCGACTCGGCCACCCGGTCGTACCACGGATCGAGCGTGTCGCGGCTGACTGCGACCGGCCACATCCGCCGCCCGATGCCGCCCCGGCGCTCGAAGACGAAGCGCGGCGCCCGGGGCATCGCGGCGAAGTAGACGACGCTGCCGCCGCCGACGCAGTTGCCGCCGAGCACGCTCATGCCGTCACCGGCGACGAAGTCGAAGATCCTGGTGTACGACGAGCCGAGCTTGAAATCGTGCTCGAACTCCTCGCTCTTCAGCCACGGGCCACGTTCGAGCACGACGACGTCGGCGCCTCCGGCCGCGAGGTGATATGCGGCGATCGAACCGCCGAAGCCGCTTCCGACCACGAGGACGTCCGTACGTTCTGTACTGGTCATGCGGGGCTCCCTGAGGGGGTCGTGTCCGGGTGCGTGCGAGCCAGCGGCCTGCCGTACGAGAACGCGGGGAAGCGCCACAGCCGGTCCGGGCCGGGCGCGGTGACGCCCATCGCGGCCAGGCCGGGGTGTCCCGACGCGATCGCGTCGGCGGTGTGCAGGTGGGCCGCGGAATCGAAGGCCATGTTGCTGAACAGGGTGAGCAGGACCCAGAACTCCTTCTCCGGATGAGCGGGCGAGACCAGTCGCCCGACCAGCGCGGTCCGGTGCTCGAAGGAGAGCGCGACGAACGGCGGCACCGACTCGTCGACAGCCAGGTCGTGCTCCTCGGCGTAGGAGCGGGCGTGGTCGTTCAGCAGGCGGGCGTAGTCGTCCAGGCCCTCCGTGACGCCGGTCGCGTCCCACTCCAGCAGTTCGATCGCGCCGGCCGCCACCGCGCCACCGCCCGGGGCGGCGCCGGCCACCGCCCTGTCCCCGTCGAACCGCTTCTCACCGGGGACGATCGTGTCCGCGAACGCCTCCAACGTCGTCGTCCTGACCTGCTGTTCGGCTGAGCTTGGCGGCATGGACGTCCCCTCGTTTCTCAGTTCGGCTCAGGTTCCCTACATGGTCCGGGCATCGCCTGGCCGGGCGCATCTTTCGCGTTGCCGTCATCGGCGAGCGCCGAGCGGAGGGCGGCCAGCGCGCGGACGGTCTGGCTGCGCACGGTCGAGCCCTCGCTGCCCATCACCCCGGCGGTCTCCTCCACACTGCGGTCCTCCCAGTAGCGCAGGACGACGGCGGTCCGCTGCCGGGGACCGAGGGCGGCCAGCGCGTTCATCAGGAGCAGGCGGTCGACCACGCGCGCGTACGGATCGGGCGACGGCTCCGGCTCCGGCGGCCGCTCGTGGAGGACCTCGCGGGACCACCGGTGCGTTCTGCGGTCGCTGCTGATCAGTCGGATCATCACGGCCCGGGCATATCCGGTGATCTTGTCACGCCGTTCCAGGTTGTCCCAGTGCCGATGGATCGCCATCAGGGTCCGCTGCACGAGGTCCTCGGCCTCGTGCCAGTCGGACGAGAGCAGGAACGCGGCCCGCCGCAGCGCCGGCCTGGCCTCCTTCACGTAGCGCGAGAACTCGTCGTCGCGAGCCTCGGCCATCTCCGCTCACACTCCAAAGACAGGGGGGGACGGGGCTTCTCAGGGGGCAGGACTTCTCCTTCACCCGGTGCATTCAGCATTGGGTTCGATCACGTGGCGTCACAACCCCTATCGCACGCCCTTACCACAAGTCAGGGGTGCCTCTGGCGCCGGAGGCGCGCCTACGATCACCGGGTGAGGGAAATGAGGGCGAAAGACCGCCCGGACGGCCGGCACCATTCCGGTCGCCGCCCGGGCGAATATTCCCCTGGTGACCGGGTGACTACGGAGAATATTTTCCGAGAAATCCGATCCACCCGTGCAGCATTCCTATCCGTTCGGCACGTGTAAATAGCGGAAAAGGTCGATCGTCACCACGGCGAAAAGGCCGGTCAATCCCCCCCGCACCCATCGGACGGCATTCATGCCAGCACTACTGCCTGCCATTTCTCCAGATACATGCGGAGCGTAACGGATCGGTCACTCGTATACCGAGGCATGGAACATGAGCTGATACGACACTTCCACGTAAAGGGAGGAGTAATGGACGATGTCATCACCACGGCCGTTCTTCGGGTTGTCGAGGACATGCAGGAAAATCTGGGGGAACCGCTCACCATCGATGACCTGGCACGCACCGCGATGTTCAGTAAATTTCATTTCTCCCGGATCTTCCAGCGGGTCACCGGCCTTTCCCCCGGCCGGTTCCTGTCAGCCGTACGGCTGCGCGAGGCCAAGCGCCTGCTGACCTCGACCACGCTGACCGTCACCGACATCAGCCACCGGGTCGGTTACTCCAGCGTCGGCACCTTCAGCTCCCGGTTCGCCGGCAGCGTCGGCCTCTCTCCGAGCAGATACCGCCGCTTCGAGAGCCTCACCCCGCCGGAACACCGCGCCGCAGCCCCGGGACACCACGCCACGACCCCGGGACACCGCGCCACGACCCCGGGGACCACGACGACCCCGGGAACCACGACGACCACCGTCCGAGGACTGATCTCCTCACCGCTCGACGACCGTCCCGTCTTCGCCGGCCTGTTTCCCGACAGCATCCTGGAGGGCTGGCCGATCAGGTACACCGTCCTGTCCCGGCCCGGGCCGTACGTGCTGAAGGACGTGCCCGAGGGCACGTGGCACCTGATCGTGCAATCGGCCGCGGCCGGCCGTGAGGACGCCATCGAGCACCCGGCCCGCGGCGACGAGGGACTGTGCATCGGACGGCACGGGCCGATAACGGTCCAGCCCGGTGCCGCCGCCACCGCGCACGCGGACATCCGGCTCAGGCCGATGAGCGTGCTCGACCCTCCGGTGCTGCTCGCGCTGCGCGAGCTGGTGGCGGCGGAACTGGCGGGTGTCAGGAACTGATCGACACCTCAGACGCGGACGCCGCGGGCCGCGTGCACGGACATCGGCAGCCCTCCGAGCACCCGGAGCGACAGCATGGCCTCCGGGACCGGCAGGTGGCCGGGCATACCGGAGAGCCGCAGATCCCGGGCGACCATGGCGGTCACGAAGGCGGCCTCCATCATGCCGAGATGACTTCCGACGCAGAACCGTGGGCCGGCGCCGAACGGGATGTACGCGTATCGGGGGCGGCCCGCCGGCGCATCCGGGTCGAACCGTTCTGGGGCGAACCGGTCGGGCTCGTCCCAGAACGCCGGATGCCGGTGCAGCGTGTAGGGGCTGATGAGGACGTCCGACCCGGCCGGCACGTGATAGCCGCCCACCTCGTCGTCCCGCAGGGCCCGCCGGGGCAGCATCCACACGGGCGGGTAGAGGCGCATGGCCTCCTCGATCACCATGGCCGTGTAGCGCAGCCGGGGAAGGTCCTCATGCGTCGGGAGCCGGTCGCCCAGCACCTCGACGGCCTCGACGTGCAGCCGTTCCCGCACGTCCGGATGCCGGTCCAGCAGATGGAAGGTCCATGACAGCGTGCTCGCCGTCGTCTCGTGCCCGGCCAGCAGCAGCGTGACCAGTTCGTCGCGCATCCGCCGCCGGCCGACCCGGGGGTCGGCCTCCTCCCGGGTCGAGGCGATCAGGCGGGACACCAGGTCGTCGCCGTCGCCCCGGCGCAGGCGGTCGGCCACCAGGTGGTCGACGACGCGCTGCAGGTATCCGCGGGCCCGGCGGAACCGGAGCTGCCTGCGCAGCGGAACCCACATCGGCACCATGCCGAGCGTCACCATCTCGAACATGGCCTGGTCCTGCACCGCCTCGAACGCGTGGCCGATCGAGCCGAAGGCGTCGAGGTCGGCGTCGAGCAGGGTGCGGCCCAGCACACCGAGGCTGAGCCCGGTCATCTCCGCGACCACGTCGACCGGGGCTCCGCCGATCCGCGTGCGCAGCCGGTCCACCAGCTTGGCCGCCTCCTCCGCGATGACGGCGTCCTGCCGGGCGATCCGTTTGTTCTGGAACACCGGCTGGATCATCCGCCGCTGCTTGCGCCACAGCTCACCCTCGCTGGTCAACAGCCCGTCCCCGATGGCGCGCCGCGCCTGGACCAGGCCGACGCCCTTGTGGTAGTTGACGCTGTTGTCGGCCAGCACCTGCTTGGCGTGATCGGGATGGTTGAAGAAATAGAGGGTCTTGGGACCGACGGACAGCCGGACCGCGTCGCCGTACGTCGCGGCCAGCGACATCAGGCCGAGCCGGTCCCGCGCCAGCTTGTGGTAGAGCATCGGGCCCGCGGTGCGGGGCGGCCCCGGGGGCACCCGGCGGCGGGCGGCGGCGTGCTGCGCGCTCACGCGGTCACCTCGACCCGCTCCGGAGTGATCTGGCGGAACCCGCTGCGG
Source organism: Sphaerimonospora thailandensis (assembly GCF_016863115.1). Taxonomy (GTDB): domain Bacteria; phylum Actinomycetota; class Actinomycetes; order Streptosporangiales; family Streptosporangiaceae; genus Sphaerimonospora; species Sphaerimonospora cavernae. The sequence continues at coordinate 50,144 of NZ_BOOG01000002.1, forward strand.
AAGACGACCAGGGGCTCACGGTCGGGCCGCTGGTCGAGCCACAGCACCTTGCCGAGGAAGATGGTGTGGTCCCCGCCGTCGTGGGCGGCCGTCAGTTCGCATTCGAAGCGGGCCAGCGCCCCGCTGAGCAGCGGGGCGCCGGTCAGCGAACCGGGCAGCCAGTCGACGTGTTCGAACTGGGCCGCGCCCAGCGACCGCGAACGGTCCGCGAAGTGCCTGGCCTCGGCCTCCTGATGGGAGGCCAGCACATTGACCCCGAAACGACCCGCCATGCTGAGGCATCTGTGCATGACCGCGCACCGGTCGACACAGACCAGCACGAGCGCGGGATCGAGGGAGACCGAGGCGAAGGAGTTCGCCGTCATGGCGTGCGGGACGGGGTCGCCGGTCGTCACCACCGTGACGCCGGTGGCGAACGTCCCGAACGCCCGCCGCAGGGACTTCTGGTCCGAAAGGATGGAGTCGGGCACGTTCACGCTGACCTCCTGGCTCACTGTCCTGGCTCACTGTCCTGGCTCCCTGGCCTTACTCACTGTCCTGACTCACTGGCGGGATCCGCGCCCGGGCCGGGTCCCGTAGATCTTCGTGGTCTTCCGCGGTCACTACCGCGAAGATCCACGGGAGACTCCCTACAGCGCGTATGGTTCGAGGGCCTTGACCAGCGACTCGGGGACCAGGGAGGGGGCCGTACGGGTGTTCGGTCCCCGCATGCACGCCACCCGCTGCCTGCCGCGGGCGACGAGGGTCTCGGTCCTGCCGCCTGTGCCTTCGTCCCGGTCTACGTCGGGACGGTCTCCATCCGCACGGTTCAGCCGCACGTAGTCGAAGCTGAACTCGAGTTGGGTCTGGGTGAGATCGACCAGGCGCATCCTGATGGACAGTTCGTCGAAGGCGGTGATCTCGGCGAAGAACTCGCAGTCGACCTTGAGCGTGAACAGCTTCAGGTCGTCCTGCAGGTCCGCCAGCACCTCCGGCGCCCGCTGCTTGAGGAACATCTCCCGGCAGCGCCCCTGCCATCGCAGATAGTTGACGTAGTACACGTTGCCGACGAGGTTGGTCTCCTCGAAGCCCACTGTGTGCGTGTATTCGAAGTAGTTCGCCATGGGTCACCGACGCCCTTCGGTGAGGACCGCGAACACCACCGGACCCGTGGTGTCCCGGAGCGTGGTGAGGAGTGTCGCTATCCTCAGGCGGCCGGACGCGAACACCGCCCACGCCCCATGCCCCGGCTCCGGCGGAGTCAGCGCGGCGTCTGCCCCGAGACCGGCGGCGCGGAGGCACTCGCGGGCGGCCAGCAGCCGGGCCTCCTCCACCGGGCGCCCCTCCACCGGGATGACCGCGCAGCCCAGCGGGACGGAAGCACCACCCAGCGGGACGGAAGCCTCGCCCGGCGTTCCGGGAGCGGCGGCGACGCACAGGGTGACGCCGGCTCCGTGGCAGGTCACCACCGTCTCGTCCCCCTGTATCGGGCTGCCCTGTACCGAACAACCCTGTACCGAATAACCCGATGTCGAATAACCCGGTGCCGGACGGCCCAGGGCCCGTCCGGCGGCCAGCGCCGCCCGGTCCGGCTGCCCGCCCCCTTCCGCGCCCTGGTCGACGGCGCCCTGGTCGACGGCGCCCTGGTCGACGGTGTCCAGATCGACGGCATCCGGCTCGACGGCATCCGGCTCGACGGCATCCGGCTCGACGGCGACCGCCACCCGGGCGCCCACCAGGTCCTCCAGCGTCCGCTCGATGTAGGGGCCGAGCAGCGGCGCCGCCCAGGGCCCGCTCCCGTCCTTCTTGCGTACGGCCTGCAGGTGCAGGCCGTCCCATCGCTCGACGACCTGGCCGTCACGGTCGCGCACCGCGATGTCGTAGACGTAGGTGTCGCCGTCGCGCGAGCGTTCCGTGGCGCAGTAGCGCAGTTCCCCCGCCTGCCGCAGGCCGGGATGTCCCGGGATCTGCTGCAGGCGGTCAATCCTGGTCGGCAGCAGCGTGGCGTCGGGCACGCAGACCTGGTTGCCATGCATCAGCGCGTCCCGCATGCCGGGGTCGCCGAGCACGAGGTCGCCGGGCAGGAAGGCGGCGAACCAGTTCCCGGGCTCGGCGGTGGCCACATCGGCGTCGACGTGGCGTGCCGCGGCCCGGTGGTAGCGGCGCAGGCGGTGGAAGCGCTCACCCTGGAACAGCACGTCGCCGTACATCTCGCCGGCCGGGTCGAGCGGCACCGGCGGCAGCCCCGGCGTGATCTGGTCCGGCGGCCCGTCCGGCACCGCCTCGGCGGTGAACCGTACGCGTGCCCGGAAGTGCTCCACCGCGAAACCGGTCTCCGCGGTGCGGATGGCGACCTGCGCGACGGCATCGCCGGTGACGGTCGCGGCTACGCGGATGGTCGTGTCGCCGGCCGGCGGCACGATGATCGGCCGCAGGAACTCGGCCTCCTCGATCACCGCGACGTCGTCCCGCCCCACCGCGGCGGCGGCCACCTGGGCCATCGCCTCCATCCCGAACACTGCGGGGAAGAGCAGGTTGCCGTCGAGGAGGTGATCGGCCAGATAGAGGTCGGTGCCGGCGTTCATCTCGACCTCGGTGACGAGCTCGACGCCGTGGTAGCGGATCAGCGGCTTGCCGATGAACCGCCGGAGCGGCAGCGCGGGAAGATCGCGGCGTACGGTGCCGACGCCCTCGGCCCGCCCACTGATCACGACGACGGACGGCGCGTCCGGGTCGGCGACCAGCCGCCGCATGATCTCCACACCCTGCTCGGGGGAGATCGGCGTGACGCCCTGCCTGGCCAGGCCGTCGACGACCGACAGCCGCTCGCCCATCCCCACGTCCGACCAGACCGACCACTCCATGCAGAGGGTCCGGCACCGCGGATGCCGCTCGGCGAACTCGCCGGTGATGTCGGCGAGCCACTCGTTGGCCGTGGCGTAGTGCGCTTCGCCGTGCAGACCGGCGCGACCGATGATGCTGCCGAAGGTCACCAGCAGGCGCAGGCGGCCGGGGTCGACGGCGTCGAGCACGTTGCGCAGGCCGTCGATCTTGGGGGCGAAGGTCCTGCGGAAGGCCGTCGCGTCGAGACCCGCGAGCCCGGCGGGCTCGTTGCGGCCGGCGCCGTGGAGCACCGCGGTGACCGGCCCGAGAGCCGTCTCCGCCTCGGCGACCGCCCGGCGCACCTGGCCGGGGTCGGTGACGTCGGCGCGGGCGTAGTGGACGGCCACGCCGGAGCCCGACAGCCGGCGGAGGTTGGCCGCCAGCTCGGCGTCGTCGGCGGGGTCGGAACGGCCGAGCACCACCAGCCGGGCGCCGGTGTCCACGGCCACCGCCAGCGCGCACTCGGCGGTGATGCCCTTGCCGCCGCCGGTGACCAACAGCACATCGGACGCGTCGAGCGGCTGCCGGGTGCGGGCAGGCCGTACCGGCATCGCCCGGAGCGTCGGCACCCGACGCCTCCCGGCCGCGTCGTAATGCACCTCCGTGAAACCGGTGGTCGCCGCCACCTCCGTGGCCACCCAGCCGGCCACCCGATCGGCCTCGGACAGGGCGGTCGCGTCGGACACGTCGGGCAGGTCGGGCACGTGGGGCACATGGACGACGGTGGTGCGCACCTGCGCCGCCTCCAGATGGAGGGTCTTGGCCAGCCCGGCCGCGCCCCGGCCGTGCTGGACCAGGACGAACCGGCCGCCGGGCGGGCCGACCAGGGCCGCCTTCGCCCCGGCCAGCGCCTGCGCCAGGTGCTCCTCTTCGCACTCCGGCGGCAGGCACACCAGGACGCCGGAGCCCGTCTTCTCGCGCTCGAGTGCCCGGCGCAGCGGCTCGGCCAGTGCCGACCCCGCGGGGGCGTGGACCTGCCAGGTCCCACTCTCCTGCGGCGTCACCCGGCTGGGCGGCGGCAGCTCGTCCAGGTCGACGGAGAACGGCCGGGCCCACGGCGCGGCTCCGGCCACCACCGGTGTGGCGGCCGAGTCACCGCTGCCGACCAGCTCGTCGAGCGCCTCCGCCAGTTCGCGCAGGCTCGCGGTGGCGAGATTGGTCGGCGCCTGCCCCGCCGGCACGCCGAGGCGCTGGGTGGCCTGATCGAGGATGTGCATGACCGTGACCGAGCTCAGGTGCAGCTCGTCGAGCGGGCGGCTGTCCGCGTCGACCATCTCCAGCGGCAGCTCGGCGCGTTCCGCGGCGAGCCGCCGCAACAGGTCGAGGCTGGACCCCTGCCCGTTCACCGGCGGTTCCCCGGCGGGCGCCGCCGTGTCCCCTTCCACCACGGACGCGGGCCGCCGGGCGGCGCCGGATATCCGTACCCGCGGCGCCTGCTCGGCGGGGCTGGCGAAGAACTCGAACTCGGCGCCGATCTCGATGGGCCGCACGAGGCGGCCGTGGAAGAGCTCCTCGTGGAGGATCGGCACGCCCCTCACGTAGGCGGCGCCGACCACCCCCAGCAGCCCGGCCAGCGACTCGTCGTCGGTGTTCAGGGCGACGGCGGGCACCTGGGTGGCCGCCGCTGCCAGGCTGCTGAGCACCCGGCCCGGGCCGACCTCGACGAACAGGTCGGTGTCCTTGGCCGCCAGCGCGACCGCCTGGGTGAACCGCACCGGGTCGGTGATCTGACGGCGCAGCAGGGCCGGGACGTCGGTGTCCCGCTCCAGCTCAGCGCCGGTGACGGTGGAGACGACCCGGCGCTCGATCGGGGCGAGCGGTTCGCCGTCGAGCCGCGCGCCGAAGGCTTCGGCCGCCGGGGCGACCAGCGGGGAGTGGAATGCGTGGGACACCGCCAGCGGCGTCCAGCCCAGGCCGGCTTCGACCGCCCTGCGGCCGACGGCCTCGACCGCGTCGGCCGGGCCGGACACGACCGTCTGGTCGGGGCCGTTGTACCCGGCGATCACCACGGGCAGGCCGGTAAGCAGTTCGGCCACCGCCTCCGGCGCCGCCCTGACACCTGCCATGGTGCCGGAGGCGCTGAGGTCGGCCATGGCCCGGCCGCGCTGGGCCGCCAGGCGGAGCACGGTCTCTTCCCCGGACGCTCCGGCACCGAAGACTCCGGCCCAGTGCAGGGCCGACAGCTCGCCCAGGCTGTGGCCCACGGCGACCTCGGCCTCCACGCCGAGCAGGGACAGCGCGCGCAGACCGGCCAGCGAGCCGGTGACGATGCGGGGCTGGGCGACCTCCGTCGCGATCATGTCGCCGGACGTCGGAAGCGCCGCCGCGGTGTAGACCTCCTCCACCTCGGTGAAGCGCCGTCGCAGCGCGCCGCCCCCGGTGCCGCGGCCCGAGCCCTGGCCAGGGAAGAGGTAGCAGATCCGGCCCTGCTCCTCGGCACGGCCGAAGAACGCCCGGCCGTCGGGGGAGAACAGGCTCGTCTCGCCGCTTTCGATGGTGTTCAGCACCCGCTGCAGCTGCCGCTCCGCGTCCTCGGGAGAGGACACGACGACGGCCGCGCGGTACGGCTGGTCGCGCAGGTCGCGCTGCAGAACGGCCGCCAGGTCTGCGAGCTGGGCGTACGACAACCGCGGCACGAACTCGGCGATCTCGGCGAGCCGCGCGTGCAGCGCCTCCGGAGAGGCGGCGTCGACCAGCAGCAGTTCCACGTCCTGCAGCGAGGCGGCCAGCATGCCGGTCCGGGTGGGCGGCCGGGTGCGCCGCCGCGGTCCGCTCCGCTCCAGCACCACGTGGGTGTTGATGCCGCCGAAGCCCATGGCGGTGACGCCCGCGCGTACCGGCCCGTCCGGCCACGGCTCGGCCTTGCGCAGCGCGCGCAGCGGCGCTCCCGCAGCGGTCAGCACCTGGTGCGGGTCGACGCAGCCGATGGTCGGCGGGAGCACCTGCTCGTGTACGGCCATGGCCGCCTTGATCAGTCCCGCCACCCCGGCGGCCGCCTTGGCATGCCCGATCATGCCCTTGATCGAGGTGACCGCGGCCGGTGGTGCGGCCGGGTCGGCCGCGGCTCTGGACTGCGACAGCGCGGTGAGTTCGGTGGTGTCGCCGACCGCTGTGCCCGTGCCGTGCCCCTCGAACAGGCCCACGCTCTCGATGCCGAACCCGGCACGCTCGTAGGCCCGCCGGAGGGCGAGTCGGTAGCCGCTGACCTCGGGCCTGGTTATGCCGCCCCGGCCGTCGGAGGAGACGCCCCAGCCCGCGACGGTCGCGTAGACCCGGCGGCCGGCCTCGATGGCCTCCCGCTCGCGCATGAGCACGACCATCCCGCACCCCTCCCCCGGCCAGAAGCCGTTGGAGTGCCGGTCGTACAGGCGCATCTCGCTCTTGGCCAGCGCGCCGGTCTTGGCGAACCCGATGATCTCGAAGGGGTCGATCGACAGGTCCACGCCCCCGGCGACGGCGACGTCCAGGTCACCGTCGATGAGGGCCTTGCACGCGGTGGTGACCGACAGCAGCGAGGAGGAGCAGGCGCCGTCGACGGTGTAACCGCCGCCGCCCAGGTCGAAGTGGTTGCAGATCCGTCCCGCGATGGTGTTGGACAGGCCGCCGGCGAGCGTGTCCTCGTCGACGGGCGGGAAGGGGCTCTTGTAGGCCGTCTCGAGGTCGGCGAGGAACGCGGCCAGTCGCTCGTCGTCCCAGCCGTGCTCCTTGAGTGAGGCGGCCACGGTGCGCCGGACGTACGGCCAGCGCAGCCGCATGACGTTGGCTCTGGTGAACTCCCCGGTGAGGGTGTTGCCCACGACGACGCCGGTGCGCTCGCGGGGCAGTCCCTCCCCCTGCGCGAAGCCCGCGTCCGCCAGCGCCCGGCCGGCGACGTCCAACGCCAGCCAGTGAGTGAGGTCGGTCGAACGGTAGGTGCTACCGGCGATCTTGTAGCCGATGCGGTCGAACTCGTAGCCCTCGATCACCGCGGCGGTGCGGGAGTAGAAGCGGTCCGGCACCGACGGGTCGGGGTCCCAGTAGTCCTCCAGGCGCATCCGCACGTCGGGGAGCCGGCGGAAGGCGCGGCGCCCGGCGAGTGCGTTCTCCCACAGCTCTCTGGGAGAGGCGGCGTCCGGGTAGACGCACGCCATGCCGACGATCGCGATCCTGCTCATACGGAGGCGACCTCTTTCTCCATGTTCCGGTCCCGCTCGATCGGGGCGAGGACGGTCGCGGGCTGCGCCTCCGCGAGGGCGGCCGCCGGGGCCGATGTACGGGCCTCCATCTCCCGCTGCTCACGGGCCTTGTCGACGAAGTGCAGCGCCCAGAAGAAGGCGCCGCGCACCGCGCAGACGGCGGCGGTGGCGAAGAAGATCGCGTACGCGATGTGCAGCGCGGTGAGCAGGCCGTACACGAGTGCGACCCCGCCGCCGAACGCGATCTGGGAGGCCGGCCGGGACGGGCTCGTCCCCGGGTCGGTGATCATGTAGTTGGTGAACAGCACGAAGGCGACGCCGGTCATCATGCCGAGGGCCGCGGGGATCGACGTGTCGAAGAAGACACCGCGCACGATCGCCTGCAGGGCGAAGACGCCGACCCAGGCCGCGATCAGCGGCATCCGGCCGGTGAGCTTGCCGTTCAGCATGCTCCCGCCGAGGATGATGAGCGCGGGGATCAGCCAGTCCACCCAGCCGTTCACGTACTCGGTGAAGTGGTAGGGCGGGGCGATGCTGGCCCAGGGGAAGAGCAGCAGGACGACCGCGATGCCGAAGTTCGACGGGTTCATGAAGTGGCGCAGCCTGCCCTTGACCGGCGCGCGCAGCACCCACTTGGCGCCGACCGCGACGACGACCCCGAAGACGAGTACGAGGATCTGGTCGTTGACGTAGATCAGCATGTTCATGGCGAGGCTGGTGATGTGCGCCGGATAGAGGAACTCCACCAGCCCGCGCGGCCCGTTGCCGAGGTAACGGGGCGCCCGGCCCTCCGCCCTGGCCCCGATGTGCTCCAGGCCGATCTCGGTGGTGTAGCCGACGGCGAGGGCGACGAGGGGCCACAGCCAGGGCTGCTCGAAACCGAGGAACACATAGCCGACGATGTTGAAGACCGAGATCGAGATCGCGAAGTTGCGTAGTGCGATCACCACTTTGGGGTCGCGCGGCGGCACGCTGGGCTTGTTCTCAGACATGTCGATCACTTCTCCTTGGCCTGGTTGCCGAGCGTGATGGTGTGTCGGCCCGGAGTCAGCAGGAGGTCCTGGTCACGCACCTGGCCGGTGCGGTCACGCCAGCGCAGGTGCGCCTGCACCGGCTCGACGACACCGGCCCCGAGCCCGATGTGCACGTCGGTGCTGCGCCGGCCGGAGTGGCCGCTGCTCCCGTCGACCCGGCCGATCAGCGTGCGGCCGTCGGCGGTCGTCACGGTCACCTGCGCCCCGGTGGCCGGCGAGCCGCTCTCCCGGAGCAGCCGCAGCGACAGGAAGGACCCGGGAGACGGGCTCTCGTTGTGGTAGAAGACCGGCTCGTCCCACTGCCTGGCGACCACGAAGTCCAGCCGGCCGTCGCCGTCGGCGTCCCCGGTCGCGATGCCGCGGGTCGGCACCGGTACGGCCAGGCCGAGCTCGGGAGCCAGGTCCACGTAGCGTCCGGCGGGCCCCTTGGCGAAGAAGCGCAGGGTCTGGTGGCCCGCGATGTCGTCGCCGGCCCGGACGTTCGGCCACGCGGTCGGGTTCCGCAGCAGGCCGTCGTTGGCCGTGGCCAGCTCCTGGAGCTGCGGCCAGCGGTCGGTCTGCCCCTTCACGAAGCCGGTGGCCTGGACGATGGCGGGCTCACCGCTGTTGTCGAAGTCGTCGATCTTGACGTCCCAGCCCCAGCCCGACCATGCCGTACCGGCCGGTCCGCTCTCGTCCCGCCACGGCGCCTCGCCGGCGCGCAGCCTGGCCCGCAGGTCGGCCTGGTCCCTCGCTGTCGAGACGAAGTGGAAGTTGCTCTCCTCGATGCCCCACGACGTGGTGATATTGCTGACGAACAGGTCGTACAGGCCGTCGTGGTTCAGGTCGCCGAAGTCGACGCCCATGCCCTTGAAAGAGTCGTGGCCGAGCGACTTCGACTTGGGGATCAGCGGGGTGCGCACGCCCTCGACGAGCGAGAACGTGATGTGACCGGGGGTGGAGCGGTTGTAGAGCAACCGGTCCGGGCCGAAGTCGTTGGCGAGGTACAGCTCGGGGAGCTGGTCGCCGTCCAGGTCGAGCGCGGCGGCGCCGAGCTCCCAGCCCCTGGACACGTCCTCGGGCAGGACGCCGTCGTGCCGCTGGAAGGAGACCGAGGGCGTGTCACCGGCCGTGGCCCCGGCAGTGGGCCCGGTCCAGCGGAAGAAGTAGTCCTCGCCGCCGTTGAAGGCGGTGGACATGGAGTCGTTCATCTGCACGCCGCCGCTGACGGTGGGATCGAGCACCGGGCCGTCGGGGAAGTAGTTGCCGATGAAGATGTCGTCATGACCGTCGCCGTCGAAGTCGGCCACGGTCGCGGCGTTGGTGTTCCACTGCGGGCCCGTGTAGACGCCGTCGACAGAGCCCGGCCCGGGCACCAGTTCGACCGGCTGGTAGGCCTCGGCGCTCAGCTTGGTCGCTCCGGGCTTGGCCAGGTAGACGATCGGGGTACGCCCCCACATGTAGACGAGCAGGTCGAACCGGCCGTCCTCGTTGAAGTCGCCGGGGACGCAGCCCATGGGGGCCATGTGGTCGTTCATCGGCAGCGTGCCCGGGTTCAGCGCGAACGGCTCGTACCGGCCGGAGCGCGCGTCGGGGACCGGCGTGACGACGACCTGGTCGATACGGGTGTCGACGAGGCACAGGTCGTTGGCGAGCCCGTCGCCGTCGAGGTCGTTCATCGCGATCGCGGCGCCGACGGAGGAGATCCAGGCGTCGATGTGCGTGTAGTCCTTGTTGACCTCGCGGATCGACTGCTGGGCGTAGCCGCCGGGCAGGGCGATGGACGTCGGCTTGAACGAGTACCGGCCCGCCGTCTCCGCCGTCTCGGCGGCGGAGTACGACGGCAGGCGCGCGATCAGGAAGACACTCGCGACCAACACGAGGGCGACGACGCCCGCCGACTGTCTGCGCAGCCGGCCAAGTATCGCGGTCACCGGGTAACACCTCCAAGGGAAACGAACTCTCCGGCGACGTGCTGCCGCCAGACCTCGTAGGCGGGCAGCTCACCGCCCTGAATCGGCTGCCGCGGCCGGACCCGATGGGTGACCATGGCCGCCTGCTCCGCCGTCGTGCCGCAGAAGATCTCGGCGGCGAGCGAGGTGTGCGGGACGAGCAGTCCCGCCCGCACCCTGGCCTCCGCCCCGAACGCGCAGCCCTGCGCGATCTGGGACCGGTGCGGGCCGGCGTCCGCCCAGAGCCGCCGCAGCTCCCGCTCGTCGGCGCCGCCCGCGTAGGTGGCTGCCAGCCCGACGCCCGCGTACAGGTCCGGGTGCCGGTGCTCGGGGAAGGCCGCGATCAGGGACGCGGTCCTGACCGCGTCGGTGCCGGCGACGAACCACAGGGCCCGCCCGATGCCCTGGTCGATCGCCCGGTTCGCGTAGGCCCGGTCAGCGGCCCGGGCGGCCGGAGAGGCGGCGCCGCCGGAAGGCCACGGGAAGGCCGGGTCCTGATGCTGCCGGTGCACGTACCGCTCGGTGTGGAAGTACGCCTGGTGGAATCCGTAGCCGTCCAGCACCAGCCAGCGCAGCAGCGGGTCGAGAGTGTCGGGCCGGGGCCATCGGAACCTCGGCGTGCGGGCCATCGCCCAGCCGATTCCCACATAGACCATGTAGATGTGGCGATCACCGCGCCCGGCGAGAAAGGCCTCGACCCGGCGCCCGCCGGGCAGCGGCAGCGCGTCGAGGACGGCCAGGCCCATCCCGGCGCCCTCGTAGGCGAAGCCTCGGAAGCGCGGGGGGACCCGCTCCAGGCGCTCCTCCGCCTCGGCGAGGGTCCGCGCCTGTACGGCGTCGCCATAACCGGCGAGGAAGGTCGCGCCGACCGTCTCCAGCAGCTCTCGGGACTCGGGGCTCTTCACGTGGAAACCACGGGTCGCGAGCTTCGTCTCCGAAATATCGGGGGTCAGGATCCGGCGCCTCAACGTCCGCAGAAATTCAGTCAACTATCTCTACCGCCCCTCCGATCGACATGATTTCGAGAAATTCGCGCGGCGGATATCGGAAATCGCGCGCACAGGAGAAAGTCAGGCGTGCCGGCCGCGCTGCTCCACCAATTCGAAATGGGCACGCACCCGGGACCGCCACTGTTCGTAGGGCGGCACCGGCCCGGGTGCGCCGGGCTCCACCGCGGTGTCGTCGGCGAGCGCGACGGCGTCCCGGACGGAAAGACCCGCCAGGGCGGAGGTGGCGACCTCGGTGTGCGCCGGCACGAAACCGGAGTGGTCTCTCGCCCTCGCCGCGAACACCACGCCCTGGGACAGTTCGGCGTGATGATCCCCGGCCGTCCGGCGCAGCGTCGCGAGGGCGTCGGCGCCGCAGCCGCCGGCGAAGGCGGCGGCCAGGCCCACCCCGCTCCACAGGTCCGCCTGCCGGTGACTCGCGAAGCGTCCCACCGCGGCGGCCACGTCGGCCGCCCGCGCGCCGTGGATGAACCACAGCGCCCGGCCGATGCCCTGGTCCACGGCCCGGGTGAAGTAGCCGGGCGAGTCCTCCCACGGGTACGGCTCGGGCACCCGCTGCTCGTCGACCCAGCGCCGCGTGTCGAAATAGGCGCGGTCGAAGCCGTACCCGTCGACCGCCAGCCAGCTCATCGTGGGGTAGTAGGCCGAGCCGGTCAGGTCGGGCATCACCTTGCGCCACAGCCGTCGCGGCAGCCGCGCCATGGCGAACCCGATCCCGATGTAGGCGAGGAAGATGTGCGGCTGCCCGGGCCCGAGCAGCAGCTCGCGGGTGCGGCGGCCGCCGCCCATCGCGTCGAGGATCGTGAAGGCCATCGTCGTGCCCTCATAGGCGAAGCCCCGCAGCTCCCGATCGATCATGTTCAGCCGGCGCTCGACCTCCCACTGGTCCGCGGCGTCGATCCCCCACTCGAACCCGCAGACCACCGACTGAGGAATCGCCTCCAATCGGCGGGTGGCATCCGACGGCGGCCCGGGAAAGCCCCGAGCTTCGAAGGTCACATCGGCCAATGAAGGCGCCAGCAGAAGCCTGCGCACGGAACCGAACAGTGTTGCCATGAATGGTTCTCCTCACCTACTGCCACACCATTCCATGGTCATATGTCGGCTACTGGGGCACATCTCCCGTATTGCGACACTCTCCAGCGGTAAAACACGGAATTAAACGCGGAAATGCGTGAGCCCCCGCATCGGCGGGGGCTCACAGGAGGCGGCGGTCACGACCAGGGGGCCATCGGATACCAGGGGATGATGTCGCGGCGGGCGAGCACACGCAGGTCCCAGTAGAGGAAGGTGAAGGCACCTGCGACGATCAGGGCGACTCCGGTCAGGACCGCGATCCGGGCCGGCCTGGCGGTCAGCCAGCCGTGCAGCCTGCCGCCGGCCAGATAGGTGAGGACGAGGAACAGCACGGCCATCACGACGATGTTGCCGAGGGACTGCAGGGTGAAGGCCGCGGCGCCGTACAACGGGTCGCGGCTCTCCGCGGCGCTGCGGAACATCTGCCGGAACAGCGGGAACGGACGGCCGATCAGGAAGCCGCCGATCAGCGCGCCCATGAACACCATCGGCGCGTTGGGAAACCGCCGCGCGACGCGCGCGAACGGGTCCGGTACGAGTCCCAGCGCGGCGATCCCGAGGTAGAACATCGCCAGCCCGATGGCGCCGAACACGACCATCGACTGGATCAAACGCGGCGGCAGGACGCCGGGAGCGACCTGTGCCGTCGAGAACTGCGGCATACGGGTGCCCACGAGACCGACGACCGCGCCGTAGACGGCGGACACCGTGACCATGCCGGCCGACATCCACCCCAGCGGTTTCAACGCGTGAGCGAGCCTCGCCCAGCACCGGCCGGCCGTGCCCATCATCGGCGCCACCACGCCGAATGCCGCGATGTTGCAGGCGGTGAATGTGCCGGCCAGCCCGGAGACGAACGCGAAGGCGACACCGGCCGCGACCCCGGCGATCGGCGTCGCCTTCGCGTCGTGCCCGAGCAGCGTGTTGGCGACGTTGTCCCCGATCGTCTGGTCGACGAACTCCGCCGACCAGACCACCGTGAGCAGGAAGCCGGCCAGACTCGCGAGCAGGACGATCAGCCCTCGCCTGCGTGGGACGTGCCCGTTGACGAACACCGAGGTCGCCGCGGCGGCGGCCTTCGGCGCCTCCGGACCGCCCGACGCGTCCAGCACGGTGTGGTGAGTTGCCATCTGGGATCCCTCCAGAAACGGGAACGGCTGTCTCCAGAGTCCGTGGGCAGCGAGGACCGGGCCACCTTCAGAATGCTCAGCCGAACGCCCGGCTGGGACGAGGAGATGCTCGACCGGCTGTCCGGCGAGGCCCGCTCGAAGGTCACCTTCACGATCGAGGAGGCCGCGCAGGTCGTGAAGCTCACCGTCGTGCACGACGGCTTCGAGCCCGTATCGGGCCTGGCCGAGATGGTCAGCTACGACTGGCCGAACGTGGTGGCGAGCCTGAAGCCGCTGCTGGAGACCGGCGAACCGCTGCCGGACGACTCGTGGCCTCCCCGATCAGGGCTCGACGAGGTCGCGGGGTGCCGCCGGGCCGACCCGCCCAGGCGCTCACCTGAGGGAAGTGCCGAAGCTCAGGTCAGTGCGCTCGGCCGGGCCCGGCGGATGTTGCGTGCCGCCCTGGGGTCGATCCGCTTTGTCAGCGCCAGCGCCCGGTGCAGCGATGCGTCGGCCGCCGCGTCCTCCCCCAGTGCCAGCAGCACCTCGCTGAGTATCACCAGCGTCCGGGCCTCTTCGAGCGGGGCCTGCAACTTGCGGAAGAGCGCCGCGGCCTGCTGGAAGTGGTCGACGGCCTGCGCCGGGTCGCATTCGACCTGCGCCAGCTCACCGAGCCCGACCAGCACCCGCGCCTCGGCGAGTCGCTGCTGGGAGGTGGTGGCAAGGTCGAGGGCACGGCGCAGGGCGGCGTCGGCTTCGGCGAACCTGTGCTGCCGCAGATGGGTCATGCCGAGGCCGTGCAGCGCGTACGCCTCGCCCGTGGGGTCGCCGATGTCGCGCACGATCGACAGCGCCTCGTCGAATGCCCGGACGGCGAGGGACGGCTCGTCCGACTGCAGATGGCCGTGCCCCATCCGGTGGAGGACCTGGGCGCTCACCCTCCTGCTTCCGCCGGACTTGCTGAGCATCAGCGCCTCCGACAGCAGCGGCATGGCGCCGTCGAGGTCGTCGCACTCCAGCCGGAGCTGGGCGAGGTTGTGCAGGGTGTACGCCGCCCCGACCTCGTCGCCGGACTCGCGGAAGATCTCCAGGGACAGCTCGTAGTGCCGCACCGCCTCGTCGAGGCGGCCGTTCATCCGGTGGAGGAATCCGATGTTGCGCGTGGCGACCGCCATGCCCTGGTCGTCGCCCATCTCCAGGAACAGCTCGGCCGCCGCCTCGAAGTGGCGCTGCGCGTCGACGAACCGCTGCTCGTTGACGCACAGCGTGCCCATCCAGTGGAGCACCATGGCCTGGCCCCGGACGTCGCCGGCCTGCCCGGCCGCCTCCAGGGCGATCTCGTGGGTCTCCCGCCAGTCGTCGAGATAGACCCGGGACTCGAAGAACGGCACGGCGTTGACCGCAAGGCCCCAGCACAGATCGGTGAAGCCCGCCTGGGCCGCCTGGCGGATGCCGGAGACGAGGACCAGCCGTTCGCGCTCGAACCACGCCAGCGGCGCGGCGACGATCTGGTCGACCAGATGAGACGGCAGCGACCAGCGGGCGGCGTCGCTGCGGATGAGCACGTCCGTGCCGTACTCGCGGTGCCGCGCGGCGTCGGCGAGGAAGAGCAGCCCGCCGAGCACCCTGGCCAGCGCGGCGTTGCGCTCGGCCGGGGACTCCTCCGCGGCCAGGCGCTCCCGGGCGAACACGCGGATGAGGTCGTGGAACCGGTAGCGCGCGTGCATGCCGCGCCCGACGCCGGTCGTCTCCACGAGCTGGGCGTCGGCGAGGTCGTCCAGCAGGTCCTGGGAGTCGGTGAGCGGCCGGTCGAGAAGCGCCGCGCTCGTCCAGGCGGAGAAGATGTGCGTGTCGAGGATGGCCAGCCGCCGGAACAGCCGGCGCGCCTCCTCGCTCACGGCCTCGTAGGTGAGCGAGATGCTCGCTCTGATCCCCATCTCACCGTGTTCGAGCTCGTCGAGCCTGCGGGTCTCGTCCTTGAGCCGCTCCACGAGCTGCCCGATGCTCCAGTGCGGACGCGCCGACAGCCGAGCGCCGGCGATGCGCAGGGCCAGGGGCAGCCGGCCGCAGAGCTGGGCGAGCGCGGCGGCGTCCTGCGCCTCGGCCTGTACGCGCTCCCCGCCGGCGATGCGCGACAGCAGGTCGATCGACTGGGCGGAGTCGAAGACGTCCACGTCGACGTGCACGGCGCCGGCCAGCCCGGCGAGGCGGCTGCGGCTCGTGATGATGACGGCCGAGGCCGGATTGCCGGGCAGCAGCGGCAGGACCTGGCTCTCGCTGCCCACGTCGTCGAGCACGATGAGCGTCCTGCGGTCGGCCAGCAGGGCCCGGTACATCTCGGCGCGCTCTTCCAGGCCATCGGGCAGCGAGTTCCCGGGCACGCCGAGCACGCGCAGGAACCGTTCGAGCACCTGCATCGGGCTGACCGGGCGGCTCACTCCGCCGTGCAGGTCGGCGAAGAGCTGGCCGTCGGGGAAGCTCGCGGCGACACTGTGCGCGGCGTGCACCGCGACCGTGCTCTTGCCGATCCCACCCTTGCCGACCACGACCACGACGGGTACGGCGAAGCGCGCCGAGCCGTTCGGATCGTTCGTCAGCCGTTCACGGATCTCGCGGACCTGTTTGACGCGTCCGGTGAAGTCCGCGATGTCGGTCGGGAGCATGCCGGGCACGCTGGGCACGTTGACGGGGGGTTCGAGGCTGACCTCGATGGGCGGCTCGGGCAGCTTGAGGCTCTCGTCGGAGGTGAGGATCGCGTATTCGAGCTGCTGCAGCTGCTCGTTGGGCTCGATGCCCAGCTCCTCGATCAGGGTGTGACGTGCGCGCCGGTAGACCTCGAGCGCCTCGGCCTGGCGGCCGGAACGGTACAGGGCCGTCATGAGCTGGCCGCGGAGCCGTTCACGCAGCGGGTGCTCCTCGACGAGCCGGGTGAGCTCGCCGACTAGCTCATGGTGCCTGCCGAGATCGAGTTCGAGTTCGAGGCAGTCCTCGCTGGCGGTGATCCGATGCTCGTCGAGCCGACCGGCCTCGGCCTGCACCAGCGGGCTGTCGATGGTCTGCAGGGCAGGTCCGCGCCACAGCCGCAGCGCCTCCCGGTAGTGCTTGACCGCCGTGTCGTAGGCGCGGTTGTCACGGGCCCGGCGAGCCTGGAAGACGAGGCGCTCGAACCGGTGGGAGTCGAGCCGCTCGTCCTCGACCGTGATGGCGTATCCCTGCCCCCGTGTGGTTATCACTCCCGGGGGTCCGCCTGCGCCGGAGAGGAGACGGCGCAGAGCGGAGATGCAGATCTGCACCTGGGCTCGCGAGGTGCTGGGAGGATCGTCGCCGTAGATGGCCTCCGTCAGCCGCGAGGTCGTGACCGGCCGGCCGGCGTCCAGGAGCAGGACCGCGAGGACCGTCTGCTGCCGAACGCCGCCGAGATCCACCTGGTGACCGCGCACTGCAGCTTCGAGATCTCCCAGAATGCGAAACTCCACTCGCATCTCCTGACAAAACCGCGGCACTTATCGGACGAAAATCGTACGATATGATATCCGCCGTGGCGCGCTAATCGTCCGGGCGATTCCCGCGGTCCACGGCGGCTCTATGTGTCATATGTCGCGTTCGTGTGATAGTACCCCCCATGTTCGGGCTGGGCTAGACGAAGGCGCTTGCGGAATTGGAGCTTTCCCGATGAACGCGTTCGGCCGGGGACCCGAGTCCCCGGCCGATGGGAGTCGTCCTGATCATCCCCAGGGCGTGCCGGGCTGGATGGTAGGAGTGGGGGTGGGGGCGGCCGTCCCGGCGGGGATGGGCGTCGCGGGAACGCCGTCGGCCGCGGCGGCGGGGGCGACCAGCGCCGTCAGGCCGGCGGCGGTGACGGTGACGGCGAAAATGGCGGAGGAGGCGAGTCGGACGACGCGGCGAGAGGTGTCGTTCATTTCTTGGCTACCTCGACTTCCTGTGACGGTCCGGTTGAGTTCGTAGGCGATCGGTTGATCTGCTCCAACCCTGGCAGCGGTCGCCATCCGCTCACTATCGCGTCGCTTCCGGACCCTCATCGCCGTCCGATATCGAGAGAAATAGACGGCCAATAGCACGGCGATGCCGTACTGATAGCGGCACCCGGGAGGCTCGGTACAGACCCGCATGGCGCGGGTTTCGGTTTAGCAGCTGCAAGGTGGGTGACCGTCACATGGGTATCACGGTGCAGGCGCAGGATGGCGTCTACGGCCGGTCGGCCGCCGGCGTCCGTGCCCGTCTCGAGCAGTCGGAGAACGGCCACTGGAGGGCCGTGGCCGAGGCCGAGACCGATCCCGAAGGGCGCGTCAGGGGATGGAGCGGCCGCAAGTTCGATCGCGGCGCCTACCGCCTCGTGCTCGACAGCGGCCGCTACTTCGTCGGACTCGGGCTCAGCGCCGCCTACCCGGAGATCGCCCTGCAGTTCCGGCTGCATGACGAGACCGATGCGTGCCAGATCCACGTCCTGATCTCGCCGTGTTCCTACTCCGCGTATTTCGGTGCGCTGAGCTGACTCGCCGGAGGCGGCTGTCATGAGCCTGGTGGAACGAGACGCGGAGATGACCCGCCTGGCGGGGCTGCTCGGCGACGCCCTGGCCGGCAGGGGCAGGATCGTTCTGGTCGACGGGGCCATCGCGATCGGCAAGAGCGAGTTGCTGCACGCGTTCGCGGAGCGGTGCCTGGGCCTGGGGGCGCTGCCGATCATCGCGACCGGCTCCCGGATGGAGCGGAGCCTGCCGCTCGGCGTCCTGGGCCAGCTCATCCAGGAGGCGCCGCTGGTCCGGCGGGAGCGCGAACGAGCGGTCGCCCTGCTGGGCGAGGGCGCGGGCGGGGCGCTGCCGGGCGTGATCTCCTGGGGCTCCCGGGTAGACGTCCTTCAGCAGGTGGACGCCCAGATCGTCCACGGGCTCTGCACGATCCTGCTGGAGCTGTCCGAGCGCTATCCGCTGGTGATCGTCGTCGACGACGCGCACCACGCCGACCGCGCCTCGCTGCTCTGCCTGGCCTATCTGGCCAGACGAGTGCGGGCCGCGAGAATCATGGTCCTGCTCGCCGACCACGGCCGACATGACGCGCTCTTCCACGCCGAGCTGCTGCGCCAGCCGCACTGTCATCGGATCAGGCTCGTCCCGCTGTCGCGGCAGGGGGTCGTCTCCGTGGTCGCCGAGCGGCTCGGCGGACAGACCGCTGAGCGCTTCGCCGACGACTGGCACGCGCTCAGCGGGGGCAACCCGCTGCTGGCCGCCGCGCTGGCCGACGACTACCAGGACCTCGCCCGCTCGGCCCCGGCTGAACCGCCGGCCGGGGTCGTGGCAGGCGGCCGGTACGGCCAGGCCATACTGTCGTGCCTGCACCGCGCCGACCGGCGGACGCTCAGGGTGGCCTGGGGGCTGGCGGTCCTCAACGCGCCCGGACCGACCCGATACCCCGATCACCCGGGGGATCTCCAAGATCCACGACACCTCGGGCATCACGGGCGCCTCGCCAGTCTGCTCGCCGCCCTGCTCGCCGGGCCGCTCGGATCGGGCGGCGCCGACGTCGAGCGGGAGTTGGCCGCTCTCACCACCGCCGGCCTGGTGGACCGAGGTCGTTTCCGGCACGAGGCGGCCCGCGCCGCCGTACTGGCCGAGATGGACCGCGGGCGGCGGATGGGCCTGCACGCACGTGCCGCTGAGTTGCTCCACGAGGCCGGGGCGACCCCGTCCGCTGTGGCGGAGCACCTGCTGGAGGCGGGCCCGGTGGAGGAGCCATGGGTCGTCCCGGTCCTGGAGGAGGCGGCCGGTACCGCGCTGCGGGCCGGACACGTGCGGCAGGCCGCCGCCTATCTCCGGCTGGCCGGCCGCGGATGCTCCGACGAGGACCGGCGCGCGAGGATCACCATGATGCTCGTCCGGGCCGAATGGCGGATCGATCCCGGCACGTCCACCGCCCATCTCGCGGAACTGGCGGACGCGGCGCGCCGGGGCAGCCTGCGCGGAGACGACGTCGTCGTGCTGGCGCGGGCGCTGCTGTGGCACGGCCGGTTCGACGACGCCCGCGACGTGCTGGAGCACCTCAACCGCATCGGTGCGGCGGCCGATCCGGAGACGCACATCGAACTCATGGTCACCCGGCTGTGGCTGCGTGCGACGTTTCCACCGCTCAAGGTTCATCTGAGTCACCCGGTGCGGGAGCGCGGCGCCGAAGGCGCCGTCTCGCCGGAGTCCAACCGGCGACTGGAGACGGCCGTCGTCCTCACCGAGGTCCTGTCCAGGGGGCCGCGGGAGGAGGACCTGGACGCCGTCGAGGGGATCCTGCACGCCTGCCACCGCGACGGGACGTCGACCGACACCGTGGAGAACGGCCTCCTCGCCCTCGCCTACGGCGGCCGCTGCGAGCGCGCCGCCTCGTGGTGCGAGCTCTTCGGCATGCAGGCCGCGTCCGGGCACACGCCCAGCCGCCGGGCCAGGCTGGCCGCCGTACGCGCCGAGATCGCGGTACGGCAGGGCGACATGCGGTGTGCCGAACATCAGGCCCGCCTCGCCCTCGACATCATCCCGCCGAGCAGCTGGGGGGTCGCCGTCGGCGGTCCCCTGGCCAGCCTGGTGCTCGCACTGACGGCGGCGGGCAGGCACGGGGAGGCCGCCGAACACCTCGACAGGCCGGTCTCCGAGGCGATGTTCCAGACGCGGTACGGACTGCACTACCTGCACGCACGGGGGCGTCACCTCATGGCGACCGGGCAGCCGGCCGCGGCGCTTCGCGACTTCCAGCTCTGCGGCGGCCTCATGGCGGCGTGGGACCTCGACGTGCCGGAACTCGTCCCCTGGCGGTCCGAAGCCGCGCAGGCCCGTCTGGGTGCGGGGCGGCCGGCGCTCGCGGCGGCGGCCGGGCCGGTCGACCTGCTGAGCGGTGCGGAGCGCCGGGTCGCCGCGCTGGCGGCGGCCGGACACACCAACAGGGAGATCGCCGGGAAGCTTTACATCACGGTGAGCACCGTGGAACAGCACCTGACGCGGACCTACCGGAAGCTGAAGATCACCCGGAGGGCCGATCTGCCGTCGATCCTGCGCTCCGGAGTGGAGTCCCCAGCGGAGTCGGCCGTGGGGTCCGCAGTGGAGCCGGCAGTGGAGCCGGCAGTGGAGTCCGGAGATCACGCTCTAACCGACGCGATGGCGTTCCGCGGCCTCGTGCCGTAGCGTCAGGCCGAGACCGGGCCTGTCCGCGCCCGCGCGCACGACGCCGCCGGCCGGGTCGGCCGCCCCGTCGAACAGCTCGCTCTCGATCCGCACGTGATCGTGGAACCACTCCACGTGACGCAGGTTGGGCGTCGCCGCGGCCGCCGGAACGTGCAGGTTCGGCGCGCAGTGCGCCGACACCTGGAGGTTGTGTCCCGCCGCGACCGCCGCCGCGCCGAACCAGCCGGTGTAGCCACCGCAGCGGGTGGCGTCGATCTGCAGGCAGTCGACCGCGTCCGCCTCGCACATCCGGGTGAAGTAGACCTGGTCCCCGCCGTACTCGCCGGCGGCCACGTCGGCGTCGGCTCGCTCGCGCACCAGCCGCAGACCGGCCAGGTCGTCGGACGAGACCGGCTCCTCGAACCACACCACGTCGTGGTCACGCATCCGACGCTCCAGCCGGATGGCCTGCTTGGCCGTATAGCCGCCGTTGGCGTCGACGTACAGCTCGGCCTCCGGGCCGATCACCTCGCGGGCGAGGGCGATGCGGTGCAGATCGCGGGCGGGAGCCGTACCCCACGACTCACCGATTTTGAGCTTCACGCGGCCGATGCCCTGTTCGTGCACCCAGTGCCGCAGTTGCGCGGCGGTGGTGGCGTCGTCGTAGGTGGTGAACCCGCCCGAGCCGTACACCGGGACCCGGTCGTGGACGGCGCCGAAAAGGCGGGTCAGCGGGACGTTCAGCAGCTTGGCCTTGAGATCCCAGAGGGCGACGTCCACCGCGGAGATCGCGTACGCGGCGAGCCCCGGCCGTCCGGCGTTGCGCACCCGACGGTCCATGGCCCGCCAGATCGCCGGGATGTCCATGGCGGACGCCCCGGTCACCACGGGGGCCAGCAACTCGGTGACCAACCGCGCGGCCGCGGCGGGCGCGTAGCTCCACCCCGTGCCCGTGACGGTGCCCGCGCGAACCTCGGCCACCACCATCGTCGTCGCATCCCAGGCGAAAGTGCCGTCGGCCTCGGGGCGGTCGGTCGGCACCCGGTAGGCCGCGGCGCACACCTCATGGATCACATCGTCGACCACGTCGTCGTCATCCCATCGATCATGGGGGGGCAGCGGCAAGCACCTGCGGCGAAACGCAGCAGGGGCACCCACGTTCGCCATCGGGTGGCAGCGGCACGGCCAGCATGCCCGCACCGAGGCGGGCCGACACGGTGCGCCAGCCCACTTTTCCCCGGACGCCTCCACATGCCGCCAGCGCCCCGGCCCGCACCGTAAGCGGACCGAGGCGCTGTGGTTGGGCACCGGATTCTAGGCACCGAACTAGGTCATGTTTGGCAGATCATGTCCTGCTGCGCGGCCCAGACGGCGCTTCGCCGCGCCGGACTCGTCGCACGCAGGCTCCCCGCTACGAGCTCCTCCTCCGGCTTGCGATGCATCCGCCTGGATCCACGCTCGCGACGGACAGCATCTGCCAAATACTCCCTAAATGTCGAACTCGCCATCCCTGACGCCGCCGATGAAGGCGGCCCACTCGCTCGGGGTGAAGGCCAGCGCGGGGCCGGTGGGGTTCTTGCTGTCCCGGACGCCGATGACACCGGGCAGGTTGGTCGCCACCTCGACGCAGTCGTTGTTCTGGGCGCTGCGACGGGACTTCCGCCACTGGGCGCCGGACAGGTCAGGCAAGTCGGTCATGCTCACTCCTAGCCGCGGCGATGCGCGCCGCGGACTCGTCAGGGGACAGGCAGGCGCCGGCGAGACGCTCAAAGGTCAGGATAAGGTCTCGCACCTGGTCGGCCGCCTCCACGTACACCTCCCCCGCCGGGCACTCCGCGTACCCGAGATCGGGGTCCTCCCCGAAGGACAGCACTGAGAACGCGCCCTCAAACCCGCAGTGTGCGCCGACTCGCTGCGGCAGCACCTGGACCGTGATGTTCGGCCGCTCCATGGCCTCAAGCAGGTCGTCCAACTGCCTGGTCATGACGCCGGGCGCCCCGATCGGCCGGCACAGCGCCTCCTCGGCGAGGAGGACATGCAGTGTCGGCGCCCGGCTGCCGAGCAGGCTGATCTTCCGCTGCATCCGCGCGTCCACCCGGCGCTCCAGCTCGATGCCGGGCCTGTCGGGGTAACCGGCTTCAATGATCGCGCGAGCGTAGTCCTCGCTCTGCAGCAGGCCGGGGATCAGCAGCGGCTCCCACTTGCGGATGGCCCGGGCCTCCGCCTCGAACTCCACGTAGCTGCCCGAGAGGACGTCGGAGTAGGCGGTCCACCAGCCGCGCCGGGTCACCTCGTGGGCGAGCTGCACCATGGCCTTGGTGGTCTCGTCCTCCGCGCAGTACAGGTGGCAGAGCGCCGCCACGTCCTCGGGTGCGGGGGCGCCGCGACCGGTCTCGAACCGGTTGAGCTTCGATCTGGACCACCCGATCTGCTCGGCGGCGTCCTCCGTCGTTAAGTCGGCACCTGCGCGAAGTGTGCGCAGCTCACGCGCCAGACGGCGCAGCCGAACCGTCGAATGCTTCATGCCGGAGAGTCTCCCACAGGCAATCCCGATCCCACAATTTCCAAAACTTCCCATATCGGACTGGCCATCGACTTATTTCTAGGAAGTCATTGCCATCATGAGATTCCCAAGTCACTATGAGTTGCGTCTCCACCGAGAGAGACGGCTCGGACGGGTCAAGCATGGGGTTCGCGTCATTGGCTGCGTGCCTTGGACCGTTTTCGCTGTCCGGCAAGGGAGGCACCCGCCCGTCAGGGCAACAGAAACGGGCCGGCCAGGGGTGCTGCATACCCCTGGCAGGCCCTTGATCGGACGCTAGGAGGTCCGACCCGTGCTCCAGAGTAGTGCCCAGGCCATCAGCAACGAATTGACACACAAGGGGGTCATGCCTGGCTGGCGCGTCATCGTCAGCGACGCCGGCCGCCTGTGGGCCAGCCGTGAGAAGCCGTTCTCCCCAGCCGCCGAGAAGGCCGGTGCTTCCCGCACCGTCGACGCCGACGACGAGGCCGAACTGGCGGCGGCGGTCGCCGTACAGGAGCGCCTGGCCGAGGAGGCGTCGCGATGACCCATGCGTCATTCTCGGTGGCGTCCGCTCGGGCGACATCCTCACCGACGGCGTCCTCACCGGCGGCGAACGCCCAGCCAACCCGCCCCGCGCGCGGTGCCCTGAGCGCAGCCGCCGAGAGAATGCTCGGCATCCTCGCCGAGGCGGAGGACAAGGCCGAGGCGGAAGACGAGGACTGCCCGGGTGTCTCGCCGCATCCTGCCGTTCCGCTCCCCGGACGTACGGCGTTCCGCTGGATTGAGGAAAGCCTCGGACAGCGGGGCCGCGTGATCGAGCACACCTGCGGCTGCGTCATGACCGTCTATGAGCTGATTTCCTACGGCGGGACCTACCAGATCTGCCGCTGCACCCTCCCCCGCCCCGGCGTTCCCGCCGTGTCATGGACGGCGGAGCGGTGGGGCCGCCGGGAGGCGTACGAGTGGTGGCGTCGCCTACTCACCGGGCAGGCCCGATGAGCCACCCCAACGTTCCCGATCCGCTTGCTCGTTCGCACCTGATTTCCTCGAAGGAGAGATCGACTGTGGTCACATGCCCGGCCTCTGCGCTGGTGCTCAACCCCGATGAGCTCGGCCCCGATCCGGTCCCGGGCCTGAACCTGGCGGTGAAGCTGGGGATCGGGCATCTGGAGATCCGCTCGGCCGAGGGCGCCAACGCGCTGATGCTGCCCGACGACCGGCTGCGGCACATTCGGACCCTGGCCGACGAGCGCGGCCTGAAGGTGGCAGCGCTGGCCTCGCCGCTGTGGAAGTGGTGCCATCCCGAAGCACGGCCAGGCCGGGTTGACACCTTCGGTTTCCCTACCCAGGTCCCGCCTGATCAGCGGCTGGGCTGGGTGGAACGGGCTTTCGAAGCCGCCACGATCCTCGGTGCGCCGGTAGTGCGGGTCTTCTCCCACCTACGGGTCGAGCCGGAGCTGACCGAGGGGTTCGCCGGCGATCCGCTGCTGGCCAAGGCCCTGAACATGGCTGAGCGGGCTGGCGTGCGACTCCTGCTGGAGAACGAGCCGGTGTGCACTGTCGCCCACGCCGAGCCGCTGCTGGAGGTCCTGGGGCGGTACCACGGACAGGGCCTGGGGTTGTGGCTGGATGTGGCGAACCTGCACGAACTCGGCCAGGCCACACCCGAAGTGATCCGGGCTCTGGCCCCGTACGTGGGTTACCTGCATGTCAAGGACTACCACGTGGGCGCTGACGGAGGGCGGGTCTTCTGCCCGGCCGGGACGGGGTGTGTGCCGTACGGCGAGGTGTTGCCGCTGCTGCACGCCGCCTGTCCAGTGCTGCCGTACGCGCTGGAGACCCATGTGCGTGACACCCCGGCCGAGGCGCTCACCGCTGGGGCTGCGTTCCTGCGCACGTCACTTCCGGGAGGGCTGAGGTGAAAGCCGCCGTGAGTCGGGTGCTGCTGGTCGGAGCCGGGGAGGTCGGTGCCAAACACCTCGTCGCACTCGCTGACACACCCGGAGTGACGGTGGCTGGTGTCGCCGATCCGTGCCCACGCGCCGAGTTGCCGCCGGGCACTCCGCTGTTCGCCTCCTGGCGGCCCGCGCTGGCCGCGCTGTCTCCAGAACTGGTGGTGGTGGCCGCCCCGCCCGGAACGGCGCTCGCAGCGGCGCGGGAGGCCGCCGCGTCCGGGGCCATGGTGCTCGTGGAGAAGCCCGCCACCACTGACCCCGCCGCCCTCGCCTCCCAACCCCGTGATGAGCGCATCTTCGTGGGCTTCCAGTCGCACTTCGCTCCCGGACTGGACGGGCTTCTCGCGCGGTCCCCAGTGATCGAGCGTACGGAGGTGCTGCTGAGCGTGAGGCGCGACGCAGGCTACTTCCGTGGCTGGCGCCGCACTCACTCCGCAGCCGGCGGGGTGCTGCATCAGCAGGCCATCCATGGCCTGGCTCTGGCCCTGCGGCTCATGCCGGGGGATGTTCGGACGGCGGAGGCCACGGTGGTCCACCGGCGAGGACTGGCCGAGACCGAAGACCAGGTCATCGCCGACTTCGTCCTGGCCGGCGGACAGACGGGACGCATCGACGCCCGCGTCGATCACCCTGGCCCGCCTCGCCATGAAGTCGTCCTGCATCTCGCCGGTGGGCGGCGTCTATGGGTGCGCGGTCGCAACCTCGAAGCCGGACTCGGCGTCGCCGATGCCGCTCCAACTCATGAGGAACTGCGGCGCCGGATGTACACGTCGGTGCTCGACGCCGCCGAAGGTCCCGTTCATCCCTGTCTGTTCCCGCTGTCGGCGCTTCGGCGCACACTGGAGGTGATCGACCGTGTCTACCACGACGCGCACGTGGTCCGGGCAGCGGACGCCGCTGCCGCATGAACTGGCTGTCGAAGTCGTCGAACGCAAGGGTGTCGGCCACCCTGACACCCTTGCCGACGGCATCGCCGAACTCGCCTCCATCCGCTACAGCAGGCACTGCTTGGACGTGGCGGGCGCGGTGCTGCACCACAATCTGGACAAGGTCGCCGTCCTGGGAGGCCGTGCGGCCTTCGCCGAGGCGGACGGGGCCTACGATCGGCCGCTGCGGATCGTCTTCGGCGGCCGGATCTCCACGTCATTCGCCGGACGGCCGCTGGCGGTGCGGGAGATCCTTGAGCAAGCGGCCGTCGACCACCTTCGCGCCGCGCTGCCGGGCTTTGACCGGGTGCGGCTGGAGATCCGCCACGAGACGACCAGCTCCAGTAAATTCTCCCATTGGTTCACCCCTCGCTCGCTGGAGGACCTGCCCGAGCGGCCCCGGGCGTTCTCCAATGACACCGCTTATCTCGTCGGCTCCGCACCGCGCACGGCCGCTGAGACTGTCGCACTGCTGGCCGAAGCATGGTTCCGTCGCTACGCGTGGGCCGGCAGCGACATCAAGGCCCTCGTCGTGCGAAATGACGACACCTTCACTATTACCGTCTGCGTGCCCGCCCTGGCTGGACACCTGACCACCTCGACCGAGTTCGACGACGTGGTCACGGCCGCGGCCCGTGAGCTGTCCGCCGTGCTCGAACACCGGCTTGCCAGTCGGGTCCAGGTGGTGTGCAACACCCGGGGCAGCCGCATCGGTCCCCTCTCAGGCCAGTACTTCACGCTGTCGGGGTCAGCCGTCGACTACGGCGAGGATGGGCTGGTCGGCCGGGGTAATCCTCGCACCGGGGTGATCAACGGGGCGCATCTGGCAGGCAACGAAGCAGCATTCGGGAAGAATCCGGCCTATCACGTCGGCAAGGTCGGCGGCTGGCTGGCTGATACCGCCGCTGCCGCAGTCGCCGCGGAGTTCGGCCCGTGCCGGATCGGGCTCCTGTGGCGCAACGGCGCTCCCTACAGCCAGCCCGACTCCGTCGAGATCACCACCGGAAAGGACCGACCGAACGGTGATGCCGAGGAGTTGGTGCGCGTCACGCTGGGCCGTACCGACTGGTTGCCGGATCTAATCTCCGGTCGGTACCTGCCCAGAGTCGAATCGGTCGAGCACCTGCTGGCCTGCCTAGACGAGGCGATCGCATGACCACGCACCAGGTAACCACCGGCTACGTGTCCGCCGTCCTGGCGCTGCCCGAGGTAGCGGACACCACAGCCGCTCGCACGGTCGGCCTCACCTTGCCCGGCGGCTGGATCCTTCAGTCAACCGGCATCGGCCAGGGCAGGGTGGCGGTCGAGGTGACCGTCGGGGCGGCGGATGTCGCCGCCGATGCGAACACGGTGCGCGTCCAGCTTCCCCCGTCCGTCGCGGGCTCGGACACGCTGATGTACGTCACCTACACCGCGCTGGAACGCCTCCGCCAGCAGCAGCGCAAGGTCACCGTGCACGCCACCGCCCTGTACGCCTCGGGCGGGCAAGCAGTGCTGTTGCTCGGCGCCAAGGGAGCGGGGAAGACATCAGTCGCACTCGCGCTGGGCGAGCGCGGCTGGGTCCATGCCGGAGACGATCTGGTCGTCATCGGCCAAGACGATAACGACGGCCTGGTGGTATGGCCGGGCAAGCCCACCGCCGCCATCCGCGACCCGGGCAGGCCACTCGCTCCCAAACCCCAGTGCGTCCTGGAGCCCTTCGCCGCCGGCCCAGCCCGGCTGAGCCGGATCGTGCGCCTGGCTGTTCACCCCGCTCTGGCCACCGCGTCGCTGACGCCCGCACAACCGCTGTCAGTGAACGAACGGCTGCGGTTGAGCGAGAACATGGCCCGCTACATCTCCGGCCTGCCCACCCCACTCGGCGGAATCACCGGAGCACCGTACGGGCCGGTCTGGCCACTGGACACCCCCGCCTGCGCCCGCTGGCGCAGCCACCTCATCACTCAGATTGCCGACTGCCGGTTCGACTACGTATACGCCCCATGCCCCCAGACGGCCGCCGACCTACTCATCGAGGAGGCCGAGACCGGATGAACGCCGCCGCGATCCTCCCCAGCCGCAACGAGCCGTACACCATAGCTGCCGTCACCACGGCCGTCGACGCCGCCCTGAACGATGCGCGGGCGTTCATCGTCCACGCCGACTCCTCTGACGCCCCGCAGACGGCCGAGCGGTTCGCCGCCGCACCAACGCAGGCTCGCACGCGCGCGTTGACAGGCCTGGCGCGGGGCAAGGGCGCTCAGATCCTGGCTGCCGCCCGCCACCCGGAGATCGCGACCGCCGAGGCAGTACTGATCGCCGATACCGACACCAGGAACCCCGCCCCGGCGGTCTACCGCGCGTTGCTGAACCGCGTACAAGCCGGCGCCGCCATGGCGATCGCCGACTACCCACGCCACTGGGACGAGGCCAACCTCACCAACCACCTCGCCCGGCCGCTGATCGCTGCCGTAACCGGGAACGATGTGCCCCAACCACTGGCCGGGGATCTCGTTATCTCCCGCACGGCCCTGGCCGCCGCCCTTCGGGTCGCCACCGATCTGCCGTCAGAGCTGTCGGCGTGCGCGGACGGGTACGGCATCGACGCCCTCTTCTTGCTGACAGCCGCCGCATGCGGCCCGGTGGCCTGCGTACGACTCGATCAGCCCAAACAGCACGCCGTTTCCTTCCCCCATCTGCCGGCCATCTACCACCAGGCCGTCCCCATGCTGCTGCACCTGACCGCCGGCTGGACCCCGCAACCCACCCCGGCAAACCGGACAAGCTGGATGGGCCGGTGCCCGGCGCCCTACCGGACCGCCGATCGCGAGTTGGAACCCGCGCGTCTTGAGGCCATGTTGACCACATTGGACCGCCTCACTCCGCACCCCGGCAGATACGATGATGAACGTCCCTGGCCGCTTCCCGCCGCGGACGCCTGGCACGCCGTCAACTCCGGCACCCCGGCTCCCGACGCGGCTCGCCGGCTGTGGCCGCACTACACCCGCCGTGTCCGCGACTGGCTCACCAGCGGCCAGCACGCCACGACCCGGCAGCGGACTCAGATGCTCGCCGCCGCCCACGCCCGCCTGCACGCCGCCGTCCTCACTCCTTCAGGAGCCTCATGATGATCATCACCCCGACCTCCGGCTTCTCCGCCTTCGCCCTGGAGCCCTTCCCCGAGATCCAACCCGGCGACGACCTGACCGCCGCCATCACCGGCGTCCTCACCCGCACCGGCAGCGAACTACGGAACGGCGACATCGTGGTGGTCGCCTCCAAAGTCGTGTCCATCGCGGAGAAGCGGTACGTTGAACTGGCCGGCGTCACCCCCTCACCCGAGGCGGTCGAACTGTCCGCCACGACGGGGAAACCCGCGGAGATCGTGCAACTCATCCTGGAGAACTCCACCGAGCATTTCCTGGCAACCGAGCGCGGCCCGATCATCGCCCGGCACACCCTCGGCCACCAGCTCACTTCCGCCGGGATCGACCGCGCCGGGAGCGAGGGCGCGTGGCTACTACCGCGGGACCCGGACGCCTCCGCCCGCGCTCTGCGTCACGCTTTGATCACCTGTACCGGCGCAGAGGTCGCTGTCGTGATCGCCGACTCCGACGGCCGCGCCGACCGACGCGGAGCGACCGTCATCTCCATCGGTGCCGCCGGGATCACCCCGCTGCGCATCACCGAGCATGACGGCAAACGTCAGGAGGAGACCTTCACCGACCTCGCCGCAGCCGCAGCCGGCGTCATCCTCGGGCAGCGCGGCCGCGGTGCCCCCGTCGCCGTCCTGCGCGGCATCGCCTACACCATGAGTGACGAGGGCGTGGCTGCGATGCTCCACCATCGACCGTGGCCCTGCTGATCACCGGGGCCGCCGGAGCCATCGGTGCCCGCCTGGCCGCCGATCTCGCCGCCTGCGGCATACCCCTACGGCTACTCGATCTGCGAGCGCCCGCAGACGCGCCGCCCACGGGCACGGAGTTCGTCCAGGCGGATCTGTACGACCAGGTTGCGGTCGAGAAGGCCGCCGCCGGGATGTCGGCTGTCGTCCACCTCGCGGGCATCACTCGCGAGGGACCCTTCGCCGAGATGGCCAAACACAACATCATCGGAACCCACCATGTGCTAGAGGCGGCCCGCCGCCAGCGGGTGCCGCGCGTGGTGCTGGCCAGCAGCCACCACGTCACCGGCATGAACCCCGTTGGCGTCCCGACGTCATTGGCGCCTGACAGTTTCTACGCCGTCAGCAAGGTCACTATAGAGGCACTGGGCCATCTGTACGCCCACAAGACCGGCATGGAGATCGTCGTCATACGTATCGGCAGCTACCGCGCGCGGCCCATCGAGCCCCGGCACCGAGCGACGTGGCTCAGCCCTCGCGACGCCACCACCCTGCTGCACGCCGCGGCCACCCGGCCGCTGCCGAGTCGGTTCCTCACCGTGTACGGCACCTCCGGCAACACCGAGTCATGGTGGCCACGCACCGGCTGGGACACACTCGGCTACCAGCCCATCGACAACGCCGACCAGCACCCCAGCTCTGGGCCACTCACCGACCAATTCACAGGCGGCTCCTTCGCCGACCATGAACTCCCCTAGCCAGTATCGACAAGGACATGACGAACAACGCCCCCGAAACGTACCCGGAAATCCTGCGCGGCCGCATGGTCGACCGCATCCTCGTAAGCCACAGCCTCTCTTCGACCGTCGAGGCCGCCCTGCGACACGTGGAACGCCACCGTTACGTGCGCAGCCCCGCCATCGTTCAGGGTGATTCGCTGGCCTACTTCACGTTCTGGCGATCGGAAGAGACCGCAGGGCGGTGGCAGCTAGGTGCCATAGGGCACGGCCCACTCGGTCACCACCTCGCCACCCGCATCGCCGAACAGATCGGCGTGTGGAATCGGGGCCGCACCGCCGATCCAGAGCTGCTGGCCTACCCGACCGGCCTGCCCATGCCCAGTGGCATGACGGGCAGAGTCATCACCGAGTCCGGCATCCGTCTCATCGTGCACTACTAATCCGCAAATCGGACAGTAACTGGACAGGCGGTAGCGCCTGACTTACTTGGCCTGCTCCCCGGTCAGGCCATAGCTCATGCTGTGGCTCGGCATGAGGGATCTCGGTCATCACGGTCTCCCCCTACCCATCAGGTTTCGCAATTTTCCATTAGGTGGTGGTTTGTCCGATCAGATCGAGGCAAGGCGGCAGAGTATGACGGAAATCGCCGCTGAAGTACTCATCGAACGGCTGGCCGACTGGGGTGTCGACACGATCTTCGGCATCCCCGGCGACGGCATCAACGGAATCATGGAAGGGCTGCGCCGCCAGTCCGACCGGGTCCGGTTCGTCCTCGTCCACCACGAGGAGGCGGCCGCGTTCATGGCGACCGCGCACGCCAAGGCGACCGGCCGCCTCGGCGTGTGCCTGGCCACCTCGGGACCCGGCGGCATCCACCTCCTCAACGGGCTCTACGACGCCAAGCTGGACCACCAACCCGTGCTGGCGATCACCGGCATGCAGGAGACCAGCGTGCTGGGGACCGGCTACCAGCAGGAGGTCCACCTCGACCACCTCTACGCCGACGTCGCCGAGTACAACCTGATCGTCGACAACCCGACGCAGCTTCCCGGCGTGGTCGACATCGCGGTCCGCACCGCCTACGCCCGCCGCGGCGTGGCCCATCTCAGCCTCCCCAACGACGTCCAGGTGGCGCCCGCCACCCAGGACCCGTACCAGCACGTGGCCCCGGCCAGGCCGCCGGCGACCGCTCCGATCTACCTGTCCCCGCCGGGAATGCCGCGCACCGAGGACCTGGAGGCGGCGGCCGACGTGCTGAACGCGAGCGAGAGACCGGCCATCCTCGCCGGGGCCGGCGCGCTGCACGCCCGCGAGGAGGTGCTCGCGGTCGCCGAGGTGCTCGGCGCACCGGTGATCAAGACGCTGCCCGGCAAGGCCGTCATCCCCGACGACTCTCCGTACGCCGTGGGCGGGATCGGCCTGCTGGGCACCCGGCCGGGCGAGGAGCTGATCGAGGACTGCGACACGCTGCTGATGGCCGGCACGAACTTCCCCTACACCAAGCACCTGCCCGAGCCGGGCAAGGTCCGCGTGGTGCAGATCGAGGCCGACCCGATCCGCGCCGGGGTGCGCCTGCCGACCGAGGTGCCGATGATCGGCGACGCCCGGGAGGGGCTCGCCGGCCTGCTGCCGCTGCTGAAACCCCGCTCCGACCGCGCCCACCTGGAGAAGTACCAGCGGGCGATGGACCGGTGGCGTGACGACATGACCGCCCTGCAGTCGCCCGAGCGTGACCCGATCGCCCCGCAGTACCTGATGGGCCGCATCGACCGGGCGGCCTCCGACGACGCCATCCTCACCTGCGACTCCGGCACGATCGCCACCTGGGCGGCCCGGCACTGGACGATCAGAGGGAACCGGCGGTTCTACCTGTCCGGCAACCTCGCCACGATGGCGCCCGGCCTGCCGTACGCGATCGCGATGCAGCTCGCCTTCCCCGGACGGCAGGTGATCGCGTTCATCGGGGACGGCGGCTTCGCCATGCTGATGGCCGAGTTCCTCACCGCCGCCCACCTGAACCTCCCGATCACGGTCGTCGTCAACAACAACGACTCGCTCGGCCAGATCCTGTGGGAGCAGATGGTGCTCGGCTTCCCCGAGCACGGTGTCCGGTTCGGCCGGCCGGCCTCGGACTTCTCCGCCTGGGCCCGCTCCTGCGGTGGTTACGGCCGCAAGGTCACCGACCCGGCGGATGTCGACGAGGCCGTCCGGCAGGCCCTGGCACACGACGGGCCCGCCCTGGTCGACGTGAACGTCAACCCCGACGAGCCGCCGATGCCCGGCAAGGTCGGCTACGACCAGGCGGTGAAGTTCGCCAAGGCCTTCCTGAAGGGGCAGCCGCACAAGGCGTCCATCGCCACCACGCTCTTCAAGGACAAGATCTCCCAACTGGGCAGGTGAGTGCCGATGACCAGCCAGCTGAGCCACATCTCATCGGCACGGCCGCCGTCGGTCGCCGCCGCCCGGCGGGCCAAGCCGTACGTGCGCGTACGCGACCTGGAGCGCGACCTCGCCGAACGGGTCGACGGCGAGGTGCGGTTCGACCCCGGCACCCGCGGCGCGTACTCGACCGACGGGTCGAACTACCGTCAGGTCCCGCTGGGCGTGGTGGTGCCGCGCACGGTGGACGCGGCGGTGGAGGCGATCGCCGTGTGCCGCGAGCACCACGCGCCGATCACCTCCCGCGGCGGCGGGACCAGCCTCGCCGGGCAGACCTGCAACACCGCCGTCATCATCGACTGGTCGAAGTACTGCCACCGCCTGGTGTCGGTGGACACCGAGGCGGGGACCTGCGTCGTCGAGCCCGGCGTCGTGCTCGACGTGCTCAACCGGGAACTGGCCGGCACCGGGCTGATGTTCGGGCCGCGCCCGTCCACCCACGGCCAGTGCACGCTCGGCGGGATGATCGGCAACAACTCCTGCGGCTCCACCGCCCAGGCGTACGGCAAGACCGCCGAGAACATCGCCCGGCTGGAGATCGTCACCTACGACGGGCTGCGCATGTGGGTGGGCCCGACCGATGAGGAGGAGTTCGCGCGGATCACGGCAGCGGGCGGGCGGCGGGCGGAGATCTACCGGGAGCTGCGCTCGATCGTCGACGCGCACGCCGGGGAGATCCGCCGCCGCTTCCCCGACTTCCCCCGTCGGGTGTCCGGCTACAACCTCGACCGGCTGCTGCCGGAGGGCGTCTTCGATCTGGCCGGGGCGCTGGTCGGCTCGGAGGGCACGCTGGTCACGGTGCTGCGGGCCGAGCTGTGCCTGGTGCCGGCGCCCAAGGCGGAGGCCCTGGTCCTGCTCGGCTACCACGACATCGTCGCGGCCGCCCGCGCCGTGCCGCACATCGCCGGCCATGACCCGCTCCAACTGGAGGGCGTGGACGACCGGCTCGTGGACTACGAACGCCGCAAGCACATGCATCCCGACGCCCTGACCCGGCTGCCGGAAGGCGGCGGCTGGCTCATGGTCTCCTTCGGCGGCGAGTCACGGGAGGAGGCGGACGAGAAGGCCCGCGCCCTGATCGAGGAGCTGCGCCGCACCGAACACGCCCCGCACATCGACTTCACCGACGAGAAGCAGGTGGAAAAGGAGCTGTGGGAGGTCCGCGAGTCGGGCCTGGGCGCCACCGCCCGTGTCCCCGGCATGCGGGAGACGTGGGAGGGCTGGGAGGACTCGGCCGTTCCACCCCAGCGACTCGCCGGCTACCTGGACGACCTGCGGAAACTGTTCAAGGAGTTCGGCTACGACGAGGCCTCGCTGTACGGACATTTCGGGCAGGGCTGCGTGCACACCCGCATCCCGTTCGATCTGGTCACCGCCGACGGCGTGGCCGAGTTCCGCGCCTTTCTCGACCGGGCCGCCGACCTCGTCGTGTCGTACGGCGGTTCGCTGTCCGGCGAGCACGGCGACGGCCAGTCGCGCGGACAGCTCCTGCCCAAGATGTTCGGGCCGGTGGTGATCAGGGCTTTCGAGCAGGTCAAGGCGGTGTTCGACCCGGACAACCGAATGAATCCCGGCAAGATCGTCGCACCGTACCGGGTGGACGAGAACCTGCGGCTGGGCCCGGAGTGGACCCCGGACGACCCGGCCCGCCACTTCGGCTATCCCGAGGACGAGGGCAGCTTCCAGCGGGCGGTCATGCGCTGCGTCGGCGTCGGCAAGTGCCGCCAGCACAGCGGCGGGGTGATGTGCCCGTCCTATCGGGCCACCGGCGAGGAGGAGCACTCCACCCGCGGCCGGGCCCGGCTGCTGTTCGAGATGCTGAACGGCCACGCCGACTCCGCGGTGCGGGACGGTTGGCGCTCGGCGGCGGTGCGCGACGCGCTCGACCTCTGCCTGTCCTGCAAGGGATGCCGCCATGACTGCCCGATGGAAGTCGACATGGCGACGTACAAGGCCGAGTTCCTGTCCCACCACTACGCCGGCAGGCTCCGTCCCGCCGCCCACTATTCGATGGGCTGGCTGCCGCTGTGGGCGCGGCTCGCCGCGCTGGCCCCGCGTACGGTCAACGCCCTCGCGCACGCCCCGGTGCTGGGCCGGCTCGGCAAGCGGCTGGCCGGGGTGGAGCCCGCCCGGCCGGTGCCGTACTTCGCGAGGGAGCGCCTGCGCGACTGGTACCGCAGGCGCGGGCCGCGCGGCGGCGGCGAGCGGGGGCCGGTGGTGCTGTGGCCGGACACCTTCACCGACAACCTCACCCCGCACGTCGGGCAGGCCGCCGTCGACGTGCTTGAGGAGGCGGGCTACCGGGTCCTCCTGCCGCCGCGCACCCTGTGCTGCGGGCTGACCTGGATCTCCACCGGTCAGCTCGGCATGGCCAAGCGGGTGCTGCGCCGTACGCTGCGGACCCTCGCGCCCGCGCTGCGCCGAGGGATCCCGATCGTGGGCCTCGAGCCGAGTTGCACGGCGGTGTTCCGCGCCGACGCCGTCGACCTGTTCCCGCACGACCGGGACGTCTCCCGGCTGCGGGAGCAGACCCGGACGCTCGCCGAGCTGCTCACCGGGACCGACGGATGGCGCCCGCCGCGGATCGACCGGGCGGCGGTCGCCCAGCCGCACTGCCACCAGCACTCGGTGTTGGGCTACGACGCCGACCGCGAGCTGCTGGAGGAGGCGGGCGTACGGCTCGACGCGGTCGGCGGCTGCTGCGGCCTGGCCGGGAACTTCGGGTTCGAGGCGGGCCACCTGGAGGTTTCGATGGCCTGCGCCGAGCACGAGCTGCTGCCCGCGATCCGCGCCGCCGACCCCGGCACGCTGGTGCTGGCCGACGGGTTCAGCTGCCGCACGCAGATCGAGCATTCCGGCTCCGACCGCCGGGGCCTGCACCTCGCCGAGATCCTCGCCGCCGCCCAGCGGGGCACCCCGCTCGGCGACCACCCAGAACGCCTCATCGGCACCTGACGGAAAAAAGAGCGGTAATGATCTGGAACGGAGATCATCTGGGCGGTCGCACACGCCTCGGCGACGGGTAGGCACCCTCTCACCGGTTATGTCCCGGCAAACCGGAGAGTTTCTGCTCACCTCATGAACAGCACGAATAGGGGCGTGAAGAGAATGCTTCGCCACAGTACGCGGGTGACGCGCGCCAGGGCGCTCGGCATGCGGTGGCCCGCGCTGGCCGCACTCGTGATCGCGGGGGCTCTCGCCTCCCCGCCGATCGCCGCGAATGCGGCGGCAGTCCGGCCCGATGTTCCCATTGCCACGTCAACCGGCCCGGGAGGCGGGGGCGGCAACGGCAGAGGCAGCGGGAGTCCCATCAACTCCAGCGCCGCGTCCCCCGCCCAGCAGATCACATTTGGAATCAACGGGCATCACACCTTTCAGGCCGGTGCCTGCGATCAGGGGTTCGCTCTCTGCAATGTGCAGCAGGGTGCCGGCGTCCGGTACTGGCCGTGAACGAACGATCGCTGTGGAACCGGTCCGACAGATCAGACGAACCAAGAATGCCCGTGCGCGACCACGACCGGGGCGGGGAGAAAAGGACGGGTAATGATCTGGAGCGCAGATCATCTGAAATGGGGACGGGCACCCCGCCGGGGGTAGTCAATCTCACGCCGGTTATGTCCATACAAGCGGGGAGTTCCCACTCACCTCATGACCAGATAGGGGCACGAAGGAAATGGTTCGTCACAGTGCGGGGGTCCCGCTCGCCGGAGTGCGGTTCGGCATGCGGTGGCTCACGCTCGCAACACTCGCCGTCGCGGCGGCTGGAGCACTGGCATCGTCGCCGGTCGCCGCGAACGCGATGGTGCTGCACCCCACCGCTCCCGGCGCCGTCTCGGGCAACGGAGCAGGCGGCGCCGGCGCGGGCACCGGCGTCGGCACCGGCAGCGCCACCAACACCAGCGGCGGATCCCCGGCCCAGCAGGCGGCGATCACTGTGAACGGGCTTGCCAGCTTTCAGGCTGCCGTCTGCAACCAGCGGATGCAGACGTGCAACGTCAACCAGCGGCTTTGGGTCCAATGGTGACCATGGAAGCTCTCCGGGCGCTCCACGGACGCCGACGCCGACTGCCACGGAAATGACATACCGATGACCTGACCCTGGATCACCGCGAACGCGCTCAGGGGCACGTCGCAAAGTACGCTGACGAAGGCGTCCGGGCTGCCGGACGCCTTATGACCGGTCTCGTCCAACCCGCAGGGGCGAAAACGAATGATGCGTCAGCAGTACGGCAAAGCACCCAGAAAAGCGCTCGCCGCGCTACTCGTGATCGGGGCGTCCGTTTCTGCCGTACTTGTCGGCGGAAGCACACTCCCGGCCTCCGCCGGCGTGAACCCCGACCATCACCAGACGACGAATGCGCCGAGACCCACGCCGAGGAACATCGAAGACGGCCGTGGCGGCGAATCCGATCGGCGCCCCGCGAAGGCGTCATCACATAAGCAAGAAAAGCAGAAAAAACTGAAAAAGCAGAAAAAATCAGCCGCTCCGAAGGTCCCGGTGGCCACCACGCAGACCGCCGAGTGCAAGGGCGCCAAGATCTGCAACGTGATCCAGCGGATCGTCTTCATCATGCCGCGGGACCTCAAGAAATTCCTACGGTACGCGAAGAAGGCGCAGCGGAGGAAATCGCGGAAAACACGGCTCCCGCACCTGCCCAAGCTTCCGCCCCAGCTCGCCGAGGCGCTGGCGGCCGCACCGCCGGAACCGGCCGCACCTCGGTCTGCCCAGCCACCGCCTGCTCAGCCACCGCCTGCTCAGCCGCCGCCTGCTCAGCCGCCGCAACCGGCCGAACCCGAATCAGCAGCGTCGGTCATGGGCTGACCGGCGCACTGTCGGCACGCTCGGCCCGGTCACGGGCCTGCGTGAACGGTCCCGCCCCCACCTCCAGGTTCCAATCCCCTTACCTTCCGGTGCGCGGCGGAGATCACGTGGTGTAGGCTCCGAGCCGCAAGCGACGGACGCGGAGGAAGCCGGTGTGAATCCGGCGCGGTCCCGCCACTGTCACCGGGGAGCGATCCTCAACTGCGGCCACTGCCCTCACGGGCGGGAAGGTCGGGGAGAGCGTCGATCCGGGAGCCAGGATACTCCGGCCGTCGGACCTTCGACCGGGGGCGCGGACCCCCAGGGAGGACACGCCATGGCGTGCCGAGGCCTGCGCGCAGGCACCTCACTGCCGGTTTCGCGCCCCGTCCCCTGACGTGCCGCGGCACGGCGGCGGCTCGCTGCTCGTCGCCGGCACCACCTCTGACGCGGGCAAGAGCATCCTGACCGCGGGGCTGTGCCGGTGGCTGGCCCGCCGCGGCGTCCGGGTCGCGCCGTTCAAGGCGCAGAACATGTCGCTGAACTCGATGGTCACCGCCGACGGCGGTGAGATCGGCCGGGCGCAGGCGATGCAGGCCGCCGCCGCCCGGGTCGAACCGGAGGCGGCGATGAACCCCGTGCTGCTCAAACCGGCCGGGGAACGGCACTCCCACGTCGTCGTGCTCGGCCGTCCGCACGCGGACGTCGACGCGCTCTCCTACCGAGGGCACAAGCCCGCCCTGCTCGACGTCGCCGTCGACGCGCTGGACGGCCTGCGCCGCCGGTTCGACGTGGTGATCTGCGAAGGCGCGGGCAGCCCGGCCGAGGTCAACCTGCGCGACCGCGACATCGCGAACATGGGGCTGGCCCGCGCCGCCAACCTGCCCGTCCTGGTCGTCGGAGACATCGACCGCGGCGGGGTGCTCGCGCACTTCGCCGGCACCCTGGCCGTCCTGGAGCCGGAGGACCAGCGGCACATCGCGGGTTTCGTGGTCAACAAGTTCCGCGGCGACCCGGCGTTGCTGCGGCCCGGCCTGGACTGGCTGCGCGGGGCCACCGGGCGGGCCTGCCTCGGCGTGCTGCCCTGGCGGTCCGGGCTCTGGCTCGACGTGGAGGACTCCCTCGATCTCGACGGCAGGCCCGGACTGCTGACTCCTCCCGTCGGCCGGGACATCCTGCGGGTCGCGCTCGTACGGCTCCCGCGCATGTCGAACGTCACCGACGCCGACGCGCTGGCCGCCGAGCCCGGCGTCAGCGTGCGCCTGGTCGCCACGCCCGCCGAGATGGCCGAAGCCGACCTCGTCATCGTGCCCGGCACCCGCTCGACCCTGTCCGATCTGGCCTGGCTGCGTGAACGCGGCATCGGCGCGGAGCTGCGGCGCCGGGCCGCGGCCGGCCGGCCGGTGCTCGGCGTGTGCGGCGGGTTGCAGATGCTCGGCGCCGCGATCCACGACGACGACGGCGTGGAGAGCCGGGAGGGCCACGCACCCGGCCTCGGACTGTTACCGGTGCGCACCGACTACAGCCCGGCCAAGGTGCTGGCATCACCGGCCGGCCGGTGGCGCGGTCACGAGGTGTCGGGCTACCAGATCCATCACGGCCGGGTCACCGTCGACGGCGGCGAGCCGTTCCTCGACGGCTGCCGCAGCGGGCAGGTGTGGGGGACGACCTGGCACGGGATCTTCGAGTGCGACGGGTTCCGGCGGGCGTTCCTGACCGAGGTGGCCGCTGCCGCGGGACGCGACTGGCGGCCCGGCACGGGCTCGTTCGCCGAGCGCCGCGAGGCCCGCCTCGACGCCCTCGGCGACCTGGTCGAGGAGCACCTGGACACCGCCGCGGTGTGGCGGCTGATCGAGCGCGGCGTCCCCGCCGGCCTGCCCGCCGTCGGCCTTGCTCCCGTTGATCGGGCCCGTACGGGCCCGGCCCCCGTGAATTTGACACCGCACACCGATGGGGAGGCCGACCGGTCATGACCATGCTGCTGCTGTCGACGGCCGACACCGAGCTGCTCGCCGCCCTGCGGAGCGGAGACGGCTCCGATGGCGAGGGCGGCTGGCGGGTCGCCAACCCCATGCGCATCTCGGCCGAGGACGTCCCCGCCCTGGTGGACAGCGTGGACGCCGTCGTGGTCCGGCTGCTCGGCGGGCGCCGCTCCTGGCCGGAGGGCCTCGACGCGGTGCTCGCCTGCGGCCGTCCGGTGGTGGTGCTCGGCGGCGAGGCCGAGCCCGACGCCGCGCTGATGGCGCTGTCCACGGTGCCGCACGGCGTGGCCGCGCAGGCGCTCGCCTACCTGACGGAGGGCGGCCCGGACAATCTCCGCGAGCTGCGCAGGTTCCTGTCCGACACGCTGCTGATGACCGGCGAGGGCTTCGCACCGCCGCGCACCACCCCCGAGTACGGCGTGCGCCCCCGCGACCCGCACAGCGACCGGCACAGCGACCGGCACAGCGGCCGGCCGCTGGTCGGCGTGGTCTACTACCGGGCGCACGAGCTGTCGGGCAACACGGCGTTCGTCGACGACCTGTGCGACGCGATCGAGGCGGCCGGCGGCGACGTTCTTCCGGTGTTCTGCGGATCGCTGCGCGGCGCCGGTCCCGAGGTGGCCGACCTGCTGCGGCCGGCCGACGCGCTGGTGGTGACCGTGCTCGCGGCGGGCGGGGCCGCCCCGGCGAGCGCCTCGGCCGGGGGCGACGACGACGCGTGGGACGTGGGCGCGCTCGCCACGCTCGACGTGTCCGTGCTGCAGGCGCTGTGCCTCACCACGTCCCGGGCGACCTGGTCGGAGTCGGATGCCGGGCTGTCCCCGCTCGACGCGGCGATGCAGGTGGCGGTGCCCGAGTTCGACGGGCGTCTGATCACCGTGCCGTTCTCGTTCAAGGAGGACGGGCCGGACGGCGTGCCGGTCTACGCGGCCGATCCCGAACGCTGCGCCCGGATCGCCGGGTTGGCCGTCGCGCACGCCCGGCTGCGGCACGTGCCCAACGCCGCCAGGCGGGTCGCGATCGTGCTGTCCTCCTACCCGACCAAGCACTCACGGGTCGGCAACGCGGTCGGCCTCGACACCCCCGCGTCGGCCGTCGTGCTGCTGCGCGCGCTGCGCGAGGCCGGCTATGACGTCGGGGACGAGCCGTACGACAACGGCGACGAGCTGATCCACCGGCTGATCGCGGCGGGCGGCCACGACGTGGAGTGGCTGACCGAGGACCAGTTGCGCGCGGCACCCGCCCGGGTCCCGCTCGCGGCGTACCGGTCGTGGTTCGAGGCGCTGCCGGCCGACCTGCGCGAGGCCGTCGCCGGGCACTGGGGTCCGCCGCCCGGGGAGCTGTACGTCGACGGGGACGACATCGTGCTGGCCGGGCTGCGGTTCGGCAACGTGTTCCTGATGATCCAGCCGCCGCGCGGCTTCGGCGAGAACCCGGTGGCGATCTACCACGACCCGGATCTGCCGCCGAGCCACCACTACCTCGCCGCCTATCACTGGCTGGCCCGCGAATTCGGCGCGCACGCCGTGGTGCATCTGGGCAAGCACGGCACGCTGGAGTGGCTGCCCGGCAAGGGCCTCGGCCTGTCCGGGTCGTGCGCTCCCGACGCCACGCTCGGCGATCTGCCGCTGGTCTACCCGTTCATCGTCAACGACCCCGGCGAGGGCACCCAGGCAAAGCGGCGGGCGCACGCGACCGTGGTCGATCACCTGATCCCGCCGATGGCGCGGGCGGAGTCGTACGGCGACCTGGCCCGGCTGGAGCAGCTGCTCGACGAGCACGCCACCGTCGCCGCCCTCGACCCGGCCAAGCTGCCGGCCGTACGGGCGCGGATCTGGACGCTCATCCAGGCGGCCCGGCTGCATCACGACCTGGACGTCGCCGAGCGCCCCGGCGACACCGAGTTCGACGACTTCCTGCTGCACGTCGACGGCTACCTGTGCGAGATCAAGGACGTGCAGATCCGCGACGGCCTGCACATCCTCGGCCAGGCTCCGTACGGCGAGGCCCGGGTCAACCTGGTCCTCGCGGTGCTGCGCGCCCGGCAGGTGTGGGGCGGCGCCTCCGGAGCGCTCCCCGGCCTGCGAGAGGCGCTGGGGCTGGCCGAAGGAAAGGACGAGTCGCGGGGGGATGTCGACCGGCTGGAGGCGCGGGCGCGGGAGCTCGTCCAGGCGATGGAGGACCGCGGCTGGGATCCGGCGGCGGCCGCGGAGGTCGCCGGCCTGCCGGAGGTCGAGCGGGTGCTGCGCTTCGCCGCCACCGAGGTGGTGCCCCGGCTGGCGCGCACGACCGACGAGGTGTCGCGGGTGCTGCACGCGCTCGGCGGCGGGCACGTCCCGGCCGGGCCGTCGGGTTCGCCGACCCGCGGGCTGGTCAACGTGCTGCCCACCGGGCGCAACTTCTACTCGGTCGATCCCAAGGCGATCCCGTCCCGGCTGGCCTGGGAGACCGGGGCCGCGCTCGCGGCGTCGCTGGCCGAGCGCCACCTCGCCGACACCGGCCGCTGGCCCCGCACGGTCGGCCTGACCGTGTGGGGCACCAGCGCCATGCGCACCCAGGGCGACGACATCGCCGAGATCATGGCGCTGCTCGGGGTACGACCGACGTGGGACGACGCCTCCCGCCGGGTGACCGGGTTCGAGGTGGTCGACGTCGCCGAGCTGGGCCGGCCCCGCGTCGACGTGGTCGTACGGATCAGCGGGTTCTTCCGCGACGCGTTCCCGCACGTGGTGTCGCTGCTCGACGAGGCCGTGCGCACGGTGGCCGCCCTGGACGAACCGGCCGAGGTGAACCCGTTGCGTGCGCACGTCGAGGCGGACCTGGCCGGGCACGGCGACCGGCGGCGCGCCACCAGCCGCGTCTTCGGCTCCAAGCCCGGGGCGTACGGCGCGGGCCTGCTGCCGCTGATCGACTCGCGTGACTGGCGCGACGACGGGGACCTCGCGGAGGTCTACGCGGTCTGGGGCGGTTACGCCTACGGGCGGGGGCTGGACGGCCGCGAGGCCAGGACGGACATGGAGACGGCGTTCCGGCGCATCGAGGTGGCGGCGAAGAACCAGGACAACCGCGAGCACGACATCGCCGACTCCGACGACTACTTCCAGTACCACGGCGGCATGGTGGCGATGGTGCGCCACCTGACCGGGACCTCGCCGCTGGCCTACGTCGGCGACTCCCACGTCCCGGACGCCGTGCGCACCCGCACGCTGGGCGAGGAGACCCGCCGGGTGTTCCGCTCCCGGGTGGTGAACCCCCGGTGGATCGCGGCGATGCGGCGGCACGGCTACAAGGGCGCGTTCGAGATGGCGGCGACCGTCGACTACCTGTTCGGCTTCGACGCGACCGCCGGGGTGGTGGACGACTGGATGTACGAGACGCTCGCCCAGTCGTACGTCTTCGACCCCGAGGTGCGGGAGTTCATGCGCAGGTCGAACCCGTGGGCGTTGCGCGGCATCGCCGAGCGGCTGATCGAAGCGGCCGACCGGGGGCTGTGGGCACAGCCGGACGAACGGACCCTCGACCAACTGCGGGCGACATATCTGGAAATGGAAGGCGACTTGGAGGCGGGCCAGTGATATATCCGTTCAGCGCGGTCGTCGGGCTCGCCGACCTCAAGCTCGCGCTGCTGCTCAACGCGGTGTCACCGTCCATCGGCGGCGTGCTCGTGCGCGGCGAGAAGGGCACGGCCAAGTCCACGGTCGTGCGGTCGCTGGCCGCGCTGCTGCCGCCGGTGCGGGTGGTGGCCGGCTGCCGGTTCTCCTGCGACCCCGGCGCGCCGGACCCGCACTGCCCCGACGGCCCCCATGAGGAAGCCGGCCCCGCCACCGAACGACCGGCCCGGCTGGTCGAACTGCCGATCGGCGCCGGGGAGGACCGGGTGACCGGGTCGCTCGACCTGGAACGGGCGCTGACCGAGGGCGTCAAGGCGTTCGAGCCCGGGCTGCTGGCCGCCGCGCACCGGGGCGTGCTCTACGTCGACGAGGTCAACCTGCTGCACGACCACCTGGTGGACCTGCTGCTCGACGCCGCCGCGATGGGCATCTCGTACGTCGAGCGCGAGGGCGTGTCGGTCCGGCACGCCGCGCGGTTCCTCCTGGTCGGCACGATGAACCCGGAGGAGGGCGAGCTTCGCCCGCAACTGCTCGACCGCTTCGGCCTCGCCGTCGACGTGCGCGCCTCGCGTGAGCCGGCCGAGCGCGCCGAGGTGGTGCGCCGCCGGCTCGCGTTCGAGGCCGACCCGGCCGCGTTCGGGGGCGCGTACGAAACCGGCGATCGGGCGCTCGCCGAGCGGATCGCGTCCGCCCGTGCCCTGCTCCCCCGGGTGGTGCTCCCCGACCCGGCGCTGCGTCAGGTGACCGCGGTGTGCGCGGCCTTCGACGTGGACGGGCTGCGTGCCGACCTGGTCATGGCGCGGACCGCGATCGCGCTCGCCGCGTGGGAGGGCCGCGACGAGGTCACCGGTGACGACGTGGCCACGGCGGCGCGGCTGGCGCTGCCGCACCGACGCCGCCGGGACCCGTTCGGTGAGCCGGGCCTGGACGAGGAGCGGCTGGAGCGCGCACTCGCCGACACGGCCGGTGACACGGCCGGTGAGGGCGACGGCCCGAATAGCGACGGCCCGGATAACGAAGGGACAGATCACGACGGCCCGGATG
Source organism: Sphaerimonospora thailandensis (assembly GCF_016863115.1). GTDB lineage: Bacteria > Actinomycetota > Actinomycetes > Streptosporangiales > Streptosporangiaceae > Sphaerimonospora > Sphaerimonospora cavernae. The sequence continues at coordinate 94,341 of NZ_BOOG01000002.1, forward strand.
ACAATGATCCGGACGATGACGGACCCGACGGTGGCGGTCCCGGCGGTGACGGACCCGACGGTGGCGGTCCCGGCGGTGACGGACCCGACGGTGGCGGACCGGGCGGTCTCCCGGGAGGCGAGGGCCCGGGAGACCGGCCCGCCCACTCCTCGGAACGGCCCCCGGCCCCGGCCGGACAGCCGTACCGGACGCGGCTGCTGACCCCGCCGACCGTGGGCAGGGGCGGCCCGGCGGGCCGACGCGGACGCACGACCGGCGGGTCCGCGGGCCGGGCGGTCGGCGCACGGCCGGTGTCGAACGGCCGTGCCGTACCACTGCATCTCGTGGCGACGCTCACCGCGGCCGCGCCGTACCAGCGAGACCGGGGCCGCCGCCGCGGCGGGCCGCTGGTGCTGCGCCGCGCCGACCTCAGGGTGGCGGTCCGGGAGGGGCGCGAGTCGAACCTCGTGCTGTTCTGCGTGGACGCGAGCGGATCGATGGCGGCGCGGGCGCGGATGGGCGCGGTCAAGGGGGCGGTGCTCTCGCTGCTGCTCGACGCCTACCAGCGGCGCGACAAGGTCGGGCTGGTGACCTTCCGTGGCGAGGGCGCGACCGTGGCGCTGCCGCCCACCTCGAGCGTCGAACTGGCCTCCGCCCGGCTGGAGCGGCTCGCGACCGGCGGGCGCACCCCGATCGCCGCCGGGCTGGCGTGCGCCGCGCGGCTGCTCGCGGCCGAGCGGCTGCGCGATCCGCTGCGCCGCGCGCTGCTGGTCGTCGTCACCGACGGCCGGCACACCGCCGGTCCCGACCCGGCGGTGACCGCCCGGCGGCTCGCCGCCGACGGCGTGGCGGGTGTGGTGGTCGACTGCGAGCAGGGCCCGGTACGGCTCGGCCTGGCCGGCCGGATCGGCGCCGCGCTGGGTGGCGTCGCCCTGCGACTGGACGAACTGGCGGCCGACGGGCTGGCCGAAATCGTGCGTGACGTGAGGATGGTGGCGTAGATGCCGCAGGGCAGGCCGGCCAGGGTGCCCGACGACGGGCTGACGACGCGGCAACGGCGTAACCGGCCGCTCGTCATCGTGCACACCGGTGAGATGAAGGGGAAGTCGACCGCGGCCTTCGGTCTCGCGCTGCGCGCGTGGAACCAGGGCTGGCCGATCGGGGTGTTCCAGTTCGTCAAGAGCGCCAAGTGGCGGGTCGGCGAGGAGTCGGCGCTGCGCGCGCTCGGCCGGCTACATGAGCAGACCGGCGAGGGCGGCCCGGTGACCTGGCACAAGATGGGCGAGGGCTGGTCGTGGATCCAGCGGCCGGGCACCGAGACCGATCACGCGGCCGACGCGCGGGAGGGCTGGGAGCAGGTCAGGCGGGACCTGGCCGCCCAGACCCACACGCTGTACGTCCTGGACGAGTTCACCTATCCGATGAAGTGGGGCTGGGTCGACGTGGGCGACGTGGTGGCGACGCTGCGCGACCGCCCGGGGCACCAGCACGTGGTCATCACCGGCCGCGACGCCCATCCGCTGCTCGTCGAGGCCGCCGACCTGGTGGTGGAGATGACCAAGGTCAAGCACCCGATGGACGCGGGTCAGAAGGGTCAGCGAGGGATCGAATGGTGACGATCCCCCGGGTCGTCGTGGCCGCGCCGTCGTCGGGAGCCGGCAAGACGACGTTCGCCACCGGGCTGATGGCCGCGCTGACCGGGCGCGGGCTGGCCGTGTCGCCGCACAAGGTCGGCCCCGACTACATCGACCCCGGCTACCACGCCGCGGCGACCGGCCGGCCCGGACGCAACCTCGACGCGTTCCTCGTCGGGGCCGATCTGGTGGCCCCGCTGTTCGCGTACGGAGCTCTCGGCGCGGACGTCGCCGTCGTCGAGGGCGTGATGGGGCTGTTCGACGGCCGCGGCGCGACCGGCGAGGGCTCGACCGCGCACGTCGCACGGCTGCTGGACGCGCCGGTGCTGCTGGTCGTCGACGCGTCGGCGCAGTCGTCGTCGGTGGCCGCGCTCGTACACGGGTTCGCGACCTACGACCGGTCCGTACGCCTCGCCGGGGTGGTGCTCAACCGCGTGGCGTCGCCGCGCCACGAGTCGATCCTGCGTGAGGCGCTGGCCTCGTCGCCGGTGCCGGTGCTCGGGGCGCTGCCGCGCGATCCCGGTGCGGGCGTGCCGTCGCGGCATCTCGGCCTGGTTCCCGCGCAGGAGCGGGGTCCGGCGTCGCGTGCCGCCGTCGACGCGCTGGGCGCGCTGGTGGAGCGGCACTGCGACGTCGAGGCGATCACGCGGGTGGCGTCGGCGGCGCCGCGGCTCGCGGCCCGCCCGTGGTCCCCTGCCGACGCGGTCGGCCGGCCCGTCTCACCGGGCCCCGTCGTGGCGGTGGCCGCCGGGGCGGCGTTCACGTTCCGCTATCCCGAGACGATCGAGTTGCTGGAGGCGGCGGGAGCGCGGGTCGCGACCGTGGACCCGCTGCGCGACGAGCGGCTGCCGGACGGCACCCGCGCGCTGGTGCTCGGCGGGGGGTTCCCGGAGGTCCACGCCGCCGAGCTGTCGGCGAACCGCGCGCTGCGCGACGAGGTGGCGCGGCGGGCGGCGGACGGCCTGCCGGTGATCGCCGAGTGCGGTGGGCTGCTCTATCTGGCCCGCGTTCTGGACGGGCTGCCGATGTGCGGGGTGCTGCCGGTGGAGGCCCGGATGACCGACCGATTGACGATCGGCTACCGCGAGGCCGTACGGCACGGCACCCGCCCGGACGGCCCAACCGGCGGCATGACCGGTGGCCCAGCCGGCAGCACGACTACCGGCGCGACCACCGACACGCCGGCGCGGGCGCATGAGTTCCACCGTACGGCCTGCTCCCCCGCCGCCGGAAGGAGCGCGGCGTACACGCTGGCGGACGGCCGCCGGGAGGGGTTCGTCCAGGGCCGGGTGCACGCCTCGTATCTGCATCAGCACTGGGCCGGGGCGCCGCACCTGGCCCGCGATCTGGTGAAGGCGGCGGCGTGAGCGGCCCGGTGTTGGGCGAGGACCCGGTGGTCGGGGGCCCGGTGGTCGGGGGCCCGGTGGTCGGGGGCCCGGTGGTCGGGGGCCCGGTGGTCGGGGGCCCGGTGGTCGGGGGCCCGG
>NZ_BOOG01000003.1 GCF_016863115.1 Sphaerimonospora thailandensis
CGGTGGTCGGGGGCCCGGTGGTCGGGGGCCCGGTGGTCGGGGGCCCGGTGGTCGGGGGCCCGGTGGTCGGGGGCCCGGTGGTCGGGGGCCCGGTGCTGATCGGCGTGGGCGTCGGCCCCGGCGATCCCGACCTGGTGACGGTGAAGGCGGTGCGGGTGCTGCGTACGGCCGACGTCGTGATGGTCCCCGTAAAGGAGGGCGAGGAGGGCCGCGCCGAACGCGTGGTCCGCGCGCACCTTGCCGAAGGTTCAGGAGGCCCCGGAGGTTCAGGGGACAGGGTGCGGCGGCTCGTGTTCGCGCTCACCGAGGAGGCCCGGCGCGACGCGGCCTGGGACGCGGCCGGGGCCGCCACCGCCGAGGCCTTCGCGAACGGCGCCCGCACGGTGGCGTTCGCGACCATCGGCGACCCCAACGTCTACAGCACGTTCACCTACCTCGCCGAGACGGTCCGGGAGCTGGTGCCCGGGCTGCGCGTCGAGACCGTGCCCGGGATCACCGCCATGCAGGCGCTGGCGGCGACGAGCGGCACGGTCCTCGTCGAGGGCCGTGAGTCGCTCGCCCTCATGCCGCTGACCGCGGGGGTCGAGCCGCTGCGCCACGCCCTCGACACCCACGACACGGTCGTCGCCTACAAGGGAGGACGCATGCTGCCCGAGGTGCTCGCCGCGGTCGGTGACGCCGGGCGGCTCGCCGACGCCGTCTACGGCGCCGCGCTCGGCCTGCCGGACGAGGAGGTGCGGCCCGCCGCCGGTCTCGACCCCTCGGCGGCCGGGCCGTACCTGTCCTCGCTGCTGGTGACCCGCCGCAGGACGGGACGGGGAGGCAGGCTGTGACCGGCGAACGGGAGCACAGCCCGGCTGTGACCGGCGAACGGGAGGACGGCCCGGCTGTGACGGGCGAGGTGGTCTTCGTTGGGGCGGGGCCCGGCGCCGCCGACCTGCTCACGCTGCGCGGGGCGGCCGCCATCGGCCGGGCCGACGTGGTCGTGTGGGCCTCCAGCCTCGTGCATCCCGGCGTGCTGGACCACGCCCGCCCCGGCGCCCGCGTCGTCGACTCGGCGGCGGTGCCGCTGGAGGACGTCGTCGCGCTGTACGAGGAGGCCGCCAGGGACGGGCTGCGGGTGGCCCGGGTGCACTCCGGCGACCCCGCCCTGTGGGGCGCGGTCCAGGAGCAGCTCGACCGGTGTGCCGCGCTGGGCCTGGCGACCGAGATCGTGCCCGGGGTGTCCAGCTTCACCGCGGTCGCCGCCGCCGTCCGGCGCGAGCTCACGATTCCCGAGGTCGCGCAGTCGGTGGTGCTCACCCGGCTGGAGGGCGGCAAGACGCCGATGCCGCCCGGGGAGACCGTCCGGGGGTTCGCCGCGCACGGCACGACGATGGCGCTGTTCCTGTCGGCGGCCCGTGCCGTACGGCTCCAGCAGGAGCTGCTGGCCGGCGGCTATCCGCCCGAGACGCCGTGCGTCGTGGGCCACCGGGTCACCTGGGAGGACGAGCTGGTCCTGCGCTGCCGGCTCGACGAGCTGGCGTCGACCATGCGGGCGAGCAGGCTGTGGAAGCAGACGCTGGTGCTCGTGGGGCCCGCCCTCGGCGCGTCCGGCACCCGCTCGCACCTCTACCATCCCGGGCACTTCCACGGGCACCGCCGGCCCGACCGCGCCGCCCGGCGGGCGCTGCGCGGCACGCCACGCGAAGGCGAGCGATGAGCGAGCTACCGGAGCTGCGCGAGCCGGACCTGCCGCGCACGATGCGGGTGCGCAAGCGGGCGCTGCGCACCGGATGGACCACGGGCACCTGCGGCGCGGCGGCGGCCAAGGCCGCGAGCATCGCGCTCACCTCGGGCCGGACCCCGGCGGACGTGGACACGCCGCTGCCGACGGGCGACCGGGTGACGCTGCCGGTCGAGTCGTACGAGATCCGCGCCGACCGGGCGATCGCCGTCGTCGTCAAGGACGCGGGCGACGACCCCGACGCCACCGACGGCGCGCACCTGACCGCGACCGTGTCCTGGCGGGACCGGACGGGCATCGAGCTGGACGGCGGCATCGGCGTCGGCGTGGTCACCAAGCCCGGCCTCGGGCTGGAGGTCGGCGGCCCGGCCATCAATCCGGTGCCGCGCGCGCAGATCACCCAGGCCGTCGCGGAGGTCGTCGATCTCGCCGAACGCGGCGTCCGCGTGGTCATCAGCGTGCCCGAGGGCGAGCGGATGGCCCGCAAGACCACCAACGCCCGGCTGGGAATCCTCGGCGGGATCTCGATCCTCGGCACCACCGGCGTCGTCCGCCCCTTCTCGACCGAGTCGTGGCGCTCGTCGGTGGTGCAGGCGATCAGTGTGATGGCCGCACAGGGCGAGCGGACGCTCGTGCTGTCCACCGGCGGCCGCACCGAGAACGCCGCGATGCGGCTGCGGCCGGACCTGCCCGAGGTGTGCTTCGTCGAGGTCGGCGACTTCACCGGGGCGGCGCTGCGCCGGGCCGTCGACGAGGGCCTGCGCGAGGTCCTGTTCGTCGGCATGGCCGGCAAGCTCACCAAGCTCGCGGCCGGCGTTCTCATGACGCACTACACCCGGTCGAAGATAGATCGTGGGTTGCTCGCGGGCATCACGCGGGAGGTCGGCGGCGACGCCGGGCTGGTCGAGGCCACGGCCGGCGCCAACACGGCCCGGCACGCGTACGAGCTGTGGGAGGCGGCCGGCCTGCTCGGACCGGCCGGGCGGGTGCTGTGCCGCCGCGTCAAAGGCGTGCTCGAGGCGTTCACCGACGGCGTGATCACCGCGTCGGTCGTGATGGTCGACCCCGACGGCCGGGCCGCCGTCGCATCGAGCGAAGCGGCCGCCCCATGACGGGGGCGCCCCCGGTGACCGTCATCGGCGTCGACGCCGACGGGCGGCCGCCGCTCCCGTGGGCGGCGCGGCGGCTCGCCGAGGCGACGCTGGTGGTGGGCGCCGCCCGGCACCTGGCCGCCGTGCCGGTCCCGCCGCATGCCGCCCGGCACGTGCTCGGCGACGTCGGCGCGGGCATCGCGGCCGTGCGCGAGCACGCCGGGCCGGCCGTCGTGCTGGCCTCCGGCGATCCCGGGTTCTTCGGGATCGTGCGCCTGCTGCGCGAGCGGGGCCTCGACGTCGAGGTCGCGCCGGCGGTGTCGTCGGTGGCCGCGGCGTTCGCGTCGATCGGGCTGAGCTGGGACGACGCGGACGTGGTCAGCGCGCACGGGCGGGAGTTGCGCCGGGCCGTGAACGCCTGCCGCGCCCTGCCCAAGGTGGCCGTGCTGACGGCGCCGGGCGCCGGGCCCGCCGAGATCGGCGCCGGATTGGCCACCGCGTCCGCGGGCGTTTCCCGGCGGATGGTCGTCGCCGAACTGCTGGGGACCTCCGAGGAGCGCGTCACCGAGTGCACGCCGGAGCAGGCGGCCACCCGGGAGTGGGCCGACCCCAACGTCGTGCTGGTGCTGGCCGCCGAGGTCGACGCGGCACGCGGGTGGTCCTGGCCCCGGCGGCGGGTGCCGTACCGGTGGGCACTGCCCGAGACGTCGTTCGAACACCGCGACGGCATGATCAGCAAGGCGGAGGTGCGTGCGCTCGCCCTCGCCCATCTGGGCCCCGGCGTCGGCGACCTGGTCTGGGACGTCGGCTGCGGCAGCGGTTCTGTCGCCGTCGAGTGCGCCAGGTTCGGCGCGGCAGTGATCGCCGCCGACCACGACGCGGACCAGTGCGCGCGGGCGGGCCGCAACGCGGCGGCGCACGGCGTGGAGATCTTCGTCGTCCGGGCGGCGGCCCCCGCGTGCCTGGCCGCCCTGCCCGACCCCGACGCCGTCTTCGTGGGCGGCGGCGGCCCGGAGACGGTCGCCGCCGCGGCCGGGCGCGGGGCGCGGTCGGTGGTGGTCGCGCTGGCCGCGCTCGACCGGGTCGCGGCCGCACGCGACGCGTTGCGCGCCGCGTCGTACGACGTCGGCGGGGTCGCGATCAACGCGGGCAGGTTCGCCGACCTTCCCGGCGGCGCCACCAGGCTGGCCGCCGTCAATCCCGTCTTCCTCGTGTGGGGGCATCGTTGACGACTTCTGACGCGACGACGACATTGGGCCTGGTCACCGCCACCAGGGCGGGCCGTACCGCCGCCGGGCGCCTGGCTGAGGCCACCGCGGAGCGGGACGTGCGCGTCTACGCGGTGGCGGATCTCGCCCAGGCGTGGCGCGAGTGCGATGAGATCGTCTGCTTCCTGGCGGTGGGCGCGACGGTACGGCTGCTCGCCCCGCTGCTGGGCGACAAGCGCACCGACCCCGGCGTGGTCTGCGTCGACGAGGCGAACCGGTTCGCGGTCGCCCTCGTGGGCGGGCACGCCGGAGGCGCCAACCGGCTCGCGCGCCGCGTCGCCGACGCGCTCGGCGCGACACCCGTGATCACCACCGCGACCGACGCGTCCGGCACCGGGCCACTCGACGAAATCGGCTGGCCGGTCGAGGGAGACGTGGCCGCCGTGACCCGCGCCATGCTCGACGGAGAGGAGGTCACGCTGGCGGCCGACGCCACCTGGCCGCTGCCGCCGCTGCCGGTCACCGTCGAAGCCGCCCCCGTCGAGGAGGTCGTTCCACCCGCTCCCCGGGTCGTCGTCAGCGATCGGATCGGCGCGGGGCGGTCGCGGCCGACGGTCGTGGTCCGCCCGCCGAGCCTCGTGATCGGCGTGGGCGCCAGCGGCGGCGCTCCGGCCGAGGAGATCCTCACGCTCGTCTCGCGCGCGCTCGGCGACGCCGGGCTCGCGCCGGGCTCGGTCGCCCGGCTCGCCACGGTCGACGTGAAGGCCGGCGAGCCGGGCATCGTCGAGGCGGCCCGCGCGCTCGGCGTGCCGCTCATCACCCATCCCGCCGACCGGCTCGCCCGGATCCACGTGCCGAACCCGAGCGAGGTCGTGCGGAACGCGGTCGGCACCCCCAGCGTCGCGGAGGCGGCGGCGCTCGCCGAGGCCGGTGCGGGCGGCGAACTGGTCGCGCCGAAACGCAAGTCGGCGATGGCGACGGTGGCCGTCGCCCGCCTGCGGCCCCGGGGCAGGCTGGCGATCGTCGGCCTCGGTCCCGGCGCCCGCGACCTGCTCACCCCGCGCGCGGTCGCCGAACTGCGCCGAAGCGGCCACGTCGTGGGGCTGGACCAGTACGTCGCGCAGATCCGGGACCTGCTGCGGCCCGGCACCCGAGTGATCGAGAGCGGGCTCGGCGCCGAGGAGGAGCGGGCGCGCACCGCCGTACGGCTGGCCCGCGAGGGGCACGCGGTCGCGCTGGTCGGCAGCGGCGACGCCGGTGTGTACGCGATGGCCGCCCCGGCGCTGGAGTTCGCGGACGGCACGTTCGACGTGGCCGGGGTGCCGGGGGTGACCGCCATGCTGGCCGGGGCCGCGCTGCTCGGCGCGCCGCTCGGCCACGACCACTGCGCGATCAGCCTGTCGGACCTGCACACGCCGTGGGAGGCGATCGAGCGGCGGGTGCGCGCCGCCGCCGAGGCCGACCTGGTCGTCGCTTTCTACAACCCCCGCTCGCGGGGGCGCGACCGGCACCTTTCCCGAGCGCTGGGCATCCTCGCCGAGCGGCGCTCCCCCGCCACGCCCGTCGGCGTGGTCACCGACGCCGCCCGTCCCGGGCAGACCGTCACGCTGTCCACGCTCGGCGGCTTCGACGTCGAACCGGTCGGCATGCGCAGCATCGTGATCGTCGGCTCGACGCACAGCCACGTCGTCGCCGGCCGCTTCGTCACTCCAAGGGGGTACTCATGGCAACGCTGACATCCGCCCATCCGCCGTACGCGGTCGCCGCCGCGCCGTTCGCGGTCACCGCCGCCTGTCAGGGCTGCGGCGCCTGTCTGCTCACCTGCCCCGAGCACGCGATCCGGCCGGGAGCGGACGACGGGACGCTGGTCGTGCTCGCTGACCGGTGCAGCGGGTGCGGCGAGTGCGTCGAGGTCTGCCCCGTCGACGCCATCACCGAGACGGGAATCGAGGGGCGGACTCCGACGTGGACGCCGATGCGGACACCGACACCGACGCCGACGGAGGTGCCGCGATGAGGGTGGTGCATCCCATCGAGACGCTGTCGTACGAAATCCTCCGCTCGCGGGTGGACACCGCGCACCTGCCGCCGCTGACCCGGGCGGTCGTCGAGCGGGTCATCCACTCCAGCGCCGACGTCGGCTACCTCGACGATCTGGTGGTGTCGGCCGAGGAGCATCTGCGCGCCGCCGCGGCCGCGCTGCGCGCGGGAGCTCCGGTCGTCACCGACGCGGAGATGGTCGCGGCGGGCATCACGTCCGTGACCCCGATCTGCCGGGTGCGCCATGTCGCCCCGCATGCCGCCGCGCACGCCGCCGGTCATGGCGGGCTGACCCGCAGCGCGGCCGCCATCCGGCTGGCGTACGACGAGGTCGGGCCGGGCGCGGTCTGGGCCGTCGGCAACGCGCCGACCGCGCTGGAGCAGCTGCTGCGCCTGGACGCCCGGCCCGCGCTCGTCGTCGGGCTGCCGGTCGGGTTCGTCGGCGCGGTCGAGTCCAAGCAGGCGCTCCGGGAGTCGGGGCTGCCCGCCGTCAGCAACGTCAGCGAGAAGGGCGGCTCGGCGGTCGCCGCCGCCGCCGTCAACGCACTGCTCTACGCGGAGGATTCTTGAACGGCCAGCGGAACGGTCTGAACAACAGCGCGCCGAACGGCCTGCTGATGGTGGGGCACGGCACCCGGGACACCGCCGGGGTACGCGATTTCCACCAGCTCGTCGAACTCGTGGCGCGGCGGGCGCCGGTGCCCGTCGCGGGCGGGTTCATCGAGCTGTCGCCGCCGCCGTTGAAGGACGCGGTCGCCGAACTGGTCGGCAACGGGCACGACCGGCTCGGCGTCGTCCCGCTCGTCCTGGCCGCGGCCGGTCACGCCAAGGGCGACATCCCGGCCGCGCTCCATCGGGAGGTCGCCCGCCATCCCCGGCTCGGCTACGCGTACGGCCGGCCGCTCGGGCCGCACCCCACCCTGCTCGACCTGCTGGACGAGCGGCTGGGCGCCGTACTGGACGTGGCCGAGCGGGCGGACACGACGGTGATCCTGGTCGGCCGGGGCTCGACCGACCCGGACGCCAACGCCGAGCACGCCAAGGTGGCCCGGCTGCTGTGGGAGGGCCGGGGCCTGGCCGGGGTGGAGCCCGCGTTCATCAGCCTCGCCGCCCCCGGCGTGCCCGCCGCGCTGGAACGGGCCCGCCTGCTCGGCGCGCGGCGCGTCGTCGTCCTGCCGTACTTCCTGTTCAACGGCGTGCTGCCCGCCCGTACGGCGGAGCAGGCGCGGGCCTGGGCCGCCGATCGTCCCGAGGTCGAGGTCCGCTGCGCCGGCGTCATCGGGCCGGTTGCCGGGCTCGCCGACCTGGTGCTCGAGCGGTTCCTGGAGGCCCGGAGCGGCGACATCAGGATGAACTGCGACACGTGCGTCTACCGGATCGCGATGCCGGGCCACGAACACCGCGTCGGCGCCGCCCAGCACCCGCACCACCACCCCGACGACCCGAACCATCACCCCGACGACCCGGCCCACGTGCACGCTCACGCATGATTGCACCCGTGAACGACCCCTTGAACGACCCCGTGAACGACTACGACCTGCGGCACCACGGCGACGCCGAGGTCGCGCCGGGCATGCTCGACTTCGCCGTCAACGTGCGCCTGGCCGCGCCGCCGGAGTGGCTGCGCGCCGTGCTCGTAGACGCGCTCGGCACGCTCGGCCGCTACCCGGACCCGGCCGCCGCGACCGCCGCGGTGGCCGCCCGGCACGGCCGGCCCGCCGAGGAGGTCCTGCCCGTCGCGGGCGCGGCCGAGGCGTTCGTGCTGCTCGCCCGGGCGCTGCGGCCACGCCGCGCGGTGTGCGTGCATCCGTCGTTCACCGAGCCCGAGGCGGCGCTGCGCACGGCCGGGCACGACGTCGAGCGGGTGGTGCTGCCGGAGCCGTACGGCCTTCGGCCCAACCTGATCCCCGCCGACGCCGACCTGGTCGTGCTCGGCAATCCGACCAACCCCACGGGTGTGCTGCACGATCCCGCCGATCTGGCGCGGCTGGCCCGGCCGGGCCGGATCCTCGTCGTGGACGAGGCGTTCATCGACACCGTCCCCGGCGAGCGCGGCAGCCTCGCGGGGCGGCGGGACCTCCCCGGCCTCGTCGTGCTCCGCAGCCTGACCAAGACGTGGGGGCTGGCCGGGCTGCGCGTGGGCTACCTGCTGGCGGAACCGGCGATGGTCCGCACGCTGGCGCGGGCGCAGCCGCTGTGGTCGGTGTCCAGCCCGGCGCTGGCCGCGCTGGTCGCCTGCTGCTCCCCCGCCGCGCTGGCCGAGGCCGAGCGGGCGGCGGTGCTGCTCGGCGAGCACCGCGCCCATCTGCTGGCCGGCCTGGCCGAACTGGCCGGCCTGGCCGGACTGGCCGAACGACGAATCGAGGTCGCCGCGCCGTCGTCGGCCTCGTTCGTGCTCGTCCGCCTGCCCGGCGGGCTGAAGGTCCGCGAGCGGCTGCGCGCGGCCGGGATCGCGGTCCGCCGGGCCGACACCTTCCCCGGTCTGGGCCCCGACCACCTGCGGATCGCCGTACGGCCGCAGGCCCAGACCGACGGACTGCTCACCGAGCTGCGCCGGGCCGCCGATCACGCGTTGTAGGCGTGACCCCAGTAGGCGTCCTCGGTGATCTCCTTGACCGACCAGGTGGCGTCGTCGACCCGGATCGCGCCGGTGCCGTACTCCACCTGGAACCCGCCGGGAGTGGCGGCGTAGAAGGAGACCATCTTGTCGTTGGTGTGCCGGCCCAGCGACTGCAGCACCGGGATCTTCCGCGCGTTGAACCGGTCCAGGCCGCGGCCCACGTCGTCGAGCTCCTCCATCTCCAGCATGAAGTGGAAGATCGCGGCGGGCATCGGAACCTCGCACAGCCCCAGGCTGTGGTGACGGGGGTTGCAGCCAAGAAAGCGCACCCAGTTCATCGCGCCTTCGGGGCCGCCGAACGTCGCCGCGGGGAACCGCATCGAGTCGCGGTGCCGGAAGCCGAGCACCTCGGTGTAGAAGGTGAAGGACGCCTCGATGTCGGACGCCGAGACGACCACGTGGCCGAGCCCCAGGTCGTCGGTGATGAACCGCTGGCCGTGCGTGGTGACCACGGGGCTGTGGTCCAGCACCGGGTTGTAGTAGATCTCCAGGTGGTTGCCGTTCGGGTCGTCCACGTGGGCCAGTTCCTCGACCCGGCGGTCCACGGCCTCCTCGGCCGTGCCGGGCGTGACTTCGTGGCCGGCGGCCTCGAGGCGCGCGACGACCTCGCGGAAGGCGGCCCGGTTGGGCGCCTCCCAGCCGGTCGCGAGCAGCCGGTCGGTCTCGCCGGGCAGGAACGTGAACCGGGAGGCGTGCTCGTCCATCCGCAGGTACAGCGCGTCCTCGCGCGGACCGGTGGTGGCGACCAGGCCGAGCACCTCGGTGGCGAAGGCGCGCCACTCGTCGAGCTTCGCGGTCTCGAACCGCAGGTAACCGAGAGAGTGAATCATGGCAGTTACTCCTGGTGGGGATCTCGGACAGGGCGTCAGATCATGTTGTCGGCGACCGGGAAGCCGAGAAGGCCCTTGCCGTACATGGTCAGCGCGCGCTCCGGGTCGTTGACGGCGTGGACCCGGCCCGCGTGCGCGTCCCGCCAGCCGCGCTGGATGGGGTTGCCGTGCGCGAGAGCGCGGCCGCCTGCGCTCTCGAACAGCATGTCGACGGCCTTGATGCACCGCTGGGTGGCGAGGACCTGGTCACGGCGGGTGCGCAGTCGCAGTTCGAACGGGAGCTCCTGCCCGGCCTCGGCGTGCCGCAGCAGCTCGCTGATGTTGCGCTCCATCAGCGCCCAGGCGGCGTCGATCTCACTCGACGCGGTGGCGATACGCACCTGGGCGTGCGGGTCCTCCGCCACCTTGTTCCCGTACGAGACGCTGATGCGCTGCTTGGTGTACTTCACGTACGCGTCCAGCGCGCCCTGGGCCATGCCGACGATCGGCGTGCTGATCGTGGTGCTGAACACGGCGGCGAACGGCAGCCGGTACAGCGCGGCGGTGTTGACCTCGTTGCCGGGGCAGTCGCACACGGAGGTGAGGGAGAAGCTCAGCGTGCGGTGCTCCGGCACGAAGGCGTCCTCGACCACGATGTCGTTGCTGCCGGTGCCGCTCAGGCCGATGACGTTCCACACGTCGTCGATCCGGTAGTCCGAGCGCGGCAGCAGGAAGGTCCGCATGTCGACCGGGGCGCCGTCCGGCCCGGTGATCAGGCCGCCGAGGAACACCCAGTCGGCGTGGTCGCAGCCGGAGGAGAAGCTCCAGCGCCCGCTGACCCGGAAGCCGCCCTCCACGGGCGTGATCTTGCCGGTGGGCGCGTAGGAGGACGAGATCCGCGCGTTGGGGGTCTCGCCCCAGACGTCCTCCTGCGCCTGGACCGGGAACAGCCCGAGCTGCCACGGGTGCACGCCGAGGACCGAGGCGATCCAGCCGGTGGACCCGCAGGCGGCGGCGATCTCCTTGACCGCCGTGTAGAACGTCACGGGGTCGGCCTCGAAGCCGCCGTAGCGCCTGGGCTGCAGCAGCCGGAAGAACCCGGCCTCGGCCAGCTCCTTCACGGTGGAGTCCGGGATCCGGCGGGCCTCCTCGGCCTCGGCGGCCCGCTCCCTGATCGCGGGAATGAGGCCGCGCACGGCCTCGAGGACCTCCTGCTCGGTCATGTTCGTTCGCTCCTCGCTGCTACGCCTCTAGGTCGTGTCCCTAGCGCACGGGTCGTCGTGAGCACGCTAGGCGAGATGTCCCGATTCGAAATAAGGGGTTTCCCGGTGAGCGGGAACCGGCCGCGTGGAAACCCGTCGGGCGCGGATGGCACGAAGGGCCGGCCCCACCTGGGGCCGGCCCTTCGATTCCGGGGTCCGATGTGCCGTGAGCCGGGTCAGCGGGCCTCGCGGGGCAGGCCCAGCACCCGCTCGGAGATGATGTTGCGCTGGATCTCGTTGGAGCCCGCGTAGATCGTGTCGGATCGGGTGAACAGATAGAGCCGCTGCCAGTCGTTCAGGTCGTACGGCCCGCCATCGGCGATCATGCCGGCCGCGCCGAGCACGTCCATCGCCAGCTCGCCCAGCTCCCGATGCCAGATGCCCCAGACGAGCTTGGAGATCGACGACTCGGGGCCCGGGGCCCCCGCCGCGATGCCCGCCATGGAACGGACCGCGTTCGACCGCATGGCCTCCAGCCCGATCCAGGACCGGACCAGCCGGTCGCGCAGCAGCGGGTCGTCGATCGCGCCGGTCCGGCGGGCGAGATCGATGACCCCCTCGAGCTCGCGGCGGAAGCCGACCTGCTGGCCGAGGGTGGCCACGCCGCGTTCGAACCCGAGGGTGGCCATGGCGATCTTCCAGCCGTCGCCGGGTGCGCCCACGATGTCGCCCGCGTCGGTGACCGCGTCGTCGAAGAAGACCTCGTTGAACTCGCTCGTGCCGGTCATCTGCACGATCGGGCGGATCTCCACCCCGTCCTGCCGCATCGGCACGAGCAGGTAGGACAGCCCGCGGTGACGGGCGGACCCGGGCTCGGTGCGGCACACCACGAAGCTCCAGTCGGCCTCGAGCGCGAGAGAGGTCCACACCTTCTGCCCGCTGATCCGCCATCGGTCGCCGTCGAGCTCGGCACGGGTCTGCACGTTGGCCAGGTCGGAGCCGGCGTTGGGCTCCGAGTAGCCCTGGCACCACAGCTCCTCGACCGCCACGATCGGCGGCAGGAAGCGTGCGCGCTGCTCGTCGGTGCCGAACGCGATGATCGTCGGGCCGAGCAGGTTCTCCCCGATATGGTTCACCCGTGCCGGCGCGTCGGCGAGGGCGTACTCTTCGTGGAAGATGACCTGCTGCTCGACGCTCGCGCCGCGCCCGCCATGCTCCTTGGGCCAGCCGACGCAGGTCCAGCCCGCGGCGGCCATGTGCCGCTCCCAGGCGAGCCGGATGTCGAACGCCTCGTGCTCACGGCCGGGGCCGCCCAGCCCGCGGGCGTGCGCGAACTCGCCCGAGAGGTTGTCCTCCAGCCAGGCGCGCACCTCGGCTCTGAACCCCTCGGCCCTGAACGTCTCGTCCTGATTCACAGGGTTTACTCTACCAAACGATTGTTAGAAACTATCAGGGCGTCCCACCCCCCGGGAGTCCTCCCGATGACCGGGACGTGCGATCCACCCCGCGTGGTCCGGCCCTAGCCTCGGCCTGATGGGCAGTCGTACTCGCACCGCGAGTGCATCCCATCGGCAGCGGGCCGACCCTGTGAAGACCAAGGAGGAACCCGACATGCCCACTCCCAAGGAAGCGCTCCAGGGTTACATCGACGCCTGGAACGCCGGTGACGCCGAGGCGATCATCGCGCTCTTCGCCGACGACGCCGTCATCGTCGACCCCTACGGCACGCCCCCGCACGAGGGCCGGGACGCGATCCGCGCGTTCTACGAGGGGGGCGTCAAGACCGGCGCCAAGCTCAGCCTGGACACCCCGATCCGGGGTTCGCACGGCGACCGCGCCGCGATGGCGTTCACCGTCGAACTCGCCTTGGAGGGCGCGGCCAGGCGCATCCGGGTGATCGACGTCATGACCTTCGACGAGCACGGCAAGATCTCCCGCATGGAGGCCCACTGGGGCCCCGACGACATGGAGCAGTCGTAGCCGCACGTCGCGAGCGAGCGAGCCGAAACCCCGACCGAGGAGACTGTTTTGATCAGCATGGACGAGCAGGAGGAGCTGCGCCGTACGGTGCGCGCCCTGCTGGAGCGCAACCCTCCGGCGCGGCCGGCGCCGGACGCCGAGCCCGGCTACGACGAAGCCGCGTGGGCGCTGCTCGCCGAGCAGGTGGGCGCCGCCGGCCTCGCCGTACCGGAGGAACACGGCGGAGCGGGCTGCACCCTGGCCGAGACCCACGTGGTGTGCGAGGAGCTGGGCCGGACCCTCGCCGCCGTGCCCTATCTGGGCTCGGCGGTCCTGGCCACCCAGGCGCTGCTCGCGTGCGGGGCGGTCGAGGCGCTGCCCGACCTCGCCGACGGCAGCCGCGTCGGTGCGCTGGCCTGGGCCGAGAACGGAGCTTCCGCACCGCACGGACCCTGGGATCCGGCCGCGATCGGCGCCCGCGCCGAAGCCGGCGGACCCACCGGTGTCACCCTCACCGGGGTGAAGGAGCACGTGCTCGACGGCGCCCGCGCCGATCTGTTCATCGTGCCCGCCCGGACGGAGGACGGCGATCTCGCCGTCTACGCCGTCGAGCCGTCCGCGGCGGGCGTACGGGTGGAGCCGCTGACCACGCTCGACCGGACCCGCCCCCAGGCCCGGGTGATCTTCGAAGCCGCCCCCGCGCGGCTGCTGTCCGCCGACGGGGACCGCGTCCTGGACCGGCTGCTCGCGGTGGCCGCCACCGCGCTCAGCGCCGAGCAGCTCGGCGGCGCGCAGCGCTGCCTGGAGATCACACTCGACTACGTCAGGACGCGGGAGCAGTTCGGCAGGCCGATCGGCTCGTTCCAGGCGATCAAGCACCGGCTGGCGGACCTCTACGTGCTCGTGGAGTCCGCCCGGTCGCTCAGCTACGACGCCGCACGCGCGCTCGCCGAGGACGCGCCCGACGCCGGTGTACGCGCCACGACCGCGCAGGCGTACTGCGCGGAGGCGTTCTCGACCGTGGCGGCCGAGACCATCCAGCTCCACGGCGGCATCGGATTCACCTGGGAGCACGACGCCCACCTGTACTTCAAGCGTGCCCACTCCGCCGCCCAGCTGTTCGGCGACGCCGCCTGGCAGCGCGCCCGCCTCGCCCCGGCCGTGCTGGGCACCGTACCGGCTGGGGCGTCGGCTTGACGCGTCGTTTCGAGGCATCGCGCTGAGGCGTCAGCAGGTTCCAATCAGCAGGCAATCGAACAGTCAGGGAAGCAAGATGTCCGGTCTGCAGGACAAGGTAGTCATCGTGACCGGCGGCGCACGCGGCATCGGAGCCGCGGCGGCCGCCCGCATGGCCCGAGACGGCGCGAAGGTGGTGATCGCTGATCTCCTGGAGGAGGACGGCCGTAAGACCGCCGACGCTCTCGGCGGGCTGTTCGTCCAGCACGACGTGACCAGCGAGGCCGGCTGGGCCTCGGTCGTCGAGACTGTGACAGGCGCCTACGGCAGGATCGACGGCCTGGTCAACAATGCCGGGGTCGCCTGCAACAGCCTGATCGAGAACGAGAGCCTCGAATACTTCGAACGGGTGCTCAAGATTAACCTGACCGGCGTCTTCCTCGGGATCAAGGCCGTCATCGAGCCGATGAAGGCGGCCGGCGGCGGCTCGATCGTCAACATCTCGTCGGCGGCGGGCCTGACCGCCCTGCCGTTCACGTCTGCTTACGGGGCCTCCAAATGGGGCGTGCGCGGCCTCACGAAGATCGCATCCGTCGAGCTCGGCCGCTACCGCATCCGGGTCAACTCGATTCATCCCGGCATGACCTACACGCCGATGACCGCCGAGGTCACCCAGCTGGGAGAGGGCCTGTTCCCTCTCGCCGCCCTCGGCCGCGTCGGCGTGCCGGAGGAGATCGGCGAGGCGATCTCCTTCCTCATCTCCGCCGACTCGTCGTACGTGACCGGCGCGGAACTGGCCGTCGACGGCGGCTGGACGGCAGGCGAGAACGTCATGCTGGCCCAGGTCGAAGCCCAGAACGCCGAGGCCCAGTCCTCATGACGTCGAGGGCTCAGCGGCCAGTCCGACGTCGAACCGCACCTCGACGTCGTCGCTGAGCTTGAGCGCGCCGAAGAACGCCGAATAGGGCTTGATCCCCCATCGGCTCTGGGTGATCGTCGCCGTCCCCTGGACCCGGCCGTCGGCGAACCGGCAGTCCAGGGTCACCGGACGGGTCACCCCGACCATCGTGAGATCGCCTTCCACCCGGAACGACTCCGGAGCACCGTCGAAGCGGGTCGACCGGAAGGCGATCGTCGGGTGCTCCCCGGTGTGGAGGACCTTCTCCCGGATGTTCTTCTCGATCTCCCGGCGGTCGGAGTCGGTGAGCGGTTTCACGCCCCCGGTGCCCTCCCGGACCTCGAGCGAGCCGGCCTCGGCCTGCACCGTCAGCGAGGAGGCCGCCGGGTCGCCGGCGTCGACCACGGCCTCCCCGTCCCAGCGCGTGACCTCGATGACGAGGTCGTGACCGGCCTTGGCGCCCAGCCCCGTCCGGCTCGTCCTGACGAGGAGCCGGCCGGACTGCGGCCCCAGGTGATATGTCCCGTCGGCGACATCCATATTCCCAGGTTAACCCCGGCCTCACGTCTCACTCAGCGGGACCGGGCCCGGGCCGGCCTGGCCGTACTCTCCGCGCTGCCCGCAGCGGGTTTGCCGGTGAGCGGTCCGGGTATGGCGGCGGGTTGATCCGCCGTCGCATCCGGAGGAGGGCCCCGATGTCCGATCGATTCGACCGTGATCTGGAGCGGCTCTGGCAGGAGTTCCACGGGGTGGTGAACATGACCTCGGAGGAGCTGCGCACCTGGCTGCTCACCCATTCCTCGGGCGAGGAGGGCTTCGGGGCCGACCCGGATCTGAATCTGCCCGGCCTGGGCCGGGGTGTGCTGCACGTGCTGGGCAAGCGCAAGGTCGATCTCACCGATGACGATCTCGACGTCATGCGGAGGGTGATCCGCTATGTCCGGGACCACCAGGCCGAGCCTCGCTCCGTCGAGGACGCGGAGTGGCGGCACGCCATGATGACCGTGGGCCACGATCCTCTGCAGCCCGCCACCAGACAGGCCTGATCCCCTCATAGGCCACGCCCCCGTGATCCCCCCAACCCCCGTGATCCCCCCAACCCGCCGTGATCTTGCGAATACTCGCACGCAGGTGCCGCGAGCAGGCACTTCACACTTCGTGATCTTGCAGTTTCTCGCAACCCCTCCCTCCCACCAGCGAAAACATCCTTCATGATCTTGCATCTCGCGCCCAACTGCAAGATCACGAAACGCGTAAGGGCACGTCAGGAGGCCTGCTTGCGAGCATCTGCAAGATCACGAGACTGATCTGAGCAGGTCAAGGGGCTTCTTTGCGAGAATTCGCAAGATCACGGGAGTGTGCCGGGCGGCTGTGGTGCTCGTGTTGGCCGTGTTGGTCTCCACCCTGGGCCTCGGGGGCGGCGGCTGAGGAGACAATGGACGTATGGAGATCTGGATCAACCCGGCCTGTTCGAAGTGCCGGTCCGCGCTGACGCTCCTGGACGCCGAGGGCGCGAACTACACCATTCGGTACTACCTGGAGGAGCCGCCGAGCGTCCAGGAGATCGAGGACGCGCTGGACCGGCTCAAGCTGGAGCCCTGGGACATCACCCGTCTCGGCGAGCCACCGGCGGTCGATCTCGACATGGCGTCGTGGCCGCGCGAGCAGGCGGACCGCGCGCGGTGGATCGAGACCCTGGCCGC
The DNA here is from genome assembly GCF_016863115.1 of Sphaerimonospora thailandensis. Classification (GTDB taxonomy): domain Bacteria; phylum Actinomycetota; class Actinomycetes; order Streptosporangiales; family Streptosporangiaceae; genus Sphaerimonospora; species Sphaerimonospora cavernae. The sequence continues at coordinate 16,433 of NZ_BOOG01000003.1, forward strand.
GCACCCCTCCCTGATCCAACGACCGATCATCACGGCCGACGACGGGACGGCGGTGGTCGGCCGCTCTCCCGAGGCGGTACGGTCCGTTCTCCCGTAATGCTCAGGCCGAAGCGAGCAACTCGGGGGTGATCTCGGCCGGGCAGGTGACGCCGACCAGTGCCATCGCGATCTCCAACTCGGCCAGCAGGCAGCGGATCACGTGCCGCACCCCGGCCTCTCCCGCCAGGCCGAGGCCGTAGGCGTACGGACGGCCCAGCATGACGGCCTTCGCACCCAGCGCAAGCGCCTTGATCACGTCGGTGCCCGTGCGTATGCCACTGTCGAACAGCACGGTGATCCGGTCTCCGACGGCCGCGGCCACCCTGGGCAGCGCGTCGAGCGAGCCGATCGCGCCGTCGACCTGCCTGCCGCCGTGGTTGGACACGACGACGCCGTCCATACCCGCGTCCACGGCCCGCCGCGCGTCGTCCGGATGCTGGATGCCCTTGAGCACGATCGGCCCGTCCCAGTGCTCACGCAGGAAATCCAGGTCGTCCCAGGTGAGCGAGGGATCGCCGAACGTGCCGGCCCAGCGCATGATGGCGGCCTCCCGGTCGGCTCCGTCGCCATCGAACGGGCTGCCGACGGCCCGCTGGAACGCCGGGTCGGTGAAGTAGTTGGTCACGCCGATGCCGCGCAGGAACGGCAGGTACGCCAGATCGAGGTCGCGTGGCCGCCAGCCGAGTGTGTGCGTGTCCAGCGTGACGACGAGCGTCGTATACCCGGCGGCGGACGCCCGCGTCAGGAAGCTCAACACCACGTCCCGATCACTCGACCAGTAGAGCTGGAACCACCGAAGGCCGCCGGCGTTCGCCTCGGCGGCCTGCTCCATGGAGTGGGAGGCCGCCGTGCTCACCACGAGCGGCACGCCCAGGTCCGCGGCGGCACGTGCCACGGCGAGGTCCCCGTCGGGATGCATGATCGCCAGGACGCCGATCGGCGCGAGCAGCACCGGGACCGGCAACGTCTGCCCGAAAAGCCGCACCGACAGGTCCCGTACGGCGACGTCGCGCAGCATGCGCGGCACGAGCCGCCTGCGCTCGAACGCCTCCCGGTTCGCGCGGGCCGTCGACTCGGTGCCCGCCGCCCCCGCCACGTAGCCGTACGCGGCCGGGGCGATCCGCTCCCCCGCGAGCCGCTCCAGCACGGTGAGGTCGGTGGGCAACTCCGGTCGCACGTCGCCCAACCCGTTCAGGTAGATCTCGTTCTGGAAGTCAGCCGGCGAACTCATCCCCGGTTCATTCCCCATGCGTCAGCTGAGATGACCCGGCGAATCCGGGCAGAGCATGCCGTGTGTCCCGCGGGTGGACCGCTCCACCTCCACGACATGCCTATATACACGAAGACAGCGAAAAATCAACATGGAATTTATTTCTGTGATATAGGTCACACACCGAAGCGAGCTCTGGACCGACGCACCTATCACCTCCAGGTCACGGCGGTCTTTGCCTCCCCGCCACCGTCTCGTGACCCCCGGCTCTGGGACGCCCCTGGCACGTCAAGCTCCTCTGACTATCCTCGAAATCTCGGCCCGAACCGATTTCACTCAGGGGAGGACACGCCGCAAGGCGCAACAACCACGTGCCAGAAATACGCGCCGAGGGAGTCAGCAAGATTTTCTCGAGGAAACCCGGACAGGTCGCTCGCCTGATCTTCACAGGGGCTTCCGCCGAGGACATCCGAGCCGCCGGAGCCACGCCTGCCGTGCTCGATGCCACGTTCGATGTGCAACCAGGAGAGATATTCGTCATCATGGGGCTTTCCGGGTCCGGAAAGTCCACTCTGCTCCGGATGTTAAACGGCCTGTGCACTCCCACATCGGGCCGTGTCCATGTCTCCGGGGAAGAGATCACCTCACTGGGAGCCAAGAAGCTGCGCAACCTCCGGCAGCGCGCGGTGAGCATGGTCTTCCAGAACTTCGCCCTGTTCCCCCACCGCAGCGTGGTGGAGAACGCGGCCTACGCCCTGGAGGCGCGCGGAGTCCCGAAGGCGGAGCGGCTGGCCAAGGCCCGCGAGTTTCTCGGCCTGGTCGGCCTGACGGACTGGGCGGACCGCCTGCCGGGCGAGCTGTCCGGCGGGATGCGCCAGCGGGTCGGCCTGGCCCGCGCGCTGGCCGCCGAGACCGGCATCCTGCTGATGGACGAGGCGTTCAGCGCCCTGGACCCGCTGATCCGCCGCGACATGCAGGACCAGCTGCTGAGCCTCCAGCGGAGTCTGGACAAGACCATCGTGTTCATCACCCACGACCTGGCGGAGGCCATGCGCATCGGCGATCGCATCGCCGTGATGCGGGAGGGGCGGATCGTGCAGATCGGCACCCCACAGGAGATCCTCACCGACCCCGCCGACGACTATGTCGCCCGGTTCGTGCGGGACGTCGACCGAAGTGCGGTCCTCACCGCGCAGGCCATCATGCTCCCGCCCGGTGAGGCACTGACCCTGGACAAGGAGACCACCGTATCCGCCCGGGCCCCACTCGCGGAGCTGCTCGTCCCCGCCGCGCAGAGCCCGGTCCCGCTGGCCGTCGTGGGCGACGGCGGCGAGCTGCTCGGCGTGATCCCCCGGGAGACGCTGCTCAACGCGCTCGCGGGGTGCCAGACCGGACAAGAGCGAGAGGTGTCCCTTGGCTGACGACTGGCTTCCCCGGATCCCAGTGGGCGACGCGTTCGAGAGCGGCGTGGACTGGCTGACCGAGAATCTCGCGCCCGTGTTCGACTGGGTGGAGAAGGTCCTCGACAGCGGGGTTTCGGCCTTGGTCTGGCTACTCCTCGCTCCGCCCACTCTGGTCACGATCGCCGCGATGGCGGGCCTCGGCTGGTGGCTGCGCGGCTGGCGGTTCGGCCTGATCTCACTGGTCATGCTGGTGCTGATCGACTCCATGGGCCAATGGGAGGCGGCGATGTCCAGCCTGGCGCTGGTCCTGGCGGCCAGCCTGGTGACCGGGGTGATCGCATTCCCCCTCGGCGTGCTGACCGCCAGGAACGACACCTTCAGCACGATCGTCCGGCCGATACTCGACTTCATGCAGACGATGCCGGCCTTCGTCTACCTGATCCCCGCCGTGATGCTGTTCAGCATCGGGGTCGTACCCGGCATCGTCGCCACGATCATCTTCGCCATGCCGCCCGGCGTGCGCCTGACCGAACTCGGCATCCGGCAGGTGAACCCCGAGATGGTGGAGGCCGGCGACGCCTTCGGCGCGCCACCCCGGCAGGTGCTGAGCCGGGTGCAGATTCCCCTCGCGATGCCGTCCATCATGGCCGGGGTCAACCAGGTCATCATGCTCGCCCTGTCGATGGTGGTCATCGCCGGAATGGTCGGTGCGGGCGGACTCGGCGGAGTCGTCTACGAGGGCATCACCCGGCTGAATATCGCCAGCGGCTTCGAGGGCGGCCTCGCCGTGGTCATCCTCGCCATCTACCTCGACCGCGTGACCGCCGGTCTGGGCGCCCGCTCCGCCGTTGCTCGCGCGGAGAAGGCCGCCCAGCACGCCTGAACGCGTCACCCGCAGGAGCAGTATCAATAGGAAGGACCCCCACTGTGCGAACCGTCAGAGGCCCCCGACGCCTCCTGACCATAATCGCTGCCACCGTTTCCCTCGCGGTGCTCGCCACAGCGTGTGGCAACGGCGGTGAGTCGACCGAAGCCGCCTCGACGGGCGACAGCACTCCCACCGCCGCCGCCAAGAAGTCCATCACGATCGGGTGGATCCCCTGGGACGAGGACATCGTCGTCACCCACCTCTGGAAGAAGATCCTCGAGACCAAGGGCTACGAGGTCAAGTTGGTCAACCCCGACGTGGCGCCGCTCTACGCCGGCCTGGCCAAGGGCGACATCGACCTGTTCTTCGACTCCTGGCAGCCCATCACCCACGCCGACTACATGGAGAAGTACGGCGACAAGCTGGAGGACCTGCAGGTCTGGTACGACAACGCCAAGCTCACCCTGGCGGTGCCCGACTACATGTCGGACGTCAAGACCATCGGGGACCTCAAGTCCAAGGCCGGTGAACTGGACGGGAAGATCGTGGGCATCGAGCCGGGCGCCGGTCTGACCCGGGTCACCGAGAAGGAGGCCATGCCCGGCTACGGGCTGGACGGCGACTTCAAGCTGCTGAAGTCGTCCACCGCGGCGATGCTGGCCGAGCTGAAGAAGGCCACCGACGCCAAGAAGCCGATCGCGGTCACCCTGTGGCGTCCGCACTGGGCCTATGCCAAGTTCCCGGTCCGGGACCTCGAAGACCCCAAGGGCCTGATGGGGGCGGCCGAGGAGATCCACGCGATCGGCCCCAAGGGCTTCAGCACCGACTTCCCCGAAGTGGCCGGCTGGCTGAAGAAGTTCACCCTGACCGACGAGCAGCTCGGCACCCTGGAGGACGTGATCCTCAACACCCACAAGGAGGGTGAGGAGGAGAAGGCCGTGGACGAGTGGCTGAGCGCCAACCCGGACTTCATCACCTCGATCACCGGCTGATCTGCCGTTTCCCCGCCCGTCCCGGCCCCGAAAGCGACCGGGACGGGCGGCCTTCAGCGGTGATCACCCGCTTGCCGTGACGATCGATCGCCGACTTCGGGTCAGGTGACGTATTCGGCGGCGGCGTCGAGGAGCCATTCGGCGACGTAGCCGGCGAAGGAAGAGCGGCACAGCACCCAGAACTCGTCGGTCTCCCGGGCGACGAGCACGACCTGGGCACGCGCCAGCAGCGTCTGCGCGCACCGGCCGGGGCCGAAGACCCTGGGATGCAGGTCGAGCGCGCAGCCGTGGGCCAGCACGTCACGTGCCCGCGCTCCTGCGAGCACCAGCGTCGTCCGCTGTGCCGAGACGTCCACGACGGAGACGTGACCGTCCGCCGATCCCGCCGCCTCCACCAACCGATCACGCAGCCCCGCGCCGCCGGCCCCAATCTCGGCCTCGCCCTCGTCCGGCCCGAGGACGAGCCACTCGTCGGGGCCGAGCCACAGCACGGTCAGGTCCCCGGACCGTACGGCGCTGCCCGGCTCGACGGGCAGTGTGGTGCCGAGCGCACGGCCGATCCGCTCGGCCGCGGGGCTCTTGGCGTCCACCCGGAGGTTGAGCTGCGTCAGGAAGGGGATCTCGGCCAGGCGCAGCGCCCCGCCCGCGCTCGCCGTCTCGAACCGGGCCGCGAAGCCGGCCAGCGGACTCCTGCGGTCGGCGCTCCTGCGGTCGGCGTTCCTGCGCTCAGCCATCGCGGCGTGCTCCTTCCGGGTCGTACAGAACGTGATGGGTGACCGTCACCGGGATCATCTCCTCCCCCATCGCCGCATGCAGCCGCTCGCCGACGCGCTCGCGCCCGCCGCTGATCAGCGCGAGCGCGAAGGTCCGTCCGAGGGCGGCGCTCCGGTAGCCGGAGGTGACGTGGCCGAGCGCCCGGGTGCCGCCCGGCTCCACCAGGTGAACGCCCTCGGGCAGCAGCCGCCCGGTGTCCTCCGGCAGCAGCCCGACGAGCTGCTTGCGATCCGGCCGCACGGTGTCGGCCCGGCTGAAGGACCGCTTGCCGATGAAGTCGGCCTTCTTCTTCGACACCACCCAGGCCATGCCGAGGTCCTGCGGGGTGACGGTGCCGTCGGTGTCCTGCCCGATGATGGGATATCCCTTCTCCGCACGCAGGACGTGCATGGTCTCCGTCCCGTACGGCGTGACGCCCGCGGCGTTGACCGCCTCCCACAGCGCGAGGCCGTACCAGGAGCGCACGTTGATCTCGTAGGCGAGCTCGCCGGAGAAGCTGATCCGGCACACCCGCGCGGGGATGCCGGCGACCTCGGCGTCGCGCCAGGTCATGAACGGGAAGCTCGCGTTGCCCACGTCGAGGCCCGGTGCGAGACCGGCGAGGACCTCGCGCGAGCGCGGCCCGACGAGCGCCACCGTCGCCCACTGCTCGGTGACCGACGTGCAGTGCACCCGCAGCGAGGGCCACTCGGTCTGCAGCCACTCCTCCATCCAGTCGAGGACGGCCGCCGCGTTGCCGGTGGTCGTGGTGGCGAGGAAGTGGTCCTCGGCCAGGCGGATGACCGTGCCGTCGTCGAAGACCATTCCGTCGGGGCGGCACATCACGCCGTACCGGATCGAGCCGACGGGCAGCGTGCTCATCATGTTCGTGTAGAGCCGGTCGAGGAGCTCGGCGGCGTCCGGCCCGATCACGTCGATCTTGCCGAGCGTCGAGGCGTCCATCATCGCCACGTCCTCGCGGGCCGCCCGGCACTCGCGCAGCACCGCGGCCGTCATGTCCTCCCCGTCCAACGGGTAGTACCACGGCCGCTTCCACTGCCCGACGTTCTCCAGCGGCGCGCCGCGGGCCACGTGCCAGTCGTGCATGGCGGTGACACGCACCGGGTCGTGCAGATGTCCCCGGTCGCGCCCGGCCAGCGCCGCGAAGGAGACCGGCGCGTACGGCGCGCGGAAGGTCGTCACGCCGAGGTCGGCCACGTCCAGGCCCAGGGCGTGCGCGGTGATCGCGCTGGTCAGCAGTCCGGAGGTCCGGCCCTGGTCGTGGGCCGTCCCGGCGGTGGTGTACCGCTTGACGTGCTCGACCGAGCGCAGCCCGGCCCCGGTCGCACGCAGCACGTCGGCGACGGTCACGTCCCGCTGCAGGTCGACGAAGTGCTCGCGGTAATCGTCGCCGTCACCGTCGGCGGCGGGCACCAGCCACAGGTGCCGCGCGGGCGCCGCCGCGGGCTCGTCCTCGACCGCCGGCGGCGGCGCCTGGTCCGGTACGGCGAAGCCCGCCGCGGCGAGCGCCCGCCGACCGGCCTCGGCGCCGTCGCGCAGGCAGCCGGACAGGGTCGGTACGCCCCGGGCCGACCCGGCGACCTCCACCGCCAGGCGGACGTCGCGAGCCTGAGTGTCACCGGGCACGAACGCGCCGATCTCCTCGTCGAACCGCAGCGTGCCGCCCGCCTGGCTGAACAGGTGGACGACCGGAGTCCAGCCGCCGGAGACGAGCAGCAGGTCGGCGGGCACGTCCCGGGCCTGCCCACCGTCCTCCGGCGCGACCACGACGGAGGAGAGCTCACCCGCTCCCCGAGCGGCGGTCACCACATGTCCGGTGAGCACGTCGATGCCGCGCTCGGCGCACCGGCGCGCCCACTCCTCGCCCGGCGCCTGCCGCACGTCGACGATCGCGGCGATCTCGATCCCGGCCGCGGCCAGGTCGAGCGCGGCGGGATAGGCGGTGTCGTTGGTGGTGAGGACGACCGCGCGCCGCCCGGGCCGCACGCCGTACTGGTTGACGTAGGTGCGGGCCGCTCCGGCGAGCATGACACCGGGCAGGTCGTTCCCGGCGAAGGCCGGGAACCGCTCGTGGGCTCCGGTCGCGTGCACCACCCGCCGGGCCCGGATCCGCCAGATCCGCTCACGCGCCGTCGTGGCGGGCGCGGCGGCGCCCAGATGGTTGGTCCGCCGCTCGACCGCGACCAGGTAGTTGTCGTCGTAGTGGCCGAAGACGGTGGTGCGGCACAGCACCCGCACGTCGGCGAGGCCGTCCAGCTCGGCGGCGCGCTCGGCGGCCCAGCGGCGGCCGGGCAGACCGTCGACGGCCTCGGCGGTGCCGAGCAGGCTGCCGCCGGGCGCGGGCCGCTCGTCGGCGAGGATCACCCTGGCGCCGCCGCGGGCGGCCTCGGCGGCGGCCATCAGCCCGGCCGGTCCCGCCCCGACCACGAGCACGTCGCAGTGGGCGTGCACGGTGTCGTACCGCGCCGGGTCCGGCCGGTCGGCGAGCCGGCCCTTTCCGGGCAGGCCGGTGGCGACCAGGCCGTCACAGATCTCGACGGTCGTGGCGGGCAGCATCGGCTCGGGGAAGGGCGTCTCGATCTGGACGAGCGCGTTCGGCTCCTCACCGCCCGCCGAGAAGATCCCCCTGGGCTGGCCGAGCTGCACGCTGGTGGACACCCGCCGGACACCGTTGGCCAGCAATGCGGCCGCCAGCGTGTCTCCCCTGCGGCCCTCGTAGTCGCGGCCGTCGAAGCGGAACCGCACCACCTCACCCGGTCGCGAAGTCATGCGATCACCGGCCGGGGCTCGCCGATCCGGTAGACGGCGTGGATCTCGTTGGTCGCGGTGTCCCGTACGACGTTGAACCAGCGGCGGCAGCCCGCCGAGTGGCTCCAGCGTTCGGCGAAGCGGCCCTTGGGGTTGTCCCGGAAGAACAGGTAGCGTGCCCACTCCTCGTCGGAGAGGGCGGCCGGGTCCTCCGGATAGGCCACGTGCGCCTGACCGCCGTAGTGGAACTCGATCTCGTCACGCGGCCCGCACCAGGGGCAGGGGATCAGCAGCATTCGTACGGGCTCCTGTAGCGACGCGGCAAGCGGAATCAGTGGGCGACCGCGGCGGCGCCGTGCTCGTCGACGAGCGCCCCGGTGGTGAATCGGTCGAGGGAGAAGGGTGCGCTGAGGGGATGCGGCTCGCCGTGCGCGACCGTGTGCGCGTAGCACCAGCCGACCCCGGGGGTGGCCTTGAAGCCGCCGGTGCCCCAGCCGCAGTTGACGTACAGGTCGTCGACCGGCGTGAGCCCGACGATCGGCGAGGCGTCGGGGGTGACGTCGACGACCCCGCCCCACGTCCGCAGCACGTGAGCGCGGGCGAACACCGGGAACAGTTCCAGCGCGGCGGCCATCTGGCGTTCGATGATGTGGAACGCTCCCCGCTGGCGGTAGGAGTTGGCCGCGTCGATGCCCGCCCCCATGACCAGCTCCCCCTTGTGGGCCTGGCTGACGTAGACGTGCACCGCGTTGGACATGACCACGGTCGGGTGCACCGGCTCCAGCAGCTCCGACACCAGCGCCTGCAGCGGGTGGCTCTGCAGCGGCAGCGCCACCCCGGCCATCGCGGCGACCACCGAGGAGTGGCCGGCCGCGCACAGCGCGACCTTGCCCGCCGCGATCGGGCCACGGGTGGTCCGCACCCCGGTCACCCGGCCGTCGCGCACGTCCAGCCCGGTGACCTCGCAGTTCTCGATCAGGTCCACGCCGTACGCCGCCGCGGCGCGGGCGAACCCCCACGCCACGTAATCGTGCTTGGCGATGCCGGCCCGCGGCTGATAGGTCGCGCCGAGCACGGGATAGCGCACGTCCGGGGAGACGTCGACGATGGGGCAGAGCTCCTTGACCTGCTCCGGTTCGAGCCACTCGGCGTCCACGCCGTTCAGGCGGTTGGCGTGGACGCGCCGGACGCTGTCACGCACGTCCTGCAGGCTGTGGGCGAGGTTGAGCACGCCGCGCTGGCTGAACAGCAGCGGGTAGCCGAGATCGTCCTCCAGTCCCTCCCAGAGCTTGAGCGCGTGCTCGTAGATGCCCGCGCTCTCGTCCCACAGGTAGTTGGACCGGATGATCGTCGTGTTACGCGCCATGTTGCCGCCGGCGAGCCAGCCGCGTTCCAGCACCGCGACGTTCGTGATGCCGTGATTTTTCGCCAGATAGTAGGCGGTGGCGAGGCCGTGGCCGCCGCCGCCGACGATCACTACGTCGTACGAGCGCTTCGGCTCGGCGGCGGCCCACAGCCAGTCCGGATGATCCGGGAGATTCTCTGTCATCAGGTCAGTTCCGGGTAGAGGGGATGCTTCGCGGCGAGGGCGCCGACCCGCTCGCGCAGCGCCGCCAGGTCGGCGCCCGGCCGCAGCACCTGCGCGATCACGTCGGAGACCTCCTCGAACTCGGGCCGGGCGAACCCGCGGGTGGCCAGGGCCGGCGTGCCGATCCGCAGACCGGAGGTGACCATCGGCGGCCGCGGGTCGAACGGCACGGCGTTGCGGTTGACCGTGATGCCGGCCTCGTGCAGCCGGTCCTCGGCCTGCCTGCCGTCCAGCTCGGACTCGCGCAGGTCGACCAGCACGAGGTGGACGTCGGTCCCGCCGGTCAGCACGCGTACGCCCGCCTCGGCGACGTCGGCGACGAGCAGCCGGTCGGCGAGGACCCGCGCGCCCTCCAGCGTGCGCCGCTGACGGTCGCGGAACCACTCACTCGCCGCGATCTTGAAGGAGACGGCCTTGGCCGCGATCACATGTTCGAGCGGCCCGCCCTGCTGACCGGGGAACACCGCAGAGTTGATCTTCTTGGCCAGGTCCTCGGTCGACAGGATCACCCCGCCGCGCGGCCCGCCGAGCGTCTTGTGCGTGGTGGTGGTCACCACGTGGGCGTGCGGCACGGGCGAGGGGTGCAGCCCGGCGGCGACCAGGCCGGCGAAGTGCGCCATGTCGACCATGAGGTACGCCCCGACCTCGTCGGCGATCCGCCGGAAGGCCGCGAAGTCGAGGTGACGGGGGTAGGCCGACCAGCCCGCGATGATCATCTTGGGCCGGTGCTCGCGGGCCAGGCGGGCCACCTCGTCCATGTCGACGAGGTTGTCCTCCTGCCGGACGTGGTAGGCGACCACGTTGTACAGCCGGCCGGAGAAGTTGATCCGCATGCCGTGCGTGAGGTGGCCGCCGTGGGCCAGGTCGAGCCCGAGGATCGTGTCGCCCGGCTCCAGCAGCGCGGCCATCACCGCGGCGTTGGCCTGCGCGCCCGAGTGCGGCTGCACGTTGGCGGCCTGCGCGCCGAAGAGCTCCTTGACCCGGTCGATCGCGAGCGCCTCGACCACGTCGACGTGCTCGCAGCCGCCGTAGTAGCGCCTGCCCGGGTAGCCCTCGGCGTACTTGTTGGTGAGCACCGAGCCCTGCGCCGCCATGACCGAGACGGGGGCGAAGTTCTCCGACGCGATCATCTCCAGCGTGCCGCGCTGACGGCGCAGCTCGTCGCCGATCGCGGCGGCGACCGCGGGGTCGACCTCGGCGAGCGGGGTGTCGATCAACGATTCGTTCACCGTTTTCCAGCCTTTCGTCGCATGTTACGCACGGAGGCGCTTCATCGCCGGATCGTACAGAGGCTCCTCGGCCACGACGGCGGCCACCCTTCGATCGAAGTAGCCGATCTCCAGTGACCTGCCCGGGGTCGCGAGCTCGGCGGGCAGCCAGGCGTAGGCGATGCCCTTGCCGATCGTGTATCCGTACGCCGCGCTGGTGACGTAGCCGACGGGGGTCGCGCCGTCGTACACCGGCTCCTTCCCCATCACGACGTCGGCGGGGTCGTCGATGGTCAGGCAGGTGAGCCTGCGCCGGACGGAGGCGGCCCGCTCCTCCAGCGCGGCACGGCCGATGAAGTCACCCTTGTCCATCTTGACGGCGAAGCCGAGCCCGGCCTCGTACGGATCGTGCTCGAAGGTCATGTCGGTGCCGAAGGCACGGTACCCCTTCTCCAGCCGCAGGCTGGTGAACGCGCCCCGGCCGCCCGCGATGATCCCGTACGGCCGGCCGGCGGCCCAGAGCGTGTCCCACAGCTTGGCGCCCATGTCGGCCGTGGTGTAGAGCTCCCAGCCGAGCTCGCCGATGTACGACAGCCGCAGCGCGGTGACCGGGACGTTGCCGATGTGAGCGCGTTTGGCCCGGAAGTAGCGGAATGCCTCGTTGGAGAAGTCCGCGTCGGCGAGCGGCTGCACGAGGTCGCGGGCGAGCGGGCCCCACACGCCGACGCAGCAGGTGCCCGCCGTGACGTCGCGGATCATGACCGTGTCGTCGGCGTGGCGGCGCAGCCAGTCGAGGTCGAGGTTGCCGTTGGCGCCGACCTGGAACAGGTCGCGGCCGAGCCGGGCCACCGTGATGTCGCTGCGGATGCCGCCGTCGACGTCGAGCAGCAGGCAGTACGTCACCGAGCCGACGGACTTGTCCATGTCGCCGGTGGTCAGGCGCTGGAGGAGGGCCACCGCGCCGGGTCCGCAGACCTCGATCCGCTTCAGCGCGGTCATGTCGTAGAGGGCCACGGACTCGCGGGAGACCTGGGCCTCGGCGCCCACGATCGGCGACCAGTAGCGCGCGGCCCAGTCGTTCGGCACGGGGACGTCCCGGCCGTCGAGCAGGTGGGCGTTGGCGCCGTACCACTGCGGGCGTTCCCAGCCGGCGGCCTCCAGGAAGAAGGCGTCCAGCTCGCGCTGGCGCTGGTAGAACGGGCTGGTGCGCAGCGGCCGGGGATCCTCCATCGGCTGGAGCGGGTGGAGGATGTCGTAGACCTCGACGTAGTTCTGGCAGTCGCGGGCCAGCACGTAGTCGGGCGCGAGCTGGTGGGGCTCGAAGCGGCCCAGGTCGCAGTCATGCAGGTCGAAGGATGAGCAGTGGCCGTCGACCAGCCACTCGGCCATCGCCCGGCCGACGCCGGCCGAGTGGGTCACCCACACCGCCTCGGCGACCCAGAAACCCCTGACGTCCGGGGACTCCCCCAGCAGCGGCAGGTGGTCGGTGGTGAAGGAGAACAGCCCGTTGATGCCCTCGGCGATCTCGGCGGCGCGGGTGGCGGGCAGCAGCCGGCGCGTCTCGGTCCAGGCGTCGGCGAAGTCGTCGGGGGTGAAGGTGAGGACCGACGGCATCACCTCGGCCTCGTCGACGGACGCGATGTCGTCGGCGTCGACCGGCATGGGCCGGTGCCCGTAGTAGCCGATGCCGATCTCGCCGAAACGCTGCCGGTAGTAGAGGTCGGCGTCCTGGTGGCGCAGGATCGGCAGCGTCGCCTCGTCCGTACGGCCGGCCAGGGCCGGCACCGGGCCGGTCCAGGCGAGTTGGTGCGCGAGCGGGGTGAGCGGGAGGGGCAGCCCGACCATGCGGGCGATCCGCGGACCCCAGATGCCGGCGCAGCAGACCACGATGTCGGCGGCGATCTCACCCTGGTCGGTCACCACCCCGGTGACACGGCCGTCCTCGGTCCGGACGTCCAGCACCTCGTGCCGCTCCAGGACCCGCGCCCCCCGGGAGCGGGCCGCCCGCAGCTGCGCCTCGACCGCGTGCACGGCCCTGGCCAGGCCGTCGGTGGGGATGAGCAGGCCGCCCAGCACGACGTCGGGGTCGACGAGCGGGTGTCGCTCGGCGCACTCCTGCGGGGTCAGCAGCCGGGTCTCGATCCCCCATGCCGTGGCCCAGCCGTGGCGGCGGTGCAGTTCGGCGAGCCGCTCGGGGGTGGTCGCCACCTCCAGCCCGCCGACCTGGAGGAAGCAGGGCTCGCCGTCCAGATCGAGCGCGCTGAGCTTCTCCACCGTGTACCGGGCGAGCTCGGCCATGGTCTTCGACCCGTTGATCTGGAAGACCAGCCCGGGGGCGTGGGACGAGGATCCCCCGGTCGCGGGCACCGGGCCCTGGTCGACGACGGTGATGTCGGACCAGCCACGGGCGGACAGCTCGTCGGCGAGTGCCGCCCCGACGACGCCGGCTCCGATGATGACGACGCGGGGGTCCGTCATGCCCACCTCCGTGCTTTACCCAACGAGGTTGCGCATAATGCAACGTAATGCGCTTAACGCAACAAGCGTGACGCGCAGCCCGCCAAGTGTCAAGGATGAGATTCCGCCCCCCACACAAACCCGCCCCCACCCCCATCCCTCCGTGATCTTGCAGCAGAAAAGCGATGCCCGGGGCCGGTCGGCGACGCGACCGGCCCCGGGCACATCGAGCCGCGGAGGGAGTACGGCTCGAGATCAGCCGGCCGCCGCGGGCAGCCAGGCCTTGACCTTGTCGGGGTTGTCGTTCACCCACTTCTCGGCCGCCTGCTCGGCCGTCATCTTGTCCTCGGAGATGTACTTGGACACGGTGTTCTGGTCGTCGTTGGTCCAGGTGAAGTTCTTGACCAGCTCATAGGCCGGGCTGCCCGAGTCGGCGAACTTCTTGCTCGCGATCTTGTCGAGGTCGTAGACCGGGTAGTCGCAGTTCACCTTGGCGGCGTCGGCGTCACAGCCCTCGGTCCACTCGGGCAGGTTCACCTTCACCAGCTTCACCTCGGACATGAACCACTGCGGGTCGTAGAAGTACCCGATGAGCGGGGTCTTCTGCTTCTCCGCCTGGCGGAACGCCGTGATCAGGGCGGCCTCGCTGCCGGCGTAGACCACCTTGAAGTCCAGCTTCAGGTTCTTCACCAGTGCCTCGTCGTTGGTCACGAACGAGGGGTCGCCGTCCAGCAGCTGGCCCTTGCCGCCCGACTCCGACGTCTTGAACAGGTCGGCGTACTTGTTGAGGTTCTTCCAGTCGGTGATGTCGGGGTACTTCTCGGCCATCCACGGCGGCACGAACCAGCCGATGACGCCCTTGTTGCCGGTCTCCCCCAGCTCGACGGCGACCTTCTGCTCCTCGATGTACTTCTTCTTCAGGTCCTCGTGGCCCCAGTTCTCGACGATCGCGTCCACCTCACCGGTGCCGAACCCCTGCCAGGCCACCTCCTCCTTGAGGTCCTTCTTGACGACCTTGCACCCCAGTTCCTTCTCGGCCACGTGGGCGATCACCGCGGCGTTCGCCTCATAGCCGACCCACGGGTTGACCGCCAAATTGAACGTGCCGCATCCGGACTGCCCGCCGCCCGATGCCTGGGCGTCGGTGGTCTCACCGACCTTCGCTCCCCCGCACGCGGAGAGCAGAAGACCGGCGCCGGCCACGAGCGCGCTCACGCGCAACCCGGCCATCCTGGAAACTGCCATTAGGTCCTCCAGACCCGTTGATTTCATTCATTGAGACGCCGGACGCGCGGCCGCGCGTTGTGCCGCGGCTCGCATGATCCGGTCGAGCATGATGCCGAGCACGACGATCGCCAGCCCGGCCGCCAGCCCCTTGCCCCGCAGCGGGTACTGCGAGAACCCCGCCACCACGTCGTATCCCAGCGCGCCGGCTCCGACGAGACCGCCGATGACGACCATCGACAGCACGTAGATCAGGCCCTGGCTGGCCGCGAGAGTGATCCCGGCGCGGGCCATGGGAAGCTGGACCTTGGAGATGAGCTGCCAGGTGCTGGACCCGCCCGCGGTCGCCGCCTCCACCGCCGTCGGCGACACGCCCCGTACGGCCTCGGCCACCAGTTTGATCGACACCGGCGCGGCGAACGCCACGGCGGCGATGATGGCCGTGAACCGGGTCGCGCCGAACAGCCCCAGGATCGGGACGAGGTAGACGAACGCCGGCATGGTCTGGCCGGCGTCCAACACCGGGCGCAGCACCTGGTCCACCCGGCCGCTACGCCCCATCCACACCCCGGCCACGACGCCGAGGACCATCACGATCAGGGTGGCCACCAGCGTGGTGGCCAGCGTCACCATGCTGTCGTGCCACAGGCCGAGCAGCACCAGCAGCACGAGCGACACGCCCGCGATGATCGCGGCCCGGCGGCCCGCCAGCAGCAGCGCGAGGGCGACCACGACCAGGGCGACCAGCCACCAGGGCGAGCCGGCCAGCAGCGACTGGAACGGGTTGAGCAGCCCGTAGGTGACGAGGTTCTTCAACGCGTCCGTGTACGTGACGAGCGTGTCCTGCACCCACTCGCTCGCCGCCCCCGCGCCCTGCTTCACGTACGAGCCCAGGCGGGCCTCGCCGGGAAACTTCGCGGCCCAGACGTAGACGTGGGAGAGGTAGACCAGCACCGCGGCCGCGGCGAGGACCAGGCCCACCTCGATGCGCCGAGCCCGCGGGCCTCGCGCCCTGCCCGCCCGGCGCTCGGCCTCGACCCGCCGGCCGGCGGCAGAGGTGACGCGGTCGAGCACGATCGCCATGATCACGATCGCCAGCCCGGCGTTGAACGCGGTGCCCACATCGAGGGTCTGCAGCGCCTTCAGCACGGTCTTGCCCAGGCCCGGGGCGTCGATCAGCGCGGCGATCGTGGCCATGGACAGGGCGGCCATGATGGTCTGGTTGGCCCCGACGATGATCGTCCGCTTGGCCAGCGGGAGCCGTACCTTGCGCAGCGCCTGCGCGGGGGTCGAGCCGAGCGAGGTGCTCGCCTCCAGCGTGTTGACCGGGATCTCCCGGATGCCGTGCGCGGTGATGCGGATCACCGGCGGGGTCGCGTAGACCATCGTCGCGACGGTGGCGCTGGCCGGTCCGATCAGGAAGAACAGCGTGAGCGGGGCCAGGTAGACGAAGGTCGGCATCGTCTGCATGACGTCCAGCACCGGGGTGACGACCCGGTTGACCCGGTCGCTGAGCCCGGCCCAGATCCCGAGCGGGATGCCGACGGCGAGCGACAGCACGACGGCGGTCAGTGTGAGGGCGAGCGTGTCCATGCTCTCCTCCCACAGACCGAGCAGCCCGAACGCCGCGAACCCGGCGGCGGTCAGCGCGGCCACCTTGCGGTTGCCGTACAGCAGCGCGACGGCTGTGGCGACGCCGGTCACGCCGAGCCAGCCGACGACCGGGACCGGCCGCCCGAACGACGGCTGGCTGATCAGTGCCTGTACGAAGGTGACCGACTCGTCGAGGAACAGCCGGATGTAGTTGATGAAGTACAGGAACAGCGGGTTGCTGTTGCGACCGGCGTCGATCGCGTCCATGCCTTCGTTGAGCCGGGTGTGCAGCGGCGTCAGCTCGGCGCCGCCGAGCGCGAGCGTGTCGCGGCCCTTCAGCACGACCGACAGCAGCACCCAGGCGGCGAGGATGAGAACGGCCAGGTAGCGCCCGCGCAGGCGCCGCCGGCCGCCGGCACTGCCAGGTGCCGCGGCGCCCGCGGTCGCGGTGGCGGGGGTGGTGGGCACTGCCGTCATCTGGACTCCCCACCCGGGCTGTCCGGGTTGCCCGGGTCCGGGCCGGCGATCACTTCGAGGATCTCCGCGGTGGTGACCACGCCGAGCAGGGCTCCGCCAGAGACGACCTTGACCGGGCGGCCGGCGGACAGGACGGTCCTGGCCGCGTCGCGGATCACGGTGTCCGGGGCGAGCTCCGGCCCGTCGAGCGGCTCGCCGGGACGGGCGTCGCGCATGACCCACGACAGCGTCAGCACGTCGGATCTGGGCACGTCGCTGACGAAGTCGCGCACGTAGTCGTCGGCCGGCGCGCCGACCACCTGGTCCGGGGTGCCCATCTGGACGAGCGCTCCGTCCCGCATGATGAGGATGCGGTCGCCCAGCTTGAGCGCCTCGCTCAGGTCATGCGTGATGAAGATCATCGTCTTGCCGACCTCGCGGTGCAGGCGGATGACCTCGTTCTGCATCTCGCGGCGGATCAGCGGGTCGAGCGCGGAGAACGGCTCGTCGAAGAAGAGCACCTCGGGGTCGACGGCGAGCGCCCGGGCCAGGCCGACCCGCTGCTGCATGCCGCCGGACAGCTGGTCGGGGTAGGACCCCTCGAAGCCGGCGAGCCCCACCAGCTCCAGGACCTCCCTGGCCCGCTCGTAGCGACCGTCCTTCTTCGTGCCGCGGATCTCCAGGCCGTAGGCGACGTTGTCCAGGACCCGCCGATGCGGCAGCAGGCCGAAGTGCTGGAACACCATGCCGAAGCGGTGCCGGCGCAGCTCGCGGAGCCTGCGCTCCCCGCAGGCGAGCACGTCCTCGCCGTCGAGTCGCACCTCGCCTGCTGTCGGCTCGACCAGCCGGGTGAGGCAGCGCACCAGCGTCGACTTGCCCGAGCCGGACAGGCCCATGACGACGAACACCTCGCCGCGCCGTACCGAGAAGGAGACGTCGCGGACCGCGGCCACGCATCCCGTCCGATGCTTGAGCTCCGCGCGGGACAGCTGGGCCAGTGGCGTGCCGACGACCCGGTCGGCGCGCGGGCCGAAGACCTTCCACAGGCCGCGAACGTCGAGGATCGGGGGGTCGTCGGCGCCGGCCGCGGCGGCCGGCGGGGTGGACTTCTCGGTCAGTGACGGTACGGCCATGGCCACCTTTCGTCTAGTGAGGGGAATCCGGGAACCACCGCTGGGGCCGGGGGCGGATGTTCTGCCAGATGTGCTTGATCTCTCGGTACTCGTCGAGGCCGGTGGGCCCGAGCTCGCGGCCGATGCCCGACTGTTTGAATCCGCCCCACTCCGCCTGCGGGACGTACGGGTGGTAGTCGTTGATCCAGACCGTGCCGTGCCTGAGCCGGGCGGCGACCCGCCGGGCCCGGCCCGCGTCGGTGGTCCACACCGCGCCGGCCAGGCCGTAGTCGGTGTCGTTGCCCAGCGCGACCGCCTCGTCCTCGCCGCTGAAGCGCTCGACGGTCAGGACCGGCCCGAAGGACTCCTCCCGGACCACCCGCATGTCGCGGCGGCACTCGTCCAGCACGGTCGGCCGGTAGTAGAAGCCGCCGGCCAGGCCCGGCTCGTCCGGCCGGCCGCCGCCGCAGCGCAGCACCGCGCCTTCGGCGAGGCCGGCGGCGACGTACTCCTCGACCTTGGCCAGGTGCGCGGCGGAGATCAGCGGCCCGGTCTGGGCCTCGGGGTCGAACGGGCCACCGAGCCTGATCAGCTCGGCCCGCCGCACCACCTCGTCGACGAAGGCGTCGTGCAGGGAGTCCTCGACGAGCAGCCGCGCCCCGGCCGAGCAGACCTGGCCGGAGTGCAGGAAGACCGCGGTGAGCGCGAAGTCGACCGCGGTCTCGACGTCGGCGTCGGCGAAGACGATGTTGGGGTTCTTGCCGCCGAGTTCGAGCGCGACCCGCTTCACCGTGGCCGCCGCGGCGGCCATGACGCGCCGTCCGGTCGCCAGGCCGCCGGTGAACGACACCATGTCCACGGCGGGATGCTCGGCGAGCGGCGCCCCGGCCTCCGGGCCGGAGCCGAGCACCAGGTTGGCGACGCCGGCGGGCAGCCCCGCCTCCTCCAGCGTCCGCATCAGCAGGATCGCGGTGCTCGGGGTGAGCTCGCTCGGCTTGAGCACGAACGTGTTGCCCGCCGCGAGCGCGGGAGCGACCTTCCACGAGGTCTGCAGCAGCGGGTAGTTCCAGGGGGTGATGAGACCGCACACGCCGATCGGCTCGTAGACGACCTGGCTGACGGCGTCGTCGCGGCCGGTTTCGACGACCCGGCCCGCGTCGGTGCCGGCGATCCCGCCGAAGTATCGGAAGCAGGCGATCACGTCGTCGATGTCGTACTCGCTCTCGACGAGCCGTTTGCCGGTGTCGAGCGACTCCGCCCTGGCGAACTCCTTCTTGTCCCTGGCCAGCAGGTCGGCGACCCGGAGCAGGAGCCGCCCGCGCTCGCCGGCCGGGGTCAGCGGCCAGGGACCCTCGTCGAACGCCCGGCGCGCCGCCCCGATCGCGGCCTCGGCGTCCGCCCGGGTGCCCTCCGAGACCGTCGCGACGGGGGACCCGTCAGCGGGGCAGTGGATCGTGCGGCGGCCGCCCTCGACAGCATCTGTCCAGGCGCCACCGATGAAGAGGTCCGCCACGGGCAGGGTGCCTTCCGGTCGCCATCAGAAAGCAGGCGCGCTCAGCGTCGTCGACGTCGCCGACACGTGTTGCGGTTGCGCAATACGCACCTGTTTGCTTATGGAGAAACAGAATTGACCCCTTGTCGGCAATAGTCAAGTCGATGTCCGTCTTTTTACGGACATGTCGGAGTAGCATCCCATACGTGCGGAGATGTCCTGAGCTGCCGCGATAACCTGCTCGGCCACCCCGGCCAGGCCGCTTTCGGCCAGCCGAAAGGACGGCCCGGAGGCGCTCACCGAGGCGATCACCGTGCCGTCCGCGCCTCTGACGGGCGCCGCGACCGCGGTGAGGCCGTCCTCCAGTTCGTCGACGGCGATGGCGTAGCCGCGCTCGCGGACCTCTTGGAGTGCGGCGTGGAGCCGTACGGGATCGGTGATGGTGTTGGCGGTGAAGGCGCTCAGCGGCCCGGCCGCCACCTCCGCGGCCAGCTCGCCGGGGGCGTGCGCGAGCAGCACCTTGCCGTTGGACGTGGCGTGCAGGGGGATCAGCTGCCCCACCCAGTTGTGCGACTGGAGCGCCGACGGCCCGGCCGTCTGGTCGACGTACAGCGCCTCGCACCCGACGAGGACGGCCACATTGACGGTCTCACCGACGTCCGCGGCCAGCCGGGGCGTGACGAAGCGGCTCTCCCTGACCAGATCCAGCCGGGCGCTGGTCGCCCCGGCGAGCCGTACCACGCCCACGCCGAGGCGGTACCTGCCGCGCTCGCTGTCCTGCTCGACCAGGTCGTGGCTCTCCAGCGTCGCCACCAGGCGGAAGGCGGTGGAGCGGTGGACGCCCAGCTCGACGGCGAGCTCGCTGATCCCCAGCTCGCCGTCGCGGGCGAGCAGCTTGAGAATGGTGAGCGCACGGTCCACCGACTGGACCGCGCTCTCTCCCGTTCCGCTACTCATTCGCGGTGATCATTCGCGCTGATCACTTGCGGTGCCGGTAGAACTCCGCCTCGATGGGCGGCAGCGGGGTCTGGCCGAGGATCAGGTCGGCCGCCTTCTCCGCCACCATCATCACCGGCGCGTAGATGTTGCCGTTGGTCACGTACGGCATGACCGACGCGTCGACGACCCGCAGCCCCTCGACGCCGTGCACCCGCATGCTGTCCGGGTCGACGACCGACATGTCGTCCACGCCCATCTTCGCTGTACAGGAGGGATGCAGCGCGGTCTCGCCGTCCCTGGCCACCCAGTCGAGGATCTCCTGGTCGGTACGCACGGACAGCCCCGGGGACAGCTCGCCGGCGTTGAACTCGTCGAAGGCGGGCTGGGTCAGGATGTCGCGGGAGACGCGGACGGCCTCCACCCACTCCCGCCGGTCCTGCTCGGTGGACAGGTAGTTGAAACGCAGTGCCGGATGCACGCCGGGGTCCCGGCTCTTGATCTTCACCGTGCCCCGGGCGTCGGAGTACATCGGCCCGACGTGCACCTGGTAACCGTGGCCGCCCGACGGGGACGAGCCGTCGTAGCGCACCGCGATCGGCAGGAAGTGGAACATCAGGTTCGGGTAGTCGACGTCGTCGTTGCTCCGCGCGAAACCGCCGGCCTCGAAGTGGTTGGTCGCCGCTGGACCGCCGCGCAGGAACAGCCACTGCGCCCCGATCCACGGGCGGTGCCGCCACTTGAGGTAGGGCTGCATGGACACCGGCTGCTTGGAGCCGTACTGGATGTAGACCTCGAGGTGGTCCTGGAGGTTCTCCCCCACCCCCGGCAGGTGGTGCACCACGTCGACGCCGAGGGCCTCCAGCTCGGCGGCGTCGCCCAGGCCGGACAGCTGGAGGAGCTGGGGCGTGTTGATGGCGCCGCCGCACAGGATGACCTCGCCGGCCCGGACCCGGCGTGTCGCACCGCCGCGGTGGGAGAACTCGACGCCGACGGCCCGTTCGCCGTCGAACACGACCTTCGTCACGAACGCGCGGGTCACGACCTTGAGGTTGGGCCGGTTCATCACCGGATGCAGGTAGGCGCGGGCGGCCGACAGCCGCCGACCACGGCGGACGTTGCGGTCGAACGGCGCGAAGCCCTCCTGACGGTAGCCGTTCACGTCGTCGGTCAGCGGGTAGCCCGCCTGCTGCACCGCCTGGAAGAACGCCGCGAAGAGCGGGCTCGAGGCCGGGCCGCGTTCGAGTGCGAGCGGACCGTCGTGACCTCGCCAGACGTCGTCGCCGTCGGCGGCCAGGCAGTTCTCCATGCGCCGGAAGTACGGCAGGCAGTGCGCGTAGTCCCAGTCCTTCATCCCGGGATCGGCGGCCCAGCGCTCGTAGTCCATGGGGTTGCCACGCTGGAAGATCATGCCGTTGATGCTGCTGGAACCGCCGAGGACCTTGCCGCGGGCGTGGTAGATCCGGCGGCCGTTCATGTGCGGCTCCGGCTCCGATTCGTACCGCCAGTCGTAGAACCGGCTGCCGATGGGGAACGTCAGCGCGGCCGGCATGTGGATGAAGACGTCCCAGCGGAAGTCGGACCGGCCGGCCTCCAGCACCAGCACCCTGGTGGAGGGGTCCGCCGACAGCCGGTTGGCGAGAGCGCTTCCCGCCGAACCACCACCGACGATGACGAAGTCGTACTGCTGTGCGCTCAATCTGCCCTCGTCTCGCTCGTGATGCTTGACCGAAAATCGTATCGAATGACGCATTTCGTTGCACTACCCGCAACAGAGATTCTCGGCGGGTTGTCTGGATCAAGTGGACCGGCGTTGCGCCACCGTCCTACTGTCTTACGGTGAGCAACGAGGCCGCGTCAGGCAGAAGCGACGTCAACGGGGGTGGCGTGCAGTCGGTCGACCGCGCCATCAGCATCATGGAGATCCTCGGCCGGCGTGGGGAGGCGGGTGTCACCGAGCTCGCCACGGAGATCGACGTCCACAAGTCGACGGCGTTCCGGCTGCTGGGCGCGCTGGAGGCGCGCGGCCTGGTCGAGCAGACGGAGGAGCGCGGCAAGTACCGCCTCGGCTTCGCCGTCGTACGCCTCGCCGGCAGCGTCGCCGGCCGGATGGACGTCACCCAGCAGAGCATGCCGATCTGCCGGCGGCTCGCCGAGGAGATCGAGGAGACGGTCAACATCGCCGTCCTGCGTTCGCACTACGCCGTCAACCTGGACCAGGTGCGCGGCACCTCCGCCGTGGCCGCGCACAACTGGGTGGGTCGGCTCACCCCCGTGCACGCGACGTCGAGCGGGAAGGTGCTGCTGGCCCACCTCGACGCGGCGCGGCGGGCCGAACTGCTGGGCGCGGCCGGCCTGGAGTCCTTCACTCCGAACACCGTCACCTCCGGCGAGGCCCTGGAGCGCGAACTGACCGCGGTGCGGGAGCGCGGGTACGCCCTCGCGATGGAGGAGCTCGAGATCGGCCTGAACGCGATGGCCGCCCCCATCCGATCCTTCCAGGGGGAGGTCGTCGCCGCGGTGAGCGCCTCCGGTCCGGCCTACCGCTTCAGCGAGGAGCGCATGCACGAGTTGGCCCCCCTTCTCGTCGCCGGCGCCGACGAGATCAGTCACCGCCTCGGCGCCTGACCCGCGTTCAGGCCGGGCGTAGGGACACGATGACGCTCTTCGAGGTGGGGGTGTTGGAGGTCTCGGCGACCGAGTCCAGCGGCACGAGCACGTTCGTCTCGGGGAAGTAGGCCGCGCAGCAGCCGCGTGCCGTCGGATAGGCGACCGTGCGGAACCCCTCGGCGACCCGCTCCCCGTCGGGCCACTCGCTGACCAGGTCGACCAGATCGCCGTCGGCGAGGCCGCGCTCGGCGAGATCGTCCGCGTGGACGAACACCACCCGGCGGCCGTTCCGGACACCGCGGTAGCGGTCGTCCAAGCCGTAGATCGTCGTGTTGTACTGGTCGTGGCTGCGGATGGTCTGCAGCAGGAGCCGGCCGGGTGGGACGCGCAGCACCTCCAGCGGGTTGACCGTGAAGTTCGCCCTGCCGGTCGCCGTCGGGAAGCGGCGCTCGTCGCGCGGCGCGTTGGGCAGCGTGAAGCCGCCGGGGCGGCGGGCCTTCTCGTTGTAGTCCGCGAAGCCCGGGACCACCCGGGCGATCCGCTCCCGGATCGTGTCGTAGTCCGCCTCGAAGTCCGCCCATGGGACATGCGGGTCGTCGTCGCCGAAGACCTCGCGGGCCAGCCGGGACACGATCGCGACCTCCGAGAGCAGAGCGTCGGAGGCCGGCCGCAGCCGGCCACGGGAGGCGTGCACCATGCCCATCGAGTCCTCGACGGTCACGAACTGATCGCCACCGCGCTGCACGTCCCGTTCCGTACGGCCCAGCGTGGGCAGGATCAGCGCCTCCTCGCCGCACACGGCGTGCGACCGGTTCAGCTTGGTCGACACCTGCACGGTGAGCCGGCATCGCCGCATGGCCGCCTCGGTGGCGGCGGTGTCGGGGGT
Source organism: Sphaerimonospora thailandensis (assembly GCF_016863115.1). Taxonomy (GTDB): domain Bacteria; phylum Actinomycetota; class Actinomycetes; order Streptosporangiales; family Streptosporangiaceae; genus Sphaerimonospora; species Sphaerimonospora cavernae. The sequence continues at coordinate 40,029 of NZ_BOOG01000003.1, forward strand.
GGCGGCCACGAAGTTGCCGCCCATCGCGAAGAACACCTTGGCCGCGCCGTCGCGCATGGCCCGGATCGCATCCACCGTGTCCAGGCCGTGGCGGCGCGGCGGATCGAAGCCGAACTCGTCGCGCAGCGCGTCCAGGAACGCCGCCGGCGGCTTCTCGTAGATGCCCATCGTCCGGTCGCCCTGCACGTTGGAGTGGCCCCGCACCGGGCAGACGCCCGCGCCCGGCCGGCCGACGTTGCCGCGCAGCAGCAGGAAGTCGACGATCTCCCTGATCGTGGGGACCGACTTCTTGTGCTGGGTGAGCCCCATCGCCCAGCACACCACGACCGAGCGGGCGGCCAGCACGTCCCGGGCCGTCTCCTCGATCTCCGCCCGGGTCAGCCCGGTGGCCTCCAGCACCTCCGCCCAGTCCAGGGCCCGCACGTGGGCCGCCCACTCGTCGAACCCGTGCGTGTGCTCCTCGATGAACCCGCGGTCGATCACCGTGCCGGGGGCGGCGTCCTCGGCTTCGAGCAGCAGCAGCGACAGCGCCTGGAAGAGCGCGCAGTCGCCACCGAGCCGGATCTGCAGGAACCGGTCGGACAGCGTGGTGCCGCCGCCCGCCACACCCGAGGCCCGCTGCGGGTTCTTGAACCGCAGCAGCCCCGCCTCGGGCAGCGGGTTGACCGCCACGATGCGGGCGCCGTTCCGCTTGGCCTTCTCCAGCGCGGTGAGCATGCGCGGGTGGTTGGTGCCGGGGTTCTGGCCCACCACGAAGATGAGATCGGCCCGGTAGAGGTCGTCGAGCAGGACCGTGCCCTTGCCGATGCCCAGCGTCTCGGTCAGCGCCGAGCCGCTCGACTCGTGACACATGTTCGAGCAGTCCGGCAGGTTGTTGGTGCCGAAGCGGCGGACGAGGAGCTGGTAGGCGAAGGCCGCCTCGTTGGAGGTGCGGCCGGAGGTGTAGAAGACGGCCTCGTCGGCGCCCGCCAGCGCCTTCAGCTCGCGGGCGATGATCGTGAAGGCGCGTTCCCACGACACCGGCTCGTAGTGGTCGGCGCCGGCCGGCTTGTGCATCGGCTCGGTCAGCCTGCCCTGCTGTCCCAGCCAGTAGTCGCTGCGCCCGGCCAGCTCGCTCACCGGGTGCGCGGCGAAGAACTCCGGGGTGATCCTCCGCACGGTCGCCTCCTCGGCGACCGCCTTCGCGCCGTTCTCGCAGAACTCGGCGGGGCTGCGGTGGTCCCCCTCCGGCCAGGCGCAGCCCGGGCAGTCGAACCCGTGCTTCTGGTTGACCCGCAGCAGGGTCAGCGCCGTACGGCCCGCGCCCATCTGGCGGTACGCCGTACCGAGCGCGTGGCCGACCGCGGGGACCCCGCCCGCCCAGTCCTTGGGCGGGTGGATCTCCAGGCGTTCGTCGCCGACGTCGTCACGGGGTGCCTTACGCGTCATCTGATGAACGCCCTTTCGTACTGTCGATCAGTCCGCCAGCCGGCCGCGGACCCAGTCGTGGAACAGGCCGATGTGCTGCTCGCTGGGCACCAGCACACCACCGTCGGCGTACGTGCGCGAGCTCATCGCGGGCTGGCACCGCTCGCACGCGTCGAAGTCCTGGGTGTTGACCCGGTGGAACAGCTCCACGGACCTGTCGATGTCCGCGCCGCCGTCCACGACCTCGGGGAGGTACAGCCAGTCGCACTCCACCACGGTACGGTCCGCGGCGAGCGGGAACATCCGGTGCCAGATCACGTGGTCGGGCACGAGGTTGACGAAGACCTGCGGCTTGATCGTGATCGCGTAGTAGCGCCGGTCCTGCTCCTGGCTGACCGTCGGGATGCGGTCGAGGCCGGCGGAGCCGTCCACGGTGAAGCCCTGGATCTCCTCCCCGAACAGCGCGCCGTGACCCACGTAATATTGCGCCGCGTAACCGTCGGCGAACTCCGGAAGCACCTCGGTGAGCTCCGGATGGATGGTCGCGCAGTGGTAGCACTCCATGAAGTTCTCGACGATCAGCTTCCAGTTGGCCTTTACGTCATAGACGATACGCCTGCCCACCTTGAGGCCCGCGACGTCATAGTTGTCGATGTCGGCGACGTCGCCGAGCCGGGTGCGCACCGCCCCCATGACGTCCTCCTCGAACGAGGGCGGCTCGTCGGCGAGGCAGACCCACACATATCCCAGCCACTCCCGCACGGCCACGTTCACCAGGCCGTACGCCACCCGGTCGACGTCGGGCATCTTGGTGAGGTTGGGCGCGGCGATCAGCCTGCCCTCCAGGTCGTACGTCCAGGCGTGGTAGGGGCACTGGAAGGAACGCTTGACCTCCCCCGACTCCTCGGTGCTGATCCTCGCCCCCCGGTGCCGGCAGACGTTGTAGAAGGCGCGGATCGAGTTGTCCCGCGCCCGCGTGACCAGGATGCTCTCCGCGCCGACCTGCACCGTCTTGAACGCCCCGGGTTTGGGCAGGTCGGCGGCGCGCACGGCGCAGAACCACATCGACTCGAAGATGCGGCGCTGCTCCAGGGCGAAGACGTCCGGGTCCGTGTAGTAAGCGCCGGGCAGAGTGGACATCAGGCTGGGAGGCAGGCTCTGCCGAGTGCCGGGAGGCAGGCTGGTGGTGCTCACTGTTTCGCTCCTGGTGGTCGTGCGCGATGAGAGGTACGGCTCAGTGGCCGCGGCGGAGCCACTCGTCGAGGTGAGGGGCCTCGGCGCCGATGGTGGTGTCGGCGCCGTGCCCGGTGTGCACCACCGTCTCCGGCGGCAGCGGCAGCAGCACGTCGCGGATGGAGGAGACGATGGTCGGGAAGTCGCTGTAGGAGCGGCCCGTCGCACCCGGCCCGCCCTGGAAGAGCGTGTCGCCGGTGAACACCACGCCGAGCTCGGGGACGTGCAGGCAGACCGCGCCGGGCGCGTGGCCGGGCGTGTGCAGCACCCGCACGTCCACGCCCGCGACCCGCAGGACCTCCCCGTCGGCGAGCGGGCCGTCCGGCCTGGCCTCCGCATGAGCCCCGGGGTGGGCGAGGTTCCACAGCACCTCGTCGTCCGGATGCAGCAGGATCGGCGCGCCGGTCCGCGCGGCGAGGGCGGGCGCGGCGTTCACGTGGTCGTTGTGGGCGTGGGTGCAGACGATCGCGGTCACCCGCCGGTCCCCCACCGCCGCCGCGATGGCGTCCGCGTCGTGGGCGGCGTCGACGACCAGGACCTCGTCGTCGTCGCCGAGCAGCCAGACGTTGTTGTCGACCTCCCAGGTCCCGCCGTCGAGGCTGAACGTCCCGGAGGTGACGACCTTCTCGATCCGAGTCACAGGATCACCACCGAGCGGAGCACCTCGCCGCGGTGCATCTTGTCGAAGGCGCTCTCGACGTCGTCGAGCGTGATCGTCTCGGAGACGAAGGCGTCCAGGTCGAGCCGTCCCTGCTGGTAGAGGGAGACCAGCATCGGGAAGTCGCGGCTGGGCAGGCAGTCGCCGTACCAGCTGGACTTGAGCGCGCCGCCGCGGCCGAACACGTCGAGCAGGGGCAGCTCCAGCGTCATCTCCGGGGTGGGCACGCCGACCAGGACGACGGTCCCGGCCAGGTCGCGCGCGTAGAACGCCTGGCGGTAGGTCTCGGGCCGGCCCACCGCGTCGATCACGACGTCCGCGCCGAAGCCGCCGGTCAGGTCCCGGATCGCCTCGACCGCATCGGTCTCGCGGGAGTTCACGGTGTGCGTGGCGCCGAAGCGGCGGGCCCACTCCAGCTTCCGGTCGTCGACGTCGACCGCGATGATCGTGGTCGCGCCGGCGAGGCCCGCACCCGCGATCGCGGCGTCGCCGACGCCGCCGCAGCCGATGACGGCGACCGAGTCGCCGCGCGTCACACCGCCGGTGTTCATGGCCGCGCCGAGGCCCGCCATGACGCCGCAGCCGAGCAGGCCGACGGCCGCCGGGGAGGCGCCCGGGTCGACCTTGGTGCACTGGCCTGCTGCCACCAGTGTCTTCTCGGCGAACGCGCCGATGCCGAGCGCGGGCGACAGCGCGGTCCCGTCGGCGAGGGTCATCTTCTGCTTGGCGTTGTGGGTGGCGAAGCAGTACTGCGGGCGGCCCCGCAGGCAGGCCCGGCACGCCCCGCAGACGGCCCGCCAGTTGAGCACGACGAAGTCGCCGGGGGCGACGTCGGTCACGCCTTCGCCGACGGCCTCCACGACGCCGGCCGCCTCGTGGCCCAGGAAGAACGGGTAGTCGTCGGAGATGCCGCCCTCCCGGTAGTGCAGGTCGGTGTGGCACACCCCGCAGGCCTGGATCTTGACGAGGGCCTCGCCGGGGCCGGGGTCGGGCACGATGATGGTCTCCAGGCTGACCGGCTGCCCCTTGGCGAGCGCGACGACGCCGCGAACCTCATGCGCCATGGTTGTCTCCTTCGCGATTTCTCGATCGACGGGTGTTGTCGGGCGGGCCGCGTCCGGGCCTGCTTCTTCAGCCTCTCATCAGGCCGCGGGCGCCGGGCTCCGCAGCGCGTCGGCCGCGAGCCGCTTACGCCAGCGGGTGAACGGCCGCGGCAGGTCGATCCCGAGCACCGCGACCGGACGGTCCCCGCGCCGGTAGACCGCCACGAAGCTCCGGTCGGCGAGGCTACCCTCCTCGACGGTGATCTCGTCACCCGGTCGGGCGTGCCCGGCGAACTGGATCCGCGTCCCGCACTGGTCGGACCAGAAGTACGGCGGCTCCGGCGGCCGGATGTCGCTCCCGGATCCGGCGGAGGCGCCCGCCAGCAGCGCGCGTACGGCGACGGCCGGGCGCCGTACGGCCCCGGTCCAGTGCTCGACTCGGCGGTGGGACCCGGCGGCGGGGTCGAACCAGGCGGCGCAGTCGCCGACGGCGATCACCCCGGGCAGGGTGGTGGCTCCGGTCGCGTCGCACAGCACGCCGTCCCCGACATCGACGCCCGATCCGGCCAGCCAGCCGACGCCCGGACGTGCGCCGATCCCGACGACGACCACGTCAGCGGGGACGCGCCGCCCGTCGGTCAGGATCACCCCGTCGACCCTGGGCGCACCGGCGGCCCGGGCGGTGCCGGTCACCTCCCGGACGCCGGTGCCGCACAGCACCTCGACGCCCTGCCCGGCCTGGAGCCCGGCCACCACGGCGCCCATCTCGGCGCCGATGGCGGCGGCCAGCGGGGCGGACGCCGGCTCGACCAGGGTGACGTGCAGCCCGAGGGTCCGCGCGGTGGAGGCGATCTCGGCCCCGATGAAGCCGGCGCCGATGACGACGAGCCGCCCGGCCCCGGCGAGGTCCGCGCGCAGCGCCCTGGCGTCGTCCAGGGTGCGCAGCGTGTGGACCCCGGAAAGACGCTCGGTCCCGGGGAGGGTCCGGGCGCTCGCCCCCGTGGCGATCACCACCGCGTCGGCGCGCACCGACCTTCCGTCGCCGAGCCGTACGGCGCGTTCGCCGGGGTCGAGGGCTTCGGCCGCCGCGCCGAGGATCCAGGTGGCGTCCAGGTCCTCGGTCTCGGTCTCCAGCGCGAGGTCGGCCTCGCTCATCCGGCCGGCGAGGAACTCCTTCGACAGCGGAGGGCGGTCATAGGGGCGATGCGGCTCGTCGCCGATCAGCACCAGGCCCCCGTCGTACCCCTGATCGCGCAGCGCCCGCGCGGCGGACAGGCCGGCCAGCGAGGCGCCCACCACCGCGACGGTTCTCACGCGGCACCCTGGCAACGTACGGCGACCCCGGGCGGCAGGTTCGCGGGGGCGTCCGAGGGGACGACGAAGATGGTGTCGTCCTCGACCACGACCCGGTGGGTCCGCACGGGGAGCTTCGCCGGGGGCGCGTCCACCTGTCCGGTCCTGAGGTCGAATTTCGAGGCGTGCAGGGGGCACTCCACCTCACAGCCCTCCAGCCACCCGTCGGCGAGTGACGCGTCCTGGTGGGTGCAGGTGTCGTCGATCGCGTAGATCTCCCCGTCCTCGGTGTGGAACACCGCGATCGGCGGCTCGACATCGAGCCGGAACGCCTCGCCCCGGGGCAGCGAGCGAAGCGGGCAGGCAGGAATCATCAACCATCCCCAGTTGTGTAAAGAGAAACGCGAAGCGCTATACGCAACAGGGTGAGGTCACACGAACCCCCCTGTCAAGAGATTTCTCCGTGCCTGACTCAGGCATGATTCAGCATGTCAGAACGGGGGCCGCGAGCCATTCCGAACCTCTGTCGTGAGCTGGGCCGACTACCCGTTCCGGGAATACGCGGCGTGCACTCCGGCGCCCGTTGACCCAGCGCCCGTTCGCCGCGGGCTCAGGCGCTCTCGGCCGCGTTGTCGATGACCTCAGCGGCGCCTTCGCTTCGGGCCTTTCCGCGCGGCAGGGCGGCCAGGCCGGGGAGCCAGCCGAAGACGATCCCCCAGACCAGCCCCATGACCACCGCGCCCGCCAGGTACGCCGCGTAGGCGCCGAGGCCGGCCGACACCGTCTGCGCCAGCACGACGGCCCTCAGCAGGAACGCGAGCACGGTGCCCGTCACGAAGGCGCCCCAGGCGCGCTGGAAGCCGCCGCGTGCGAGGGCGACCACGGCGACGAGCACCAACGCGGCCGCGCTCTCGGTGAGGGTCATGAGCCAGGTCGTCTCACCGAGCGGAACGAGCCGCAGCCCCGGCGGGCCGTACGGGAGACCGAGCGCGGCGGGCACGGCCAGATAGCCGACCCGGGTGACCAGCGAGACCCCGAACAGGCCGAACCCGGCGACGATCAGGAGGGTGACGATCGCGGGCAGATTGTCACGGACACCGTTGCGAGCACTGTTGCGGACACTGTTGCGAGCGAGGCTCATGTTCGGGATGCTAGCGGCGTTCGCACGTCCGGCGGAAGCCCCTCGGAGGTCAGATGAAGACGGCTCGGTGGATCGCGTCGCTCACCGCGCTGGCCGTACTGGCCGGCGGCATCGCCTCGGCTGCCAGGGGCGCGCCGGAGCCGAGCGCCCGTTTCATCACCGACGACCAGGGCAGGGCGCTCTTCCTGCGGGGCTTCAACACGGCGAGCAGCGCCAAGAGCACTCCGGACGCCCTGCCCGAGCTCACCGAGGCCGACATCGACCGCGAATACCGCGACATGGGGACGAACTTCGTTCGCTTCCTCATCCAGTGGCGCGCCGTGGAGCCTCAGCCCGGCATCTATGACACGAAATATCTGGACAAGGTGGCCGAGCGGGTCCGATGGTACGGCGAGCGCGGCTACCACGTGATGCTGGACATGCATCAGGACCTGTGGGGCAACGGCATCACGCCGTCCGGCGAGGCGGGCAACGGCGCTCCCGGCTGGGCGACCCACCTGGACGGGCTCCCGGTCGCGACCGACCAGCCCACCTGGGAGATGTACTACCTGGAGCCGGGCGTCATCCGGGCCTTCGACCACTTCTGGAACACCACGGGCGAGCACCCGGAGCTGATGGACCACTACGCCAAGGCGTGGAAGGCGGTCGCCGCCAGGTTCGCCGGCGACCCGGTGGTCCTCGGCTACGACCTGATGAACGAACCCTGGGGCGGCTCCGTCCAGGGCCCGCAGTTCGAAGCCGGCCCCCTGGCCGCCCTCTACCGCAGGACGATCGCCGAGATCCGCTCGGTGGACCGCGACAGCTGGATCTTCCTGGAACCCCAGGCGGTGGGCGTCAACTGGGGCCTGCCCTCGGCGCTGCCGTACTTCGACGACCCCCGCGACGGCGAGGCCCGCATCGCCCTGGCCCCGCACCTCTACCCGCTCCCCCTCGACCTGGGTGAGGACTACACGGCGGGTTCCAAGGAGTGGATCGACCGCACCCTCGGCTGGTGGCGCGACAACGTGCTGCGCACGGCCGACCGGCTGCGCGCCCCGATCCTGCTGGGCGAGTTCGGCCTGGACATGACCAGGCCGGGCGCGAGCGACCTGGTGACCGGGGTCGTACGGCTCGGCGAGCACATGCGCATGGGCATGGCGTACTGGTCCCGGGACCCCGGCTCCTGGGGCCCCTACGACGAGGGCGGCTCGCCGACTCCCCTGGTCGCCGCCTACGCCAGGCCGTACCCGCGGGTGATCGGCGGCGTGCCGGTGGCGATCGGCTCGGACGCGCGCTCGCTGACCGTGACCTTCGACGCCAACGGCACCGGCCCCACCGAGGTCTACCTGCCCGCCGCCGGCTTCCCCGACGGCGGCGCGGCCTCCGAAGGCGAGGCCACCTGGGACCCGGCCAGGCGCATCCTGACCGTCAGGACCAAACCCGCTGGCCGGATCACACTCACGATCACCCCCAAATGACGGTCATTCACCACGGACTCGCCGGAACTGAGCTATTCGGTCTGCAGTCCCAGCCAGCGCTGTATGCACTCGACCAGTTCCCCGGCGTCGACCGGCTTGGTCACGTAGTCGCTGGCGCCGGCCGACAGGGTCTTCTCCCGGTCACCGCGCATGGCTTTCGCGGTGACCGCGATGACCGGCAGATCGTCGAAGCGCGGCATCGCCCGGATGGCGGCGGTGGCCTCGTACCCGTCCATCTCCGGCATCATGATGTCCATCAGCACCAGGTCGATGTCGTCGTCGCGCGTCAGCACCTCGATGCCCTTGCGGCCGTTCTCGGCGTAGAGCACCTGCATGCCGTGCAGTTCCAGGATCGTGGTGAGCGCGAAGACGTTGCGCACGTCGTCGTCGACGATCAGCACCTTGCGGCCCGCGAGTTTGGTGTCCCGCTCCTGTGTCACCGCGGCGCCGTAGTAGGTGCCGGGCTGGACGAGCGGCGGGACGTCGCCGGGCCTCGCGGCCGACAGATGCAGGGTGATGCGTTCGCGCAGTTCGTCCAGGCTGGGCAGCCGCTCCAGCGACTGGGTACGGGCCCGGCCCCGCAGTAGGTCCTCCTGCGGCCGTGACAGCCTGCGCGAGTGGTGGGCGAGCACCGGCAGCGTGCGCAGCGCCGGCTCCTCGTCCAGACGCCGGAGGAACACCGCCGCCGCGTCATGCGGCATCCCCAGGTCGAGCACGACGCAGTGGTGGCGGTCGTGCCGCAGGGCGCTCAGCGCATCGGCCGGATCTTTCGCCGTGGTCACCTGGACCGGCCCGCAGGTGTCGGCGAGATCCGCCGCGGCGCTCTGGGCCAGCATGGACAGCAGGCCGTTCGGCCGTGGCTCCAGCACGAGCAGACGGCGGGCCTGCCCGTCGGCCGGCTCAACGGCCGACTCCTCGGCCGAAGGCCCCTCGATCGCGGGCCGCTCAGGCACCGGCACCACGGGTGGGTTCCTCTCGGGTCTGGGCCTCTCGGGTCTGGGCCTCTCGGGTGCGGGCCTCTCGGGTGCCGGAGCGTACGGCGGCGCCGGCGCGGCGGACGGCCCGAGCGGGGTTTCGAGCGGCGGGGTTTCGAGCAGCGGAGTTCCGAGCAGCGGAGTTCCGAGCGGCGTGGTCAGGTGGGCCACCGGCAGGTAGAGGGTGAAGGTGCTGCCCTCGCCCAAAGCGCTGGCGGCGGTGATCTCCCCGCCGAGCAGGCCGGCGATCTCCCGGCAGATGGACAGTCCCAGGCCGGTGCCACCGTACTTGCGGCTGGTGGTGCCGTCGGCCTGCTGGAACGCGTCGAAGATGTGCGGGAGGCTCTCCGGGGCGATCCCGATGCCGGTGTCGGTGACGTGGAAGGCGATGATCTCCTGACCGACCGCGCCCGCCAGGTGCACCTGTCCGGTGGCGCGCTCGATGCGCAGTCCGACGGATCCCTCCCTGGTGAACTTCACCGCGTTGGACAGCAGGTTGCGCAGCACCTGCCGCAGCCGCTGCTCGTCGGTCAGCAGTTCGGGCGGCACGCCGGGGGCGACGACGACGTCGAACCGCAGGCCCTTCGCCGCGGTCAGCGGCCGGAAGGTCGCGTCCACGTAGTCCAGCAGCCCCCGCAGGACCACCGGCTCGGGTGAGACGTCCATCTTGCCGGCCTCGATCTTGGACAGGTCGAGGATGTCGTTGATGAGCTGCAGCAGGTCGGTGCCGGCCGAGTGGATGACGTTGGCGTACTCCACCTGCTTGGGCGTCAGGTTGCGCGACGGGTTCTGGGCGAGCATCTGGGCCAGGATGAGCAGCGAGTTGAGCGGGGTGCGCAGCTCATGGCTCATGTTGGCCAGGAACTCGCTCTTGTACTTGGAGGCCAGGGAGAGCTGCTGGGCGCGGTCCTCCAGTTCCTGTCGCGCCTGCTCGATCTCGCTGTTCTTGGTCTCGATGTCGCGGTTCTGCCGGGCCAGCAACTCGGCCTTGTCCTCCAGCTCGGCGTTGGAGCTCTGCAACTCCTCCTGGCGTGCCTGCAGCTCGCCGGCGAGGCGCTGGGACTCGGCCAGCAGCGCGTCGGTACGGGCGTTGGCCACGATCGTGTTGACGTTGACGCCGATGGTCTCCACCAACTGCTCGAGGAAGTCACGGTGCACCTGGGTGAAGCGGCCCAGGCTGGCCAGCTCGATGACGCCCAGCACCTGGTCCTCCACCACGATCGGCAGCACGATCAGGTTGACCGGCCCGGCCTGGCCCAGGCTGGAGGTGATCGTGACGTACCCGGCGGGGACGTCGTCCACGACGACGGTGCGCCTGGCGAGCGCGGCCTGTCCCACCAGCGACTCCCCCAGGGCGTACCGGCGGGAGGTCTCCCGGTGGCCGTAGGTGCCGACCACGCTCAGCTCGTCGCCGCCCGGGGTCTCCTCGGCGAGCAGGAACGTTCCGTACTGCGCGCCGACCAGCGGGGCCAGCTCGTTCATCACCAGTTCGGCGACGACGGCCAGGTCCCGGTGCCCCTGCATGAGCCCGGAGATCCGGGCGAGGCTGGTCTTGAGCCAGTACTGCTCCTGGTCGGCACGGGTGGTCTCCCGCAGGGACTCCACCATGGAGTTGATGTTGTCCTTGAGGTCGGCGAGCTCGCCCTCGGCGTCGACGGTGATGGAGCGGGTGAGGTCTCCGGTGGTCACCGCGCCGGTGACCTCGGCGATCGCCCGCACCTGGCGGGTGAGGTTGCCGGCCAGCTCGTTGACGTTCTCGGTCAGCCGCTTCCAGGTGCCCGACACGCCCTCGACCTCGGCCTGGCCGCCCAGGTTGCCCTCGGTGCCCACCTCACGGGCCACCCGCGTCACCTCGGCGGCGAACGCCGACAACTGGTCGACCATCGTGTTGATGGTCGTCTTCAGCTCCAGGATCTCCCCGCGGGCGACGACGTCGATCTTCTTGGTCAGATCGCCCGTGGCCACCGCGGTGGAGACCTGGGCGATGCCGCGCACCTGGTCGGTCAGATTGGAGGCCATCACGTTCACCGACTCGGTGAGACTCCGCCAAGTGCCCGACACGCCCTTGACGTCGGCCTGGCCGCCCAGCCGGCCCTCGGTGCCCACCTCACGGGCGACCCGCGTCACCTCGTCGGCGAAGGAGGACAACTGGTCGACCATCGTGTTTATGGTGTTCTTCAGTTCCAGGATCTCCCCGCGCGCCGGCACGGTGATCTTCTGCGACAGGTCGCCGCGCGCCACGGCGGTGGCCACCTGCGAGATGCCGCGGACCTGGTCGGTGAGGTTGCCCGCCATGAAGTTCACCGAGCCGGTCAGGTCACGCCAGGTGCCCGACACGCCCTTGACGTCGGCCTGGCCGCCCAGCCGGCCCTCGGTGCCCACCTCACGGGCGACCCGCGTCACCTCGTCGGCGAAGGAAGATAACTGGTCGACCATCGTATTGACGGTGGTCTTCAGCTCCAGGATCTCCCCGCGAGCGACGACGTCGATCTTCTTGGTCAGATCGCCCCTGGCCACCGCGGTGGTCACCTCGGCGATGCCGCGCACCTGGTCGGTGAGGTTGCCGGCCATGGCGTTCACCGAGTCGGTCAGGTCCTTCCAACTGCCGGACACTCCCGGCACCTCGGCCTGGCCGCCCAGCCCGCCCTCGGTGCCCACCTCGCGGGCCACCCGCGTCACCTCGGAGGTGAACAGCGAGAGCTGATCCACCATGCCGTTGAAGACCGTCGCGATCTCGCTCAGCAGGCCGTCCTCGCCGCCGCCTTCGGGCAGCCGGGTGCGGAACTCCCCGTCGCGTACGGCCGTCAGACCGGCCAGCAACTGCCGCAGATCCAGGTCGGTGTCCTTGCCCATGGCTCTCACGGTCCTGCCGCGGTCGGCCATTCCGGCGCCCCCAGCCATGTCCACCTCTTGCGTTCCGTGCCGCCAACCGGCGTCCTGACAACGCGAAATTTCATGCTATATACAGTTTCGTGATACTCCGTCGCATTTAGCCGTTGCCGTACCAATACATGAACGAAACACCGGAACTCGCGGCTCATCCGTCTGATCACCTCGCCGGTTCGGCGGCGCGGCGACGGCCTACCCTGTGCATAGGGTGATGTCGGCGGATTTCGCGGATACATGGGGAGAGCTGCGTGCTACCTGAGGTGGAGGCATGGCTGGCCGGCCGTATGTCGGCGGCGGCCGACTGGCCGGTGGGCAGCTTGATGGCAGCCAAGGGAAGCACCACGGTCAGCGTGGTCCTCCCGGCCCGCGACGAGGCCGGGACCGTCGGGGAGATCGTGTCGGCCATCCGCCGCGACCTCGTCGAGGCCGTCCCGCTCGTGGACGAGCTCATCGTGATCGACTCCCGATCCACCGACGACACTGCGGACGAGGCCGTACGCGCCGGCGCCAAGGTCATCGCGCAGGACGAGATCCTCCCCGAGCTGGACGGCCCGGCCTACGACGGAAAGGGTGAGGCGCTGTGGAAGTCGCTCGCCGTGACGTCGGGCGACCTCCTGGTCTTCGTCGACGCCGATCTGCGGGAGTTCCGGACCTCGTTCGTGACCGGGCTGCTGGGGCCGCTGCTGGCCGACCCCTCGGTGGCGTACGTGAAGGGCTGTTACGACCGGCCGTTCATCGGGCCGGACGAACAGGAGGCCCGCACCGGCGGGCGGGTGACCGAACTGGTCGCGCGGCCGCTGCTCAACCTGCACTGGCCGCTGCTCGCCGGGTTCGTGCAGCCGCTGGCGGGCGAGTACGCGGGCCGGCGTGAGGTCCTGGAGCGGGTGCCGTTCGTCACCGGGTACGGCGTGGAGCTGGCCCTGCTCATCGACCTGCTCGACCTCGTCGGGCTCGGCGCGCTCGCCCAGGTGGACCTGGGACGCCGGGTGCACTCGCACCAGACGACCGAGGCTCTCGGCCGGATGGCCGGGCAGATCATGCACACGGCCTGGTCCCGGCTGGAACGCCAGAACAAGATCATCCCAATGGGCGCGCCCTCGCTGCGGCTCACCCAGTTCGAGCGCGGGCCGGCCGGTCACCGGCCGGTGGAGCGGGAGATCTCGGTCGCGGAGCGGCCCGCGATGGCGACGATCCCGCAGTACGCCTCCCGCGCCCTGCGCTGAAGATCCGCCTTCTCAAGATCGTCTATCCCGGCGACAGGAGCCTTGGTATGGTTTACGCGGCCTTCGGGCGGTGAACAGAAGGGGCGATCACGGCATGCTGGGGCTGGGTCCATGCTGAGGCTGGGTCGACGTGATGTGGGCGAGGACCTGCTGATCATGGCGATCGTCAACCGCACCCCCGACTCCTTCTACGACAAGGGCGCGACCTTCGCACGCGAAGAGGCGCTGCGCCGGGTCGACGAGGTCGTGGCCGAGGGCGCCGACATCGTCGACATCGGCGGCGTCAAGGCGGCCCCGGGAACCGAGGTCGACGTGCGGGAGGAGATCGACCGCACGGCCTCGTTCGTCGCCGAGGTCCGTGAGCGTCATCCCGACGTGATCATCAGCGTCGACACCTGGCGGCGCGAGGTGGGCCGCGAGGCCTGCCGGGCCGGCGCCGACCTGCTCAACGACGCCTGGGGCGGCACCGACCCCGGGCTGGCCGAGGTCGCAGCGGAGTTCGGCGTGGGCCTGGTCTGCACGCACGCCGGAGGGCTGCCGCCGCGGACCCGCCCGCACCGCATCGAGTACGACGACGTGATGGCCGACGTGATCGCCCGCACCACCGCGCTCGCCCGGCACGCGGTCGACGTCGGAGTCGACCCCGAACGCGTCCTGATCGATCCGGGCCACGACTTCGGCAAGAACACCTGGCACTCCCTGGAGGTGACGCGCCGGCTGGACGAGATGGTGGCCACCGGCTGGCCGGTGCTGGTGTCGCTGTCCAACAAGGACTTCGTCGGCGAGTCCCTGGGCCTGCCGGTGGACGAGCGGGTGTTCGGCACCCTGGCGGTCAGCGCGGTGTGCGCGTGGCAGGGGGCGCGGGTCTTCCGCGCCCACAACGTCGCCCCGACCCGGCAGGTGCTGGACATGGTCGCGGTGACCCGGGGCGTACGGGAACCCGTGCGGACCGTGCGGGGCCTGGCATGATCGTCGCCGCCTGCTGCGTCCCGCAGACTCCGCTGCTGCTGCCCGGCCTCACCGGCGGGCCCGTCGCCGAGGTCGAGGAACTGCGCACGGCCGCGCTCGCCGCCGCACAGACCGTCGTCGGCCAGACCCTCGTCGGCGGGGGCGTCAACGAGATCGTCGTGGTGGGCGGGGCGCCGCGGACCGGGTCGTACCCGGCGGACGCGCCGACGCCGGCCGGGCGGCTGGCCCCGGCCCCGGGACGGCGGCCGGCGCCTGGATCGCTGCCGGTGCCGCTGGCCGTCGGCCGATCGCTTCTCGCCGGACACCCCGTGCTCCTGACCTTGCAGGGCGTCGACGAGCACGCGTCGCCCCGGAGCTGTGGCGAGCTGGGCCATGAGATCGCGGCGCGGCCTGGCCGGATCGGGCTGGTCGTCGTCGGCGACGGCAGCGCCCGCCGCGAGGAGAAGGCCCCCGGGTACGTCGACCCCCGCGCACTCGAGGCCGACGCCGCGATCGGCGACGCGCTGGCCTCCGCCGATCTTCCCGCCCTGGCCGCCCTGAACCCGGGCCTGTGCGACGACCTGCTGATCAGGGGGCGGGCCGCCTGGCAGGTCCTGGCGGCGGCCACCGAGAGCACGTCACAGACACATGGCACATCATGGACGGCGCACACGTTGTACGGCGGCGCCCCCTTCGGCGTGGCCTACTGGTCCGTGACCTGGCTCCCCCACCCAACCCCCCAGGCGTAAGACCTCAGGCGAGGTAGAGCTTGCGGAGAGGTTCGTCGATGACCCAGGTCGTCCGGTCTCCGGCCATGAGCCGTACGAGAACTCCCGGGCGGAGGTCGATGGACGAACCGTCCTCGAAGGTGACCCGGCCGGCGCCCGCCAGGACCAGGAAGATCTCGTCGACCTCCGTGTCCGTCGCGGTCCCCCGGGCGATGTCCCAGACTCCGACCTCGATGTCCTTGAACGCGGTCATCGGAGTGGTGACGGTCCGCGGCTCCGCGTCGGACGGCTCGTCATCCAGGAGCGGACCGGCGAAGAGGTCTACGTTGAGCAGCCGGTCGCCGCTCATCTGAGTTCCCGTGGCGTTCACGAGCCGAATCCTATCGGCGGTCGCGGACCCGGCCATTCAGGTCGGACAGCGCGCCGTCCACGATGGCGTGGACGATGCCTTGCACGACATCCTTGCTGATGTGCTCGGGCGGCGCGGTTACCAGGGTGAACAGCGCACCCCCATAGAGCGTGATCAGAATGGGGATCTTCTCTCTCGGGATGGGGAGGCCGAGCTCGGCGTGGTGACCGGCGGTGAATCGCATCGAACCGTCCAGCAGGCCCGCAAGCGCCACGGCCAGCGCCGGTCGTCGTACGGCCTCCAGTTGGAGTTCGAAAATCGCCAGGTAGCGATCACGGAGGGTGGTCGAAGCCTCCAGCAATGATTCGGTCAGCAGATCGACGATCTGTCCGGTGATGCCCGCCGGAATGCTCTCCATCCCCACCGCGGCGCGCTTGTGCTGCTGGGCGGCCCGATCCATGTCGGCATAGTGCAACTCGGCGATGCGCTCTGCGGCGGCCACCAGCAGAGCCTCTCGGCTGCGGTAGTAGTTCGAGGCTGTTCCCGGCGGGAGTCCGGCGGCTTTCTCGACCGTGCGGTGGGTCACTCCGTGCACCCCTGACGTCGCCAACAGATCTATGGCGGCGTCAGTCAGGGCTCGGCGACGGGCTGGGTTGGTCGGCGGCACCCAATCATGATATAGCAGTACCCGTAGTAGAACGACCGTAGTAGTAAGGGCTGCGATGCCTGCCGGACAAGGAGATGAGCCATGCGGATCGCGGTGGTAGGTGCTGGACTGGGTGGAGTGTCGGCCGCGGTAGGGCTGCACCGGGCGGGTCATGAGGTGACGCTGTACGAACGCGGCGCCGAGCTTCGGGAGGCGGGCACCGCCATTGTGATCATGCCCAACGGTGTCCGGGCGCTGGATGCGCTGGGGCTGGGTGACCAGGTTCGCCACCTGGCCATGCCCGCTGTCACCGGCGGACTGCGGGACTGGCGAGGACGGCCGTTGCTGGTCACCGACGTGGCACAGGTGCAGCAGGTGATCGGGACAGCCGTGGCCGTTAGCCGAGCGAAACTGCACCAGGCGCTGCGTGCACCGCTGCCCACCGAACTCGTGCGTACCGCAACGCCGATCCAGCGGCTGGAGCCCGGCCACGACGGAGTATCAGTGATCAGCGAAGGCCAGGTCGTGACCGGCGCCGACGCGGTGATCGTGGCCGACGGCATCGGTAGCACGCTACGCAGCCGGCTGTTCCCCGGCCACCCCGGGCTGCGGCAGGTCGGCCGGTTGGACCTGCGCGGCATGCTGCCCAATCCACCCGGCCTCGACGTGACCGGCCTGCTGGCGAGCATCCTGATCGACCGACGCAGCGGGTCGATGTTCGGCCTGTTCCCGGTCGGGGGGAACGATCTCTACTGGTTCACCGACTCCGCACTGTACGGAAGGACGCCCGGCGCGGATGAGGCGCGCCGGCACGTGCTGTCCCTGATGGCCGACTGGCACCCGGCGGTCCCGGCACTCATCGAGGCCACCCCGCCCGCCGACATTTACGTCGACCCGATCGCGCGCCTGGCCGAACCGCTGCCTTCGTTCGCGATCGGCAGGGTCGCACTGCTCGGCGACGCCGCGCACGCCATGACCCCTGACCTCGGGCAGGGCGCCAGCCAGGCGTTCGAGGATGCGGCCTCGGTGACCCGGCACCTGACCGATGCCGGGCCGGCGGATGTCGCCGAACGGCTACGTCGTTACGACGCGGAGCGCCGCCCCCGTACCACTCGCATGATGCTGGCATCGTCTCGGCAATCACGGATGACGTCGCGAACCGGCGGCACCGCCTGGCTACGCGACACCCTGCTGCGCGCGATACCACGCCCACTCGCCACCCGGCTGCTCGCCACCATTTGGCACGCATAGCAGCCAGCCCGATCATGGGGCGCCGCGTTATCGGGTTCCGCTCGGATACTTTCACATCTTTCAAGTTGGTCAACGGTGGCCTCAAGCAGATGACCGCCTCCCAATTCGTCCTCACGAAATAAGGATTGCCGAAGATCGACCCCCATGTTCTTATAACAGAATGAGGCGTCTTATCGCGTTCCTATCGTCGTTCCTCCTCGTCGGCGCGCTCTTCGTGACCCCCGCCGACGCCACAGCCAAGGGCATGCGGCTCAAGCTGCGCTTCGGGTGGTGCGAGTCGGCCTGTGAGATCCGCATCACGGTCACCAACAAGAGCCGCTACAACATCTCCTGGGTCGGCGGGACCTGCCGTCTCGAAGTGAACGGGCGCTACGTCGGCAAGGGGACGATCTATATCGGCCCGATCAAGCGCGGCCGTTCCCGCACCGGCAAGTGCTACATCGTCGACAAGCGACTGTCGAGGGCCTGGTACGACTACCAGGACAATGGTGGCACCTTCCGGACCCGGGCCAGGGCCAATGCCAAGGCGTATTACTACTACTACCGTTAGCATGGACGCTCGGTTGGAGAGAGGACACTGACTCAGGTGGCCATGACGAACAATGTGGAAGTCCTGCGCTATGCCGCTTTCACCGATGATCCTGCGGGCGGCAATCCCGCGGGTATCGTTCTCGACGCCGCGGGCCTGTCCGACGCCGAGATGCTCGCCCTCGCCGCAGAGGTCGGATACTCCGAGACGGCCTTCGTGACCGATGGGGACGAGGGGCATCGCAGGTTCCGGGTGCGGTACTTCGCACCCGCCGCCGAGGTCGATTTCTGCGGGCACGCCACCATCGCCACCGCGGTCGCACTGGCCGAGCGGCTCGGAACCGGCCGCCTGGTGTTCGAGACCAACGCCGGTGAGATCGCCGTCGACACCGAGAGCGAGGGAGACGCACTCCTCGCCACGCTCACCAGCGTGCCCACGCACGCACGTGTGGCGAAGGAGGAGGAAGTCGACGAGGCGCTCGCCGCTCTCGGCTGGTCGCACGATGACCTCGACCCGGCGTTCCCCCCGCATGTCGCCTTCGGCGGGGTCGAGCACCTTGTGCTCGCCGCCGTCTCCCGTACGCGGCTGGCCGATCTGGACTACGACTTCGACGGTTTACGCTCGGTGATGACCCGTCACGGCTGGACGACGGCCAATCTCTTCTGGCGCGAGAACGACCGGCGTTTTCACTCCCGCAACCCGTTCCCGGTCGGAGGTGTGGTCGAGGACCCCGCGACCGGAGCCGCCGCCGCGGCCTTCGGCGGCTACCTGCGTCTGCTCGGAACAGGGCCCGTCGAGTTCACGGTCATCCAGGGAGTCGACATGGGACGGCCGAGCACACTCAAGGTGTCGATCGCCGCTCCCGACGGCCGCACCAGAGTCGGTGGCGGAGCCGTACCGATGAACGTCTCCCCGTAGTCGTCCCGAACTCTCGGCTCGCGTGCGCCACTGGCCCGGCGGGTCAGCGGCGCAGCGTTTCCGAGGGGGCCTCTCCGAAACGCTCCCGGTAGGCGCGGGAGAACTGGCCGAGGTGGACGAACCCCCAGCGGCGGGCGACATCGGCGATGGTCGCGGTGCCCGGGCCATGGCCGGTCAACTCGGCTCGCGCGCGTTCCAGCCGTACGTCCCGCAGGTAGGCCGTGGGCGTGCTCTCCACATGCCGTCGGAACCCTGCCTGCAGGGCCCGTACGCCCACGCCGGCGGCTTCGGCGATGTCCGTCACGGTGAGGGGTTCGGCCGCCTGCGCCTCGATCAGTTCCATGGCCCGCTTCACGGCCACCGGCGCCGCACATGGCGGCTCCAGGGACAGGGCTGGGGTGTAGTTGCTGGGCTGGGTCAGCAGCAACTGCGTCATGAGCAGCCCCTCCAGGTGTTCGAGGGCGAGCGGCCGGCTCAGCAGGTCGCCATCGGTTTCCGCCTCCCGCCGCAGCAGGTCGATGATCGACAGCCAGGACCGGGCGAGGGGCCGGGTCAGATCCATGCCCAGCGAGAACCGGATCGGCCTGTGCAGTTCCCGCCCCAGCATGCCGCCGAGGTGGGCTTCGAGCGCCCAGCGGTCGAACAACGCGACGAGATGCGGCGCCCCGGTCATCCAACGCATCGACATACGCTCCGTCGGCGTCAGCACGGAGCCGAACTCGGGTGTGGTCATGACCTGCTCCCGGCCACGGGACACCTCAACGGCGCCGGTCAGCGGGAGCGTCACGAGGAAACAGCTCTCCCACGCGGGTGCCGTGACCAGCGCCTCCCCCCCGTAGTCGACGGCGTACAGGCCGGTCCGGTCGAAGGCCGCCCCGTTCATCCGGGCGTCGAACCGAGTCTGATGCCTGCCAAGGCACAGCTCGTGGGGAGCGAAGGCATCTCCCACCAGCGCGCGGGCTTCATCGAGGTCACCGGTGTGGAACAGCTCATGCGTGGCGAGCGGTAGCGGTTGAGCGGGCATGTCCGCCTCCCCAGAGGTCGCGCGGCCCCGACGGCACCTCGCCGAGTTCTCGTCCCGGTCCCTTCCTCAACTCGCATGATAGGAGAGCAGTCAAGCCGACCTTGGCATGCGTGTCCGTGCGCGTGGTGTGAGATTCAGCTGCCGGGCCATCACCCGGCGCTTCGCCCTCCCCGTGGCCCCTCGGCCAACGATCTCAGGAACGGTACAGGTCGATGACGTCGTCCCCGTAGGGATCCCGTCCAGTCCTGTTGGTACGCGGCGCCGTGATGGAGGCCTTCACATCCCAGCTGAACCGGGTGGCGATGCTCACGGCATCCGCCGGGTGGCCCTCGCGGGGCCGCCAGTCCGCCTGCACCACGATCGGCTTTCCGGTCAGGTCGGTGGCGATCCCCCATAAGACGGTGATCCCCCTGAACCGGGGGTCGAGCCGCCCGCCGAGCATGGTCCGGAACGGCTTGGACATCTCGAACAGCTTGCCGAACGTCGTCGTGCCGCGGTAGGACCACGTCTTTTTGATCGCCCGATCGTCTGCGTCGTGGACCGCCGATCCCGGCTTGTTGTGCGTTGCGGAGGCGACCAGGGCCTTGAGCGTCCCGAGGTCGAAGACGTCGATGATCTGGTCGCCGTACAGTGCCGCGCCGCCGGAGCGCTTGCCGATCTTCATCCACGACTTGCCGCCGTAGGCCGGACCAGCACCGTAGAGCACGCCCCCGACGCTGCGCACCCGGTGGATCGCCGAATCGAGCTTGACGAGGTCACCCGCCCGCCGGTCGCCGGCGGCGGCGTCCTCTCTCAGGAATTGCAGCGTGCACTTGCCGAACCGCATCGACCGCTTCATATCGGCGGCCACCACCCCGCCCCGGCCCAGCCGGGCCGTACCCGTCATCCAGGGGTCACCGGTCCCACCACCCCTGCAATAGCCGCGCGGCATGTCCTCACCTCGGGGGTCGTGCGGCCAATCCACCGATGTGTGCTGGAAAACCTTCACCGGGCTGCCCTGTGCCTTGAGGCGCTGCACAGCTGCCACCACGTCAACCGGAGCCGCCGCGCTAACCGGTGCCGCCTGGGCGGCGGGCACCGGTATGACCGCAACCCCGAGCACGCCTGCCATCATCACTCGCCATCTCATGGGACGCGATCATGTCACAGAACATGAATGGTGACGCGATCACACGGACCATCGCCAATCGGCGGCACCGCATGGTTACGCACGGGCCTTGCGGCCTGGGCCCTACTCGATCAGGAGCTGGCGCAGCGTAACGGCGAAGGCGTCCGGGTCGCCCTTCATGCCGAACTCGCCGTCGAGAAAACCGCCGTGGTGGCTGGGAAAGGTCACGGGCTTCGTGCCGAGCCGTTCGGCGACCGCCACGCCCGCACGGTGGGCCATCTCCCCCTCCGACTCGGCTCCGACGCCGATGACGATGCGGGTCGGCGCGGCGCGCAGGGCGTCGAAGTCGTGCTCATAGTGCGTACAGGTCATCAGGTTCTGCGCGAACATCGCATCGTCACGGGAACCGTCGTCTTCCGTCGGCAGCCCGAAATCGGCCGGGCTCTGCACGGGCCGATCGGCGAAATCGGCTGGGATCTCGCCCCGCAGGCCGGTGACGGCGATGAATTTCACCATCGCGGGCCCCAAACCGTCCCGCTCATAAGTCCGGCGGATGTCGACCACCGCGGCGAGCGCCTGCTCCCGGTCGGGCAGGGCCTGGGCGGCCGGGGGCTCGTGCGCCACGAGCGTGCGCACCTGCTCCGGATGCCGGGCCACCAGCGCCAGCCCGTTGACGGCGCCTCCGCTGCTGGCGAAGATGTCCACCGGCCCGCCGCCGAGCGCGGTGATCAGTCGATGCAGGTCGTCGGCGTGCAGCTCGGGCGTCGACTCGGCGGCGCCGTCGGTCCGCTCGCTCCGCCCGATCCCGCGCGGGTCGTAGGTCACGACCGTACGATCCCGGAAATGCCCGGCCAGGGCGGTGAACCCGCTGGCGTCCATCGGCGATCCGATCATCAGCAGTGTCGGCGCGGTGTTCGCCTCGGCCTCCCGCACGTAGTAGTGGAGGATGCCGCCGGGCACCTCAAGGGTGTGGGTCTTGGGCTCGCTCATCGAAAACCTCCGGCTCCCTTTGATCACCATCCTGCGAGAGCGACCCTAGCCGCCACGGGTGACATTTCCACGGCACGCCGTCAGGCCCCGACTCCCCCGGTCGAGCACCCCGCGCGTTGACCGCCGGCGGTCGAAATACGTAAGCTCCGGATAGAATTGATAGGAAACTTTCCTATGAGTTTCCGGGACACCCCCTACCTGGAGCTACTGTTGCGAAAGATGCTTCTGGGGTCCCTGCTCGCGGGCGCCGCGTTACTTGCGCCGCTCGCCCTCGGGACCGCCTCCGCCGCCACCTCGGCGACCGCCACCTACTCGACCGACTCCGACTGGGGCTCCGGCTTCCAGGGCAGGTACACGATCACGGCCGGGTCCGCCGCGCTGCCGAGCTGGACCGTCGAGTTCGACGCGCCCGCCGGCATCACGATCAGCTCCGCCTGGGACGCCACGATGACCAGGAGCGGCAGCCACTACACCTTCACCAAACCCTCCTGGGCCGGACCGCTGGCCGCCGGCGCCTCGACCGGCTTCGGCCTGATGGGCGCGCCCGGCGGGTTCAAGCCGCTGAACTGCAAGCTCAACGGTGCGCCCTGCGGGGGCGGATCGAACCCCTCGCCGTCGCCGAGCCCCTCCCCCTCCGCGACCCCGACACGGTCTCCGAGCCCCTCCCCCTCCCCCTCCGCGACCCCGACACGGTCGCCGAGCCCCTCCCCGTCCGCGACCCCGACGGCGCCGCCGCAGCCGGCCGGCGTGCCGGTCGCCCCGTACGTCGACATGGGCGCCTGGCCCACGCCGTCGCTGACGGAGATGGCGGCCGGCGGGAACGTCTCCAGCTTCACCATGGCCTTCGTCACCGGCGCCGCGTGCAAGGCCTCCTGGTTCGGCGCCTACGACCCGCGTACCGGCTGGGCCAAGGACCAGGTGGACGCGATTCGCGCGGCCGGCGGCGACGTGAAGGTCTCGTTCGGCGGCGCGTCCGGCGTGGAGCTGGCCCAGGGGTGCGGCAGCCTGTCCAGCCTGGTGGCCGAGTACCAGGCCGTCGTCACGGCGTACGACCTCAAGTACATCGACCTCGACATCGAAGGTGCGGCCGCGGCCGACAGGGTGTCGGTGGACCGCCGCTCGCAGGCGCTCGCCCAGTTGCAGAAGGCGAACCCGGGCCTGCGGGTGTCGCTCACGCTCCCGGTGCTGCCCGAGGGTCTCACCGCCGACGGCGTCTACATCGTGAAGTCCGCGCGCGACGCCGGCGTGGCCCTCGACATGGTCAACGTCATGGCGATGGACTACTACCGCAACGGTGACTACGGCGACTTCGCCGTACAGGCCGCCCAGTCCACCTTCAACCAGATCAAGTCGCTCTACCCCGGCTACAGCGACGCGCAGCTGTGGCGCATGGTCGGGGTCACCCCGATGATCGGCGCCAACGACGACCAGCGGATCTTCGACCAGGCCGACGCCCGGCAGCTGGTGGCCTTCGCGC
This sequence comes from Sphaerimonospora thailandensis, assembly GCF_016863115.1. Classification (GTDB taxonomy): domain Bacteria; phylum Actinomycetota; class Actinomycetes; order Streptosporangiales; family Streptosporangiaceae; genus Sphaerimonospora; species Sphaerimonospora cavernae. Next base: position 63,315 of record NZ_BOOG01000003.1, read on the forward strand.
AGGGCAAGCACCTGGGCATGCTCAGCTTCTGGGAGATGGTCCGGGATCGCAACGCCTGCACCGGCCCGCTGTTCAAGTGCACCAACATCCCGCAGCAGCCGTACGACTTCAGCAAGATCTTCGCGGGGTACCGCGGGTAGGCCCGTTCCCAGTCCTCTCATCGATCCGGCCGGGCGCCCTGCGGGTGTCCGGCCGGTCGTTGGAGTGCTTTGCCGGCTTCCACGCGCTGCGCTGCGTTCAGGCGGAGCCGTACGGCCTCGGATGGTGGCGGGTGTTCGCCCGCGTCAAGGGCGTCTTCTTTCCGCGATATCCGTTTCCTTCACAATGAGGTCCGGCACTCGGCTGCCGCGATGCGGCCATCGGTGTGTCTCATGGGTTTGGTTGCGTTTCGGCGAACTACGTGACTCACCGCCTTGACCATGTTTATGATTCCGGCGTCTGAAGGCATCGCTCCTTGCTCGCGAGATATCAGCCGCTTCTGCGCTTGTACCACCGACGGGTTGCGCAGCCGGCCCAACCTGTTACACGCGGCCTCTCAAAAGGCCGGCTTCACCGTTATCGATCCGGCCGCATGACATCTGGAGGATGCAGTGAGTGATCGTCTTGTGCACACGGTGGAAGTGCCGGTAGGCGACGGTAGTGACGAGATCGTCCGGGTCCAGATCCGCGAAGTGGACGAAACACTCGTTCGGGTGGGCAGAGGCGGCCGCACCATAGCGCGGGCCGAACAGTCGCTCGGGCGGATGCTGGAGACCGTCCGCCCCGTGGCGGAAAGCTTCGTCACGCGGTTTCAGGGGCTCGTCAACGCGCCGGACGAGATCGTGCTGGAGTTCGGAGTCTCGCTGTCGGCCGAAGCGGACGTCGTCATCGCGAGCACGGCGACCGCGGCCAACTTCTCGGTGAGCTTGACGTGGAAACGCGGCGAAAGGCCCGACACGACCGGCGAGTAACCAGCGGGGGGTTGATTCGGTTCGGCCTGAGGTGTGGAGGGGACCTGATGTCGGAGACGGCACGGACCTGGTCAGGCAGCGCGGACGAAGCCATGGCCGCGGCGATCGTCCAGGTCAGAGGGCAGCACGGCGTGCTGGGGGGCGCGGGCTTTCTCGTCGCCCCGGATCTGGTGCTGACCTGCGCCCACGTGGTGTCGGACGCGCTGGAAACGCCCCGGCAGGAGCCCGTGGCCGAGGGGACACCGGTCATGGTGGAGTTTCCGCTGTGCGAGCCCCCGGCCGACGCCGACGGACGCCCACTGTGGTCGGCCCTGGTGGAGAACTGGGTGCCGATCAGGGCCGAGCGGACCGGCGACATCGCCGTCCTCCGGCTACCGGCGCCCGTCCCCGGCACCCGCCCGCTCCCCGTGGCCGACCCCGACAGCGTGCAGGGCGGTGAGGTGCGTGCGGTGGGATTCCCTCATGACGCGCCGGGCGGGATCTGGTTCGAGGGCAGGGTCAGCGGCGCGACAGGTGAGGGCTGGATGCAACTGTCGAGAGCCAACGGACAGGCCGCCCACGTAAAGCCCGGTTTCAGCGGCAGTCCCGTCTGGCACAACGCGCTGGGCGCGGCGGTCGGCCTGCTGGTGGCCGCGCAGCCGGCAGGCGACGCCCAGCAGGCCTACGCGCTGCGCACGAGGACCATCGTGCGGGAGATTCCCGGACTCGGCCCCGTCATCCGCCCGCCCTCTCCTTTCCGTGGCCTGAAGCCCTACGTGGAAGGCGACGCCGACCTCTTCTTCGGCCGGGAGGAGGACATCGGCAATGTCGTCACAGCGTTGTACGGGGCACGCACCGTGACGGTGTATGGTCCCTCGGGCTGTGGCAAGTCCTCGCTGGCCCTGGCCGGGGTGGTGCCTCGGATGCGGGCGGACGGATATGAGGTGCTGGCGTTCAACGCCGGGGAGATCTCTTCTATGCGGTCCGCGCTGGCCACCGAGCTGTATGAGGCCATCCGGTCCGGGCGGTACGGGCCCGCACGAGCGGACAGCACCGACCAGGTCGAGGACTGGCTTGCGGGTAAGGGGCTCGCGGACACGCTCCACCGCGTCCGGGGCACGGCGTCCGGCGACCTCCTCGTCGTCCTCGATCAGGCCGAAGCGCTCCTGAACCGCGCCCGAACCGAGGTCGACGAACTCGCCGACCTGCTGTTCCCGCGGCGCCGTCCGATCGGCGGAGTACGGATCCTGGTCACGTTGCGCTCCGACCTGATGGACGCGGTTTTGAAACATCCTCGGCTGGGGCCCGCGTTGCTCGGCGGAACGACGTTGCCGCTCGCCCCCATGTCCTCCGAGCAGCTGGAAGAGGTGATCACCAAACCCGTCGAGCGGCTTGCCGTGGCGTACGAACCTGGGCTGGCCCGGCGCATCCTGCGCGATGCGGGCGGTGAGCCGGGAATCCTCCCGCTGCTGGGTTTCGTCCTCCAGCAGTTGTGGGAGCAGCAGGACGGCGGCTATCTGCGCAACGCCGCCTACGAGAAGATGCGGGGCGTGTCCGGCGCGCTGCGACTGCACGCCGAGGAGGTCTGGAAGAACCGGGTTCACGGCAAACCGGAGAAGGAGGAGGCAGCGCGGCGGCTGCTCACCAAACTGGTGCGGATGCTGCCCGGCAGCCAGATCACGCTGCGCCGCAGGGTCACCCGCGATGAGGTGGACGAGGCACAGTGGGAGCTCGCGGAAGCTTTCGCCCAGCGGCGGCTGCTGGTGCTGTACGGCGGAGCGGGCCAGCCGGAGAGCGCGGAGCTGGCCCATGAGGCGTTGATCACGACCTGGCCCGCGCTGCGGCACCAGGTGGAGGCGGACGGAAAATTCCTGGCCGGGCAGGCGGATCTGGTCCATGACCTGCGACGCTGGCGGCATGGCGAGCAGGCCGCGAGCCTGCTGCCGGACGGGGAACAACTGCAGGCGATCGACCGATGGCTGGGCGGGCGTGAGGGCGAACTGGCCGAAGAGCACCGTGAGTTCCTGGCCCTGGCCCGACGGCGGAGCCGGATGCTGCGACGGCGCACCCGTGCGGTGCGGACCGCGCTGGCCATGGTGCTCGCGCTGGTCGTGGCCCTGGTCACCTTTCTCGTCAACCAGATGCTGGTCAGTGCGGAGCGGGCGGATGAGAACAAGTCGCGTGTGCTGGCGAGCAGCATAGAGGGAATGGTCAAGGAAGACCCGGGGCTGGCGGCTCTGGCGGCCATCGCCGCGTACGAGGCCGCGCCGACGCAGGAGGCCCGGAACGCGCTGTTGCAGCGCTATGACCAGCTCAAGGACGCCGCCTGGATGCTGACGGGCTTCCAGGGGCCGATACTGGACACCGCGATGAGCGCCGATGGCACGGTGATGCTGGCCTCCTCCACGGGCGGTCGCGCGACGCTGTTCGTCCGCCAGGCCAGCGGCAGCGTCCTGCGCAAGCATCTCGGCCTGGCCGGGAACGCGACCTTCCCGTTGGTCAGCAGGGACGGTCGGCGCATCGCCTACGTGGTGGACGGGACCGACTCGATGGTCTGGCACGAGGTGCACTACGCGGCGCACGACATCGTCGTGGGACCGGCGCATCGGCTACGCGGCGCCGCCCTCCAGGAGTACATCCTGGGAGGAAGGAGCGGCGACTACAGCATCGTCGCTTTCTCGCCGAGTGCCGACCGGATCGCCACGGTGACGTTCGATGGACGGCTGCGGGTGTGGGACCTGGCAACACAGCGGCTCCAGGAACTGCCGGGGCGTCTCCCCGGCCTGCTGCAGGTGTGGTTCGGCTCGGATGAGCACACGCTCGTGGCCACGCGGAAGTCCGGCGGACACTCTCTGGTGTCCCTCGACCTCCGCACCGGCGCCGTGCGGGAACTGGAAGATCGCCGCAGCGCGTCTACGGAAAGTTCAATGGAAGCCGAGGTATCGGCTGACGGGAGTGTCCTGGCCGTCTGCCGGAGACCCTCCGGTGCGGACAAAGGCACATACCGGGTCATCCGCGTGTCCGACGGGCGGGAGTTGGCACGCTACACACCCCCGGGCGGCTTTAGTTTGTGCCATCACCCCGCCATCGACCAGACAGGCGAACACGTCGCGATCAATGAGGGAAGCGGTCAGTGGGTGCTCCTTGACACCCGTCCGGGTACGCCCCCGCAACGGTTAAATGGTCCTGTCCTTACCGACAATGCCAAGGTCGGTCCCCTTCTCGGCACGCCGAGCGCTCCCGTAGTGGTTCACCGTGACCGAGCCAGCGTGACCGGCTGGCAGATGTTCCCCGACAACGGATTGGGGGTGTTCAACCCGCCGGTACTACTCAAGCGAGGTCATGCCATGCTGGCCCACGTTGGAAAGAACGGTGGCAAAGTTGCTGACCGGCTGGCGGTCATGGAGACCGAAGGCCAGCAAAGAACGCTCGCCGAGGCTCGCATCGCCGCCGCACCCCCCGACCCATGGCTGCGACTGACCGTCAACCGTGCCGAGACACTGGTGGCTGATGTGGCCGACCACAACAAGTTCGCGGTCTACGAGCTTCCGCTTCTGCGCAAGGTGGCCGAGTTCACCACCCGTACGCCCCCGCTCGACAAGAACGGGCAACGAGAACGGGTGAGTTCCTTCTTCCTCACTGACGATGAACTGGTGACGGTCTCCGGAGGCGTGATCGAACACTGGAATGCCCGCGACGGCCGTCGGCTGTCCGACCCACTCGACATTCACGATCTTTTCGCCGGCGGGGCCGACTCCGCGGAGTTCTATGTCCACCGGCATTACCAACCGGGATATGTGCAGATTCTGAACGAAGGCGATCACACCCTGTACGCCGTGCAGCTGGCAGCCCGCGCGGAGGATCCGGACCTGCGGGTCCGCCTGGGGGTCGATGCGCTCAACGTGATGGTCGAGCGTAGCGGCCGTTACGCCATGGTGCTGAACCGAGGAGGCGTGATCGAGCTGTGGTCGGTAGAAGACCGTCGGCGAACGCGGAAGATACTGGGTTCCCTCGGGCCCCTGGAATCAAATAAATGGACGGTAGGGACCTTGGAAGACGACGGCTCAGGGAACCCCGGATTCTTCATGGCCAGCGGGCACTCTGTGCGCTTCATGAGAGTGGCCGACTCCGATGACGTCGATGTGACCTCCTATGACTTCTCCGGCGAGCAGAAATTCTGGGCATCGACTGACGATGGCAAGGTCCTGCTGAGGAGTGACGGCGATGTGCTCGCGACCTCAAAGCGTGCGGATCTGTTCCGGCTCGATCCCGGGCTGTGGAAATCACACCTGTGCGGCGTTCTCGGACGTGACCTCAGCAAGGACGAGCGCCGCGGCCTGCCACGGGGGCTGCCGGACGTCATATGCCCACTCTGACGAACAACCTCACCACCGCTCCGCCTACCTCCTCTACTCCGATCCTCGCGTCGGTCAGAGCCGGGGCGGCGTACTGTTCGTCGGCCCGCACCAGCCCTACCTGGCGTACGTCGCCGACGTCCTGCCCAGCTCCCGTCCCGGAGCTTCACCATCGTCGGGGACCGAGCCCAGGCCAGGCACGGGTTCACCGAGTCGTGGCGGGAACGGCTCGAACGGATCGGGCTCGACCGGATCGACCTGGCCTCCCTGAGCATCAACTACCGGACGCCGGAAGAGGTCATGGCGGAGGCCGAGCCGGTCATCCGGGCCGTGCTCCCGGACGCGAACGTGCCGACCTCCATCCGCGGCGGCGGCGTCCCCGTCGTCCACGGGTCCACTTCGGATCTGGGCGCGATCCTCGACGCCTGGCTCGCCGAGCATGCCGAGGGGATCGCCTGCGTCATCGGCGATCCCACGTTGCAGGAGACGTCCCGCGTCCGGTCGCTGTCCCCGGAGCTGTCGAAGGGGCTCGAGTTCGACCTGGTCGTCCTCATCGATCCGGAGAAGTTCGGCAAGGGCGTCGAAGGAGCGGTCGACCGCTATGTCGCGATGACCCGGGCGACCCAGCGACTCGTCATCCTCACGAGAGAGCCCGAGCAGGAGGGGGAGAGAACAAAGACGGGATCGTTCCGCTCCAAGAGCACCCCCCAGCCCTCTCAAAGCAGAACAATCGCGTCTATTGAAGAAGACGCCCATGTTCCATGCGAGGTTCACGGCATTCGCACGAAATTTTGTGATCTATGTCACGTTCCCCGCTGATCTGGTGAGTTCTGCCGTTGTGACGGTCCGCAGGAACGGGAACGGAAGCGCCCCGAATTCGCTGGTCAACCAGGGCTCGTCAGCCACTGTTGGACGCCCGCAGCACCCTCGTCCCGCCTGCGATAAGAGCTGTGGCGAGGATCCACCCAGCGGCGATCAGGCCGTTCGCCAGCCACTGGGTCCAGCCGACCGGCTCCCACGCGCCCCGCTGCTCGAACACGCTCACCGGAACGAGCAGGTCGAGGGTGTAGGTGAACGCGTTGAAGAACCGCGTCTCATCCAGGTCGATCTGGCGCGGCCGCCACTGCGGCTGAGAGAACACCTCCGTGCCGGCCGCGAGGAGGATCGTCACCCACAGCCCGGCCAGCCAGGGTCGGTAGCCGTACCCGACGGCGACGTCGAGCAGCCGCCCCCACAGCCGTCCAGGAAGCCGGAGGGTCCGCCTGCGCGCCCGCTGCTTGGCGAGCAGCACCCTCCGTGCGTCGGGCTCGTGCCCGATCCGCCGGTAGTAGGTCGCCAACTGCTCGTAAGGCTGCGGCCGGTAGCCGTTCGGGTCGCGCCGCAGCAGGGCGAGCCGGGCCGCGAGGCTGCCGTGCTCACGCAGCGTCTCGAACGTCAAACCGTTGAGCTGCACGTGCTCCGGGTAGCGTTCGGGCCGGTCGAACAGAACGCCGAGCCGCGAGTAGCCCAGGTTCACCTCGCCCTCGACCGACTCGGGTAACAGGATGAGCTCGTCGACCTGCATATGGCTCAGGTGCAGCGCCCGGTCCCGCGCCTTCACGGTCGCGTCATGGAAGGAGAGGACGCCACCGATCCGCGCTCCGCGCAGCCGTACGGTGCCGACGGCGGTGAAGCCTTTGCTGAACTCCGCGGCGGATGCCTCCAGGTGGTCGGCGTACACCGCGTGCGCACCGCCCGTATTGATCGCCGCTCCCTGGAGGTAGAGGCCGCTGTTGAAGCGGGCCCCGATCAGCCGCAGCCCGCCGGTGCTGTGCAGCCGGCGCAGGAACGCGCCGCCGTCCACGGTGAGCCCGCCGGCCCACAGCCCGGCCGTCTCCCACGACCGTGACTCCCCCCAACTCTCCGGCTCATCCCACTTGGGAAGTTCGTCGCCCCGTCGGGAGGCTCGCCCTCGCCGCCGGTCCCACTCCGAAACCTGCGCGGGCGTGCCGAGCCGTGCTCCGGAGAGCCGGAGCTGTCCCGTGATGTGGGCGTTCTCCAGGCGCAGGCCCGCCCCCGTATGGTGGATCCGTCCAGATCGAGCAGGCCGTCAATGGTGGCGCGGCCCGCACGGAACCGATGGATGTCGCAGCTGCGGAGGCGCACACCCCTGGTCCGCGCGTCGTTGAGCGTGATGCCCTCGACATGGCATTCGAACAGGTGGATCTTCGCGTCGATGGCGGCGTCGGACAGGTTCAGGTCTCCGATGATCCGGGCTCCGGCGAGCCGGATTCCGGGCACCTGACCGGGCTCGTTCTCCCGTACGTCCAGGAGCAGCGCGGCGATCACTTTGGCGCGGACCGATCTCGTGCGATCCTGAGGGCCGCCCGAGGCGGGGGCGTGGTCCCGACCTTCGCGGAAGTCGACCCAGGCACCCGTGGGGTAGGCCTCCCACAGCCTCCGCTCCGCCTTGGTCAACCAAAGGAAAGGCCGTGATCTCCCCACGCGCTGACCATACCGCCCAAATGGGTCTCCGGTGCGGAGTCTTGGCGGAAGCCTCTGCCCTGCTCGGATCAGTGGAGGACTCGGCAGAAGATGCGCGTGACGAGGGCGGCGGATCGTACACAAGGTCAACTCACTCAGAGCAACAGATCCCCGCTTTCGCCGCAGGACCGGACGCGGCCGTCACGACGGCCGGTGCCATTCAGCAGCCGCAACGGATCAACGTTCAGGGCCGCGGCGATGGAATCGAGCACGTTTTCGCTCGGCTTGCGGACCTCTCGGTCCAACTTCCGGACTCTGACGCTGATCCCGCCTTATCCAGCATCTTGGCCGGTGGGCCGTTCGGGCTCGTCTGTGAACAGGTCGGCGATGGAGGTGGCGGTGACGGCGCGCCGTGCTCCTCACCGGTGAAGCGCAGCGTCCCCGCGGTCGGGTTCTTGCTGTCGCGCAGCGCGAAGGCGTCGGCCGCGCCCGGAATCGGGGCGAGCCGCCCCCACAGTCCAGCAGCCGCCCCCACAGTCCAGCAGCCGGCCCCCTGACCAGCCCGACTCTGGCAACCCCGACCACAAAAGAGACATTAACTCTCGGATAATCGTCTTAGCGAGCGAGTCATATGACGTCAGTGAGCCGAGAAGCGCGTTTCGCCTGCCATTATTGCCATTATTCGGCGCAACGAACCCGTGAGAGGCTGTTGACATGGGGGAAAGCGGTTCCGGTCAGCACAATGGACCGGAAGCAGGGGGTGTCGGAAGCGACCGCGTGGCTGTGGCCGCGCGCCAATCGCTGCGCTGGGTGTGGATCGCCGCGGCAGTCGGACTGCTGCATGCGGGATTCAGCGTCTACTGGGCGGTCGGTGGCGGGTGGCTCCTGGACACGGTGGGCGAATGGGCGGTTGATCTTCGTCGCTCGTCACCGGTTGCCGCAGCGGCCGGTCTGGGCGTCATCGCGCTGGTGAAAGCGGCGGCTTCCGTCGCGCCGGTCACGGTGGCCTATGGCAGACTCGCCCCTCCCCGATTGTGGCGAGCGCTGAGCTGGGTTGGAGGCGTGGGCTTAGCCCTATACGGCGGCATGAATACTCTGCTCAGCAATGCGGTACTGATCGGCCTGCTGGGTTCCGGTGATTACAATCGGACGGCGATGGTGGGTCACGCCTGGCTGTGGGATCCGCTGTTTCTCCTCTGGGGTTCCGCTCTGCTGATCCACCTGTGGCTGTCACGTCAAGAAGGGCGCACGTCGTACTCCACGGCTTGAGGCCTGCATCGACGGCGCCCGTTGACCTCCGGGTCCAGATGCGCCATGAGTTGCTCATCGTGCTCTTTACGCTGACCACCCCACGGTCTCCCGAACCACGGGCTTGCCCCCGCTGCGGTCGGTCCGGCGGATGAACCTCAACCCGCCCGCGCTGCACAGCACCTGACGATGTGTGTGGCAGCCAAGGCCCGGGAGATCGGCCACCATCCCGACGTCCACATCACCTGACAGCGGATCCGTTTCGTGATCACCACACACGACGCCGGAAGCCGTCTCACGGCCAAGGACTTCGAACTCGCACACCACATCGACGCGATCGCCGCCGGCCACGGTGCCGAAGCGGCCTGAACACGCGGGCCAACCGTGACCACCGGCACCACACACCGGCATCATTTCGGCATTCTCCGGACATTCCGAATATTTGTGTCAATCGGCATTTGCTTCTCATAATTTTTTTCAAATTAGCTGGCGACAAGTATTGAAGCTCTGTGGAGGACATGAAAGAATTCAGACAGATTTTCGAACAACGAAGCTCGCCGTGGAGGGGCTGGTCAGTGAAGCAGGACGGATCGCTTAAGCCTGGACAACCGACGCAGATGGCACTGAGGTTGGCAGAGCTGAGGCCGATCGACCCGGCAGAGTGGGCCATGCTCACAGAATCGCAGGACGCGCCGTTTTCTCAGGATCCGTCTTCACCGGACACCGAGTGGTGGATCCAGATGCAGGAGGAGACGCAGCCGGAGACGACAGACCACGCGGAGGCTCGGGCGGAGACTCCTACGCCGCCCCACATGGAGGCCCGCGCGGAGACGTCCTCCCCTGGAGGTTCGCGTGCCGGGCGACCAGACCGGTTCACTGGTCCGGTCGGCTCGGTCCCCTTCGGGGAGGATCATCCGACCGCTCCTGGATACGGCCCGGGGTGCGGTCCCGTGTACGCCTCAGCGCGCGACTTACAGGCAATCACGGGTGCGCACGCGGCGAGTACGCGGAGTGTGGCGAGCCCGATGAACCCGTTCAGCCTCCCGAACCAGGCGACCGCGGCCATCCGGGCGGGCCCGCCGAGCCGGGTAGGCTCCCTGACTCGGGTAGGCCTCCCTGGGCTGGTACGGCTGAGCCGGATAGATCCGGTGAGCCGGGCGGGTGGAACTGCCGGCATGTACGACAGCCACCGCAGGGATCAGGCCACACGCAGCGAGGACGGCCTCGGCTTCGTCCAATCCTCGGCGGACGCCGGCATTTCCTCCGCTCTTGAGCAACGGCACCAGGTGCCCTCGGTCATGCCGGTAGTGATGAGCTACGACGAGGGCGACCCGGCCGCGATCCCTACCGGACAGGGGAACGTTCACGCATCAGGTGCTGCCGACTGCGCCATCAGCGGCGTCCAAGTCGAACATCGGCTTGCGCTCGTCGTGCGCGAGCGGCATCGATGAGCGTACGACCAGTTGTGCTCCGGGTGGCTGGCCTTCCCGGAGGGCAGTCGACCGCTGGGTCGAGGATCAAGGGAGGTAGATCTGCAGCCGCGCGTCGTCGCGGATAAGGCGCCAGCCTTGCGCCGTTAGGTGTTCCGACAGCAGGTCGGCCTGAGCAGGGTTGTAGCCCCAAATCTCTGGAAGGGATGCGCTCTGGGTCAGATTGAACCGGCTATCCCGCAGATCTGTCGCGACCGGGACCGGCGTGGTGGGGACGGCCTGCCCTTCCTCGTTGTCCGCTATTGGGTGGGTCGCATAGTCGAAAGCGTCGTCGGCGTCGGGGCGGACCAGGGGCCAGAGTTCACGATCATCGTATTCGTCGATGTCCGCAACGCTCTCCGGGTGTTCCATGACGTACCGGTCCCGATAGAAGCCGAGGTAGCGGAGGTGGTAGATATTCGGGTCCACTTCCCGGGCACGGCCATAGCTGCGGGCTGCCCGCAACTCGCTGAGTCGGGTGTCCTGGGCGAGGGTGGTCCGGTCGACGATGCAGAGCACTCCGGCGAGCTCACCCATGATCAACTCCCCGCCTCTGCTGGTAGCACAGCGCCAACCGACGACACATTCAAGCCTGTCCGAATACTTCTCAGCAAGTAGGGGGCCCTTGGCGGCTCGAGATCGCCAGTCGCCGCTGAAGATATTCGGGCCCCTGTAGGTGGCCAGCAGCCGCCCCCATCCGGTGACGAGGCCGCTAATTTCCCATGCGGGGCGCGACGTGCCCAATGTTGCGGTGGGACCGCCGAAGGTATGGACGGCGATATGCGACTGGTGCGCGCAACGGCCCTGGTAAAAGGCCAGGCCCAAACCGTTCGCCAGCGCTTGGCCACTGGTGGCGGCCAGGTCCATCTGCTACTGACGCACGTACGGGCAGTCCAGGGCGGCCAGCATGAATTGACGGGCGCGGCGAGCCTTCAGTTCTGGCGGACGTTTCTTCCGGCTCACCGTGCCATTTTGTCCGAGTGCTGGGAAGAGTTAACCAAAGTAGCCGATTTGTTGTAGTTTGATATGCGCTGCCACGCGAGCCTCTCTGCCCGACCTGGACCCTGGATGCGATTTCCTCGAACTCCACGGTCGACGTCTCGCCACGGGCATCCACCAGGTGCGATCAGCCTGCGCTGGGCTGTTCTCTGGCTGCGCAGACGGAAGATGCAGCCCCAGACAGGACGGAAGAAGATCGCCCGAGTCCGGCCGCCAACCGCTCACGCCGTCTCCGTCAAGCCGGCCGAATTCCCCCGCCCGGCCGCGCTCGCCTGATCGGCGATGGCCTCCTGCTGCGCGATGGCCGGCGATGGCAAATGCGAAACTTACCGAAAGGAACCTCGCCGAGCGGTGCGAGGTGGACGTCAAAACGGTGTCCCGCTGGCTGGCTGACGAAGGGCGGATGCCACATCCCCGTCACCGGTGGGCGGCCGCCGAAGCGCTGGGGGTGGATGAGTCCGTGCTGTGGCCCGAGGTGATACGCAACGTGGTGAAGACCGGGCCGGACCGCGAGGTCTTGGCGGTCTACCCCTACCGGTCCGCCTGCCCCAAGAGCGTATGGCGCACGCTGATCGCCAACGCCAGGTCGGAGATTACCCTCGCCGGGTACACGAACTACTTTCTCTGGCTGGAACACCCCAATCTGGCCAGGGTACTCAAGCGCAAGGCCGAGCAGGACTGCCGCATCCGGTTCCTGCTCGGCGATCCCGACAGCGAGGTCACGCGTCAACGAGAGGAGGCTGAAGCCGTACCGCTGACGGTGTCCACCCGGATCCGGATCACGCTGGCCGAACTGGATCCGTTGAGGGAGGTCGCCGGCATCGAGGCGCGCTTCGGTGACGAACACATCGCGCTGTCGGTGTTCCAGTTCGACGATGAAATGCTCGTCACCCCCCCACCTGGCCAGACTGGTCGGCCATGACTCGCCGATGCTGCATCTCAAGCGCCTTCAGAACGATGGCCTTTATGACCGCTTTTCCGGCAACGTCAGTGAGTTGTGGTCGGGCGGCCGGAATATCTGGGCGGACACGTCGAGCACGCCGACTACCTGAAGCGGCGACGCCACATTGACGCGATCGCCGCCGGCGACGGTGCCGAGGCGGATATCCGGGAGGGACGCGCCTATGTCTTCGACACACCAGGGTCGGCGCCTTCGGCCTGGATCAGAGGTTCGGTAGAGGCGCGAAAGCCGGGCCACCACTTGCGGTGGTTGACCCGGCTTCGCTCATGACCCCCAACAGACCATGCATCACTGATAGTAGCTGTACCAACACTCTGCGCAAGCGGTTTCCATCAAGTTCCAGATATGTCCGCTCGGGTCAGGGCGCGCCGGCCTTGATGCTCTGTACGGCTTCCGCCTGGCGGAGGCGGTCGGAGAAGGCGGCGTGGGCCTGGCGGTATTCGGTCTCGCGGTCGGCCTTGTAGAACGGCGCGGCGTAGCCGTCCGGCACCGGGCCGCCCTCGTCCAGGTGGGCCATGAGCTGCTGAAAGTGCTCCTTCGTCTGGCCTTGGCCGTGGGCGTTGAAGTTCCCGGCGATCTTCCGTCCGTTGGCGTCGAACCACATCGCGCTCTCGTAGGTGAGCACCAGAATATGGTGCGACGGGGATCGTTATACGCGGCTCCACGCCCCCAGCGGGTCAGCGGGTCAGCGTCTCGGCGGGGGTCTCTCCGAAACGCTCCCGGTAGGCGCGGGAGAACTGGCCGAGGTGGACGAACCCCCAGCGGCGGGCGACTTCGGCGATGGTCGCGGTGTCCGGGCCGCAGGCGGTCAACTCGGCACGCACGCGTTCCAGCCGTACGTCCCGCAGGTAGGCCGTGGGCGTGGTCTCCAGGTGGCGGCGGAACCCTTCCTGCAGGGCCCGCACGCCCACGCCGACGGCCTCGGCGACGTTCACCACGGTGAGGGGTTCGCCGGCGCGCGCCTCGAACAGCTCCATGGCCCGATTCACGGCGGCCGGGGCCGTACGCGGCTGCTCCCCGGACAGGGCCGGGGTGTAGTTGCTGGGCTGGGTCAGCAGGAGCTGTGTCATGAGCAGCCCCTCCAGCTGTTCGAGGGCCAGCGGCCGGGTGAGGAGGTCGCCGTCGGTCTCCGCCTCCCGCCGGATCATGTCGACGATCGACAGCCAGGACCGGACGAGGGGCCGGGTCAGGTCCATGCCCAGCGAGAAGACGAGCGGCCTGTGCAGCTCCCGTCCCAGCAGGCCGCCGAGGTGGGCTTCGAGCGCCCAGCGGTCGAACCATGCGACGAGATGCGACGCCCCGGTCAACCAGCGCATGGACATGCACTCCGTCGGCGACTCGACGCAGCCGAGCCGAGGGGTGGACATGACCTGCTCCCGGCCGAGGGACACCTCGACCGCGCCGACCAGCGGAATCATCACGAGAAAGCAGCTCTCCCATGCGTCGGCCGCGATCGACACCTCCCCTCCGTAGTCGATCGAGTACAGACCGGTCCGGTCGAGGGCCACCCCGTTCATGCGGGTGTGGAACCGAGTCCCGTGCTTCCCCAGGCGCAGCTCGTGCGGAGCCAAGGCATGGCCCACCATCGCCCGGGCCTCATCGAGATCACGTGTGTGGAACAGCTCATGCGTGGCGAGCGGCAGCGATCGAGCGGACATGTCCATCTCCTCGGAGGTCGCGCGGCCCGGACGGGCGCCACGTCAGACAGGACAGCGGCCGCGCTTTCGCACCGGACCTGTGGCTCAACTCGCATGATACGAGGAGCGAGCAAGTCGGCATCGACCCGCATGACCGTCTCCCGCCCACCGTCACCGTCCGCGCGGGCCGTACTTCCGCGCGGGCCGTACTGAGGATCCGAGCTCACCCGCGCCCCTGTTCCAGCGGGCGGCCCAGCACCTGGGCGAGTACGTGGCGCCCGGACACCCCGAGCTTGGCGTAGACCCGGCCCAGGTGGTTGTTGACGGTCCGAAGCGAAAGGCCGAGACGGTCGGCGACGGCGCGGCCGGACAGCCCGGCCGCGGTGAGCTGCGCCACCTGCAGTTCTCGCGGAGTCAACGACGCCTCACTCCCGGTCAGATCCGTCAGCGGCGTGCGGGCGCCGCCGCACTCGGCCAGCGCCTCGCGAGCGAACACGAGCGCCTTCTGGGCCGCGGTGCGTCGGCCCGCCGCGGCGTGTAATCGGTAGGCCGCCGCGGCCGCCTCGGCGGCGGGCAGCGGATGGCCGATCCGGTGCAGCGTCCTGGCCGCTTCCACGAGTCGGTGGGCGTCGTCCGCGGCGAGCGCGGTGGCCACCGCGGCGAAGGCCGCCGTCGCGGGAGTGGCGATGTCCCCGGCGAGCCGGCGCAGCCTGCCGCACACCTCCTTCGCCGCGCCGAACCGCGCGGCGTCGAACAGCGCCAGGGCCTCGATCATCGGCGCTCCGGCCTCCCGGGCGGCCTTCGCGGCCATGACGGCGCGGGTCGCGGCACCGGAGAGATCGAGCGCGGCCGCGGCGGCCCAGGCACGGTTGCGCTCGATCCAGGGGTCGAAGAGCACACCCGGCGGCGCGGGACAGCTGTCCATCCGGCTGAGCCAGGCGTCCGCCTGCACGGCGTCCCCCGCCATCGCGTGCGTGCCCGCCAGCTCCGCCAGGTAGACGCGCCGCAACCGCAGCGGGTCGTGCCCGTCGAGCAGCACGATCGCCTCGCGCAGCGCCTGCTGTGCCAGCTCCACCCGTCCCTGAGCCTTCGCCACGATGCCGCGCACAGCCGCCCACATGCCGACCAAGGGGGCCGTCTGCGTCTCGACGGCCTCTCCGTATGCGGCGGCCACGGCCTCGGCCGCCGTGGTGAGTGCGCCTCCCAGCAGGAGGGCGAGGCACCTGACGCCGCCGACCTGAGCCTGCGCCCACGGCAGCGCGGCCCGGTGCGCCGACGCGATCTCCAGGCCGTCGGCACTCGCCCGTTCGACGAGGTCGACGTCGCCCACGAGACCCGCGGCGAACACGACTGCCGTGGCCGCCAACACCGTCGCGCGCACCGGCAGCCGCGGGTACGGCCGGGCGAGCAGCGTCTTACCGGCCGCGAGAGACCGTGCGACCTGTCCCTCGAGCAGTATCGTCCAGGTTCTCACCGCCTCCGCCGCCCCTCCGCCGGTCGGCTGGCCCTGATCCGGTGACGCCCGGTGCTGCCAGTACTCGATCGTCTCCCTGAGCATCGCCCGCCGGTCGGCGCGTTCCTCGTCGTCACATTCCTCCGGAGCCGGGAGTACGCCGGCCGCATCGCCGTAGCGCCCCTGCGACACCAGAACCTCGGCCAGGGTCAGGTTCGCGTCCGCCCCACCGCTGGCCGCCCCACCGCTGGTGTCACGGGACGCGACCGCCAGCCGCTCGGCGACCTTGAGCTCCGATCGCTCGGCGGCCCGGCGCGCGGCGGCCAGCAACTCCGGCGCCGACGAACCGAGGCCGGCCCTGAGCCGCCACACGGCCAGCTCGAGTGCGTCGTCCGCGCGACGGCATGGCGACGTGGCGAGGGCCCGCGCGAGCCTCCCCCAGATCGCGCGGGCTCGCGCGCGTGGCATCCGGGCGCGGATGACCTCTCCGTACGCGGGGATCGTGAACCGTGTCTGGTGCCGTGCTCCAGACGGTTCCACCACCACCAGCCCCTGCCGTTCAGCCCGCACCACGGCGGAGTGGCCGGTGATGTCCTCGAGCAAGGGCTGGCCGAGCGGCTCCGTGCAGGCGAGCACCTCCAGCACGGCGAGCACGGCGGGATCGTCGACCTGCATCTGCGCCTCCACCAGATCACCGAACCGGCCGGTGATCCGCAGCTGACCGCCCAGATGCCAGAGGCTGTCGACTCGGCGCAGCACCGATCCCTCCAGGCCCGACTGCACGAGTTCCCGCAGCACCAGCGGGTTGCCCGCGGACAGGCGGCGGAACGTGCGACGTGTGACGGCGTCCAGCGGACCACCCAGGCCACGCTCGAGCAGCGTGTCCACGTCTCCGTCGCTCAGCGGCCGCAACTCCAGGCGCCGTACCACCCATTCCTTCCACAACGCGGTCATCACGTCCGGCGCTGTCTGCCCCTGCCGTACCGTGAGCAGCACGAAGGTCCTCGTGTGCACGGCGAGGTGGTAGACGAGCGCAGCCGAGGCACTGTCGAGCAGATGGGTGTCGTCCACGACGAGCACGGGCCGCTTCCCGGTGGGGACGCCGAATCGCTCCGCGATCCGGCCGAAGACACGCCCCGTGACGTGCTCGGTCACGGGGACCGCCACATCACCCGGCGGCGCGAGGTGCAGCAACGCGCCCAGGGGGATCACCCCGGCGGCCCGGGTCCCGGTCGCCCAGGCCGTCGGGTGACCCGCAGCCGCGAGCCGCGCGACCGCCTCCTTGGCCAGGCGTGTCCTGCCCACTCCCGGTGGTCCCACGATCACCACGCCGCCGGCGTCCGGCTGCGTCGCCGCTTCCGTGATGGTCTGCAGCGCCGCGGCGCGTCCGACGAGCGGCCACGGGTTCGGTGTCGTCATGGCGTGCCGCGTCCCTTCAGCTGAAGCTCAAAGAGGTCTTTGATCTTCCCTGATTTGAAGGTTCTCGCCTTGACACGGTCCTGACAAGCCTCGGTTCGTCACCGCGCGAGGAGGTCGTCGGCGATGGCGAGCAGACGTACCGCTGCCGCGTCCGACGGCCGGGCCTTCCCCGGCAGCCGCTCGCCGATCCGCCGCAGGAGCGCGTGCGGATCGCGGTCCGGCTCCTGGAGACGGCTGTGCCGTACCCTCAGCAGGAGTTCCAGGGTGCAGGCGGCCTGCGTGGCGAACAGCCCCAGGAACTCCACGTCGTCCAGATCGCTGCGGGAGGCCGTCCGATCCAGCACCTCCAGGACGCCGACGCATTCCTCGAACCGGATGAGCGGCGCGGCCATGATGGTGCGCGGGACGTAACCGGTGGACTCCGCGGCGTCCTGGGCGAACTGCGTCACCGCCGACACGTCGTCCGCGATCATCGGCTGACCGCTCGCCGCCACCCAGCCGGCGATCCCTGTTCCCGCCGGTAAGCGGCTTCCGACCAGTTTTTTCTCCCCCTCACCCGACACGGCCTCGAAGACCAGTTCACCGGTGTCCGGGTCCACCAGGAAGATGGAGGAGGCGGCCGCGCCGAACATGTGGCGGGCCACCTCGACGATGGACTGCAGGAGCGTACGTTCTGTGCCGTCGATGTCGTCACGGGACATGGGCCTCTCCGTTGTGCGTCGCTGTTGTCCGCGTCATGGTGTTGTCCGCGTCATGGTGTTGTCCGCGGCCAGATAGAGGACCGTCTTCAGCTGAAACGGCGTCAGCCACGGGTGCTTGCTCAGGATGAGCGCGCAGATGCCGGTGATGTGCGGTGCCGCGAAGCTGTTGCCGGTGCTGCGGATCTCCCGGCCACCGGGCCATGCGACCGGCACCCTGACCCCTCGAGCGTGGAACTCCGCAGGCGGCGCGGGGTTGTAGTAGTAGGTCATCGGGTCGGCTTCGTCATGGCTGGCCACCGAGACGACCGAGGAGAACGTCCACGGGAAGCTGACGACGGGCATGTTGTGCGCCGCGGCGATCAGGAGACAGCGCCGGAAGTACGCGCGGTCGGCGAGCTCGTGCAGGGACTCCCGGAAGCCGGACCTCGTGGTGGAGAGGCTGAGGTTGACGAGGTCGAAGCCCTCGTCGACGGCCCAGCGGAGCCCGGCCATGAGGGCGTCGCCGGTGCCGGTCTTTCCGTCGGTGAGCACGCGAAGCGAGGTCAGCGACGCTCCCGGAGCGATCGATCTGATCACTCCGGCGCAGGCGGTGCCGTGCCCGGCGGGGTCGACGGGGTGACAGTCGGCGACCAGCAGCTCGCCCCCGTCCCCGCTGACGACCTCGAGCGACCGTTCGAGGCCGCCGATCTTGGGATGGCATCCGTCCACGCCCGTGTCCACCACGCACACGCGCACACCCGTGCCGTCGGACCCGTCCCATGCCCACTGCCTGGTCACCTCCGCCAGCGGACTGACCTGGAAAGGCTCCGGGGACTGCCGGGTGGTGGCCAGCCCCCACGCGGGCACCCCGGGAAAGTGGGCGCGCCGCTCCCTGCGCCAGGGCGGCGTGCTCGCCGGCGTCATGGACGTCATGGACACGGCTCCCCTCTCCGGCCCTCCTCGATCCAGTCACGGACTCTCCGCGCCGGCAGGCTCGCGCCCTTGCTCAGGTACGCGTCGAGCGCGCGCCGGGCGGCATCGGCCGGGTCACGTCCGGCCGCCCGGTGGATCTGCGCGACCTCGACCAGGATGTCCCCTCGAAGGCAGGGGTCATCGGTCGACTCGAGCAGCGTGGTCACGTGCTCGGCCGCGTTCACCGCCGCCAGATGTTCGCCGTCGAGTGATGCGATCGTGGCCCTCATCGCGATGGCCGCCAGTTCGCCCCGGAGCTGACGCGGCCCGGCATCGCCGCGCCCCAACTCTTCTACGGCCTGCCGTACGTCTCCCCGCCGAAGGATCTCGCGTGCCGCGTACACCTCCAACGTGGCGGCGGGCGCGACGTGCCCTGCCGTACGGAGCGCGGCGGCGGCACGCTCGAACAGGCTCCTCGCGGTCTCGTGGTTCCCGTCCAGGGACTCCACCAGCCCCCGCACCTGCGCGACCGCGATCGCCGGCAGGTCGAGGTGCAGTTCGTCCGCGTAGCGGTCCGCCGTGTCGAGCGCCTCGCGGGCGGTGTCGAGGTCGCCGGCGAGCGCGAGGAGGCGGGCCCTGGTGACGAGCACCGGCACCAGCAGGGCGCGGTCGCCGGCGAGCCGGGCCAGCAGGTCGGCGCAGAGCGCGAGGCCTTCCCGCACCGGGGTGGGCGACCACTGCACCAGCTCGCACAGCCCGCCGAGCAGGCGATCTTCCTCGTAGCGGTCACCCATCACCCGGGCCCGGGCGAGCCCGTCCCGAAGCGCCCGGTCGGCGGCGCCGAAACGACCGCTCTCGATGTGGATCAAGGCTTCGAGCTGGTGGAACCGGCACCAGCTCAGATCGTCTCGGGGATCGAGCGCCAGCCGCCGCCGAAGGGACGCGAGCTCCGGCGCGCGGGCGCCCGAGCGGAGCGTGAGGATCTCCCGCTGTATCGCACAGGTGAGCGCGTTGCGCGGATCGTCCGGCAGCAGTTCCTCCGCGCGGTCCAGCGCCGCGGCCGCCCGGTCCCCCTCCCCCCGCGCCAGCCGCGCGTCGCTGATGCGGACGGCCAGGGACCGGTGCTCGCTCCTGCCCGCGGGGAGCATCTCCCGTCCCCGTTCCAGCAGCGCGATCGCCGCGGGCATGTCCCTACGGTGCAACGCCTGGCCGCCGTCCCGGATGAGCGAGTCCGCCGCCCGGTCCGTCAGCTCGCGCAGGAGCGGATCACCGGGGCGCACCTCCCGGGTGAGCCGGCAGGCCGCCAGCAGGTGCCGGCTCACGTCTCCGGAGGAGGATCCGGGGAACGGGGCGTCGTCGGAGACGCCGGCGGCCCGGTCGCTCAACCAGTCGGCCAGCCTCCGGTGCCAGTCCGCACGTGACTCCTTTCTCGCCAGCGCGTAGACGGTCTCCCGGGTGAGGGTCTGGGTGAACTCGAACGACCCCGGGAGCGCGCCGCGTCGGATCAGGCGGCCGTGCTGGAGCCGGGCAAGCGGCGTCGCCGTCGCCATCGCGAGGTTCTCGGCGTCGAGGAGTGCCTCCACCTGATCCATCGTGAACGCCTGCCCGATGGTCGCGGCCCGCTCCAGCACCTCGCGCTCCGCTTCGCCCAGCCGGTCCAGCCGCGCCCCCAGCAGCGCCTGAATGGTCGGCGGGATGGCGGCCGCGCCCTCGGCGAGGGTCTCCAACATCAGTTCGGCGAAGAGGGGATTGCCGTCCGAACCGCAGGCCACCCTCCGGTACACGCCGTCGTCGTCGTGGGCGACGACATCCGCCCGGGCGGCGCGGAGCTCGGCGACCAGACGTGCCATGTCCGGCCGGTTCAACGGGCCGAGCTCCAACGACACGGCGCAGGCCGTGCCCTGTCCCCAGGAGGGACGGGTCTCGTAGAACTCGGGCCGGACGACGCAGACGAGGAGCACGGGCACGTCCGCGAGCCACGCCGCGCAGTCCTCGATCAGGTCGAGGAGGGTCGGCTCAGCCCACTGGAGGTCGTCCAGGACCACCACCAGGGGCTGCCGCCGCGCGAGAGCCTCGAAGAGCGACCGTACGGCTTGCGCGATCTCCGCGATCCCGGCGATCCCCGGGGTGTCCCCGTAGGCCGCGTAGTCCGCGGCTCCCGAGCCCGTCAGCCCGCGCAGCGCCCGTTCGCTTTCCGGGCCCACGGCCTCGGCGATCGCGGCCCAGTCGTGGTTGAGGGTCTCGAGCATCTCCACGATCGGCCGGTAGGTGGCGCCGATCCCGTAGGACGGGCACCGGCCGGTGAGGACGGTCACGTCATCGGACACGTTGTGCAGGAACTCCCTGACCAGCCGGGACTTGCCGATGCCGGGAACGCCGAGCAGGGTCGCCATGCCGCACCGCCGGTCGCGTACGACGCGGTCCCGGAGCAGCGTCAGCCGGCGCAGCTCCTCGGCGCGGCCGATCAACGGGATCGTGTCGGTCGCCGGCTCCGCGCGATCGGGCTCCACGGCGACCAGCCGCCACGCCCGCACCGGATCTCGCTTGCCCTTGAGCGTGAGCGGGGGGACGTCGTCCAGCACCGCGTACCGCCGGACCAGACGGGCGACGTCGTCCCCCAGCAGGATCTCGCCGTCTCCCGCTGCGGACTGCAGGCGGCTCGCGGTGTTGACGGTGTCACCAATCACGCGCACATCCGAACCGGATCCGCCGACGACCATCACCTGGCCGAAGGCGATGCCGCAATGGGCGTCCAGCCGGACGCCGTGGGTCGGGGCTATCTCCGCGCCCAGCCGGTGCACGGCCGACATCGCCGCGTGCGCCGCGAGCACCGCCCGGAGCGCGTCGTCCTCCCGGCTGACCGGAACACCGAACACCGCCATGATCGCATCGCCGATGTACTTCTCCACGACGCCGCCACGCTCGAGGATCTCCGTTCTGCAGGCGTCGTAGTAGCGCTCGAGGATCCGCAGGAGCAACTCGGGGTCGAGACGCTCGGCGAGCTCCGTCGACCCGACGATGTCGATGAACAGGACCACGACGTTACGACGGGCGGGCCGCGAGCCCTTGCGGCTCATACGAGCTTGAGCTCCTGTCCTTCCACCTCGCCCGCGGCATCGTCCAGGCGCTTCTTGATCGAGTTCAGCAGTACGACCTCGGTCTCCGTGAGCTCGGCGAACACCCGTCGCTGCCGTTCGTCGAGCAGGTCGATGGGATGCCCGGCCGCACGCAACTCGCCGAGCGCGTCGAACGCGCTTCCGTTCATCGAATCTTCCTTTCATCGGCATTTTCAGCCTGAAACGGCTCATCGTCGATCACAAGAGACCCGGGCCCCCACATTCGTGTGGTTCTCGTCCGGGAGCCGGCAGCCGGTAGCCCACGTTTGTGGGGTTGTGCCCCCCACTTGTCACCAGCCCATACTCGACCTGCACGCACCCCATCAGACAGAGAGGTGAGGGCATGGCCTTCGATCCGAGGGAAGCTCTGCGTGAGGCCGGGGTCCTGAACAGCCCGCTGGCCGCGGAAGTCGAGGCGGCGTTCGCCACCTTGACCCAGGAGGAAGTCGACCTGATCATCTCGCTCAAGGACCGGCTTCCCGCCGTCCTGCCCGAGGTGCTGGCACATGCCGCGTCCGATGGGCAGTGGGCCAAGCCCGAGGTGGAGGCGCACGGCGTGCCCGTCCAGGACAAGTGCATGTGCGGAATCTGGTCCGGGTCCGGGTTGGCCTAGGGAGTGTCCCTGGTCCGAACGGCGAGCAGGTGCGGCCCCGGCCACATGTCGCGGGACGGGGTCTCGGAGCCGCACCTGCCGCTGAGAGCGTGAAGGGGAACGCATGTCCGGGAAGCTGGTCAGAAACAGCTCGTTGCTCGACGTGCCAGAAGACCTGACCTACTTCGTGCACGATGAGGACTACCTGGTGCTCAACCCGCAGATAGGCGGTCGGTGCGTCCTCAGTTCCAGCGAGTTCGGCGTCCTGCGGTCGTTGGCCCGCTCCCGGGCGAGCGCGGAACCCGCGAGCCTCGAAGAGACCGATGAGATCGAACGAACCCTCGCCAAACTCATCCTGAACTGGATGGTCTACTACGACGGGAACCGTCCGAAGCTCACGACGACGGAGCCGCGGCTGCGCCAGGTGTACTACGCCATCACCGATGGCTGCAATCTCCGCTGCCCCTACTGCTACGCCTCCTCGGAGAAGTGCCTGCCGGGCGAGCTCACCACCGATGAGTCACTCGGCCTGGTCTCTCAGATCGCCGACTTCGGGGCCGAAACCCTGATCTTCACCGGCGGCGAGCCGATGCTCCGGAAGGATCTGTTCCAGATCGTGGAGCACGCCAAGCGAAGCGGCCTGAAGGCGAACATCATCACCAACGCCACGATGATCAGGACGCCCGCGATGGCGGAGCGGATCGCCGAACTGTTCGACAGTGTCACGGTGAGCGTCGACGGCGGCACGGCCGAGACCCACGACCGCACCCGGGGCGCCGGCTCCTTCGCCAAGACGCACCGCGCCCTGCGGATGCTGAACGACGTCGGCGTGCTGCCGAAGATCAACCATATCGTCACCTCGGACAACATCGATGAACTGGAGGATTTCGCGACGTTCATGGATGGGCTCGAGGTCCACAGCATCCGGCTGATGAACCACAACAACCTGGGCCGAGGGGTGACCGACGACTACGACTTCGGCTGGGAAGACCATCTGAGGATCCAGCGGATCACCTGGACATCACCGGCCGCCGGCGTGCTGAGGCCGGACGGGCCCAAGCCGCTGGCGCAGTGCTCAGTGCGGGGCAACTGCGGCATGGGCGGGAACGAGATCTACATCAACTCGTTGGGTGACGTCTACCCGTGCAAGCTCGTCACGGAGCGGTCGCACTTCGCGGGCAACGTACGACGCCAGTCCCTGTCGGAGATCTTCGCCGGCCCTCTCCTTCGCGGCATGCGCAGCAGCACCGTGTTCGGTGGCGACTACCACGCCGACTGCGCGAAGTGCTACATCAAGGCGTCCTGCGGCGGGGGATGCCGCGCCACTCACATGTCGGAGTCCGGGGACCTGAGGCGCAACAGCCGCCACCAGTGCAGAATCCTGCGGCACGGCATCGCCACGCAACTCTGGCTGGAGGCCGGCGTCACTCCCGCGGAGCTCGCCGAGAAGGAGCACGAGATGACGACACCCCGTCTGGTCGTCAACGGCGACATCCACCCGGTTTTCGACGACTGGAAGACGTACGTTCCTCCCTCGCCCGACACCGTCAAGGTCGGCGGGCTGATTCCCATCACGCCGGTATAGAGGAGGTGGAGTGTGTCACTCCGGATCAGCGATGCGGTGATATGGCAGGAGACCGAGGACCGCGTCTCGCTGTTTCACACCGAAACCGGGGATTTCAACACCTTGAACGAGACCGGTTCCCGGATCTGGCAGCTCGTGGTGAGCGACGGCGAACGGGAGCCGATCGCCTTGAAGCTGTCGCGTGAGTTCGCCGGGAACAACCCCGCGGTGAGCAGGCGCATCCTGACGGACGTACAGGAGTTCATCGACATGATGCTCGAAACCGGCCTGATCGAAGAGCACCCGGCTTGACCAGGGCGGTCGTCCTCGGCGGAGGCTTCGCGGGCGTGCTGGCCGCCACCGTGCTCGCCAGGCACGCGGACGACGTCATCGTGATCGAGAGCGATCATTACCCGTCCGGTCCTCAGGTCCGGCGGGGGCTGCCTCAGTCACACCACAGCCACGTGCTCGTGACCGGCGGCGCGAGGGCACTGCACACGTTGCTTCCCGGGACCCTCGATGCGCTCTTCGCGCGAGGCGCGCAGCTGAGAGGCATCCCCGGCGATGCGCTGATCCTCAGCGCGCAGGGGTGGTTTCGGCGCCTCGACACCGAGGCCTACCTGATCTCGTGCAGCCGGGGGCTCCTGGACCAGGTGGTGCGGTGGCAGGCGCTCGCCGACGGGGCCGTCGCCACAGCCGTCTCGACAGCCGTCTCGACCTGGGAAGGCTCGCGGGCGCTGGGACTGGTCGGAGACGCCGCCCGGGTCACCGGAGTCGCGGTCAGTCGCGAAGGCGCTCCGGCGCAGACGATCCGGGCGGATCTCGTCGTCGACGCGACGGGCCGAAGATCGAAGGCGTCGCGGTGGCTGGCTGAGATCGGAGCTCCGGAGATCGAGGAGGTGACCGTCAGCTCCGGGCTGACCTACTCCACGCGGGTCTATCAGGCGCCTCCCGAACTCGCCGCCGAAATTCCAGCGATCATGCTTCATCCGCATGCGGCGAAGGGGCGGCCGGCACAGAGACAGCCGGCACAGAGACAGCCGGCACAGGGGGCGACGTTGTTCCCCATCGAGAACGACCGGTGGGTCGTCACCCTCACCGGCACCCGGGGCGGCGAGCCGCCGACGGACGAGCGGGGCTTCCTGGACTTCGCGCGCTCGCTGCGCGACCCGATCGTGGCGGACCTCCTGGCGGCGGCCACGCCCGTCGGCGGCATCCGGCCGTACCGCGACACCTCCAACAGGAGGAGATTCTTCGAACGAGCGCACCTGCCCGTCGGCTTCGCCGCGATCGGCGACGCGGCCGTCGCGGTGAATCCCGTCCACTCGCATGGGATGTCGGTCGCCGCGCTGAGCGCGCTCAGGCTGGACAGGGAGCTGACCCGGCACGGGATCGGGCCGTCCCTCTTCGCCGAGCTGCCGGCCGCCCTGGCGGCCGAGGCGGAGACGTCGTGGCGGATGGCGGTCGAGCAGGACGGTGAGCGGGTTCATGACGAAGGAGCGCGGCAGGGGGAGGCGACCCCGTTCGAGCACCGGATTCGAACCCGTATGGCGCAGGCGGTGCTGAGCAGTCCGGAGCTCGCGGCCGAGCTCTTCCGTGCGCAGACATTGATCTCCACGGACGGCGAGCAGGACCGATCGGCGGTGTTCCGGGCGATGTCAGGGCAGCCGGACCGCCTCCTCACCACGCAGGAGGCGATCATGCAGCACCCCGGGCTGTCCGCATGGTGGCTTTCCCGGCGCGCTTCCGCCACCCGGTGAGCTCCGTCTTCAGGGGCGTTTCCGCCGTCGGTGGACCGACCCACCCGTGATGAGGCCGGATTCGTAGGCGATGCCGACCGCGTGCGCCCGGTTCGTCGCCGACAGCTTGTCGAGAATGCGGGCCAGGTGGGAACGGACCGTTCCCGTGCCGATGCCGAGCTTCTCGGCGATGCCGGCGTTGGACAGGCCGGTCGCGACGAGGGCCAGCACTTCGGCTTCACGTGGGGTGAGTGCCGCGAGCCGGTGATCGACTCCGATGGTCACGGCGGCTATGCGATCACGGAGCCGCGTGATCATCGAACTGGAGATGAACGTCTGCCCCGCGGCGACCAGCCGGATCGCGGGCACGATCTCCTCAAGCAGCGATCCCCGGTGGACGAAGCCGCCGACTCCCCCATGCAGCGCACGCCCGAGCAGCTCCTCATCCAGGGCTTCGGAGACCAGGACCACCCGCGTCCTGTTCCTCGTCCGCGCCGCGGCGACGAGGGCGAGCTCGACGCCCTCCGCCTGCCGCAGCGCCGCGGTCACCACCGCCACCCTCGGCCGGCGCCGGGCGACCAGATCGCTCAGCTGGCGAGCGGCGCGGGCCTCCCCCACCACGTAGATGCCGTTGCGCATGTGCAGCACGCCCCTGAGCCGGGCGCGCGTCACCCGGTCGGGCTCGCCGACCACGACCCGCAGCGCGGGCACCGCCTCACCCGTGGAGCACGAATCATCCGGTTGTGCCACCTGACCATCCGAGTTGAGCGATTTCAGCCGACCGGCACACTATGCGCGGGCACCCGCCGGACCGCCAGAGCATGGGAGTTACTCAAGCCGGCCACCCGGATGGGCGGGATACTCATGTCCGCTCATGTCCACCGGTCTCGCCGGGGCGCTGCCGTACCAGCAGAGGCAGACGCCGTACGCCATGCAGGAACAGGTCCGGCGTCCATTCCAGGTCGGCGGGATCGACCGCCGGCGCCATCTCGGGGAAGCGGCGCACCAGCGTGCCGATGGCGGCCCGGGCCTGCAGCCGGGCCAGCGACGCACCGAGACAGTAGTGGATTCCGTGGCCGAAGCCCAGATGCCGGTTCGGGCTGCGGCCGATGTCGAAGACGTCCGGTTGGGGGAACACCTCCGGGTCCCGGTTGGCCGCCAGCAGTACCGGAACGACGACGTCACCGCGGGGGATCACCGTATCGCCGAATCGCACATCGGCGATGGCGAACAGCGGCCGGGAGTGCCCGACCGGGCCGTTGAACCGCAGGACCTCCTCAACGGTGGAGTCGATCAGCTGGGACCGCGCGCGTAGCCGCCCGAGCTGGCCGGGGTGGCGCAGCAGTTCCAGAACTCCGTTGCCGATCAGGTTGACCGTCGTCTCGTCTCCGGCGAGCAGCAGCTGGAACACGCTGGAGATCAGCTCGGCACGGCTGATCCCGCCATCGGCCCGCTCCGCCTGGATGAGCCGGGACAGCAGGTCCTCACCCGGGTGGGCCCGCCGCTCGTCGATCTTCTCGTTGACGTACGCGACGAACTCCGCCCCGGCGCGGCGCACCCGCAGCGCCTCCTGGCTGCGCAGCATGTCGCCGCTCCACCCGCGCAGCCGGGTCCGGTCGCCGGCCGGGAAGCCGAGCAGCTCGGCGACGATCAGGATCGGCAGCGGAAGCGCCAGCGCCTCGATCAGGTCGACTTCGCCTCCGGCGGCCGCCATGCCGTCGATGAGCTCGTCGACGACCTGATGGATGCGCCGCTCGAGCGCCGCCACCGTCCGGGCGTTGAAGGCCGGCGCGATCAGCCGCCGCAGCCGGGTGTGGTCGGGCGGATCGAGGTTGAACACGTTCCGCCTCAGCATCGCCAGCGGGTCGTTCTCCCACCGGCGGTGAAGTTCGGCGAGCTCGCCGGGCAGCCGGTCGAGTTGACGCCCGATGTCCGGGTCGACAAGCGCGCGCTGCACGTCCGCGTACCGGGTCAGGTACCAGAACACACGACCGGTCGCCGGGCTCACGTGGCGGTAGATCGGCGCCCGCTCGCGCATCCGGTGGAAGAGCGGGTGCGGGTCCGGACGATGCCTCGGGCTGGTCGGGTCGAATGACTGCTCAAGCGTGGTCACGGCCGGCACCACGGGCGTTGCGGACGTCCAGTGCGAAGAACCTTCTGAGGGTGTTTCCCAGATCTTCCAGGTCGGCGAACCCCCGTCGGGCCATCTCGACCTCGGCTGATGTTCCGCGCCGCTGCCAGTGGCGCAGAAAGATCCTTCCGCGGATCTCCGGCGGCGGGACGGCCAGCCGACCGCCGGCCTGTTCCGCGATCTCATCGGCCTGGGCGACGATGTCGGTCCACTCGCGCCAGCGGCTCGACTCCCGGATCCGCTCCAGGACGACCGGCCGCCAGTCAGCCGACTGCCAGACCGGCCACACCCGCACCATGACCAGTCGGAGCCGCTCCGCGACCGGCAGGGTGGCCGACTCCGCCTCGGTGAGCCACGACGCGAGTTCGTACGGCAGGGCGCACCCGTCGTCGACCCCGAGTCTGGCGTGCACATACGCCTCCGGCCCCAGGCCCTCCGCCTCGGCGAAGTCCGCCAGCAGGCCGGTCAGAACCTGCTCGTGCAACCGCGGGTAGTCGTCGTCGAACAGCCGCCCCGCGTTCAGGACATCGAGATCGGACATCCACCTGCCCGGCGCGTACTCGCGCGTCGACCGCCATTTCAGCGCCTCGAAGTGGGTGATCCCCGTCAGTGCCGCCTCGGCCGCCCATGCCTCCGCGCCTGTTCGGCGGATCGTCGTCTCGGCCGGACCGCCGACAGCGCTCAGTGCCGAGATCGCGTCCAGCCGCTTGAGGTCCCATTCACCCGTGCCGATCATCCGCTCGAGCGTGCTCAGGCAGTCGCGGGCGTCCCGGCCCAGCACGCCTTCCAGCTCACGCCAGGTCCGGTGCGCGAACGGCATGGCCTTCGCCGCCGCCACGATCCGCTCACCGGTCGCCGCCGGGACGAGATCCGTCCTCGCGCCCTCCCGGCAGCCGTAGCGGATGTTGACCATCGCCACCGTGCCGGCGGGATACCCCCTGTCGGCGGGCCCGTGCAGCACCGCGACCTCGTCGTCCCCGTCGATCTCACCCGTCGCGTACATGCGGAACACCGACCCGGCGCCGCTCATGCCGTACGGGCCCAGCTCCGCCGCACGCAACGCGCCCATGCTCGCCGCGCCGACGACGTCCACACCTTCGTTGAGCAGCCAGAGGATCTCCTTGTGGCCCACGGACAGCCGCTCCCGGTAGTAACCGTCGATGATGACGGCGGTGTCACCTGGGCTCCACTCCTCCCGGAGGAGATCACCCCGGGCCGCGGGCGGCCGCGTCCGCGCTTCCGGGACCATGCCGAGGACCTCGTCGCGGGAGATCGTCGGCCCTGCGTAGACGACCACCTTCTGGGAGCGCACTAGAACACCTCCGGGCAGACGCGGCTTCCCGGCGCCAGCACTCTGACGACCGGGACTCCGATGTCGCCTCGGGTGAGGTCGACGAGGACAGGCGCGTGCGAGAACGCGACGGTGGCCCGCTTCACCACGTCCTCCAGATCGTCGAGCAGGGTTTCGTGAGCCGCCAGTTCCGGGATCGCCGCAGCGGGTTCCGCCGCCGGGACGGGCCGGCGCTTCGAAGCCAGGTCGTCCCGGACGTCCGACTGGAGGTCGTCTCTGGCGCCGGAAACGTAGCCGAGCCTGGTCTGCGCCGCCTCGGTGACGGCGCGGGTGAGTGCTATCTCAGAGCTGAGGTGGCAGCCGAATCCCGCGAATGCCGGGGGATAGTCGTCGCAGGTGATCCGGGCGAGGAAGCACGGCAGCTCCGTGGGTGACGGCACGGACCTGACCTCGAGCCGGACCCGGGCACGCGCCATCATCTCGCACAGTTCGTCGACGACCGGCGACCCCAGCGTCCGCGGGTCGACGCGGACCCCCCGGTCGCCGCCGGTCATCACCGCTGTCACGGCGTCCCTCTCGATCACCTCGTACAACGCGTGCAAGATCCCCTCGGCCAGCGTGTTTCCGCTGGCCAGGCCGTTCGTGGACGCGAAGAACACCGGCGGGTTCCAGCCCGTCCTCCGCACGAGTGAGAATCCCACCATGCTCACGGGAACGAGCGTTTCCGAGCCGTCGACCAGCGACCTGGCGGCGACCCAGTCCAGCGGCAGCCCGTCATGCAGCACCGTCGGCGCGGAGAGCGGGAGATCGCGGATGTCATAGCTCAGTCGTCCGATGACATCGCGAGGAGACGCCGTCGTGATCGGCGGTATGGGTTGCTCCGCATGCCAGAGCTCGACGGCTTCCATCATCGCGGACAGCTTCGCCAGCTGGGGCGTGACTCCTTTGCCCTGAGACACCGCGAGCGTCCTGGCGGTCGGCCTGATCGCCTGAAACGTCGGGATTCCGATGGTGTCGAGCCGCGTGATGTCCGCGACCCGGGTGACCCCCACCTGCCGGGCCGCACGGCCGGCCATCTCCAACGTGGCCGCCGGGTCCCGAGCCCTGTCCGTACCGGGCAGCCGGACCTTGGACCGGTCGGAACTCGAGAGGATCCATGAGAGGGAGCTGTCGTCTGTCCGCATCATCCCTGCCTAATCATCCCTGCCGAGGTCGTGTCCCGAGGATCTTCTTGGTCGGACCTGCGAGATCAGATGTCGCGAGCGCGGTTGAGCAGGGCGCGGCCGCCCACGGTGTAGCTGACGACCGCGATCACGGCCATCACGAGCATGGCCTGCCACGCGGCGGCGAAGCCGAAGACCGCGGCGTCCCGCATCGCGTTGATCGCGTACGTGAGCGGGTTGATCACCGACACCCACTGCAGCACCAGAGGCATGCTGTCGACCGTGTAGAGCGACGGGGCGCTGAAAACGAGGACGGACAGCGACACGTTCGAGAGCACCATGAAGGTCTGGTAGTCCGTGATCGTGAGCGCCGTCGCCAGGTACAGCCCGTTGATGGACAGGGAGGCCAGCGTGAGCGCCACCAGCAGGCCGAGCCAGCCTTCCAGGTCGAACGGGAACTCGAAGATGAGCACCGCCACCCCCAGGCCCAGCAGGCTCTGCCCGAGCACCATCGACACTCCGGCGATCAGCTTGCCGAGCAGGAACCGCGACCTGCGCAGCGGGTAGGACCACAGCTGGGTCGCCACCCCGCTCATCTCCTCCTGGAACACCGCCATGCTGGACGTCCCCGACGCGCTGACGACCGACATCGCCAGCACCATGGGGAGAAGGAAGACCGCGAACCGCAGTTCGACGCCCCTGTAGTCGACGACGCCGACGAGGTTGCTCAGCGAGGTGTTCACCAGCAGCAGGTAGACGAGCATCGGCGTCAGGCCGAGGATGAGGTAGACCCGGTTGCGGGCGAGCTGCGCGTACTCCCGGTACAGCACCGCGGACAGGTCGGCCGCTTTCGCGGTTCTGCTCGGGGGGGCGTTGCCGAACGTCAGCCTGGCGACCATGGGTCACCCCTCCTTCTCGGTCATCCGGAGGAAGACCTGCTCCAGGGAGTCCGAAACGGTGGAGACTCCGGCGATCGCGACTCCGTGGTCCTGGCAGTGTCGGGACAGCTCCGGCAGCACGTCCCGTGCTCGGGCGCCGTGTATGCGCACCTCGGAGTCCTCGGCCTCGGCCGTGAGCCCGGCCGTGTCCGCCCAGGCCGCCACCGCCCGGCTCGCCTCGGGATCTTCGACTATCACCAGCAGATGGGTGCTGCCGAACTCCTCGACGAGCTCACGCGGCTTGGCGAAGCGGAGCACACGCCCATGGTCGACGACCAGGACGCGCTGACTGTTGCGCTCCAGTTCCTCGATGTGGTGACTGGTCCAGAGCACGGTCACCCCGTGCTCCTCGCGTAGCCAGGTCACGAAGCGTTCGATCTGGTGCCGCCCCGCCACGTCCAGGCCCGCGGAGGGTTCGTCCAGGATCAGCAGCCGCGGGATGGTGATCAAAGCCCGCACCAGCTGCAACCGCTGCCGCTGACCGCCGGACAGCTGGAAGCAGATCCGCGGCAGGGCCTCCGTCACGCCGAGGAACTCCGCCACCTCCAACGCCCACGGCCGGACATCGCGCCATCTCAGGCCCCGGAAGCGGGCGGCGATCCGCAGGTTGTCGAGCGCCGGCAGCATCATGTCGAACGGGCCGGTCTGGTGCATCGCCCCGATGCCGCTCTTGGCGGCGACCGGCTGGCGCACCGGATCCGCGCCGAAGACCCGGACCCGGCCGGAGCTGGGCATGGTGACTCCGCAGATCATCTTGATCAGGGTCGTCTTCCCCGCGCCGTTGGGCCCGAGGAGCCCGATGGTCTCCCCGCGCGCGATCTCGAAGGAGACGTTGTCCACGGCCGGCCTCTCGCTACGCCGATAGCGTTTGGTCAACCCCTCAGCCGTCACCACGTCGCTCGACACAGCTCCACCCTTCACTCCGCCTCACCTGCGCGCATCCCGGTCCACCACGCGTGCTCGCCGCTCGTCTCCTCCCTGGCGTCGCAGGTCGAGTATGGCCTGGTGACAAGGAGGTGACACAACCCCACAAACGTGGGCTGGTGATGCCGGTCGGACCCGGGTCGACGCGCGATTCCCATCTGCCGAACGACAGAGGGGTGATTGTGCGGCCGCGCCGGCCCGATGACCATCGGCACATGGACGAGGTCATCCCCGGCGGCTGGCGGCCCGAGGCGGTGGAACCCGAGTGAACTTCAAGCGGCGACCCGGCGATGATCCGTACACCCTGCGGATGCCGGCCGGCCGCCCCGGCGTGACCTGGCAGCTCCCGGCGAAGATCGATCCCGCGGTCGCCCTGCCCTGCGTGGTCCTCGTGGATCGTGCGGGGCTGGCCGAATTCCCCGTGCTCCAGCGGGGATTGCGGGCGCTCGGCGTGCCGAGCCTGCGCATCGACGTCGAATCGATCGCCGACCTGCGGATCAGCAGCCGGCTCGAGGACGGCTCGCTGATGGTCGACGGGCGTCGCATCATCCCCACGGTCACCTGGGTACGGCATTTCTCACCGCGGGCGCTCCCCGGGGGAAACGGCTCGGCGCTCTCCCTGTTCCGGGCGGACTCGTGGGGTGCCCTCGTCGACCAGGTGTCGTCGCTGTCAGCCGTACGGTTGCCCGACGGCTACGATCCGGGGCGGCTGGTCCAGTTGGACGGCGCGGGACGGGCGGGGATCCGCACCCCGCGGACGATCGTCACGACCGACCCGGGTGCGGCGAGCGCGAAACTGTCGAGCGAGCGAATCATCGTCAAGGCCCTCGATCGGCATTTCGTGGAGACCGAACCCGGCACCATGGAGGGGATCTTCCCGGAAATCGTCGACGGCGCCGGAGCCGGGAACCTCGCCGTAGGAGACGCGCCGGTGATCGTCCAGGAGTACGTCGAGCACTGGGCGGAAATCCGCGTCTACTACCTGGACGGCGAGATCCGGGCCTTCCGCGTCGGCAAACCCGCACCGGAGGCGATCTGGCGCGACGCGGCGTCGGTCGCGGTATCTCCGACGCCAGTCCCCGAGCCCGTGGCCGAGGCGGTGCACAGGCTCGCCGGGCTCTGGGGGCTGCGCTACGGCGCCTTCGACTTCCTGCTGACCGGGGACGGGCCGGTCTTCCTCGAGGTGAATCCCGACGGCGACTGGCGGTGGTTCGAATCGAAGGCCGGGGTCGACGACGTCTCCATCGCAGCGCTCTCCCTGGTGCGGACGCTCCACCGCCAGGCGGCCCGGGAAGGTCCTGCGACGATCGATCTGGCCGGGTTTCTCGTACTGGGCACCGGCCGGGCACGCCAGGCGAAAGACCCGGCGCCGAACATGGACGCATGCGTGGAATCCGACCCGGAACTTCTGATGGATCTCGTTTCCGGCGGTCTGATAAATGATCGCGACAGACGGTTGATCGTCATGCTGGCCAGGGGGTACACGACCACGCGAATCGCCCATGAGATGCATCTCAGCAGATACACCGTGGCGGAGCGGATCAGCAAGCTCCTCGACCGGTTCGCCTGCAGCAACCGCAGCCAGCTCGTGGCGTATTTCTACGCGCACAGGCTCCTGCACGTCGGGATCTGGCCTCCCGGCGCCTCCGGCGTCGTCGGCTAGGTTGATCACGCCCGGACTCCTGTGACATCGTCGGACGAAACCAGGGCCACAGCCGGCATCAGGGACACGAGCCCGGACGGACGACGAGGACCTAGCGAGGACCTAGCGATGCACCGACGTTTCAGGTGGGCCGCCGTTGCCGAGTGAGCGACTCGTCGCCATCAGCGACCTCCACATCGGCTACCGGGAGAACCGGGCCGTCGTCGACGCGCTGCGGCCGGGATCTCCCGGCGACTGGCTGATCGTGGCCGGTGACGTGTGCGAGTTCCTGGACGGGTTCGAACGCACGATGCGGCTGCTCAGCGAGCGGTTCACGAAGGTCGTGTGGGCGCCGGGCAACCACGAGCTGTGGACCCATCCCCGCGACCCGTCCCAGCTCCGGGGCGAGGCACGCTACCGCCGCCTCGTCGAGATCTGCCGCTCGCTCGGCGTGGCCACCCCCGAGGATCCGTACCCGATCTGGGAGGGCCCCGGCGGTCCCGTCGTCGTGGCCCCGATGTTCCTTCTGTACGACTACACCTTCCGCATGCCGGGCGTGACGACCGTGGAGGCGGCGCTCGCGCTCGCCCACGAGACCGGGGTCGTCTGCACCGACGAGATGCTCCTGCACCCCGATCCGTACCCGTCGCGTGCGGCGTGGTGCGCCGCCCGGCTGAAGGAGACCGAGCGGCGCCTCGAAGAGCGCCCCGGCGGGCTGCCGACGGTGCTGGTCAACCACTATCCCCTGGTGCGTGATCCGACGCAGGTCCTGCGCTATCCCCAGTTCGCCATCTGGTGCGGCACCACGCACACCGCCGACTGGCACCTGCGCTTCCGGGCCGCCGCCGTCGTGTACGGCCACCTGCACATTCCCCGGACCTCCTGGCACGACGGCGTCCGCTTCGAGGAGGTCTCCCTGGGTTACCCCCGGGAATGGCAGCCGCGTCACACGCCCCCCGGCCGTCTGCGGCAGATCCTGCCTGCCACCTGACCGGGCCGACCCCCATGAAGCGACCCCATGAAGCGGCCAGAGCTCCGGCGAGCCGAGACTCGACCGGAGCTCTGTTTGTTTCCGAAGAGAATTCAGGTCCGTGCTACCGCGGGTAACCGCCATCGCAGCCGGAATGGCCGCATTGGCAGCAGCCGTCACAGTGACAGCAGTCGTGACGCCGGCAGTCGTCGTACCGGCAGCAGCGGTCGCACCGGCAGTCGTCGCAGCGGCAGCAGTCATGCGGCCAGGCGGAGCCGTAGCCCTCCTGGACGACAGCGGCGCTGGCGGCGGTGGTGCCCATCAACGCACCCAGGCCGACGGCCCCTCCGGCCAACGCCGTGCTGAGGGCCAGGCCGGCCATGATGTCTCGGAATGCGAGCATCTGCGTTTCCCCCGTACAGAATTCATCCTGAATCGGATTCATTTCCTCTATGCCGAGGAAATGCCATTTGACGGCGCACGAGCGCCATCTCCTGGAATCCATTGATAACCTGCCCCGCCAGCCACAAAACAGACATATTGGGCATTGAGTGAAGTATTGCCATATCACGACAGAACAATGGGGGCCATCTCTCCCCGTAATGTCCTTTTAATCCGTATTTCCGCTAAATGCCGGAGTAGGGCTCCCGACGAAACATGCAAGATCACGGGAGAGGGGTTGGGGGGTCACCTGGCTTCCGAGTGCGCCTCAAGGTGTGCCCCGCTGCATGGTTCACCCCGCTCGCGTGGTTCGCCGGATCAGCTGGTAGGACAGGAGCCTGAAGCATGGGCGGCGAAGGGGAGAACATGACCGAGGACGCCAAGGACCCGGTGACGTACGAGTTCCGCGACGGCGCGGCCTGGATCACGCTCGCCGACGCGGAGCACGGCAACGCGCTCAACGAGGTGGGCGCCGCCGCGCTGTGGCGGGCGATCCAGCGGGCCAGGGCCGACCGGGCGCCGGTCGTCGTGCTGTCCGCCGAGGGACGATTCTTCAGCGTGGGCGGCGATCTCGCGTCCTTCGCCGCCGCCGACGACGTGTCGGCGTACATCGACGATCTCGCCGACGCGCTGCACCGCATCGTCAGCGAGCTGATGCGCCTGGACGCCGTCGTGATCGCGGTGGTGCGCGGCACGGCGGCGGGCGCGGGCTTCCCGCTCGCGGCGGCGGCCGATCTGGTGCTCGCCGCCAGTTCCGCCCGCTTCACCTTGGGCTACACCAAGGTCGGGCTGACCGTCGACGGCGGGACCAGCCTGCTGTCCGCGACGCTCGGCCTGCATCACGCCCTGCACCTCGCCCTGCTCAACCCCGTCCTGAGCGCGGAGGAGGCGCACCGGGCGGGGCTGGTGGCGCAGGTGCACGACGACGACGAACTCGACGCGGCGGTGGATCGGGTCGTGGCCCAGCTGGTCGCGGGGTCCCACGCCGCCCAGGTCACGGTCAAGCGGCTGCTGCGCGGCGTGGCCACCCCGGCGCCGGAGACCGCGCTGCGGCAGGAGGCCCTGGCGATCCGCGAGGCCGCGGCGCGGCCCGACGGGCGGGAAGGAGTGCGCGCCTTCCTCGAGAAGCGCACCCCCGTCTTCCCCGGCGACCGCTGAAGCCGGGGGCGTTCATACGGGCGGTCGCTGTCTACCGGTTCGGGCTCTGGAGCAGACCGAGGGTGTCCTGGGCGCCCCGGCGCATGATCACCTGGTCGATCGCCTCGGCCATCTCCTCCCGGGTGTAGCCGTCCTCCGGGATCTCGTTCAGCAGCGCCAGCCTGTCCGCGGTCAGATGCACATGGGCCGACGCGCGGGCGTAGACGTCCCGGACCGCGGCGCTGTCGCGGTCGCGGTACACCTCGTCCAGGACCTGCCGCATCTCCCCGAGGAAAACCTGATCAGACATGTCGCGGCTCACCTCCCACCAATCCGGGTTCCGGTTTCGCAATCCCTACCCGCACGCGTGCCCGATCCACGTGTCGAGGCCGACGGGCTGGGCATGGGAGGGGCATTGGCACCGCGGGAATCGGCGGACCGCAGGGGTGACCGTGATGGGTAGGGCCGAGCCGTACGAGCCTTATGACGAACTTGACCTGTTGGGGCAGTATCTGCAGCAGATCGGCCAGACGCCGCTGCTCACCGCCGGGCAGGAGGTGGACCTCGCCAAGCGGATAGAGGCCGGTGTGTACGCCCGCCATCTCCTCGACGAGAACGCCACCGCCGGGGACGGCCTCGACGCGGAGCGGCGTGCCGATCTGGAGGCGGCCGCCGCGGACGGCGAGCGGGCCAAGGACCACATGCTCCGGGCCAACCTGCGCCTGGTGGTGGCGGCGGCCAAGAAGTACTACCACCGGGGCTGGCCGATGCTCGACCTCATCCAGGAGGGCAACCTCGGCCTGATCCACGCGGTGGAGAAGTTCGACTACGCCAAGGGCTACAAGTTCTCCACGTACGCGATGTGGTGGATCCGGCAGGCGATCGATCGCGGCCTGGCCGACAAGAGCCGGGTGGTCCGGCTGCCCCTCCACGTCGTGGACCAGGTGACGAAGGTCAACCGCCTGGAACGTGAGCTGGAGACCCGGCTGGGCCGCGAACCCACCGACGCCGAACTCGCCGAGGCCGCCGGCCTGACCATGGCGGAGCTGCACGACCTGCACCGCATCAGCCGCGACATCGTCAGCCTGGACACTCCGCTGGACGACGAGGAGACCCGGGTCGGCGACCTGATCGCCGACGCGCGGGTCGCCCCCGCCTCGGAGCTGCTGGAGCAGCGGGCGCTGGCCGAGGAGCTGCGTGCGCTGGTCGACCGGCTACCCGAACGCGAAGCACTGATCGTCAGCCTCCGCTATGGGCTGAGCGACGGCAAGACGCACACCTTCCAGGAGATCGGCGACCGGATCGGGCTGACCCGGGAACGGGTGCGCCAGCTCGAACGACAGGCCCTGGGCACGCTGCGCCGGCCCGAACGGATCCAACCGCTGCTGGCATGGGCCGGCTGAGGTATGGCCGGCTGAGGTATGGCCCGGCCCAAGATTTCCGCCCCCTCCTCGTAGCGATCTTCCCGGATGGGAAGGCACGCGGGAGGAGGTGGGGGCGTGCGCCATGTCGCGTTCGTGATCGACAGTGAGGCTTTCGGGGGCGCCGAGGTGTACGCGACGCTGCTCGTCCGTCACCTGCCCGCCGGGGTGCACCGTACGGTCGTGGTCAGCGATCCGGTGGCCGGGCCGGTGTGCGCGGCGGTCGGCGAGACGGCCGACGTGGTGGTGGTACCGCCGTCGCGGCACCGCCCGGTGGCTCCGTGGCTGTCGCGGACGCTGGTCGGGCTGGCTCCCGACGTGGTGCATGTGAACCTGGTCGATCCCGGCGGTAACCGTGCGGCGCTCATGGCCGCCGCCGACGTGGCGCCCACCGTCGCCACGCTTCATCTGACCGGTGCGGACGGGCCGGGCCCGGCCGACGCCTACCGCCGGGTGAGCTGTTTCACCGCTCCTTCCGCGGCGATCGCGGCACAGCTCGCGCGGCTGGCGCCGGGCGCCCCGATCGTCCGGGTGCGCAGCGGAGTGGATCTCCCCGCCGAAGGGGTGTGTCTCCGCGACCGGAGTCCGGTGGTGATCGGCGGAGTCGGCC
The DNA here is from genome assembly GCF_016863115.1 of Sphaerimonospora thailandensis. Classification (GTDB taxonomy): domain Bacteria; phylum Actinomycetota; class Actinomycetes; order Streptosporangiales; family Streptosporangiaceae; genus Sphaerimonospora; species Sphaerimonospora cavernae. The sequence goes on from NZ_BOOG01000003.1 coordinate 101,519, forward strand.
GCCTGACCGCGCAGAAGGGTTTCGATCTGCTGATCCAGGCGGCCGCCGAGCTGACACAGGAGGGGCTGCCGATCCGGATCGTGGTGGCCGGGCGGGGCCGGGACCGGGACGTGCTGGCCCACGCGGCGGAGGACCTGCCGGTGACCTTCATCGGGCACATCCAGGATGTCGGCGCGCTGCTGCGTGACGTCGACGTGTTCTGCCTGCCGTCGCGTAATGAGGCGCTGTCGCTGACCCTGCTGGAGGCGATGGGGCACGGCCTGCCGTGTGTCAGCACCGCGGTCGGGGACACCGCGGCCGAGGTCGGGTCCGACGCCCTCGTCGTCCCGCCGGGGGATCCGGCCGCGCTGACGGCCGCGCTGCGCCGCCTGGTGGCCGATGCCGGGACACGGCGGGAACTGGGACGACGGGCGCGGGTCCGGGCGCTCGCCGCCTTCGACGCCCGTCGGATGGCCGCCGACACCTTCGCCGTCCTCACGCGGACGGCAGCGGCACGCCAGCCTTCTCCGGGACCTGGGGAACGGCCGGTCGCGTCGCGCTGATCAGGGCCGACCGGCCGACTCTCTCCGCCTATATGCGCGTATTTCGCCGTTTCTCGGGCTGATCTGAGATCTACTGCACCCGGCGCATGACCGTTAGGGTGAGTCGTCGAAATGGGGCAGATCGGGAGGGGGCGGTCGATGCGGGTGCGGACACCTTTGGTGGTGCGGCGTGCCCTCAGCGAGCCGTTACTCCTCCTGGCCGCCTTCGGCTCGATCCTGCTGGCGACCACGACACTGGTGGCGCTCGCCATGTACGCCTCCTCGGTCGCCGACGTCGGCGTACGGCGGGCGATGGAGAACGCTCCGACGGAGACCGTCGCGACGACGATCAACGCTCCCATCCGGCAGGACACCTTCGCCGAGGTGGAACGCGTCATCCACGGCCATCTCGCGACCCTCTCGGGCGACGGAGGCGAGGACGGAGGCGAGAGGGACGGCGTGCCGTACGACGTCGCCTTCCGCGCCCGCTCCGACTCCTACGCCCTCCCCGGGCAGGAACGGCTCAAGCATCCCGAGCTGACCCGCTTCGGCGTCGACGAAGAGCTGGAACGGCACGCGCGACTCGTCCAGGGAGCCTGGCCGCGGCCCGACGCCGACACCGGCTCCGGCTCCGGTTCCGGCTCGGGCTCCGACTCCGGCTCCGGCGGCATCAAGGACCGCGTCGTCGATGTCGTCGAGGTCGCGCTCTCCCAGCCGGCCGCGCAGGCGATGAACCTGGGCGTGGGCGACGAGCTCCGCATGGTGGGCCGGCTCGACGGTACGGCCGTGCATGCCAGGGTGACCGGCGTCTTCCAGCTCGACGCCCCCTACTCCGGGCGGTGGGACGGCGACGAACTGCTGCGCCGGGGCGTCGAGCACGGCGACTACACCACCTACGGCCCGCTCATGGTGCCCAGGGAGACCTTCCTCGCCAGGTTCACCGGAGGCACCAGCGTCACCGCGACCTGGACGGCCGTGCCCGACCTCGGCGGACTCACGCCGCAGCGGCTGCGGCCCTTCGCCGCCTCCGTCGCCGGGCTGGGCGAGACGCTGAAACGCGACTGCTCGGCCTGCGAGACCAACACCCGCCTGCCCGAGATGCTCACCCAGCTGGACCGGGCGGCGCTGGTCGCGCGCTCGACGATGCTCGTGCCCGTCCTGCAGTTGCTGCTGCTCGCGGCGTACGCGCTGGTCCTGACCGCGCGGTTGCTCGCCGAGCACCGGCGGATGGAGGTGGCGCTGCTGCGCTCACGCGGGGCGGGGAGCGTGCGGCTGGCCCTGCTGGCCGCCGGGGAGGCCCTGCTGGTGGCCGTGCCGTGCGCGGTGCTGGCCCCGTTCCTGGCCCCGCCACTGCTCGGCCTGATCGACGCGATCCCGTGGATCCGCGCCTCCGGGGTCCACATCGCCCCGGACCCGGGCGCCGCGACGTTCGGCGTCGCGGCCGCCGTGGCGCTCGCCTGCGCCGCGCTGCTCGCGCTGCCCGCCCTGCGCGGCGCCCGCCGTACATATGTCGAAGAACAGGCGACGCGCGGCCGCGGCGACCGGCAGGGGCTGCTGCAGCGGGCGGGCGGCGACGTTGCGCTGCTGGCGGTGGCCGCGCTGGCGATCTGGCAGCTTCGCCGCTACGGCGCACCGGTGACCGCGACGTCCGGCGGCGGTCTCGGCATCGACCCGCTGATCGTGACCGGGCCCGCCCTGGCATTGCTCTGCGGCGGGATGCTCAGCCTGCGGCTGGTGCCGCGCGTCTCACGGCTCGCCGAGCGGTTCACCTCGCGGCGGCCGGGCCTGGCTCCCGCGCTGGGCGCGTGGCAGGTGAGCCGTCGTCCGGGGCGGTATTCCGGTCCCGCCCTCCTGCTCACGATGGCGGTGGCCATCGGCGGGGTGTCGATGACGACGGCGGCGACCTGGCGCGGCTCGCAGGTGGACCAGGCCCGGCACCAGGCGGCCGCCGATCTGCGCGTGTCGTCGGCACCGGAGTCCGGCGAGCTGGGCAGGCTCGGCAGGGGCGCGGTCTACGCCGGGTTGCCCGGCGTGACGGCGCTCACGCCGGTGTACCGGGGCGCGCTGACCTTCTCCGGGGCCTCCTCGGGGGGCAACGGCACCCTGGTCGCCGCGGACGCCGCCAAGCTCGGCCCGATGCTGATGCTCCGTCCCGACCTGGGCAGCAGCGGCGACCTGGCCGCACGCCTGGTGGCGGGACGCCCGGCGATCTCGGCCGTCCCGCTTCCCGGCACTCCGGCGAAGCTGACCCTGTCCGTACGGCTCCGCCCCGACCCGCCGGCCACGAGCCGGGACTATTCAGGCCTGGAGCTCCGGATGGTGGTCGTGGACGCCCTCGGAGTGCACCAGCAGGTGACGGTCGGGCCGCTCACCGCCGACGGCGAGCCGCACCCGCTCACCGTCGACCTCGGCGGGCTCGCCGGACGGTCGGGCAAGTTGAGCTACCCGCTCGGCATCCGCGGTTTCGTCGTGCGGATCCCGGTCCGCGCGCCCGGCGGTGGCGGGGGCGGTGGCGTGAACCTGGCAGTGGGTTCGATCTCCACCGACGCCGGCGCCCCGGTCACCCCGCCCGAGGGCCTGCGGTGGGAGCACGGCGTGCGCGGTGACGGCCGCATCGCCGGAGAAACCGGAGAAAACGCCGGGGAAAACGCCGGAGTACGGGTGACGACGGATGGGGGCGTCTTCACCCTCGCCGTGCCCGCGCCGAAGAAGCCCGGTCCCGGTGAAGGTCCCGGTGAAGAGGCCGGTCCCGGTGGTTCAGGTGAGCCCGAATACGTCAGCCTGACCGCCGCCGCTCCCTCGGGCGGCCCGCCGGCCGGCGCCGCTCCCATGGGCGGCCCGCCGGCCGGTCCCATTCCGGTGGTGATCACCGCGGACCTCGCGGCCCGCGAGAAGCTCGCCGAGGGCCGTACCGGCACGCTGACCCTGGACGGGCAGCCGGTCGAGGTGACCGTCGCCGGCGTCGTCGGGGCGATGCCCGGGACGCCCGCCGGGGTGCCCGCCGTCCTCGCCGACCTCCCCACGTTGCTCGCCGCCGACCTCGCCGCCGTGCGGGAGCCGCGCGCCCCGGCCGAGTGGTGGATGTCAACCCGGGACGGTGAGACGGCCCAGGCCGCGGCGGAGCTGGCCCGCCATCCGGAGTGGGAGCAGACCGTCGTCGACCTCGGCTCGCTGACCCAGCGTCTCAGGGACGATCCGCTGGCCGGCGGCCTGCAGGGCGCGCTGGTCCTGGGCTTCGCCGCCGCGCTGGTCTTCGCGCTGCTCGGCTTCCTGGTCAACGCGGCCGTGACGGCGCGAGAACGGGTCGCGGAGTTCGCGATCCTGCGCGCCCTCGGGGTGAGCTCCCGGCAGGTCTTCGGGCTGCTGGCGGTGGAGCAGGCGTTCCTGATCGGGCTGTCGCTCATCGCCGGGACCGGGCTGGCGCTGGGGATCGCCGCGCTGGTCGTCCCGCACATCGTGCTGACCGGCCAGGCGGCCTCGGCCACCCCCGGGGTGGTGCTCCAGGTGCCGTGGGCTGCGACCATCGCGATGCCGGCGGCCCTCGCCGTCGTGCTGTTCTGGATCGTCGCGGGCCTGGCCCGTACGCTGCGCCGTCAGGGCCTCGGCGGCGCCCTGCGCGCCGGGGAGGACCGATGAACCCGCTGCTCCTGCTCAGGGTCCACCGGGGCGCGGCGGCCGTGCTCGCACTGCTGGCGCTGAGCGCGTCGCTGCTGGTCACCGGGCTGCCCCGGTGGTTCGAGGGCGCCTCCGACCGGGCCGCGCGCAGCGCTCTCGAGGAGATCAGCGCCGACGCGACCGACCTGACCGTCGTGATGCGCCCGAACCGGCCCGGGCACTACCTCACCGATGAGAACGGGTTCCGGGAGAGGGACCGCGAGTGGCGGGCCATGCTGCCGCCGTCCCTCACCCAGATCGTCGACACCGGACCGCACGCCGGCAGCCGGTTCGTGGCCAAGACCCTCGGCACGCCGGTCACGGCGCGGCTGGGAGCGAAACCGCGGAGCGGCCAGTACGTCAACGTGGGCTGGGTGCCCGACGCCGACCGCCGCGTCCGCTACGTGCGGGGATCGCCGCCCGGACCGCCGAACCCGGCGGCGAGCGTCCCGGGCCACCCGGAGCTGCGTGACGCCAGGCGGCTCGACATCGCCCTGGCCCGGAGCGCGGCCGAGAAGATGGACATCCAGGTCGGCGCCACGCTCGTGCTGGGCAACAGCCAGCCCCTGCTCGGCCGCGTCACCGGTCTGTTCGAGCCGATCGCGCCGACCGTCCCGGGCGACCGGTTCTGGCAGCACAACCGCGACATCGCCGAGGTCACGACGCGGACCGTCCCCGGGGCCGACCGCGACGAGCTGAGCATCACCGCCCTCACCCATGAGGGCTCCCTCCGCCAGCTGATCCTCGGAGGCCGCGACCTGGTCTACGGCTGGGTCATCACGGTGGACCGCTCGGCCGTCACCGCGCGCGACGCGGCCTCGGTGGTCGAGGGGATGGCCGACTACCGGCGCGCCCTGAGCGGGCCGGCCCACCGAGCGGATGCCTCCGCGCAGCTTTTCCTGGACACCGCGCTCGACCGGGTGCTCGCCGGGTTCCTGACCCGGCTCGCGACCGCCCGGGCGCTGATGTTCCTGATCCTCGGCGGCCTGGTGGCGGTGGCCGGGGGCGTCATCGCGCTCGCCGTCCAACTGCTGACCGAGCGTATGCGCGAGGCCCTGTCCCTCGCCCGGGCGCGGGGCGCCTCGCTCGGCCAGGTCGTCGCGGCGGGCACGGGAGCGGTCGCGCTGGCCGCCGTCCCGGCGGTCCTGGCCGGGTACGGACTGTCGTACCCGCTGTCGGCGTCCCTGCTGTCCGGGCCGGTCACGCCGGTCGTGCACGCCGTCCCGCCGCTGCTCGCCGTCGCCGCGGTGGGCTTCGCGGCGGCCCGCCTGGCGGTCGCCCATCGCACGCCGCTGCCGGGCCGGCGTGACGATGTGGTGGGCCGCCGCCGCTCGCCGAGGCGTACGGCGCTGGAGGTGCTGGTCGTCGTCCTGGCGCTGGCGGGGACATACCTGCTGCGCACCCGCGGCCTCACCACCGATCTCTCTACCGGCCTCGCCACGGGCGGCGCCCCCGGCCTCTCCCCCGGCCTCTCCCCCGGCGGCGCCGCCCGGGAGGCCGATCCCTTCCTGATGCTCGTCCCGGTCATGCTCACGGTGGCCGCGGCACTCGTCACGTTGCGCTGCTATCCGTACCCGTTGCGGCTGTTCGTGCGGTTCGCCGCGCGGGCCCGGGGGGCCGTGCCGTTCGTGGGGCTGACCCTGGCGGCGCGGGCCAGGTCGGTCAGTGCGCTGCCCGTGCTGATCCTGCTGCCCGCGCTCGCCGTCTCGGTGTACGGGGCGGTGGTCGGCGGCACGCTGGAGGCCACCCAGCGCCTGGCCGCCTGGCAGACGACCGGCGCCGACGCGCGGGTCGAGCGTGCGGCCGAACTACCGGCCGACGTGATCGAGAAGATCCGGCAGGTCCCGGGGGTGCGGGAGGTCCTGCCCGCGCAGAAGGGGACGGCACAGGTCGGGTACGGCGGGCGGAACGCCACCGTCATCGCCCTGGACCTCGACGCCTACCGCCGCATCGCCGCCGGCTCCCCGCTGAAGGTGCCCGGCCCACCACCGGACCCGCCGTCGACCACGCCGTCGACCCCGCCCTCGACCCCGCTGCCGACCCCGGCCGCCCAGAACGGTTCGGCGCAGGAGATTCCCGTCCTGGTCTCCCCCGACCTGGCGCACCTGACCACCTTCGAGATCGGCTGGCACGTCCGGATGAAGCTCGTCAATCGGGGCGTCATCACCGGCGGGCTGCCGGGCCTGACCCGCGTCACGAACAACCTGATCGTGGTGCCCTACGACGCCGCCACCCGGGCCGGCGCCCGGTCGCACGCCACCATGCTGCTCATCCGGGGAGCCGGGAACGGGGGCGACGACATCGACGGCGGGCGGTTGCGGGCCGCCGTGGGCGACCTGCCGGACGTCATGGTGGTGACCTTCGAAGAGACGCTCCGGAAGATAGCCGCGGCTCCGCTCCCCGCCACGATCAAGGACGGTTTCCGCCTCGTCACCGTCGCCCTGGCCGGGTACGCGCTGCTCACCGTGGTGATCGCACTGGTCGTCGGGGCCGCCGACCGGGCGCGTGCCCTGTCGTACCTGCGCACCCTCGGCCTGTCGCACCGCCAGGCGGCGACCCTCACCGTGCTGGAGATCGCCCCGCTGATCGTGCTCACCGCGGGCGCGGGCCTCGCGGTCGGTCTCGCCCTGCCCGCCGCCCTCGGACCCGGCGTCGACCTCGGCGGCTACGCGGGCGACCTCGCCGTACGGGCGTACGAGCTCGACCTGGCCGCACCGGCGCTGCTGGCCGCCGGTCTCGCCGTCGTCGCCGTCGCCGGCGCGTTCCTCCACGCCGTGACCGGCCGCCGCCGGTCCCTCGGCTCCGTCCTGCGAGTGGGTGAATGAGTTGGAAGAACCGGATGACACCCCGACGCTCTCCCAGCTGGAGAGGCAGGCCGCGCACGTACGGCCGGCCTTCGGGGAGCACGCGCACATCCTGTGCGACAACCTCGTGCGGATCTACAAGACCGAGGGCGTCGAGGTGGTCGCACTGCAGGGGCTCGACCTGCTCGTCGACAAGGGCGAACTGATCGCCGTCGTCGGCGCCTCGGGGTCGGGCAAGTCGACCCTGCTCAACGTGCTGTCCGGGCTTGACGTGCCGACCGCGGGCCTCGCGCGGGTCGCCGGGACCGACCTGCTCGCGATGACCGCCAAGGACCGGCTGCGCTACCGCCGTGAGGTCGTCGGGTTCGTCTGGCAGCAGACGGCCCGCAACCTGCTGCCGTATCTCACCGCCGGTGAGAACGTCCGGCTGCCGATGCGCCTGGCCGGCAGGCGGGGCCGTACGGACCGGGCGGGCGAGCTGCTCGACCTGCTCGGCGTGGCGCACCGCGCCGGCAGCCGGCCGGGCGAGATGTCCGGCGGCGAGCAGCAGCGGGTGGCCATCGCGGTGGCCCTGGCCAACTCCCCGCAGGTCGTCCTGGCCGACGAGCCCACCGGCGAGCTGGACAGCGAGAACTCCGAGCAGGTGTTCGCCGCGCTGCGCCGCGCCAACCGGGAGCTCGGCGTCACGACCGTGATCGTCACGCACGACGCGACGGTGTCGGAGCAGGTGGACCGGACCGTCGGCATCCGGGACGGGCGCACCAGCAGTGAGACGCTGCGCCGGACGGCCGAGGGCGGCGCCGTGATCGCCGAGGAGTACGCCGTGCTCGACCGGGTGGGCCGCCTCCAGCTGCCGAGGGAGTTCATCGGCGCCCTCGACATGGAGCGCCGGGTCCGGCTCGAACTCGAGTGCGACCACATCGGGGTGTGGCCGGACCGACCCCAACCGGACACGCCCCAACCAGACACGCCCCAACCGGACCAGCCGCAGCCGGAGGAGTCGCGATGAGCAGCCAGCCCCTCGTCGTCGTGGAGCGGGTCAGCAAGGTGTACCGGACCGGACCCAAGAGAACAGGGCCCAAGGGAGCAGGGCCCAAGGACGTGGTCGCCCTGCGCGAGGTGTCGTTCGAGGCCTTTCCCGGCGAGCTGATCGCCGTGCGGGGCCGTTCCGGATCGGGGAAGACCACGCTGCTCAACCAGGTCGGCGGGCTCGACCGCCCCGACAGCGGCCGGGTGACCGTCGACGGACGTGTGGTCACCGAGTTGCCCGAGGCGGACCTGCTGGAGCTGCGCCGCGACGTCATCGGGTTCGTCTTCCAGTCGTTCGGGCTGATCCCGGTCCTGTCGGCGGCGGAGAACGTCGGCGTGCCGATGCGGCTGCGCCGTACGCCCGCCACCGAACGGGAGGAACGCGCCCGCGTGCTGCTGTCGATGGTCGGGCTGGACAAGCACATGAACCAGCGGCCGTACGAGCTGTCCGGCGGCCAGCGGCAGCGGGTGGCGGTGGCCCGCGCCCTCGCCAACCGGCCGAAACTGCTCATCGCCGACGAGCCGACCGGTCAGCTCGACTCGCAGACCGGACGGCAGATCATGCAGCTGCTGCGCGCCGTCGTCCACAGCGAGGGCGTCACCGCGCTGGTCGCCACCCACGACCCCACCCTCATGACGATCGCCGACCGGGTCCTCGAACTGCACGACGGCGCGCTCACCGAGACGTCGGAACCGGGCGAGCCCGTCGCCGCGCCGGCGTCCTGATCACCACCGCGCCCCGGCCCGGGCGGCACGGCCGACAACCGGCGACGCCTAGCGAGCAAATGCTTGTTGCTGGCATGATGATATTCATCGGCGGCACGCGACTTCAGGACATCGGACGCGCGACGAGCGCTACGGCCACTCCTCATCTGGGCGACCGCGGTAGACCACGATGTTCTACGGGACACCCCCTGGGGGAAGCATGGCGCGAGAGCTGGGAGACCGGCGTGAGGCGATCCTCGGCAGTGCCGCCGCCCTGTTCGCGGAGCGAGGGGTGGCGGCGACCACCGTCCGCCAGATCGCCGACGCGGTCGGGCTTCTCTCCGGCAGTCTCTACCACCACTTCGACTCCAAGGAGTCGATGGTCGACGAGATCATCTCGTCGTTCCTGGCGGACCTGCGGGAGCGGTACGCGAAGGTGCTGGCCCGGGAGGCCGGCGCCCGGGAGCGGTTGCACGACCTGATCGTGGCGTCACTGGAGGCCATGGCGGCTCATCCGCACGCCGCCGAGATCTACCAGAACGACGTCAACTACCTCCTCAGGATCGAGCGGTTCGGCTACCTGCGCAACGCCGGCCGCGAGGTGCAGCACACCTGGCTCCAGGTGATCGAGAACGGCATCGCCGAGGGCGCCTTCCGTTCCGACCTCAACCCGAAGGCCCTCTACCGGCTCATGCGCGACGCCGTGTGGCTGTCGGCACGCTGGTTCAAGCCGAGCAGGGGCTATCCGGTCGCCAAACTGGCCGAGGACTGCACCTCGCTGTTCCTGGACGGCCTCACCACGGCTCAGCGCGCGGCAGGGGTGAACCTGTAGACCTCGAAGACGAAGTCGGGGCAGACCATCTGGCAGGCGGTGCAGCCGGTGCAGCCCGAGGTGAGCTCCGGATAGCGGTAGCCCATCTCGTTGACGTCGCTCGACATGGTGAGGACCCGGGGCGGGCAGGCCGCGACGCACAGCTCGCAGCCCTTGCACCGGTCCCCGGCGATGACCAGCGTCCCCCGGCTCTCCCTCGGCGTGCCGCCGTCCTGCTCGCTCATGTCCTGTCGCCTCCGGCCGTCGTACGGACGATGTCAAGGATTGGGGAAGGATCGGCCGTCTCGGCCGGGACGGGGTCCGAGGTGAAGACCCCCCGCCGTCGCAGGGCGCGTACCGCGTTCTCCGCCGTCATCAGCACGTGATCGAGAGCCGCCGCCGACGCGGCGTCGGCGTCGCCGGCGACCAGCGCGTCGTACTCCCGGCGCAGCGCGGCCCGCTCGTCGTCCATCGCGTCCTCGATGGAGAAGCGGGCGGCGACCGGCACCAGCCCGCTGAAACTGCGCAGCAGCGCACGCAGGTGCGGACCGGCGGTGGCGAGGTTCACCGCCTTGCGGAACTCCCGGGCGGTCCGTTCGAACTCGTCCACCTGGTCGCAGTGGGTCAGGGCCTCGGTGAGCTTGCCGAGCGTCTCCCTGAGTCCGGGGTCCCCGCTCATCGCCGCACGGCTGTTGGTGAGCGCGCTCAGCATCCCGTACAGCTCGAACGCCTCGTGGACGGTGGCCGCGTCGAAAGCCGCGACGAACGCACCGCGATAGTGCGGCATGTCGACCAGGCCGTCGCGCTCCAGTTGCAGAACGGCCTCCCGGACCGGCGCCCGGCTGACGCCGAGCGTCGCGGCGATGCCGTCGAGATCGATCCGGTCGCCCCCGCGCAGCGTGCCGTCGAAGAGCAGCTTCATGATGTGTTCGGCGACGGCCGCCCCGGTCTTGGTCCGTGTCAGCGCGGTCATGTGGTCAGCTCCCCGAGCGGATAGGCCTGCTCCATCGAGTCGGCGAGGTATCCGGGGCCGTCGGGGGCCGGGACGAACCAGCCGGTCGGGCACATGGTGAGGATCTCCACCAGGCTGAACCCGGCACCCGACAGCTGGGCCTCGAAGGCGCGGCGCAGCATCCTCTTGGTCTGGGCCACCGAGCCGGCGGTGGCGACCGTGCCACGGGCGACGTAGGCGGTGCCGGGCAGCCCGGCGACCAGATCGGCCACCGGGATGGGATGGCCGTGGGCCTCCGCGTCGCGCCCCTCCAGACTGGTCTTGGTGCGCTGGCCGAGCACGGTGGTCGCGGTCAGCTGACCACCGGTGTCGCCGAAGACGCCGTTGTTGAGCAGCACACAAGTGATCTTCTCACCGCGGGCGGCGGTGTGCAGCACCTCCTGCAGTCCTTCGTTGACCATGTCGCCGTCGCCCTGCATCGTGAAGACCGCGCGGTCCGGCCGGACCCGCTTGATGCCGGTGGCGCAGGACGGCGCCCGGCCGTGCAGGCACTGCAGCACGTCCACGTCCATGATCCGGACGAAACTGCCGTAACAGCCGTGGCCGACGACGCCGATGGTCCGCTGCACGATGTCGAGCTCCTGCAGCACCTCCAGCAGCAGCCGCAGCGCCACCGGTTCGCCGCAGCCCGGGCAGAGCGAGTGCTCGCCGAGCAGCAGCGGGGAACTGAACTCGGCGACCTTCTTGGCCGGCTGCGAGGGCGGCTGGGACGTGTCGATGACGCTCACGGGCGTGCACCTCCGGTGATAGCGGCCAGGATCCGGTCGCGGATGACCGGAGCGTCCATCAGTTCGCCGTACGCGAGCCCGGACTCCGCGATGCTCACCCCGCCGATGAACCGTACGGCCGAGCGGTCGGCGGCGTGAATGCGCACATCGTCGAGCATCTGCCCGGCGTTGAGCTCGAAGACCAGCACCCGCCGCACTCCAGCGGTCGCCGCGGCGAGCGCCTCGCCGGGGAACGGCCAGAGCGTGACCGGGCGGAACCAGCCGATGCGGTGCCCGTCGGCCCGGAGCTCGTCGACGACGTACTCCACGAACTTGGCGGCGGAGCCGAACGCCACCACCAGCGTCTCGGCGTCATCGACGTGGGCCTGCTCGAACCGCGACTCCACCTTGTCGATGGCGTCGAACTTGTCGGCGATCGCACGCCAGTGCCCGTCCGGTCCGGGCCCCGGGTCGGTCGCCTTGCCCATGGCCCACGTCCAGATCTGGCGCGACCGGCCCGTGCCGCCGCCCGTCCCGTCGAGCACCCAGTCCTTGGGCGGCAACGGGCCGAAGTCCAGGGCCTCGATCGAGACCCCGACCCGGGTCTGGGCCAGCAGCGGATCACCGTAGAAGATCACCGGCGCGCGGTACCTGTCGGCGAGGTGGAACAGCAACTGGGTGTGCTCGACCGCCTCGGGGACGTCCTTGGGCGCCAGCGTGATCGTCCGGTAGTCGCCCCAGCCGCCGCCGCGGGTGGACTGGAAGTAGTCCTGCTGGTTCCGGGCCATGTTGAAGACCACGAACGGGGTCTCGTTCAGCGCCGCCTCGGCGATCGCCTCCTGCATCAGCGCGATCCCCTGCCCGCATGATCCGGTGGCCGCGCGTGCTCCGGCCGCGGCGGCGCCGAGGGTCATGTTGACGCCCTCGATCTCGCTTTCCGCGTTGAGGCAGACGCCGCCGGCCGCCGGCATCTGCTGGGACATGTTCTCCAGCAGCCCCGTGAAGGGCGACATGGGGTAACCGGCGAAGAAGCGGCAGCCCGCCGCGATCGCCGACCGGGCGATGGCGGTGCTGCCTTCGAGCAGTTCGAGGGTCATCGGGGGGCCTCCTCCAGGTCTGCGGCGCCGGCGGGGACGCTCAGGGGGGCCGGCGGGCCGTCGAGCGCGGCCGCGCCCGCCGCCAGCGCCCGCGCGTTGGCCTGCGCGTGCTGTTTGCGGTACGGCGGCAGCAGCTCTTCCATGGCCTCAGCCAGGGAGGCCGGGTCCACGAGCCGGGTGACCGCGTTGTAGGCGCCGAGCAGCACGAAGCCGATCGCCTGGGGTGCTCCGGCATCCTTGGCGACGGCGGTGGCGTCCAGGCCGTACACGGTCATGGCCGGCAGCGACGCGGGGTCGACCAGCGGAAGGTTGACGATCGCGGGACCGCCGGGGCGCAGCCGCGCCAGGGCCGGCTCGCTGAACCGGTGATGGGCGACGATCGCCGACCAGGCGGAGGCGAGCACCGGAAGGGCCCGCAGCGGGCCGTCTCCGATCACCACGCTCGCCTTGGACGGACCACCGCGCATCTCACCGCCGTAGTCCGCGCTGAGCATCGCATGCCGCCCTTCCCGGGTCGCCGCCGAGGCGAGGGTCTTGGCGAGCAGTTGGATGCCCTGGCCACCGATTCCGGTGACCACGAGTTCCCGCTCCATGCGGCCTCCCGATCCAGGGTTGACTCGACTTAGATATTGAATACAAAATTCAATCGGTCCCGGTCAAGTCCTCAGGAGGTGACATGATGCGCGCAGCGGTCCTGCACGGCTTCGGTGATCTTCGCGTCGAAGAGGTGCCCGACCCCGTGCCCGGCCCCACCGACGTGGTCATCGACGTCGCCCGGGTGCAGCCCAGCGTCACCGAGTGCATGCTGATCGCCGGTGAACCGGTGGCGCTGCACGGGCGTCTCGCCGACGCCCTGGCCGCCGGCCCGGCCCGGTTCGGCGGGCACGAGTTCTGCGGCGTCGTCCGCACCGTCGGCGCCGCGGTGCGCGACGTCGCCGTCGGCGACCGGGTCACCGCGGTCGAGACCATCGTGTGCGGACGCTGCCCGGCCTGCCTGCGCGGCCGCTCGGACGCCTGCCTGGCCCCCGAGTTCATCGGCTTCACCCGGCCGGGCGCGTTCGCCGAGCAGGTGGTCGTGCCCGCGTCCTGCGTCGTGCCGGTCCCGGCCGGCGTGTCGGCCGCCGCGGCCGCGGCGGTCCAGCCGCTCGCCGGGGCCCTGCACGCACACGCCCTCGCGGCCGTCCAGCCCGGCGAGACGATGCTGATCATCGGCGCCGGTGTGATGGGGTTGCTCGCCCTGCAGGTCGCCCGGCGCGGCAACGCCGGCCTCGTCATCATCACCGGGCGCAGCCCGGCCAAGCTCGCCCTCGCCGCCCGGTACGGCGCCGACCTGGTCGTGGACGCCGCCGCCGACGACGTGTGGCCTGCCGTACGCGAGGCCACCGGGGGCATCGGCGTCGACGTGGTGATCGAGACCGCGGGAGGTCCGCCCGAGGCCGGACTCGCCGGCGTCGCCACGTTCGAGTCGGCCGCGCGCTGCGTGCGCCGCGGCGGCCGCGTCGTCATGGTGTCCGTACTCCCCGACCGGGTGCCGGCGCCGCTGGGCCTGCTGCGCGAGCGGAGCGTCTCGCTGCTGCACCCGCGTTCCGGCGCCGGGGGCTACTCCCCCGGCGGCGGCGTCTTCGACCACGCGCTGCGGCTGGTCGCCCGCGGCGACATCGACGTGGAATCACTCATCACGCACCAGTTGTCCGGAATAGAGGAGGTGCCGAAGGCGGTGGACATCACCCGGAACAAGACCGCGCACGGTGCGATCAACCCGGCCCAGGTCGACCTGACCGGCGGATGGGAGCAGCCGTGGAACTCCTGATCGGCGATATCGTGCGCCGGGCGGCCCGCATGGCGCCGGCGGCGACCGCGGCGACCCTGGCCGGGGACCGGGTCGGTTTCGGGGACCTGGACGAGCGGGCGAACCGCACCGCCAACGCCCTGGCAGGGCTGGGTGTACGGCGCGGCGACCGCGTCGCCTGGTGTGCGGCGCCCACGCTGCGCACCCTGGACGGCTTCCTCGGCTGCGCCCGGCTCGGGGCCGCCTTCGCGCCGATCAATCCGGCGCTGTCCGCCGCCGAGTTCGACTCGGTGCTCTCCTACCTGGACCCCGTCCTGCTGGTCACCGACCGGGCCGACGTCCTCGCCGACGCCCCCGGAGGCCTCCCAGGCGGCCTCCCCGGCGGCGTGCCGGTCGCCCGGGTCGGCGGCCGGCCGGGCCCGGGGGACGACCTCGGCGCGCTGGCGGCCGGGGCGTCGGCCGCCCCGCCCGACGGGCACGACCGCGTCGCCGACAGCGACCCGCACATCGTCTACCTGACCAGCGGCAGCACCGGCCGGCCCAAGGGCGCGCTGGTCAGCCACCGGGCGAGCTGGCTTCGCGCGGCGCCCGGCGGCGGCACGTTCACGACCGGTCTCCGCGGGTCGGGCGGGGTGCTCTGCAGCTTCCCGCTGTACCACTACGGAGGCTGGCACTACGTGATGGAGGCCTGGCAGAACCGGACCGCCGTACACCTCGTGAGCCGCGCCGACGCCGTACAGATCATCGATGCCGTGCGGCGGGAGCGCCCGTCGGCGATCTACTGCATTCCGGCGGTGTGGGAGCGGCTGCTCGATCGCGAACACCGGCACGCCGACCTGTCGTCGCTGCGGCACGCGGACTCCGGCACCTCGGGGGTCGCGACGGACCTCGTCATGCGCATCAAGGAGCGCCTGCCCGGGACGACGACGACGATCCTGTACGGCTCGACCGAGGCGGGCAGGATGGCGGCCCTGCCCGACGAGGACCTGCTCAGGAAGCCGGGCAGCGTCGGTCTTCCCGCCTTCCCCGGTGCGCTGTGGGTGGACGCCGCGGCCGGCGAGGTGGGTGAGGTCTGCGTCAGCGGTCCGGCGCTGATGTCGGGATATCACGATCTGGCCGCGGAGACGGCGGCGGCCCTGCGCGACGGCGTCTACCGCTCGGGCGATCTGGGCTACCTGGACGACGAGGGCTACCTCCACCTGACCGGGCGCGAGCGTGAGGTGATCCGCACCGGCGGCGAGACGGTCTCGCCCTTCGAGGTGGAGAGCGCGCTGCGGGACCTGCCCGGCGTCGTCGACGTGGCCGTGGTCGGCGTGCCCGACGAACGGTGGGGTGAGGTGGTCTGCGCCGTGGTGGTGCCGGCGCCGGGCGTTGCCCCGCCCGAGGTCGCCGTGGTCCGCGCGCACGTCGCGGGCCGGCTGGCCGGCTTCAAGCAGCCGCGCCGGGTCGCGGTGGTGCCGTCGATCCCCCGCACTCCCGCGACCGGCCAGATCCAACGCTCGCGGATCCGGATCACTCTGACCGAGATAACGACTGGCTAACGGAGAAAGGGACTTTTGTCCACTTGACACAAGCATGGCCGAAAAGCAGGATAGCCACCAAGCGTTTGATAGGCCATCTGGCTCACCCCGGGCCACGAATAAGCGACTCCACCAGCGTCGACGCGACGGTATCGACATCGGGCGAACGCACGGTTCGCCGCGAAAGATACCTCAAAGTTATCTAAATGCAATTAGACGTTAAAGGCAGAGTAAATTGTCCATAATTAGAGGAACGATGGCGCGTTGGGTCGCGGGCATGGCCACCCTCGCCCTCGCGGTCACCGCCTGCGGCGGCACCGGCGACGACGCGGACAGCCCGACCGACGGCAGCGCGAAGGGCGCACCCATCATCATCGGGATGGACGAGGACAGCACCGGCCCCGGCGCCTCCTACAGCACCATCGCCGGCAAGACCATCCGGCTGGCCGTCCAGGACATCAACGACAAGGGCGGCGTGCTCGGCCGGCCGCTGCGGCTGGTGATCGAGAACGACGAGAGCGACCCCACCAAGGTGCCCGCCGTGCTGCAGAAGCTCCACAGCCAGGGGGCCAAGGCACTGTTCCTGCAGAGCGGCAGCGCGGCCGTCATGCAGGCCAAGTCCACGCTGACCCAGCTCGGACTGCCCGCGATCGCGCCCACCGGGGTCACCGCGACGCTGGTCGAGCCGCCGGACAACGAGCTCATCTACATGCTGGCCAACACGACGACGGACTGGGCCGAGGTCTACTGCGGCGCGTTCAAGGCCGCGAACATCAACACGCTGGGCATCCTGACCGACGACACCACCACCATCGCCGCCCTGAACAAGGCCCTGCTCGGCGGGATGTCGTGCGTGAAGATCACGGCAACCGAGAAGGGCGCGGCCAACGCCTCCGACCTGTCGGCCCAGGTGGCGCGGCTCAAGGACGCCAACCCGGACGCGGTGCTGGTGACCAGCGTGGGCGGCGCGTTCGAGGTGCTCGCCCAGAACACGCTGGCCGCCCAGCTCAAGGACAAGCTCCGCTTCTCGCTGGCGTCGATCGGCAACCAGCCCTCCTCCTGGAAGCTGGCCAACCCCGGCGCCCTGGAAGGGCTGATCTTCATGGGTTCCATCAACCAGGACAACCCGCGCACCAAGGCGCTGACCGAGCTGCTCAAGAAGGCGAACGGCCCCGACTACGAGGTCACCGCCTACGACGCGGAGGGCTGGGACGCGGTGCAGCTGCTCAAGCTGGCCATCGAGAAGGCCGGCGGCCCCGATGATCCGAAGAAGCTCAACGAGGCGATCCAGAGCATCAGCGGCTACCAGGCCAGCTTCGGACAGGGCAACTTCACGCTGTCCTTCTCCGCGACCAAGCACCTCGGCGCCGACGGCCCCTGCGGGCTGTCCCTGATCGAGTTCGGCGCCGACAACAGGCCGAAGGGCCCCTGGGCCACGTTCCAGCCCCCCTGCTCAAGCTGATCCTGTGCGGATGAGGGCGGGCGGCGTCCGGCCGGTGTCCGGCCGGCCCGCCCTCACTCCGCCGCGCAAGAGGAGTTTCCATGACGGACCTCCAGCTCTGGCTCTCCGCTATGGAGATGGGCTGTTTCTTCGGCATGCTGGCGCTTGCCTACCACCTGATCTACGTCGGCGCCGGCTTCTTCAACTTCGCCATCGGCCCGTACGCGATGATGGGCGGGCTGTGCACATCATGGCTGGTCATCACCTATGACCTGGGCGTGTGGCCGGCCGCCGCCATCGGCGTGGCGGCGACGATCGCGCTGGCCGCCGCCACCGAGTTGGGAGTCGTGCGGCCGGTTCAGAAGCGCGGGGGCGGGGAGCTGCCCGCGCTGGTGGCGGTCGCGGCCGTGCTCTTCGCGATCCAGCAGTTCGCCGGTTACCTCTTCGGCTATCCGACCCTGCCCGGGCAGAGCCTGGCGAGCTTCGCTCCGGTGCCGGTCGGCGACATCACCGTCCAGCCGAGCTCACTGCTGCTGATCGTGGTCGCCGTGCTGACCTTCGTCGCGACCGCCGCCTGGATCCGGTTCAGCCGGACCGGCCGGCTGCTGCGCGCGGTCGGTGACAGCAACCAGGCGGCCGCGCTGCTCGGCCTGCCCGTCAACCGGATCCGGCTCATCGCGTTCGTGGTCGCCGGTTTCGTCGCCGCCCTGGCCGGCCTCCTGTTCGCCCCGAAGGCGGGGGTGAACTCCCTGTCCGGCCTGCACTGGTCGCTGTCGGGCTTCCTGGCCGTCGTGGTCGGCGGCACCGGCTCGGTGTGGGCGCCGCTTCTGGGCGGCATGCTGCTCGGGCTGGTCGAGGTGTTCCTGCCCTACTACTTCGGCGGCCAGTCGCATGTCTACGGCATGCTCCTCATCGCGCTGCTGTTCTTCGCCTTCAAGCCGCAGGGCCTGTTCGTCCGGAAGGTGCGCGCATGACCACCACGATCTCCCGGCCCACCGTGTCCAGCGACCGGTGGGACCCGCGCCGGATTCCCGGCGGCGGCGGTCTGGCTCTCGGCGTCGCCGTCGCCGCGCTGATCCTCGTCTGGGTCGGCTCCGACGGTTACCGGCAGACCCTCGTCATCTCCGCCGCCACGTACGCGCTGATCGCGCTCGGGATGTACGTCCCCTATCTGATGGCCGGTTCGCTCTCCATGGCCTACAGCGCCTACGCGGGCATCGGCGGTTACGCGGTCGGGCTGATCTCCGCCAGGACGGGTCTGCCGCTCGTCGTCGCGTGGATCGCCGGCCCGATCGTGGCGGCGCTCGTCGCGGTGGTGCTGGGGATGGTCACCCGGCGGCTGTCCGGCTTCTTCCTCGCGGCGGTGACCCTGCTGTTCGGCATGGCCTTCACCGCGTTCCTCATCGACGCCGAGAGCGTCTCCGGGGGGTCGGGAGGCCTGGGCAACCTGCGGCCGCTCAACCTGCTGGGCTGGACGCCGAGCCACTACCACGTGGTGGTCGGCTCGGCGGTCGTCGTCTGCGTCATCGCGTTCCTGCTGGACCGGCTGCGGCTCTCGCCGTGGGGTGTGGTCGTGCGCACCATGCGCGACGCGCCGCGCGCCGTGGAGGCGGCCGGTGTGCGCGTCCCGGTGCTGAACATCGTCGCGCTGGCGCTGGGGGCGATGATCGCGGCCGTCGGCGGTGGCCTGTTCACCTATGCGGCCGGCAGCATCACGCCCGACACGTTCACGCTCAACATCGTCTTCCTCGCCATCTTCATGCCGCTGATCGGCGGGGCGGGCACGCCGTGGGGCGCGGTCGCCGGCGCGGTGATCGCGGTCGAGCTGACCCTGAACTTCCCGGCCGTCCAGACCAGCGGCACGCTGCTGCTCGCGGTCGGCGTGCTGGTGATCATGCTGGTCGCCCCGAAGGGCGTGGTGGGCTACGCCGACAAGTTGCGCACGCGCCTGTGGGCGCTGCTGCGGAAGGAGCGGGACCGTGGCTGAGGAGACCCTGCTGGTCGGGCGCGGCCTGACCAAACGGTACGGCGGGGTGACCGCCCTGGAAGGGGTCGACTTCGAGTTGCGGGCCGGGGAGATCCTCGGCCTGGTCGGCCCGAACGGCGCCGGCAAGACCACTCTCGTCGACCTGATCTCCGGGGCGCAGGCGGCCACCACCGGTGAGCTGGTGCTGCGCGGGTCGAAGCTGACCGGGCCGGCCTCCCGCCGCGCCAGGGCCGGCCTCGCCCGGACCTTCCAGTACCCGCAGCTCGCACTGGAGCTGAGCGTCCGGGACAACCTCCTGCTCGGCTGGGCCGCCCGCAGGCACGCCTCGCTGTGGCAGATGATCGTCGGCGCGGCCGCCGGGGCGCTGCGGCCCCGCGTACCGGCCGACCAGGCCGCCGTGCGCACCCTCGCCGAGGAGCTGGGCATCGAGGGCCTGGACCGGGCCGCGGGCGATCTGACGCTCGGCGAGCAGCGGCTCGTCGAGGTCGGCCGGGCACTCGGGCAGGACCCCCTGGTGCTGCTGCTGGACGAGCCGTTCGCCGGCTCCGACGCGCGTGGCGTCACCGGCATCGCCGAGGTCATCCACACCGTGCAGCGGCGCGGGCACGCGGTCATCCTGGTCGATCACAACGTCGACCTGGTCGCGCGGCTGGTGGACAGGGTCATGCTGCTGGACCGGGGCCGGGTGGTCTTCGACGGCGACCCGCGCGAGTGCCTGGCCAGCCCGCAGATGCAGAGCGTCTACTTCGGATCGGACGCCGACACCGACACCGACTCCGGTGCCGGTTCCCCGGAGACGCAGGCGGAGGTGGAAGATGTCCGGTCATGAGCTGAAGGTCGAAGGGCTGAGCGTCCGCTACGGGCAGGCCAGCGCGCTCAGCGACGTCACGATCACGGCGCGGGGCGGCGCGGTCACCGCGCTGGTCGGCCCCAACGGCGCCGGCAAGAGCAGCCTGCTGCTCGCCGCGTACGGCTCGGTGCCCGCGACGGGGACGGTGTACCTCGACGGCACGGACATCACCCGGCTGCGCCCGGTCGCCCGGGCCCGGGCGGGAATCTCGATCGTGCCCCAGGGCCGGCAACTGTTCCCGCACCTGGACGTCGCGGACAACCTCCGGGTGATGGCCGAGCTGCTCCGCCTGCCCGGCTCCGCCGTGGACGACGCACTGGATCGGTTCCCGATCCTGCGCAAGCGGCTGCGCAGCCTGGCCGGCGTGCTGTCCGGCGGCGAGCAGCAGATGCTCGTGGTCTCACGCGCGCTGATGAGCTCGCCCAAGGTGCTGCTGCTGGACGAGATGATGACCGGCCTCGCCCCGCTCATCGTCCAGGAGCTGGCCCGGTCGGTGACCTCCCTGGCCCGCGAGGGTGTGGCGGTGCTGCTGGCCGAGCCGGCGCTCGGCGTCCTGCGGCGGGTCGTCGACCGGGGCTACGTGCTGGTCCGGGGCGAGGTCGTGGCGCAGGTGGACGACGGCGGCAGCGCCCTGGACGAGGCGTACAGCACGGCGATCGGCATCGAGCAGCCCAAGGACCTGCGTCCCGCGGGCCGATGACCGGACCGTCGAAGCCGCGGCGTGAGCCGCCTTCAGGAACTGTGGAGAGGAGTTCGCGATGAATGCCGACACGGCCCCGCGGGGCCGGTTGACCGGCAAGGCGATCGTGGTCACCGGCGCGGGCCGCGGTCTCGGCGCCGCGTACGCCCGCCTGGCCGCCGCCGAAGGCGCATCTGTGATCGTCAACGACGTCGACGGCGAGGCGGCCGCGTCGATCGCCGCGGAGATCGGCGCGATCGGCGACGACTCCGACATCGCGACCTGGGAAGGGGCCGGTCGGCTGATCGAGGCCTGCCGGAGCGCGTACGGCAGGATCGACGGCCTGGTCAACAACGCCGGGATCTTCCACCTCGCCCATCCACGCGAGCAGGATCCCGCGGAGTTCCGCAGGATGATCGAGGTCAACCTGCTCGGCACCGCCTACTGCGGCCTGCACGCCATCCGGGCCATGCTCGGCCAGCCCGGCGGCGGCTCGGTCGTGAACGTGACGTCCGGCTCCCAGGCCGGTTCCGCCGCCATGGGCGCGTACGGCGCGAGCAAGGGCGGGGTCGCCTCCCTCACCTACTGCTGGGCGGCCGACCTCGCCGGCACCGCCGTACGGGTGAACGCCGTGTCGCCGAACGCGCACACCCGGATGGCGGACACGTTCGAGCGCTACCTCGGCGAACGGGCACGGGGGCAGAACGTGGGCAAATCACCGGCCACGAACGCGCCTGCCGTGGTCTACCTGCTGTCCGACGCGGCAGCCGGCATCCACGGCCAGGTCGTGCGGGTGGACGGCGACGAACTGTCGCTGATGACGCATCCCGGTGTGGCGATGCCGGCCGTGAGAATGCCGGCCTGGACGGTGGCGGCGGTGGCCGCGGCCTTCGACGACGAGCTCGCCCGGCGGCAGCAGCCCCTGGGCGTACACCCTGGGATCGACATGAATGGGGTCGACATGAATGGAGCCGCAGGTGCCTGAGTTCTCCAAGACGACGGAGTTCTCCGCGGCGACGATCGACCGCTACTACGCCGACGGCGTCTGGACCGGCGACACGATCGCCGATCTGGTGGCGCGCAACGCCGCGGACGCGCCGGACGCCGTCGCCTTCCACGCCTCCGACGCCACGCTGACGTGGCGGGAGTACGACCGGCTGTCCACCCGGCTGGCCGCGGCCTGGGCCCTCAACGGCCTGCGGCCCGGTGACATGATCGCGGTCCTGTTCACCGGTGGCGCACTCACCCATGTGGCCTACCTGGCCGCGCAGAAGGCCGGGCTGGTGACCGTCGGCCTGCCGCCGCGGGCCGGGGACGCCGAGATCGCGCACCTGCTGAGGCACACCGGCGCGGCCGCGCTGGCGACCCGGGCGTCGCATCGCGGCCGGCCGGGGCACGAGATCGCCCGGGCCGCCGGGGTCGGCCGGCATCTGGTGGTGGACCTGATCGGGTCGGACCTCACCGTGGCGTGCGAGGGCGTTCCGCTGCCGGTCCCGCCGTGGGAGCAGGCCGCGGCGCGGGTGGCCGGCCGGGGGCTCGGCCCCGACGACCTGTTCTTCCTCAACTCCACCTCCGGCACGACCGGGCGGCCCAAGTGCGTGCGGGCGACCATGAACATCCGCAAGTACTTCGGACCGCTCGCCGCGGAGGCCGCCGGCTTCGGCCCCGGCGAGGTGGTGCTGAGCGCGCTGCCCGCGCCGTACGGCTTCGGACTGTGGAGCGCCCACGTGGTGCCGGCGCAGTACCGCTTCCCCACCGTGCTCACCGCCGAGTTCGACCCGGCCGAGACGCTGCGGCTGATCGAGCGCCACCGGGTGACCGTGCTCGCGGCCGTGACCAGCCAGTTCATCATGCTGCTGAACGCGCCGGAGTTCGCCGAGCACGACCTGAGCTCGCTGCGGGTGCTGTTCACCGGCGGGGAACGGGTGCCCTATCACCGCGCCGTCGAGTTCGAGGAGCGCACCGGCTGCGCCGTGCTGCAGTTCTACGGATCCAACGAGGCGGGCCCGATCTCGGTCACCAGGGTCGCCGACGACCGGGAGCGGCGGCTGCGCACGGCGGGCCGCCCGATCCCGGAGATGCGGGTCCGGTTCATCACCCCCGAAGGGGCCATGGATGAGAGCGGCCCCGGCCAGGTCGCCGTCGACGGGCCGGGCTGCTGCCCCGGCTACTTCCGGGACGAGCAGGCCGACCGCGTTCTGTTCCGGGCGGACGGCCGGCTGCTCACCGGGGACATCGGGAGCGTGGACGAGGCCGGTTATCTGTCGGTGACCGGGCGGACCGCCGACTTCATCATCAGGGGTGGGCACAACGTCAGCGCACTTGTGGTGGAGGAGTCGGTCGGCGGTCACCCCCGGGTGGCCCAGACGGCCGTGATCGGAATGCCCGACGAGGTGCTGGGCGAGCGGGTGTGCGCGTTCGTGGTCACCCGCGACGGTCGCGAACTGACCCTCGACGACCTGCGGGAGCACCTGGACGCCGCGGGCGTCTCCAAGGTGAACTGGCCGGAGCGCCTGGTCCGGCTGCCCGCCCTGCCGATGGGGGCGGGCGGCAAGGTCGACAAGCCGGCGCTGCGCGGGCTGGTGTGACCACGGGCTGCCTCAGCCGCGGCCCTGGATCAGGGTCTGGGTCACCTGGCCGTCGCCGATCGTGGTGCCCGCCACTCGCGCGGACACGTCGAAGGTGATGTGGCGGCCGCGCACTTCGGCCACCACCGCCCGCACGTCGACGCGCTGGCCGGCCAGGGCCGGGGCCCGGTGCCGTACCCCGATCCAGGTGCCGACGGCGGCGGCGCCCGGCGCGAAACGCGGGCGCAGGATGTCGGCGGCGGTGTCCTCCAGGAAAGCGATCAGCGACGGGGTGGTGAGCACCGGGGGCGCCCCGGGCACGTGCCCGGTGACCATGGACTCGGTCACCTCGAAGGAGCGCTCCATCTGATCGCCCGCTTGCACCGGATCGGCCAGCAGCTGGTCCGCGGCCGGGGTCTGCCAGATGTCCATTCCGCCTCCTTGACGTCCTTTTTGGATCCACACAGAATGACACAACCAAGCATTTGTTAGATAGATTAGGGCAGGGTACCGTGGGATTCGCTGATGTCGCCGCTCTGTTTCCGCCTGGTACGGCGCCGGCCGCCGGCAGCGCGCACGAGCGTTACGTCGCGCAGCGGCTCGCCGAGGTGGGGCGGTGGGGCACGGACACGCTCGTCGACCGGGTGCGTCGGCACGCCGCGGTCATCCCCGACCGTCCCGCCTTCATCGCCGCCCCGGCTCCGGGGAAGACTTCAGGGAACGCCTCGGGGGAGGTCTCAGGAGAAGACGGGGACCGGATCAGCTGGAGGCAGTACGACGAGCTGTCCGACCGCCTCGCCGTGCTGCTGCTGCGCTCCGCAGTCCCTGGCGGTGGCGGCCTCGCGCGCGGTGAACGGGTCGGAGTGCTGCTCCCGGACGGCGTGGCCGTACACGTCGCCTATCTGGCGGCGCTGAAGGCCGGCGTCGTGGTCGTGGGCATCGGGCCGCGGGCCGGCCGCCAGGAGCTCCGGCACCTGCTCACCGTCGGCGGCGCCACGGCGCTGATCAGCCACGCGGAACACCGCGGCACACCCGTCGGCGAGCTCGTCGACGGGCTGCCGCTGCAGTCGCGGCTGGTGCTGCCCCACCGGCTCACGGACGCGGACTGGCCCGAGCCGACGCGGGACGATCGCCGGCTGCTCGAGTCCCGCGCCCTCGGCCTCGGCGAGATCCATCTGCTGAACGGCACCTCGGGCACCACCGGCATGCCCAAATGCGTGGCGCACAACCAGAACCGGTGGATGTACTACCACGAGCTCGCCGTCGAGGCGGGGGCGCTCACCCCTGACGACGTCTTCCTCACCCTCATCCCGGCGCCGTACGGCTTCGCGCAGTGGACCGCGAACTTCACGCCCACGCTGCTCGGCTCGCCCACCGTGGTGATGCCGCGGTTCTCCGCCGCCGGGGCGCTGGAGCTGATCGAGCGGGAGCGGGTGACCGTGGTGTGCTGCGTGAGCACGCAGTTCATCATGATGCTCAACTCCGATCCCGGCCGGTACGACCTGAGCTCGCTGCGCTGCATGTTCACCGGCGGCGAGGCGGTGCCCTACGAGCGGGCCGCCGAGTTCGAGCGGCGCACCGGCGCCCAGGTGCTGCAGTTCTTCGGCTCCAACGAGACGGGGGCGCTGTCGCGGACCCGGACCACCGACACCGTGGAGCGGCGCCTGCGCACGGCGGGGCGCGTCATCGACGAGATGCACGTCCGGCTGCTGGCCGAGGACGGCGCCGACGTCACCGCCACCGGCGGTCCCGGTCAGGCCGCGTGCGCCGGACCGGCCACCTGTCTGGGATATTTCGACGACCCCGAGGCCAACGAGCGGCTGTTCACCCCGGACGGCTGGATGCTCACCGGGGACATCTGCACCGTCGACGAGGACGGCTACCTGCACGTGGTGGACCGCAAGTCGGACTTCATCATCCGCGGCGGCAAGAACGTCAGCGCCGCCGCCGTGGAGGAGCAGGTCGGCACCCACCCGGCGGTCGCCATGGTCGCCGCCGTGGCCGTCCCTGATCCGACGTACGGCGAGCGGGTCTGCGCCGTCGTGGTCCTCCGCCCCGGCGCCGCCGTCGACCTGGACGGCCTGCGGGCGCATCTCGCCGGGCGCGGGGTCTCCCCGGAGAACTGGCCGGAACGACTGGAGATCGTCGACGAGCTGCCCCGGGGCTCCGGCGGCAAGGTCGCCAAGGCGGAGCTGCGCACCCGCCTCCGCACGCGTTAATCCCCCGGCGACGGGGTCCGCAGGTAGGTGCCCGGCTGCCCGCCGGGGCCGCGCGGGATCTGCACCGGCAGCTTCCCGGTGGGCTGCACCCGGCCGGACAGGACGCCGGCGATGGCCGCGCCGCCCTCCTCACCGGGCATGAACGCCTGGACGAGCGCGGCGGCCCTGCCGTGCACCTCGCCCAGCGCGTACGGCCGGCCCGACACGACGACCACCACGACGGGCGTCCCCGTCGCGGTCAGCTCCACCAGCAGGTCCTCCTGCACCCCGGGCAGCCGCAGGTCCTCGGCGTCGCAGCCCTCGCCCGAGGTGCCCTGCCCGAACATCCCGGCGAGCTCCCACGCGGCATGTCTCGAAATATTTCGACGAGATGATCCAAGGAGGGCCAAACGGGGACACTGGCGGTACGATCCACGACAACCGGCCCCCGTATTCGATCTGTCATTGAGCCGCCACCAGCCTCGACATAGACGTACGGAGATCAGAGTGGACTCCAGGGCAACATCCCGCCGAACCTTCCTCGGCCTCTCGATGGGCCTCCCCCTGACCGCCGCCATGGCGGCCTGCGGCACGTCCGGCCCGGCCAGGCCCGGCGGAGGCACGGGCGCAGGCGGAGGAGGCGGCGGCGCCAAGGCCACCTACTGGTTCCTCTCGGGCCCGCCCGGCGAGGCCGTCCGCACCGCGGCCGTCGAGCGGTTCAACAAGGCCGACCCCAACAGCGGGATCGAGTTGACGGCCGTCCAGAACGACGCGTACAAGACGAAGATCAAGACGGCGATCGGGGCCGGCCAGGCGCCCACGATCATCTGGGGCTGGGGCGGCGGCGGGCTGCGCAGCTACGTGCGGGCCGGCCAGGTCGAGGACCTCACCTCGTGGTTCGACCAGAACGCCGCCGTGAAGGACCGGCTGTTCCCCGGCGCCTTCGGGGCCGCGACGATCGGCGGCAAGATCTACGCGATGCCGTGCGAGACCGTGCAGCCGATCGTCCTGTTCTACAACAAGAAGGTCTTCGAGAAGGTCGGGGTGCAGCCACCGCAGTCCTACGGCGACATCCTGGATCTGGTGAAGAAGTTCAACGCCGCGGGCGTCGCGCCGTTCTCCCTGGGCGGCCAGTCCCGCTGGACGAACATGATGTGGCTGGAGTTCCTCTTCGACCGCATCGGCGGCTCCGAGGTGTTCCAGGCCGTCTTCGACGGCGAGAAGGACGCCTGGAACCACCCCGCGTCCATCGAGGCCCTGACCAGGATGCAGGAGCTCATCCAGGCCGACGGCTTCGTCAAGGGCTTCTCCTCCGTCACCGCCGACTCCAACGCCGACCAGGCGCTGCTGTACACCGGCAAGGCCGCGATGATGCTGCACGGCAGCTGGTCGTACGGCATCCAGCAGGCGCAGGGCGGCGACTTCGTCTCCGGCGGCGGCCTCGGCTGGATGAACTTCCCGCCGGTCGACGGCGGCAAGGGCGACCCGAGCGACACCGTCGGCAACCCCGGCCAGTACCTGTCGATCTCTTCGAAGGCGACGCCCGAGGAGAAGGAGATCGCCAAGAGGTTCTTCACCACCGGCGTGCTCGACGACCAGGAGCAGAAGGAGTGGATCGACACCGGCGGCGTGCCGATCGTCAAGGGCTCCGACGGTCTGTTCGCCGGCTCCGAGGACGCCGAGTTCCTCAACTTCATCTACGGCGTCGCCGGCAACGCCAAGGTGTTCGCCCAGTCCTGGGACCAGGCGCTCAGCCCGACCGCGGCCGAGGTGCTGCTGGACAACATCGCCAAGCTGTTCCAGCTGTCCATCTCGCCGCAGCAGTTCGCTACGAACATGAACGCGGTCATCGGCCAGTGAGCATGTCCGCGACCACCGCTGGACGGACGCCGTCCGCCGCCGCGCGCGAGGCGCGCGGCGGCGGCGTCCTCCCGTGGCTGGCCGTACCGGCCCTGCTGAGCTTCGTGGCCTTCGCGGTGGTTCCGCTGATCGGGGTCCTGCTGCTCAGCTTCACGTCCTGGGACACGCTCGGCGACATCCGGCTGAGCGGGCTCGACAGCTGGTGGGACGTGCTCACCGACCCGGGACTGCCGCACGCGCTGTGGGTGACGTTCCTGGTGACGGCCGCCTCCTGGGCGGTCCAGACGCCGGCCAGCATTCTGATCGGGGTGTTCCTGGCCGGTCGTCAGCGCTACCGCGAACTGCTCGCGGTGCTGTACTTCATCCCGCTGCTGCTCAGCTCGGCGGCCATCGCCATCGCCTTCAAGGCGCTGCTCGACCCGAACTTCGGACTCGGGGCCGGGCTGCACCTCGATCTGCTCAACCAGGACTGGCTCGGCGAGCCCGTGCTCGCCTTCAGCGTCGTGATCTTCGTGGTGTCCTGGCAGTTCATCCCGTTCCACTCGCTGCTCTACCAGGGCGGAGTGCGGCAGATCCCGCGCTCGATGTACGAGGCCGCGGCACTGGACGGCGCGGGCCGGGTCCGTACGTTCTTCAGCATCACGCTGCCGCAGCTCAAGTACACGATCATCACGTCCTCGACATTGATGATCGTCGGCTCCCTGACCTTCTTCGACCTGATCTTCGTGCTGACCGCGGGCGGTCCCGGCGACGCCACCCGCGTGCTCGCCGTGGACATGTACAAGCGCGGCTTCCAGGCCAACCTCATGGGAGCGGCCTGCGTGATCGGCGTCATCCTCGTCCTGCTGGGTCTCGCCCTGGCGCTGCTGCTGCGCCGGCTCGGCGGTCGCGACCCGGGCGCCAGCCAACTGGAAGGGGCCTGACCGTGACCGCGACCCACACGTCGACGGGGGCCGGGGACACCGCCGCGGCCAAGCCGCGCGGGCACCGACCGGGGACGACTCCCCAGCGCCCCAACTGGGTGGGCGGGCTCGTGAGCTGGCTGTGGCTGGCCGTGGTGATCGTACCGATCTACTGGATCGTGATCACCAGTCTCAAGACGCAGGGCACCTACTTCCTGACCAACCCGCTGGTGCCCCCGTCCGATCCGACCCTGGAGAACTACCGGCTCGTCATCGAGCTGGACTTCCCGCTGTACTTCCTGAACAGCCTCATCGTCGCCGTCGGCACGGTGGTCCCCGCGGTGACGTTCTCGTTCATGGCGGCGTACGCGATCGTCCGGAGCGGCGGCGCCGGCCGCTTCCTCCGCGGGGTGAACTCGCTGTTCCTCATGGGCCTGGCGATCCCGCTGCAGGCGACCGTCATCCCGGTCTACCTGATGATCATCAAGCTGCACCTCTACGACTCGCTGACGGCGCTGATCCTGCCGTCGATCGCCTTCGCGATCCCGCTGTCGGTGCTGGTGCTGGGCAACTTCATCCGCGACGTGCCCAAGGAGCTGTTCGAGTCGATGCGGCTGGACGGCGCGACCGAGTGGACGACGCTCTGGCGGCTGGCCTTCCCGCTCACCCGGCCGGCCGTCGTGACGGTGTCGATCTACAACGCGCTGACGGTCTGGAACGGGTTCCTGCTGCCGCTGATCCTCACCCAGAGCCCCGACAAGCGCACGCTGCCGCTGGCGCTGGCGGCCTTCCAGGGGGGACCGTACGGCGTGAACGTGCCCGCCGTGCTCGCCGCCGTCGTGCTGACCATGCTGCCGATCCTGATCCTTTACACGGTGGGCCGCCGCCGGCTGCTCAGCGGCCTGACCGCCGGCTTCGGCAAGTGACCGCGGTCGGCGGCGGATCAGCGGTCCACGTTCGATTCCCGGGAAGGCACCACAATGGCCGTGAGGACCAACCCGTCCTCGGCGAGCCATCGGCCGGAGAATTCGGTAAGCCGTTCGCCCTCCACCTCCGGCCCCGGCACGAGCAGCCGGGCCCGGAAACGCCCATCACTCGGGTCCAGGCCGATCATCGCCTCGCTGAAGTCGAGCCAGCGCCTGGCCAGGGGATACCACGCCTTGTAGACCGACTCCTTGGCGCTGAACAGCAGCCGGTCCCAGGCGACGCCGGGGCGGGTCGCGGAGAGCCGCCGGATCCATGCCCGCTCGGCGGGGAGCGAGATGGTCTCCAGCACCCCCTCCGGCAGCGGACCGTTCGGCTCGGCGTCGATTCCGAGGGTCGTGACCTCGCCCGCCCGCCCCAGGACGGCGGCCCGGTAGCCCGAGCAGTGGGTGATGCTGCCGATCACGCCCTCCGGCCAGATCGGCTCGCCACGCGGGCCGCGCGTGATCGGCGAGGGGGGTAGCCCGAGCTTCTCCATGGCCTGGCGCGCACACGCCCGGGCCGTTGTGTACTCCTCTCGGCGCTTGGCGACGGCGTTGGCGATCTCGGCCCGCTCCCCGGGGAAAAGCACCACACCGGTCAGCTCAGCGCGAGTGTCGACCGCGACCACGTCCGGTCCGACGATCTTCTCCATCATGGTGAGTCCCCAGCGTCCGACGCCCGCCTTCTGGGCCGCTCAGCCGACGTTCTCGGCCACGGTTACCGCGATCTTGGCCGCGGTGTCCTCGGTGACGCCGCCCGAGGACATGACGAGCGCCGTGACACCGCCCTTGGTCACGACACAGACCGCCGACGCGTTGGTGTCTCTGACACACTGGGCACCGCCGACGTTCTTCGGCTCCGCTCCATCACCGGTGCCGCTCAGCAGCGCCGAGCCGGTCATCTCGAAGACCTCTCCCCTGCCCGCGATGGCCATGGCGAACGCGCCGCTGTCGTCCGTCGTGTAGCAGTACGAGCCGATCTTTCCGGATTCCGTGATGCCGTCGAACGCGCTTCCTCCGAGGCTGCACGCGAACCCGGTCACACCTCCGCTCATGAGCGTGAGCCCGTCGATCTGCTGCGGCAGCTTGTCCGCTCCGGGCGAGCCCTGCTCCGCGGCCTCGTTGACCTTGTTGGCCACGAACAGGCCTCCCACGACGACCGCACCGATGCCCAGGACCGCGATGATCCCGACCACCACCAGCGCGATCAGACAGCCCTTCGGCATGCCGCTCTTCCGAGGTGCCGGGGGTGGTCCCCAGCCGGGCTGACCGGGCTGGCCCGCCTGTGCTCCCCAGTTGGGCTGGCCCGGCTGGGGAGCCCAGGTCGGCTGGCCGGGCTGCGGACCCCAGCCGGGCTGGGGCGGAGGGGGATAACCGGGCTGCGGGCCCCAGCCGGGCTGCGGATTCGCGGCAGGCTGGGGATTCGCAGCAGGCTGACCGGGCTGCGGACCCCACGTGGGCGGCTGGCCGCTGTTCGGGCCGTCCGCGGGACCCATCGGTTGCTCGTTCATATTTCTCGCTCCGCCCGCTGCTCCCGGGGAAGCTCGAATGCCGCCCCCTGAATAAGGAAAGCGTAAGGTAAAGTAGCCCCCAAGTGCGGCCTTGTCGATATTGCCCGCACGACCCGCCGCGGCGGCGTTTCCCGGCGCGGGGGCCGCGGCGCGGGTGACACCCGCTGAGACACCTGTCAGGTGCCGGGGCTCGTCACGGAGATCGGAACGTTCCCGGCGAACGTACCGAACGGCGCTAATGTTCTGTCCGTGATCCAGGGCGACAGGGCCGGGGGAAGCCCCGAAACCGCGGCGGAACTCGAGGCGTTCTTCGCCGATGAGCGGACGGAGCGATCCCGGGTGGTCCTGCGCCCGATCACGTATCGGGACCGGGACGAGTTCCTCGGCCTGGTCCGGGCCAGCGTGGACCTGCACCATCCGTGGATGTCGCTGCCCGCCACGCCGGAGGAGTTCCGGTCCTACGTGGACCGGTTCGATCACGTGACCGGCCAGGGCCTGCTGATCTGCGTCCGCGAGACCGGGGCGATGGCGGGCGTCGTCAACATCAATTCCATCATCCGCGGGCGGTTGCAGTCCGCTTCTGTCGGCTATGCCGCCTTCGCCCCTTTCGCGGGCCGGGGTTACCTGTCCGAAGGCCTCTCCCTGGTGCTGCGGTACGCGTTCCAGCGGTTGCGGCTGCACCGGCTGGAAGCACAGATCCAGCCGGGCAACCACGCCTCCATCACGCTGGTCCGGCGCCTCGGCTTCCGCTACGAGGGCTGCTCACCGGAGTTGCTGTTCATCAACGGCGCCTGGCGCGACCACGAGCGATGGGCCATCACCACGAGCATGGTCGGCGACGGACCATGGCCTCCCCACCCCACACTGCCCCTCCACTGAGGCGACCTGCTACGCCGTTCGGCACGACGCGTACGACCCCGCCCGGCAGAGCCACGGCGACGGACCCAGGGGAAGGCATCGATACATCGATAGGGGGTGCCGTGGCCGCGACGCCCTGCCGGCCGGAGCCGCCGGTGACTTCAGTTGAGAGTGTTAGGGCTTGTCGATGAACTCCTGGACCAGCGCCACGAACTCGGCGGGCTTCTCGTAGACGACCACGTGACCGCTGTCGAGCTCGGCGTAGGTGCTGCCCTGGAGGGCCGCGTGGATTTCGCGGGAGTGCTCCACCGGCACCGTGTGGTCCAGCGCGCAGCCGATCACCAGAGTCTGAGCCTGGATCTCCGGAAGCAGGTCGCGGATGTCGGCGCGGAGGTTGAGGTCGATGTGCCGCAGGGCACCATCGGTCGGTTGGTTGCCCCGCACGATGTTCTCGACCTCCTCACTGCCGATCATGTTGAGGAAGCCCCGGCTGAACGCGGTGAGGGTGCCGAAGCGGCCGAACGCCTCGGGGTCACCGGCCATGCTTCGCCAAACGGTCATCAGGTTCTTGAGGTACTCGTCGTCGGGGCGGGCCCAGCCGGCGGTGAGGATCAGGCGCCGGACCAGGTCGGGACGGGTGGCCGCCACCGCGGCGGACACCACCGATCCCAGGGAGAAGCCGAGCAGGTCGACCGGCGCCTTCCCGGATCCCTCGATGACACCTGCCACCTGTTCGGCCAGCGTCTCGATGGTGAGCCGGCCTCCGTCGTCCTCGGTCTCGCCGCAGCCGGAGTAGTCGGGCAGGATCACCGTCCGGCCGGTGAACTGGTCGACGAGGTGGCCGAATGTGCCGTCGGAGCCGAAGCCTGTGCCGTGGACAAGCACCAGCCCGGGGCCTTCCCCGTGCACCGTGTAGTGGACACGGGTGTTACCGACAAGCTGAACAGGCATGGGGTCTCTCCTGTCTGAAGAAGGGGTTGACTTATAACGATTGCCCGACACCGTGTAGTTTACCTTCTGGGGTGTCCTGTGCAGCGGTAATTTTCGGGATCCGGAAGTTCAGGGCCACCAAGATGAGGGCGAGGATCCCGGCGCTGGCGACGAGCACCGCGGTGCGCAGGCCGTCAGCGGTAGCCGAGCGCAGCGCCTCGCCGGTGAGGCCGCTCGTACCCGAGTTGGCGACCGCGACCAGCACGGCCAGGCCCAGCGCGCTGCCGAACTGCTGGCCTGTCGAGACGACACCGGACGCGATGCCCTGCTCCTCGGCCACGACGCCGGTCGCGGCGGCGGCGAACATTGTGCTGAAGATGACGCCCTGGCATACGCTCAACACAATGAAGCCGGGAAGGATCTCGCCGTACGTCCCGTCCGTCGACATTACCGCTCCCACCGCCGCGGTGCTGATCGCCCCCACCACGTAGGCGACCACCATCGTGCGCCGGGTGCCGAAGCGGGTGGCCAGCCTCCCGCCCAGCATCGAGCCGACGAAACCGGCGGTCATGGGGGCGAGAAAGGCGATCCCGGTGGCCATGGCGCTGTAGCCTTGCACGTTCTGGAAATAGACGGTCAAGAAGTACAGCAGCGTGCCGAATGTCGCCATGAACAGGAACGTGGTGACGACACCGGTGCTCATGTTGCGGTTGCGTAACAGCCGCAGCGGCATGAGCGGGTCCTGACTACGCGACTCGATGACCAGGAACAGAGCGATCAGCAGCAGCCCCGCCAGGCCGCTGATCAGGACGAGCGGTGACGTCCAGCCGAGCTCCGGGCCCTGGACCAGGGTGAAGACCAGCAGGGTCGCACCGAGGGTGGCGGTCACCGCTCCCGGGAGGTCGAAGGAGCGGGCCGTGCCACGCTCTCCGTCTGGGGCGATCAGCACGAAGGCGAGGGCCACGGCACCGCCGGCTAGCGGCACATTGACGAAGAACACTGCTTCCCAACCGAAGGCGTGGGTCAGGGCGCCGCCGAGCAGCGAGCCGAGGATCATGCCGCTGGCGCCCGCCGCGGCCCAGATCGACAGCGCGTGGTTGCGCTGTCGCCCCTCGGCGAACGTGGTGTTGACCAGGGACAGGGTGGCGGGAAAGAGGAACGCGCCGCCCAGCCCCTGGACCGCGCGGGCCGCGACCAGCAGGCCGGGAGTCGTGGCCAGCCCACCCACGAGGGACGACAGTGCGTACAGCAGGAGGCCGAGAACGAACATCCTGCGGCGCCCGAACAGGTCGGCTGCCCTCCCACCGAAGAGCAGCACTCCGCCGAAGGCCACCGCATAGGCGCTGACGACCCACTGGAGGGTCTGGCCCGAGAAGCCCAGACCGTCACCGATCTCCGGCAACGCCACGTACACGATGTTGTAGTCGACGGAGACGATCAGTTGGGCGAACGCAAGCAGAGCCAAGGTGAGCCCTGATCTCCGCGGCCGCCGTATTGGGACGGCCGTGTTAGCAGGGGTCGAGGACATGGCAGACCTTCCGTTGATAGCGGGCTACAAGTCGGTGCGAAGGACGACGCGGCGGCCGTGCAACTCACCTCGTTCCAGACGCAGGTGCGCTTCGGCGGCGGCACTCAGGGGAAGCTGCTCAAGTGCCCGGGGGCGAAGCCCCCCAGCCCGGAGCAGGTGATTGAGGGTGGTGGCCGCCTCGGCCAGCTCGGCGGCGGTGGCGCGAGAGATCACAAAGCCGACCACCGAGCAATCCTTCATGTAAAGCCGGCCGACGGGCAGAACGGGCTTGGATCGCGCCCCGGCGAGCAGGACGATCCGGCCCCTCGGGGCGAGCAGGTCGACGGCGGCGGCGAGGTCGTTGACTCCCGATGTGTCCACCCAGAGGTCCACGCCCCCCGGGCAGGCGGCACGGACCTGCTCGGCGAGCCCGGCATCCCGGTAATCGATCACCACGTCGGCGCCCAACTCTCCGCAATATGCGCCATCGTGCGCGGCGGCGGTGGCGATGACACAGGCACCGGCTTGGGCGGCCAGGACGACCGACGCGCTGCCGACGTTCCCGGCGGCGCCGCCAACGAGCACGGTTTCGCCCATCCGGAGCCGTCCGTGGGTGAACAGGGCAAGGTACGCGGTGGCCGCCGGGTGCACCATCGCGACGGCCTCGGCCGCGTCCACCCCCGCGGGCAGGTGATAGAGCCGGTCGGCGGGCACCACGGCCTGTTCCGCGGCGGCGCCCTGGCGCCCCCCGTGTCCGAGGCTGTTGCACCACACCATGTCTCCGGGCGCGAATCCCGGCGCTCCCGGCCCTGCTTCCACCACCGTGCCGACCAGGTCACGTCCAATGACGAAGGGGAACTCCATCGGCACCTGGAACAGGCCGGAGCGCACGAAAGTGTCGACCGGGTTGACCGACACGGCTACGACGTCGACCAGGACGTCGGTCGGCCCCGGCCGAGGTGTCGGCACTTCGCCGTAGCGGATGGTTTCCGGTGGACCCAACTGCTCGATGAACGCCGCACGCATGCCGCCAACGTTACACTAATCAGTGTTTATTTGGCCATACACCGTGTAGTGTATTTGAAGGCCCCTTCTTGATCAGTCGTCAGACATATCGCCCTCTCGCCCTCGTTTCGGCTAGTCCCTACCCATTCGCTGCGGCCCCACACAACGTCTCCACTTCATACTGAATGGACACTGTGATGACGCATGAACCTCTTATCGCCCAAATGTCCCGTTTAGCGGACACCAAGGCGAAGACCGACACCCACAAAGGCGCTGCCCGTCTGAGCAGGCTTCCCACCCTCACAGGCCTGCGCTTCCCCGCTGCGCTGCTGGTGTTCCTCTACCACGCGGCACTCCCCATTCCCGCCCTCCGCTTGCTCGAAGAGCAGGACGCGGTCACCGGCTTCTACAAACTGGCCGGCCAGGCCGGCGGCCTCGGCGTTTCGTTCTTCTTTGTCCTCAGTGGGTTCGTGCTGACCTGGTCGGCCCGTGCCGACGACTCGCCGAAGGCGTTCATCCGCCGCCGCTTCGTCAAGATCTATCCGAACTACGTGATCGCCTGGGTGCTGGCGATGGTGCTCTTCGCCGCCGCTTACACCCCCGACTGGATGGCACTCACCAACCTGCTGATGCTCCAGGTCTGGGTGCCTGAGTTCAACCTGAACTTCAGTGTCGATCCGCCCAGCTGGTCTCTGGGGGCTGAGGCGTTCTTCTACGCGGCATTCCCCCTGGTCCTCCACTTCTGCCGGCGGATCCGCCCGGGCCGGCTCAAGTACTGGATCGGTGGCGTGATCGCTGGAATCTTCGCCACGCCGCTCCTGGCATACGCGCTGCTCCCTCAGGCGCCCGGCATCCCCGGCGGCGAGAAGAGCTCCGTTGTCCAGTACTGGTTCACCTACGTCCTCCCGCCTGTCCGGATGCTGGACTTCGTGCTCGGCGTCCTCGTCGCGCTGGCGGTCATGAACGGGCGGTGGCGAAACATCGGGATGGTCTGGTCGGGCCTGCTACTGGTCGTCACGTACATCCTGACCGCATACGTCCCCTACCTGTACGGGCAGCGCGCGGTGTGCATCATCCCGATCGTCTTCATGATCGCTGCTGGGGCCGTCGCGGACACGAAGGATCGGTTCACGATCTTCCGCAACCCGGTGATGGTCTGGCTCGGCGACATCTCGTTCGCCTTCTACCTGCTGCACTTCATCGTGCTCGCCTACTGCCGGAAGCTGCTCGGAAGCACGAGCTTCTCCGTCCCCGCCACAGTCGGTCTGCTGGCAGCCTCGCTCGCTGTCACCGTGCTCCTCTCATGGGCGATGTACGCCCTGGTGGAGCGGCCGATCACGCGGCGCTGGTCGCGCCCGCGCCGGGCACAGGCCACCGCCACCTGACCTCAGATCTCCGGAAGCACATCTTCACCAACGACGATCGAGGAGACACCCATGCCTTCTTCGGAAAATATCCTGGTCACCGGCGCGACCGGCCAAGTCGGCCGGGCTGTGCTCGACGAACTGCGGTCCATCGGAGCACCTGTCCGAGCCGGTGCGCGCACTCCCGGCAAGCTGTCGGTTTCAGGCGATGTCGAGGTGGTGCCAGCCGACCTCACCGAACCCGCGACGCTCTCCGCCGCGCTTGAGGGCGTGGACAAGGTCTTCCTGTACGCGGTGCCCCAGGGCGTCTTCGATTTCCTGTCCGCCGCCCAGGTGGCGGGGGTGAAGCACATCGTGGTGCTGTCGTCCCAGACGGTGGTCGACAACTTTCCCGCACAGGAACCGATAGTCGAGATGCACAGGGTCGTCGAGAAGGCGGTCGTCGACTCAGCGATTCCGTACACCTTCCTGCGACCGCACAACTTCGCCACGAACATCCTCATGTGGGGCTGGGGCGAGAGCATCCGCGAAACGGGGAGGCTGCGCTTCCCCTACCCCGATTCGCACAGCGATGCCGTCCACGAGAAGGACATCGCCGAGGTGGCGGCCAAGGTGCTCACCGAACCGGGTCACGAAGGCCGCAGCTACTTCGTGAGCGGCCCCGAGTCGATCACTCAGCGCCGGCAACTGGAAGTCATCGCAGAGGTCACCGGCAGGCCGCTGCGGTTCGACGAGCTCACCCCCGAGCAGGCTCACACCGAGTTAGCCCCCTACGTGCCCGAATGGGTGCGGGCGGCGGTGTTCGGCTACTGGGCCGCGTCGAACGGCGTGCCGACGGACCTGTCCGACGACGTCAAGAAGATCACTGGCCACCCCGCCCGCTCCTTCGCGGAATGGGTCGCCGATCACATCGAGGAATTCACGCCCTGAGTACAGGGACGCCCGCGATCTCCCGAGGTTCCCGGTAGATCGCGGGCGCAGGCCAACCGGCTCCTGGTGCACGACCATTCCGGCCGCTATACACAGGAGGGTTCATGACCGACCTCGCTCTGGATTTCAATCCGGCCGCCACGGGAGACAAGGTGCTCGCCCGTGAAGCGGCCCAGGAGATGTTGCTCACCGAACTCCGTCCAGTCCTGTTCGCCTCACTCCCGCGAATCGATCAACGGCAGAAAGGAGTGCAGTACATCCGCGGGCTGCTGAGCGCACGGGGACGCAAGACGATACGGAACATCGCGACGATCGTGGGCGGGCAGGGCACAGAACAGAGCCTGCACCACTTCATCAACAGTTCTCCGTGGGACTGGCGGCTGGTCCGGCAGTCCCTGGCCCGCCACTTCGCCCGTTTCTCCCTGCCACGGGCCTGGGTGGTGCGGTCGATTATCATCCCCAAGGCGGGCGAGCACTCCGTCGGCGTGGGACGTTGTTTCGTTCCTTCGCTCGGTCAGATGCTGAGCGCGCAGCGCGCGATCGGCGTGTACGCCGCGTCGGACACCGTCACCTACCCCGTCAACTGGCACCTCTATCTGACTGAGGACTGGACGAACGATGACTCGCGGCGGCGCAGGGCCTCAATCCCCGAAGAGGTGACGGCGGAGTCGCTGGAAGCCTGTGTGGTGCGCGCCTGCGCGGAGCTTCCCTCCCGATGCGGCCTGCCGATCCGGCCCGTGGTGATCGACGGCCGTGGTGCCGACGTGCCGGGTCTCGTCGAGAAACTGCGTGCCGCCGGGCTGCCCCTGCTGATCCGGATCAACGGCACGGAACCGCTTATGCCGTCTGGTCCGAAAAAGGCCAGGGTACGGGACTGCCTGCGCAAGGCGTTTCACGTCATATCGTCCGCAAGCCACCTGCGCCGTCCGGTGGCGTCTCCCGAGTACGGCTGTGAGGGAAAGGCCGGGCCACGTCTGGCGGCGATGGTTCCGGTCCGGATGGCAGGCTATCCGGACCGTCTCAGGGGACAGGGCGACGAAGAGTTCAGGCTCCTGGGAGTGGGCGACATCGCGGGCAAGTGGCCTGAGGAGTTGTGGGTCACCGACATGACGAACGCCCGGTCGGCGACCCTGCTCAGGCTGAGCCGGTTGCTCGACCAAGTGGAGCGAGACTTCACGTCCATATCGGAGCCGGTCGGTGTCAAGGACTTCACCGGCCGTTCGTATCCCGGCTGGCACCGGCACATCACCCTGGCCTCGGCCGCGCACGCCATCGCGGCCCTTACTCGTCCCCTCGCGGAGACCTGACCCTCGTGTCGCACCGTGAGTGTCGTTTCGTAGTGCTCATAGGCCGGCGCGGTCCCGAGGCGAAGAACATCGCGAACCGAGAACTCTTCGAGCCGGTGTTCTACGGGCTCCGCGACGGCCACATCCGCCGATTGGACCAGCACCGGACCACGCACCCAGCACCCGCCCGTCCTGCCGCGGGCAGTGCCGCATGAGACGCCCCGGCCGGCGATCGGCGCGAGGTCGCTCGCAGGTCTGCTCCCCGCCACCCGGGTGCGGCGTGAGCGACGCCTCTGATTGACCCCGCCGGTCGCCTGTGAAACGCCCCATGCCACCCGCCCCACACGGGCGGGACCTACCGCGAAGGGATGACCCCGGCCGACAGGCCTGCCACCCGCCGAGCTGCTGATGGGGGGACCACAACCCGACAACCACACACCCGGTCCCGGCGATGACCAAGTCTGCGCCGACTTTCGGGACCCGCGTCAAGGTCGTACGTCCTCGGCTCCGCCTCCGGGCGCTCCACCTTGACCCAGGCCCCTCGTCGGCATGCTCGAACATCGAACCGGAACCACCAAAAAACGGATACAGGACAGGCCAAACCCTACTTGACTAGCCCCGCCCCTTCAGGGATGACCTGCGATGAAAACTGTGCGGGTCACCCTCCCCGGCAACCCGCATCGCGTTTCCGGCAGTGCCGCATCTTTCGGATTCGCTGCCTTTCTGCCGGTTCTTCGTATGCCCGTCAGACACAAAGGGCACGTGTCATGGTGCGAACACACGCCTTGCGCGGTAGGAATGACATAGCAGAGGGCGGTCGACCGGTTACGGAAAGGCATTGTTTCGGTAACGACCATAACCAGGCCCGCCGACGGTACCGAATGACAGTGCGGATCTACGGCGATCTGACAGATCACCGCTGAATTGACAAAGTGTTGCCGGATCTATTGGCCCGGCTCCGGGGCGCCAACAGAATCGACTTGCACTAGAAATCCGCCCTACTGGAGCGCGCTGTGACAAATGTCGCCGTCATCTACTACTCGACCACGGGAAATGTGCACCGGTTGGCCGGGGCGGCCGCCGCGGCAGCGGAGAAGGTGGGGGCCTCGGTGCGTCTCCGCCGGATTCCTGTACCCGGCGAGGAGGTTCACGTCCCCGGCACCGAGGATGCCGCCGCCGCGCATCGACTCACCACCGGGCACATCGAGGAGGTGGCACTGGAGGATTTGGAGTGGGCCGACGGCATTCTCATCGGCACTCCGGTTCGCTTCGGGCTTCCCGCAGCGGCCGTCGCGCGGTTCATTGACACCACCGCCGGGCTCTCGATTCCCGGAAAGCTACGCAACAAAGCCGTTTCGGCCTTCACCTCCGGGTCAGCTCCGCACGGAGGGCAGGAGACCGCGATCCTCGCCCTGCACAACGCCTTCTGCCACTGGGGGTCGCTAATCGTTCCGAACGGTTCGACCGACCCCGTCTTGTTCAGGCCCGGCAACGGCAATCCCTACGGCAGCGCCAACGTCTCGCGAAATCGCCCGGGCAACGTCCACGAGGACAATGTGGCCGCGGTCGGGTACCAGGCTCGCCGACTTACCGAGATCGCCGGGGTGCTCCCCGCGCTGGCGCCTGCCTGACATCGGATCGATGAACAATCCCGCACTCTCATCTGGAGGACGCTTCGTGAGCGATGCTCTGCCCGGCATACTCTCGCCGCCGGCTCGGCAGCAACCGGACTGGGCCGACGATGGTCGGTTGCGAAGGGTCAGGGAGGAACTGGCGGTCAGGCCACCCCTGGTCCGTCCGCACGATGTCCGGCGGCTGAAGACCTTGCTGGCCCGGGTCGCCAGGGGTGAGGCCCAGGTGGTGCAGGCCGGGGACTGCTCAGAGGACCCGGCCGAGTGCACAGCCGGCTACCTGGCACGTAAAGCCGGCCTGCTCGACGTGCTCGCGGGCGTGATGAAGATGGCCGCCTGCATGCCGGTGCTGCGGGTCGGCCGGATCGCCGGGCAGTTCGCCAAACCCCGTTCACGCCCCATTGAGTGCGTGAACGGCGTAGAACTACCCGTGTACCGCGGTCACATGGTCAACGGCCCCGAACCCGACCCGGCCGTGCGCCGGCCGGACCCCGAGCGGCTGCTGTCGGGGTACGATGCGGCACGGACCGCCATGCGCCACCTGAACTGGCTGGGCGCTGAAAGGGACACCCAGATCTGCCCGCCCCTGTGGACCAGCCACGAGGCGCTGCTGCTGGACTACGAGCTGCCCATGGTGCGGCCGGACGAGCACGGCCGTCCGGTTCTGACCTCCACCCATTGGCCGTGGGTAGGCGAACGGACGCGGCAGGTGGAGGGCGCTCACGTGGCGCTACTCGCGCGGATCGGCAACCCGGTGGCGTGCAAGGTCGGCCCCACCGCGGAACCCGCCGACCTACTGGCGCTGTGCGAGGCCCTCGACCCCCTGCGGGAACCCGGCCGGCTCACCTTCATCGCCCGGATGGGGGCCGACGCCGTCGCTGACCGGCTCCCGCCGCTGGTGCGGGCGGTGCGAAACTCGGGACACCCCGTCATCTGGTTGTGCGACCCGATGCACGGCAACACCGTGACCACGGGCGACGGCCTCAAGACCAGACTGGTACGGAGCGTCGTCTGTGAGATCAGCGGATTCCGCCGTGCCGTCCACATGGCCGGCGGGATCGCCGGGGGCCTACACCTGGAGACCACCCCCGACGACGTCACCGAATGCGTCATCGATGCCTCGGGCCTCGGATCCGTCGGAGACAAGTACACCACCCTCTGCGACCCGCGGCTCAACCCGGCCCAAGCCGTCTCCATCGTCTCGGCCTGGCAGGGGTGACCCGGACGGGGCGGCATCGCGGCCAGAGACATGCATGGGATAGGAGGACCTGATGGAGGACAAGGTCGCAGTGGTCACCGGGGCGGCGGGCGGCATCGGCGCCGCCGTGGTCCGGGAGCTTGCCCGCCGCGGCACCGTGGTGGCCGCCGTCGACAGGGCGGCCGAGCCGCTGCGGGAGATCGCGGACAAGCTTGCCGCGGGCGGTCTGCGGGTCGAGGCCTTCCCCGCCGACATCTCCGATCGGTCAGCCGTCGACGCCGTGGTCGACACCGTCGAACGGCGGCTGGGACCGGTGGAGTTCCTGGTCAACGGCGCGGGGGTGCTGCGGCTCGGCGAGCTGCGCGACCTCGACGACCGGGATTGGGCGGACACCTTCGCGGTGAACGCGCATGGCGTCTTCTTCGTGTCACGGACCGTCGCGAGCCGTATGATGTCCCGCCGCCGGGGCGCGATCGTGACCGTCGCGTCCAACGCCGCGTACACCCCGCGCGCTGGCATGGGCGCGTACGGCGCTTCCAAGGCGGCCGCAGTCATGATCACCAAGACGCTGGGGCTGGAGGTCGCCCGGCATGGGATCCGCTGCAATGTGGTGGCGCCCGGTTCGACCGACACGCCCATGCTTCGCGGGATGTGGCGTGACGAGGCGGATCGAGCGGGAACGCTGGAGGGGCGGCCGGAGGCCTTCCGCGTGGGTATCCCTCTGGGCCGGATCGCCCAGCCCGAGAACATCGCCGACGCCGTCACCTTTCTCCTTTCCGACGACGCGTCCCATATCACCCTGCACACCCTCACCGTCGACGGAGGCGCCACCCTCGGTCAGTGACAGGGCATCGCTCTTCGTACACGCCAAACGGAGGAAGCATATGGCGGGTATTCCCACGATCACACCGTATCCGCTGCCGGGCGCGGGCAACCTGCCCGGCAACACCGTCGCGTGGGCGGTCGATCCCGCCCGCGCTGTGCTGCTCATCCACGACATGCAGCGCTACTTCCTGCGACCGTTGCCCGCGATGCTGCGCGACGATCTGGTACGCGGCGTCGTCCAGGTGCGAGAACGTTGCGCGGCCCTGGGCGTGCCGGTGGCCTACACGGCCCAGCCGGGTGACATGACCGACGAGGAACGGGGGCTGCTCAAGGATTTCTGGGGCCCGGGAATGCGCCGACTCCCGGTGGAGCAGCAGATCATTGCGGAGTTGGCTCCCGAGCCCGGCGACTGGATGCTCACCAAGTGGCGTTACAGCGCTTTCTTCCGTACCGACCTGCTGGACCGGATGCGTGCCGTCGGCCGTGACCAGCTGATCCTCTGCGGTGTCTACGCGCACGTCGGCGTGCTGATGACCGCGGTCGACGCGTTCAGCCACGACATCGAGACCTTCCTGGTCGGCGATGCGGTCGCCGACTTCTCGGCCGAACATCACCAATTCGCCCTGAGATACGCCGCGGCCCGCTGCGCCGCCGTCCTGCTCTCCAAGGAGGTGCTGGCTTGAGGACCGACCCGCTGGACGCGCTGCTGGCTCCGGATCCTCCCCCGTTCGCCCTGATCCACCGGTCCGCGAGACGCGGGATCGTCGACATCCTCGTCGGCGAGATCTCCCTGCCGGGCACACTGGCGGAGATTCCCCTGCCGGAGCCGGACACCGCCCCCGGCGCCGCCGTGCACGACGTCCTGGTGCTTGTGCCGTACCGGCAGCTCGCCGAGCGGGGCCTGCGCTGCCCCGACGACGGGACGCCGCTGATCGCGATGACCGTCACGGGCCAGTGCGAGCTGCCGGTCGCCGAGGTTGTCCGGCGGATCCCCGACGTGCCGATCAACCTGTCAGGAGAACGCTTCGAGCCCGGCGACGACGCGTACGCCGAGACAGTCCGCCAGGTCGTCGCGAACGAGATCGGCACCGGCGAAGGGGCGAACTTCGTCATCAAGCGTGCCTTCACCGCCACGCTGTCCGGCCCAGCGCTCGCCCAGAGCCTGGCGTTGTTCCGGAAGTTGCTCGAACGGGAGTCGGGCACCTACTGGACCTTCATCGTGCACACCGGCACCCGGACCCTCGTCGGGGCCACCCCGGAGCGTCACATCAGCCTGCGGGATGGCGTCGCCGTGATGAACCCCATCAGCGGCACCTACGGCTACCCCCCCTCCGGACCGTCGCTCTCCGGCGTCATGGACTTCCTCGCCGACCGCAAGGAAGCCGAGGAGCTCTACATGGTCCTCGACGAGGAGTTGAAGATGATGGCCCGGGTGTGCGATACCGGAGGCCGGGTGCGGGGCCCGTACCTCAAGGAGATGGCCCGGCTGGCGCATACCGAGTACGTCATCGAAGGCCGGAGCGCCCATGACCCGCGCGACATCCTGCGGGAGACGATGTTCGCGCCGACCGTCACCGGCAGTCCGCTGGAGAGCGCCTGCCGCGTCATCGACCGGTACGAGCCGGAGGGCCGCGGCTACTACAGCGGTGTAGTGGCGCTCATCGGACGGGACGGGGCGGGCCGGCGGACCATGGACTCCGCCATCGTCATCCGTACTGCGGACATCGATGCCGCCGGCCGACTGCGGATCGGACTCGGCGCCACGCTCGTACGTCACTCCCGGCCCGCCTCTGAGGTCGACGAGACGCGGGCGAAGGCGTCGGGGCTGCTGTCGGCACTGCGCGGCGACGGCTCCGGCCGTTTCGGGGACCACCCCCTGGTCCGTGCCGCGCTGGATCGGCGCAACGAGACCCTGGCCGGCTTCTGGCTGACTCCCCAGGAAGAGCGAGCCCAGCTGTGGCCCGCGTTAACGGGCCGGAGCGTGCTGATCATCGACGCCGAGGACACGTTCACCGAGATGATCGCGCACCAGCTCCGTGCCCTGGGGCCGACGGTGGCCGTTCGC
The DNA here is from genome assembly GCF_016863115.1 of Sphaerimonospora thailandensis. Taxonomy (GTDB): domain Bacteria; phylum Actinomycetota; class Actinomycetes; order Streptosporangiales; family Streptosporangiaceae; genus Sphaerimonospora; species Sphaerimonospora cavernae. The sequence goes on from NZ_BOOG01000003.1 coordinate 145,727, forward strand.
CGATTCGACGAGTCGTACGCCCTCGACGGGTACGATCTGGTGATCATGGGGCCCGGGCCCGGCGATCCACGCCGGATCGGTGATCCCAAGATCGCTCATCTGCGCGCGACGGTGCGACGGCTGCTCACCGGTCAGCACTCCTTCGCGGCCGTGTGCCTGAGCCACCAGGTGCTATGCGCGGAGCTCGGGTTGGAGCTGATCCGCCGGGACGCGCCGGCGCAGGGGCTGCAGCGGGAGATCGACCTCTTCGGGGTCCGGGAGCGGGTCGGCTTCTACAACACCTTCGCCGCCCGCAATCCGGAGGACAAGATCGAGTGCTCGGGCGTGGGCGTGGTGGAGCTCAGCCGGGATCCGGGCACCGGCGAGGTACACGCGCTGCGCGGCCCGCGTTTCGTCTCGCTGCAGTTCCACGCCGAGTCCGTGCTCACCCAGGGCGGCGAGCGAATCCTCGGCACGCTTCTGACGGACGTTCTGGCGGGTTCCGCGAGCGCCGCAGCGGGGGGTGAGCGTTGAGCATCCTGGCCACCGGGGGGTACTGGCCGGACCGTGTGGTCGTCAACGATGAGATCTGCGAGGCGGCCGGGGTCACCGCGGAATGGATCCGGGAGAGGACCGGGATTCGCGAGCGGCGCTGGGCCAAACCGGACCAAGCCACCTCTGACCTGGCCGCCATGGCCGGACGCGCCGCGCTCGCAGCCGCCGGGCTCTCGGCCGTCGATCTTTCGCTGATCATCGTGGCGACGTCCACACCGGACTCGCCGCAGCCGCCGACGGCTTGCGTGGTCGCCGACGAGTTGGGCGCCGGAACGGGCGCGGCCGCCTTCGACATCAACGCCGTGTGCAGCGGCTTCGTCTTCGCACTGAGCGTGGCCGAACGCATGCTGGCCGGTTCGGACTCGATGTATGTGCTCGTCATCGGCGCGGACATGTACTCGCGCATCCTGAACCCCGCCGACCGACGCACGGTGGTGCTGTTCGGGGACGGCGCCGGCGCGGTGGTCTTGGGACCGGCCCGTGGCCGGCGGCGCCTGGTCGCGAGCCGGCTCATCACGTTCGGCTCCGAGCGCGACCTGATCAAGGTACGGGCGGGCGGCAGCCGGCTCCCGGCCTCCGCGGACACCGTGGAGCTCGGCCTGCACTACTTCACGATGAACGGCCGGGCGGTACGTGATTTCGTCGCCGAGCACGTGCCCGCGGCCATCCGGGCCTTCCTCTCCGACCAGGGTCTGTCGGTGGCGGACATCGCGCACTTCGTGCCGCATCAGGCCAACGGCCGGATGCTCGCCGACCTCGCCCGGAGGGTGGGCATCCCGGACCGGCGCATGGGGACCACTTACGAGGATCTCGGGAACACCGGGGCGGCCTCGGTGCCCATCACGCTCCACCACCTCGCGCAATCCGGCGCGCTCGGCTCGGGTGACCTGGTCCTCCTGGCGGGCTTCGGCGGAGGCATGTCTCTTGGGCTGGGGTTGCTGCGCTGGTGACCGGCCGACATCAGAAAAGACGACAGGAGCAGACATACATGGATCACGTAACCAGTGACGTCCCGGTAGCGGCATACCTGGAACGAATAGGCGCGACCCGCCCCGATCGGCCGGACCTCACGTCCCTGCGGCACCTCCAGGAACAGCACGTTCTCTCGGTGCCGTTCGAGAACCTCGACTACCACCTGGACCAGCCGATCTTCATGGACGAGCGGGTCCTCGGCAAGATCGTGCACCGGCACCGGGGCGGCGGCTGCTACGAGGTGAACCCCGCGTTCGCGTTCCTGCTGCGTGCGCTGGGATACGAGGTGGAGATCCTCCCAGGTCGGGTGTACCGGCCCGGCGGCGTCCTGGGACCCGCCCTGTGCCACTTGGCGCTGCGCGTCGAACTCGCGGAGACCTGGTTGGTCGACGTAGGATTCGGCCGGAACAGCCGGCTTCCGCTGCGCTGGGACTCCCGCGATGCACAGCGTGATCCCGACGGGGAATACCAGTTGCGGGACGCCGAGGACGGCGGCATCGACGTGTACCTCGACAGCAGGCCGCTGTACCGGCTGGACACCCGTCCCTGTCGTCTGGAGGACTTCGAGCCCACCCTGTGGTGGTGGCGGACCTCGCCGCAGTCCCCGTTCCTCCGGGAGGTGTTCTGCACACTGCGCACCGAGACCGGTCGCATCACGCTGAAGGGCAACACGCTGACCTTCGTGAACGGCGAAGAGCGCACCACCGAGGAACTGTCCGACGACGAAGCGGTGCTCGCGGCCTATCGGAAGTACTTCGGCTTCAACCTCGACAGCCCTCCCCCGCGGCCGGAGCCAGGAAACCGCGAGGTCGCGGGCCCCCAACTGGGGTGAGGTCCGCGCCGTGACCGAGGCCCCCCTGCCCCCCGCCGACCCGAAGCGGCTCCCGCTCGTGTTCGCCGGTGCCTTCAACTCCGGTGACCTGGCCGCCGTGGACAGCCTCTTCGAACCCGAGGCGGTGTTCATCACCGAGCCGGGTACGACCGTCACCGGTGACGCCCGCCGCCGGGCCAACGCGGAGTTCCTCCGGCTCGGCGTGCCGATCAAGCTGACCGTACGGCACTCCTACGTCTGCCAGGATCTCGCACTGCTGATCTGCGACTACCTCATCGAGGGCATCGGACCCGACGGAGAACCGGTGCACCTGGCGGGCTCGGCGACCGATGTCGCCCGCCGCGGGCCGGACGGCCGCTGGCGGTACGTGATCGACAACCCGTCTGGAACAGACCGACCGCGCCACTGAGCCGGCTCGACGCAGAAAATCACCGGAAGGACAACCGTGTCATTTGCCGAATCCCCGCTGGAGGTGCCCTTCGGGGCCGCTATCGACCCCGAGGAGTTCCTGCGTGCCACCATGCACTGGCACTTCTCACCCGAGACCGGCTCCGCCTTCTGGCTGGAGCGCGCCGGAAGCCTCGGCTTCGACCCGCGTACCGACGTTCGAACCTTCGACGACCTCACGCTGTTCCCCAACTTCGCCGACGAGCTGCGGCAGGTCCGAATAGAGGACGTGATTCCCCGCGGCTACGGCCCGTGCCCAGATGTCGTCGGCGTATACGAGAGCGGCGGCACCACCGGCGAGCCCAAACGGGTAGTGCTGCTGCGGGACTGGCTGGATCGGCTGCTGCACTGGAGCAGCGCCCAACTGGACGCCCACGGCTTTCCGCGGGACGTCAACTGGCTGGTGGTGGTGCCCACGGGTCCGCACATGGTCGGGGACGTCATCAAGGCGCAGGCCGTGTCGCGCGGCGGTCTCCCGTTCACCGTCGATCTCGATCCGCGGTGGGTGAAGAGGCTCATCGCAGACGGCAAGGCGGCCGAGGCGGGGATGTACGCCGACCACATCATCGAGCAGGTTGCCTATCTTCTGGAGTCCCAGGACATCGGTGTGCTGATGTGCACCCCGCCGGTACTGGAACGGATCGCCGCCCGCGACGACCTCGCCCGGCTGGTGAACAAGAAGGTTCGGGCCATCAACTGGGTGGGCACGCAGATGGACGCCGACACCCGTTTCCTCTACCGCAGCGAGATCTTCCCGAATGCCGTGCTGTACAGCGGCTACGGCAGCACCATGATCCTGGGTAACGCCAGCGAGCGGGTCGGCCTCACCGACGACGACCCATGCGTCTACGACCCGTTCTCGCCGTACATGAGCTTGAGCGTCGTCGACCCAGAGACCGGCAAGCCCGTGCCGTACGGCGAACGCGGCCAGGTGGTGATGCACCACGTCAGTAAGGCCATGTTCCTGCCCAACAACCTGGAGCGGGACCTGGCCACGCGCGTCGAGCCGCCGGCCGGTCAGGTCGGGGACTCCGTGGCGGACATCGCGCCGGTGGCGGAGTTCAAGAGCGAGAAGGTCATCGAGGGGGTCTACTGATGGGGCGCGGCCTGATCTCCCTGGAGGCGCTGGGCGCCCACGGGACGTTCCGAGCACGGAACCGGATGGCTGTCTCCGACGTCTCCGGGACGCCAGTAGCCGAACTGAGCCTGGTCCCCAGGCTGTACGTGACCCGCTCGATGGCGGCCATGCACCGGGCGCACACCCTGCCGCTCGCTGAGCGGATCGCCGCACTGACCCGCGCCGCCCGCCTCTTCACCGAGGGCGTGATCGGCGGGCTCACATTCAACGAGTACGAGCGCGTCGTCAGCCGGGTCTCCGGCGTACCGATCGGCGTGGTCCGGGAGGCCGCGGCCGCCGTCGCCGATTCGGCGAAGCAGGCCGGCTCGACGGCCTTCGAGGCGCGGCCCGCCGGGGCCGTCGGCGACTGGCGGGATCCGCTCACTCGCGAGGGCCGAGCCGTGTGGACCCGGCGCGGCGACGTCTTCGCGGTGCACGCGGCCGGCAACCATCCGGGCCCGCACGGCCTCTGGCTGGAGGCCCTGGCGCTCGGCTACCGAGTGGCGGTCCGCCCCTCCCGCCGCGAGCCTTTCACACCGCACAGACTGATCACCGCGCTGCGCGCAGCGGGCTTCGGCGAAGACCATGTCGCGCTGCTGCCGACCGATCACGACGCCGCCGACGAGCTGCTGCGCCGGAGCGATCTGGGGATGGTCTACGGAGGCGACGAGGTCGTTCGCAAGTACGCCGGAACCAACGTGCTGCCCCAAGGACCCGGACGATCCAAGATCTTGATCACCCGCGACCGCGACTGGCGCGACCATCTCGACACGATCGTCGGCTCGATCGGCGACCAGGGCGGCGTTGCCTGCATCAACGCCACGGCGGTCTTCGTGGAGGGCGACCCCGCGCCCGTCGCGGAGGCCATCGCCGAGCGGCTGGCCGACCTGCCCAGCCTGCCACCCGAGGACGAGAAGGCGGTACTGCCGGTCCAGCCGGCGGAGTCGGCGCGCGCCATCGAGGCGTTCGTGCTCGGCCGGGCGGCGGGGCTCCGGGCCTGGCTGGGCGACGAGGGCCTGGTGGAGGAGCTCGGCGACGGCAGCGCGGTCCTGCGCCCTGCCGTTTACCAGCTCGATCGCCCCGACGCCGAGCAGGCCGGCATCGAGGTTCCCTTCCCCTGCGTGTGGGTGGCTCCCTGGTCGCGCGCCAACGGGATCGCGCCGCTGCGCGGCACCCTGGTGCTCACGGCGATCACCGGGGACGACGAGCTGGTCGACCGGCTGCTCGACGAGCCGACCATCAGCAATGTCTACCACGGTGACCACCCCACGTATTGGATCAGACCGGGAGTGCCGCACGACGGCTACCTCGGCGAGTTCCTGATGCGGACCAAAACCGTCATCCGGGACTGACCGCGGGCGGCCAGGCATGACGTTCCGGGCCCGGTGGCTGAGCCACCGGGCCCGGAACCGTCTCGGACTGCGACACCCGTCAGGGAATACCCTCTGCTTCCCTGAAGTGCCGGGCACCGTGCATCCAGGCCACGAAGTCGTGCAGCTGAGTCGTCGAGAGCGAGGACAGCATCACGTTCCGAGCGACGGCCTCCTCACCGGCGGGGTGCCAGAGCTTGGTGCTCTCGCGGGCGAGAAGCGTGATGCGAGCGGTGCGCTCACACCGTTCGGCGTTGTACTTCTCGAACCGCTGGGGAAACTCGTCCACCCCGCACAAGAGCAGGTCGCCGAGGACGACAGCGTCCTCCAGCGCCTGGCACGCGCCCTGCGCGGCGTAGTGCAGCATCGGGTGGGCCGCGTCTCCGAGCAGTGTCACCCTGCCGTCGGTCCAGTCGCGTACCGGGTCCCGATCGATGAGCACCCACGTCTTCCAGCCGTCGCCCAGTTCGAGGAGTTCGTGCGGGGCGTCACCGAGAACGGCGAACTCACGGCGCACATCCTCCCGGGTCACCGGTACGCCCGCCAGCGCTTCGGTCGCGCCGTTGTCGCTGCTCGCGGCGAGGTTGAGATACGTGCCCCCGCCGATCGGATAGTGCACGAAGTGGCAGCCGGGGCCCGCCCACCACGTCACAGAGGTGTTCCACCGCAGCCGCTCGGGGACCCGCTCCATCGGGATGATCGCTCGATACACCGTGATACCCGACACCCGCGGTGCACCATCGCCCACGAGCTGCCGCCGGATCGCCGAATGGATGCCGTCGGCGCCGATCACGGCATCGCCCGTCATTCGAGCACCATCCTCCAGCAGGACGGTCGCGCTTCGGACGTCCTGCTCGTACCCGGTGACGGTACTGCCAGCGCGCAGGTCGATCGCCGGCGATCGCTGACAGGCCTCCAGGAGCAGGGCGTGCAACTCCGCGCGATGCACGACGACATAGGGGTTGCCGAAGCGCCGTCGATACTCCTCGGTGAGGGTGAGGCTCGTCACGTGCTCCTCGGTGACCCCGTCCATGAAGCGGAGCTCGGCCATGCGGACCGCGATGCGGCGGACCTCCTCGCCCAGGCCGAGTCGGTCCAGGGCCGCGATGCCGTTTGCGGCGAGTTGGATGCCCGCGCCGATCTCAGCGAAGCGGGCGGCGCGTTCGAGGACGACGACCCCGTGGCCCCGCGCGGCGGCGGAGAGAGCCATGGCGAGACCGCCGATGCCCCCACCCACAATGATGATCTTCGGCATCACTCACTCTCCGGGGATCGTCCGGCCGGCCGCACATGGTCGCCGGTGGCCAGCATGCGGGCCAGCTCAAGACGCCTGATCTTGGTGGTGGCGGTCTGCGGCAGCTCGTCGAGCCGCATGTGGACGGGATCGGCCATGGGGGGAAGATCCGCGGTGGCGGCCCGCCACGCCGCCGGATCGACGAGTTTGTCGTCTCTGGTGCACACGATTGGCACCGGCTCGCCATCCGGGGCGGGGATGATGACGACCTCGGTGAGATCCTCCAGCCGACTGAAGAGCCGGTCCTCCACGGCCAGAGTGCTGCCGAAACCCTCGATCAGGTCCACCTCGCGGTCGAGCAGGTGCACGCAGCCCCATTTGGTGCGGTAGCCGAGGTCGCCCATCCGCCACCAGCCGTCGTGGACCTGCTCGTCGTAGCGGGCCTGCTCACCGAAATAGGTCACGATCCTGCCGTCGGTGTTCACTTCGATGTACCCAGGACTTCGTTCGGAGGGTGGGCGGCCGTCCCGGCTCACCACGCGGACGTCGGTCATGCCCGGGAACGGCATGCCGATACACCGCCCGTCGGCACCGGGGCTACGCCGTCTGGAGAACGATCGCGCCACCACCGGCCCGACCTCGCTCTGCCCGTAGAGCTGGCCCCAGACGGGAGAACGCCGGCGCGAGGCACTCAGCATCCGGCGCACGGTCCTTGGGTGGATGGCGTCGAACGTGCTGCTGAAGAGCTTGACGTTGGCCAGGGGGCCGCGTGGATCATCGGCGATCCGCTCCCACTGCATGAACGTGTTGGGATGGGCCTCCAGGATCCCGGGGCGCAGCCTCGCGAACAGGTCGGCCGCGTGGTCTGGGTCCGAGTCGATCAGGACGATGATCGGGAATCCTCGAAACAGAGAGATCGCCAGCGCGGTGAACATCCGCGAGTGCACGAAGGAGAGGTGCATGGCGATGGTCTCCCGGCCGCGGATGATCGGCCTGATCACGGCCGCCTGCGGCCGGTAGCGGGCCTGCAACGTGCGTTCCGTGTGCACTGCCAGCTTCGGGATACCCGTGGTCCCGGACGTGTGGGTGATCAGTATGGGTTCGTCCGGGGGGCGCGGGATGGAAGGGACCCGCCGCATCTCGGACAGCGATCGCAGTCCCACCGCGTGCGGGTGGTTACCGGAGGTCAGCAGCACCCGCTCGCTGACGGAGAAGATCGACTCCGTCAGCTCCTTGTCGAGCGTGGCCTGGTCGGTGACCAGGTACGGATGATCCGTGCGCCGCATCAGCTCGATCGCGGTCTCGCCGTCCAGTTTCGGGGACAGCAGCACAGGAACCGCGCCGGCACGTGCGGCGGCACAGGAGAGAAGCGTGATGTCGAAGCCATTCGACTTGTAGACGACCACCCGCTGACCAGGACGGACTCCGGCTGCCCGCAGCCGGGACGCGTACTCGTCCACCACGTCGGCGACCTCGGCGACGGTCGTCCGGCGTCCGAGTTCCGGCGCGATGTCCAGGTCATGATCCAGAATCAGCACGTTGGCGGGGTGTTTCGCCGCGGCCCGTTCGAACAGAGTGCCCAGCCCGAAGCCCCGGTTTCCGATCCGTTGGAGTAACATCTCTCGTCCCCTTCGGCGTGGGCCGCTCAGTCCTCCTCGATAACACGCTTGATGCGCGCTACGGTGACCTCCATATCGCGCTGAACTTTCTCGCCCCACTCGAAGAAGAAATTCGTCTTCTCCGCGACGTCCATCTGAGCGGTGATCTCCCGGATCCCCTCAGTGGGTTCGGTCATAAGGAAGTGGTGGACCAGAACGCTCTCGTCGCCGACCTGCTCGACACCGAAGCCCCACACACTCTCCTGGCGCTCTCCAGAACGGCTGCACATCGCCCAGCAGAACGTGCGGTCCGGCTCGGCCTCGACCACTTCGCAGGTAGTGATCCAGTGACCGCGAACGACAGGTGCCCAGGCGACGACGTCGGAGCCGCGCTCGTTGTGACCGCGGAACACCGCGCCCGCGGTCCCCGGTTCCCCGGAAATCCATTCGCCACCCCGGCACTCCGGACTCCATTCACCGCTCCGCCGTAAGTCGCTGATGACGGCGTAGACCTCTTTCGGCCGAGCCGAAATCCGAATCTCCGCGCGGGCCTGGAAGAGCGGCTTTCGGCCGCCAGTGGATTGATTCATAAAAGAATCCTGACAGGGCATCCTGGCCGCGGGCAAAACATGCTCGACAGGTTCGTCAAGTCGGCGACTGTCCGGCGAGAACCCCTTAGCGAAACCAGTGGACGCTTGCGCGCGAGCCGGGAATCGCGAAACATGTCGGGCGCCCGGTGGGAGTCTCGCCGTCCGGCTCCCGCAGAACCGAACGTGACCCTCTCCCCTATCCGGCTCCCGTCCCAGATCGGCTGTCGGTGACGTGACCGGCGGGCAGCACCGTACTGATGATGACCTCGCCCGCGCGGTGGCCTCGCGAAAGCCTGCCGTCTGTCAGCGGTACGGCAGGTAGAGGCAGAGGAACGCCCGGACCCCGTTGCGCACGAGCTCGTCCGGGCCGTCGATCGGTATCGCCCCATAGAACGTCGGCTGGGCGACGCTGATGAAGGTCACCAGGTTGAACAGGTTCGCGGCAACTGCGGTGTCGTCGATCCGCAGCAGACCACGCGAGGTCAGGTCGCCCATCCACCAGGTGAGGATGCGGAGTGTTTCCCTCGGCCCGGCCTCCATCCACGCCTCCAGCACCGCGGGGCGGATGTGGGTGGCCTCGGCCTCGATCACCCGGACGAGCGCCCAGTGGCTGGCGAACCTTTCCAGTGAAGCCACCCGTTCGAGCGAGAAGTCGATGAGGTCCCGTTCGATGTCGACGATTTTGTGCAGGTGGCGGTCGGCGATAGCCGCCTGCGCCTGGGCGACCTGCGTGGCACCTTCCAGGATCACCGTCTGGAACAGGTGTTCCTTGTGGGTGAAGTGGTTGTAGATAGTGCGCTTGGACACGTTCGCCTCGGCCGCGATGGCGTCGACGCTGGTCCGGGTGAAGCCTTCGCGCCCGAATACCGTGCGCGCCGCCTGGATGATGGCACGGCGCTTCTCTGGCAATCCTCCACGACGAGTGCCTGTGCGCGGAAGATCTTCCTGACTGGAAGAGAAATTCATCAGACTTTCCATCGATTACACTACGTCGTATAGTTTACACTCCGATAGCCTGGCTGGGAACGAGGAAAGACCCATCATGCCGTCATGAACGTGCCGGCACAACGAACGCGCTGCACGCCACCTCCCCGATGGGGTCTACCTGAGCCCGGAAAGCGGCCGGTAGCGCAGCAGCGTGATTCCGGCTTCCGGAACATCGCAGAAGACCGGCTCGACACACGTGGCAGAGTCCGTGGCCGCTGCGGTAACCGGAACCAGAGCTCGTTGCCCTGGGTCACCACCGGCCGCGGCACCGTCGTCCGCACGGTGGTCTACGGAGCCTCACTCATAAACCGGCCGAGCTCCGCTTCGAGACTCTGCACGCTCACTTCCCTCCAATCACTAGTTGAGCAAGCGCTTGGTGCGGTACGCTAACACCTCGAACAGAGCCCCGACAAGTGGCCCCCCTGATACCGAAAGGCCGAGGTGACGGTCTGGTCCGAGGGACCTGGGCTCGGTCAAGCAATCGTCGACGAACCACATGAAGTGGCAGCAGCCATGGAGGACGCCTTGAGCCCGACGCCAGAACGGCGCGAGAAGATCCTCGCCATCTCGGCAGAACTGTTCGCCGCCAAGGGGATCGCGGCCACCACGGTGCGCGACATCGGCGAAGCCGCCGGAGTGTTCTCCGGCAGCCTCTACCACCACTTCAAATCGAAGAACGCCATCGTCACCGAAATCCTGGGCGACCTCATGAACGATGTTCACCGTCGGTTCGCCCGGGTGGCCGAGCACACCCGGACACCCCGGGAGACCCTGCAGGGCCTGATCCGGGAGACACTGGTGACCATCGACCAGCATCCCCACGCAACGGCGATCTACCAGAACGACCGGCAGTACCTGCGCGACAACGGCCTCCTCGAACCGGTCGACAGCGCTTCCCGCGGAGTCCGGGACTACTGGATGACAGCGATCAGGGCCGGCATCGCGGACGGAAGCCTCCGCGACGACATCCCCGCGGAGATCTTCTACCGATCCGTCCGCGACTCCCTATGGGCGACGATGCACTGGCCCATTCGCCGTGGCTATTCCACGCCCGAGTTCGCGGACCTGCTCGCCAAGCTGTTCTTCGAGGGATTCGCCGCACGTCGCGACTGAGCGGGGCAGGCCAGGGCGCGACCACCACCGGAGAGAACGGAGTGTGCTCGGATGGGTGCGCCGATCGGATACATCCGGCTCTCGCCGGTACGGTCGCCCGGTGCCGCCCCCCCCCCCCCCCCCGGG
>NZ_BOOG01000004.1 GCF_016863115.1 Sphaerimonospora thailandensis
CCCCCCCCCCCCCCCCACGGGGAGAGCGGCACCGCGTGCCGGAGAAGGGATCGCGTCAGAGGCCGAAGGCCAGCAGGACTGAGCCGCGGCCGGGGTTGGGGTACGGGGTGAACATGTAGCCGGACTGCACGAAGAGCATGCCGTGCGAGACGACCGCCCCGCCCGCGCCGGACACCGCACCGCCGCGTCCCGGCAGGCCGTTGACGCCGTCGACCGGTGTCATCGTGTCGTAGGTCCACAGCACCTTGCCGGTGCGCGCGGAGTAGGCCCGCATCTTGCCGTCCATGCTGCCCAGCCAGACCAGACCGGGCGTCGTGGTCACCGCGGGCCCGTGGCCGAGCTGGCAGACAGCGGGGTACTGCGCCGCGCCGCCGGTGGTGCAGCCGTCCTCCGGATTGGGGGTCTTCCAGATGACGTGGCCGTTGGCCGGGTCGAGGGCGAACAGCGTGCCCGGCCTGCCCATGTACGTCGAGACGTACAGCCGTCTGCCGTCGAAGCTGGTGCCCCACTGGATGCCGGACAGGCCACCGCCGGGCATCGGCTCGGACAGCTGGCGCTGCCAGACGATCTCCCCGGTCCTGGCGTCGAGCACGTGGAAGACGCCGGACTTCTGCCCGATGCCGATCAGGCGTCTGCCACCCGCGCTGAAGATGTTGGGAGCGGCGCCCAGATCGAAGTCGAGCGCGGTGCCGTCCGGCAGGTTCGGGCAATATTGCCGGTCCTCAGGGGTGGGGATCGAGCATTCCATCCGCCAGGTGTCGACGTCGGTCATCTTGCGGGTCCAGCGGGCTTTGCCGGTGGTGATGTCCAGCGCCAGCACCGAGTCGTAGTCGCCCCCGCTTCCGGTGTAGTTCTGCCCGGTCCCGACGTACAGGGTCCGGGTGAACGGGTCGATGGCCGGGGTGCTCCACACGCCCGCACCGGACGGTTCGTACCTGGGCCGGCCGTTCGGCCAGGTGCCGTTCTGCTCGGGCTCGGGCACCGTGTAGTAGCGCCAGACCAGGTCGCCGGTCTCGGCGTCCAGGGCGTCGACATGGCCCCGGAAGGTGCAGCAGGGGAAGTCCTTGCCGATGATGTTCTGGCCGCTGGAGACGCCGACGTAGACGCGGTTCCCGTAGACGATCGGCGAGCTGGTCAGGCCGGCGGCCACCTGGTCGTCCAGCTGCTTCCACCAGACCAGCTTGCCGGTGCGCTGGCTCAGTGCGTAGAAGGAGCCCCGGCCGTCGCCGAAGTACACCTTGCCCCGCGCGACCGCGGGCCCGTCCTGCACCACGGCGCCCCGGCCGGGCGGGCCGACCGTGCTCAGGTCGAAGTCCCATTTCGCGGCGCCGGTCCGCGCGTTACGGGCGTAGAAGTGGCCGTCGGGGGCGCCGAAGTAGACGGTGTCACCGACGACGGCGGGCTGACTGTGCGGCGTGCCCGCGTTCTCGGGGTAGGCGAACGCCCACTTCAGCTTCAGCCGGCGCACGTTGCCCGGAGTGATCCGATGTTCGAAGGCGTTGAAGCGCGAGCCGCTCAGGTCCTTCTGCCAGCTGGGCCAGTCGCCTCCCGGCAGCCGGCCCGGGAAGAGCCCGGCCGTGTCGGCCACGCTGGTGTCGGCCGTGGCGGTGCTCCCGTCGCCGGGCTCGGCGGACGCGCCCGGCGTGCCCAGCAGTACGGCCAGGCACGAGGCGGCCACCACCGCGAGGGCTCTCAGCGACTTCGTTCGCTGTTTCCGATGCATTCCCGTCTCTTCTCATCGTTGGGGGGGAGGCCCGGACCCCCGCGTACGGGAGGCCGGGCCTGTGAGGGACGGCCGTTCAGCGGGTGAACGGGGCGTGCTTGTTCCAGAAACCGCAGTTGTGCTGCTTGGAGATCTCCTCCGTCAACTGGCTGTCACCCGCCGGCGCCAGCGACATGACGGTGGGGTGGTGGCGGGTGAACCTGGGCCAGTACGGCGCGCCGTCGACCGTCGGGTCGCCGGTGCGGGCGAACCCGGTCCACTGGGTGACCAGTTGCGTGGCGAAGACCCGCTGGTTGGCGCTCACGTCGGCGCCGGGCGGCGCGAGCAGGAACGGCACCTCGTTGACGTGGTACGAGCCGTTCGGCTTGGTCGCGTCCAGGAAGAACATCGGCGGCGCGTCGGCGTTGTCGACCTGGAAGGCGTAGACGGGGATGCGGCGGGCCAGCCGTTCGTGGTTGAGCAGGGCGGGACAGACCGAGTTGGAGTCGGCCACGATGGTGCGGGAGGCGATGAACGCCGCCGGCTCGGGGAACCGGTTCAGGGGGTAGCGCCTGAACACCTCGGGGGCGAGGCGGCCGTACTGCTCCCTGACCAGGGCCTCGTACTCCTCCGGAGTGTTCGCGACCTGGAGTTGCACCTCGTCGCGGTCGACGCCGTGCATGAGGGCGACGTTGTTGACACGCCCCCTGGCGAACGCCTCTCCGGGCGACATCGGCAGGATCTCGCCGTCGACGATCGGGGCCAGCGTGCCCTTGTCGGGGCCGATGCCGTCGCCGGCCTTCTCCAGCAGCGTCTTGACGGGCACCGCGCGCAGGCAGGCGGCCACGTCGGCGGCGCCGCCGCAGCCGACCGCCGCGGCGAAGCGGTCGCCCGTCGCCTCCGCCTCCTTCAGGGTCGGCAGGTCCGACTTGCAGTCCTGCGGCTGCCACATACTGTCCTTGCCCAGCAGCGAGTTGTACTCGCCGCTCTGGGCGATCCCCTTCTGGAACAGTCCCTTGGCGGCCGGTGAGGTGGTCTGGGCGCACACGCTGGACCCGCCGGCGGACGCGCCGTAGATGGTCACGTTCCCGGGGTCTCCGCCGAACCGGGAGATGTTGCCGCGCACCCAGCGCAGCGCCTCCTGCTGGTCGCGCAGGGCGTAGTTCCCCGAGCGCGCGCCCAACGACCGGTGCGCGAGAAACCCGAGGATGCCGAGCCGGTAGTCGACGCTGACATGCACGATGTTCCCCGTACGGGCGAGGTGCGCGCCGTCGGAGGACGCGCCGAGCCGGAAGCCGCCGCCGTGGAACTCCACCATGACCGGCAGCGCCTTGCGGCCGGTGTCCGCCGGCGCGGCGATGTTCAGCTTCAGGCAGTCCTCGTCGGTCGACTCGGGGGTGAGGAACTCCGGTTGCGGGCAGGGGGTGCCTGTCGCCGTCGCCTGGAGGAGCGTCGTCCACGGGGCGTGCGGCCTGGGCGGCGCCCAGCGCAGCTCACCCGTGGGCGGCTCGGCGTAGGGGACCGCGAGCCATGTCTTGACGCCGTCGGCCGACAGGCCGCAGACCGGGCCCTTGTCGGTCTGGATCGTCGTGCCGGGCGCGCACGCGACGGCCGTACGCGCGGCGGTGGAGGGGGATGCCACGGCCGTCGGCGCCGCCGCGGCGACCGTGGTCACGGCCATGAGGAGTGACACGATCACGGCGAGGGTGCGTTGCCGTTTCTCCGTCTTCATATGGTTTCCTTGGTGAACCGACAATAGAACGGGGTGAGCCGCCGGGGCATCCACCCGTGACCGTTCTGGGCCTGTTGGGCGATTGCGCACGAATGTACGCCCCGATGACTGATCGTATAAGAAATCAGTAAGGAGAATTTGTCAAGTCTTACCGGCGGAGTCGGGGGACCGTCGTTAAGCCGGACACGACTCCCCAAATGATGTCCGTCATCGATTCAGTCGTGATGCGCATACACACTTGACTTGATGGTACCGGACGTTCTGGTTTGTCCTTCGCAGGTGATTGTCGCATCACCGGTGGGCTCAAGGCCCGGCCATCGGCGGCGGCATCTTGTCAAGTTTCGAGTACGTACGTTCTACATGATCCGGACCTGCGATATGCCGACATCAGGCGGCGAGCCGGATTCGAATACACCATCCGGTAGCCACCGGAAACATCAATTACATTCCGTGACGAGTCACAGCACGCATAACCATCAGTCATAATCAGAATTACACGCTGAAATAGGTCCTTTATCCGACAAAGCGCCCATCTTGCCGATGGACCTCGATCTTCCTCCGGTAAGCTGCCGCTCATGTTGTGCCGCAGCCTCCGATCGGGGCGGGTTACCGCTATTTCTTCCCTCATTGAGATGCGGTTTTCCCAGGACAAGGAGACGTTATGAGAATCGGGACCGTCATCCGTACGTCCCTCGCCGGGCTCGCCGCGGTCGTCACGCTTGCCGCGTGCGGCGGTTCTGGAACAGATGAAGCGAGTGCCGGCGACAGTGCCGGTGGCCTCGAGAAAACCACGCTCAACCTCGGTGTCGTGCCCGTCCCCTCGGCGGCGCCGCTGTTCCTGGCGTTGGAGAGAGGATTCTTCGAGGAAGAGGGCCTGACCATCAAGACGGAGACCATCCAGGCTCCGCAGGCGGTCATGCCCAAGATTCTGAATGGCAGCATGGACGCCTTCCTCACCACCTATGTCTCGCTGATCTCCATCCAGGACTCCGGCGCCGCCAAGTTGAAGATGCTCGTCGAGTCCCAGCAGGGAGCTCCTGGCATAAACGGCCTCTACGTCACCGAAGACTCCCCGGTGAAGTCGCTTCAGGACCTCAAGGGCAAGACGGTCGCGGTGAACGTGCTCAAGGCCCTCGGCGAGGTCACCGTCAGCGCTCACCTGAAAGTCGCCGGACTGGCTCCGACCGATGTGAAGTTCGTGCCCATCCCCTTCGACCAGCAGCTCGCCGCGCTGAAGTCGGGACAGGTCGACGCCGCCTGGCTCAGCGAGCCCTACATCTCGGCGGCGCGGAAGGACCTCGGGGCGGTCCAGCTGGTCGACACCCTGAGCGGCCCGACGGCCGACCTGCCGCTGGACGGCTGGGGCGCCACCGCCGACTGGGTCGAGAAGTACCCGAAGACCGCCGCCGCGTTCCAGCGAGCGATCGGCAAGGCCCAGCAGATCGCCGCGTCCGACCGCGAGGCGCTCAACCAGGTGATCCCGACCTTCACTCAGATCCCGGCCGAGGTGGCCTCCACCATGTCGATGGGCACCTTCTCCACCTCGCTCGACGCCACCCGGACCCAGCGTGTGGCCGACCTGATGGCGGAGTTCGGCATCACGAAGACCAAGATCGACGCCAACCAGCTCGTGGCGGCCCCGCCGCAATGAGGGCACGGACGATCCTCCGCGGCGCCATCGGCGTCGCGGGGTTTGTTCTCGTCATGGAGGCCCTCGGCAGGACCGGGGTGATCGATCCCTACACGGTGCCGCTGGCGTCGGACGTGCTGGCCAAGACGGTCGTCCTGGCGGGGGACGCCGCGTTCCTCGCCAAGGTCGGCGACACGCTGTCGGCTGCGGTCATCGGGCTGCTGCTGGCCATCGCGATCGCCGTACCCGCCGGAGTGGTCCTGGGCACGCTGCCGAGGGTGGAGACGGCGGTGCGGCCGCTGGTGGAGTTTCTGCGGCCCATCCCCTCGGTGGCCCTGATCCCGCTGGCGTTGTTCGTGTTCACCGGCGGCGCCCAGGCGGAGATCGCGCTGATCGTGTTCACCTCGTCCTGGCCCCTGCTGATCAACACCTGGTACGGCGTGCGGGATGTGGACCCGCTGGCCAAGGAGACCATGCGCAGCTTCGGTTTCGGCCCGGCGGCGATCGTGGCGCGGGTGCTGCTGCCCAGCGCCGCGCCGTTCATCCTCACCGGAGTGCGGATCGCCGCCTCGGTCACGTTGATCGTGGCGGTGAGCGTGGAGCTGGTCGCGGGCGGCGACAGCGGGATCGGCACGTTCCTGACCGATCAGGGCACCGCCGGGGTGAACCGGCGTGATGTGATGCTGGCGGCGGTGGCATGGACCGGAATGATCGGGTTGCTGGTCAACGTCGCGCTGGTGGCCGCCGAGCGCCGGCTGTTTCGCCGGCATCACGCCCGTACCGGGCAGGAGGCGGCATGAGGCTCCTGAGAGGTCTGGCCCGGCTGTGGGTCGTGCCGGTGGCGTTGGCGGCGTGGGAGGTGCTCACCCGCCTGGCGCAGGCTCCCTATTTTCCTCCGCCGTCGACGATCGCGGCCCGGTCGCATGAGCTGTGGTTCAGCGGGCCGGCCGCACGGTTGTTCCTCAGCGACGAGGCGGTGCGGCATCTGCTGCCGAGCCTGTGGCGGCTGGTGGTCGGCTGGGCCGGCGCCTGCCTGGCCGGTGTGCTGGTGGGCATCGCGGTGGGCAGGTCGCGGCGGCTGGCCGAGTACGTCAACCCGCTGATTCATTTCGGCCGGTCGATCCCGCCGCCGACCCTGCTGCCGATCTTTTTGGTGTTGTTCGGGGTGGGCACCCCGACCCAGCTGGCCGCGATCGTGTTCGGAGTGTTGTGGCCGGTGCTGCTGAACAGCGTGGACGGGGCACGGGACGTGGACCGGCAGTATCTGGAGACCGCTGACGTGTTCCGCCTGTCCCGCGGCCAGCGGCTGTGGCGGATCATTTTGCCGGCCGCGGCGCCGAAGGTCTTCGCCGGGTTACGGCTGAGCGTGTCCCTGGCACTGGTCATGATGATCATCTCCGAGCTGGTCGGCAGCACCGAGGGGATCGGGTACCGGATGCTGCAGGACGCGCTCGACATTCCCGCGATGTGGACGGCCATCGTGCTGATCGGGGTCCTGGGTTTCGTGCTCAACGCCGCGTTCGTGAGAGCCGAACGGTGGCTCCTCGCCTGGCACTACGGCGCCAGGAAATCCACATGACGAAGATGCTCGCTGTGAACTTGATACACGCTTGACGGTGACACCTGATTGTCCTAGTTTGTCGGTTGTGCGAGATGACAGCAGGAGCGGATCACACACGTCGGATGTGATCCCCCAGAAGATCGTCGCCCGGCTGCGAGTCGGCCGGGCCTGGACCGTCGAACTGCACGGCGGGTTGGGCTTCGCCGCCGGTCGGCTCGGCACGTGGCTGGGTGTACGCGAGACGGCCGTCGGTCCGGTGCTCCGGGTCGAGGTACGGCTCGCGCGAGGCGTCGCCGACGCCGCCCCGCTGTGGGACTTCGTCCGGGAGCGGCAGCGGCAGGAGGTCCTCCTCGGACGTTGGGTGCACGACCCGGACACGGGTGTGCTGGCACTGGTGGCGGAGCTCCCGATCACCGGGGGCGCCTCCTGCGTGCCGACGCTCGCCCGTTGTGTCGCGGAGTTGGTCTACGAGGCCGAGGCGATGGCCGCCATCGGGGTCCCCGAACTGGAGCTCGGCGCGGCCACCGCGCTGACCGCGATCAACGGGCGCCTGCGGGACAGGCCGCACCGCATCGCCACCCACCTGCGCGTCGCGAAGAGCGGACGCACGACGGTGGAGACCGTGCTCGATGAGGCCAGGACCGCCCTTCGCGCCCGCCCCGGCGAACACACCTGCGCGATCAGGCTGGACCGTCATCCCCGCCTGGGCTGGGGGGTGCGGCTCGCGGCGGCACCCGGCGACGCCGTTTGGCGGCCCAAGGAGACGGGCGGCTGGGGGAACATCTCGACGGGAGACGGATTCGTCACCCGGCTCAACCGCCTCGACGAGCAGTTCGCGACGTTCGCACCGGGCAGATGGGCCTTCGACCAGAACGGCGTGACCTATCGGCTCTTCCTGTCCGCCGCGGTGCTGGACACCGGCGGCGCTCACGCCGTCGAAGCGGTGATCGCGCTGGCCGAGGCCGTGGCCGTACGTGCGCTGCCGCCGACGTCGGCGAGGTCGGGACCGCTGCTCGTCGCGACGAGCTGGCCCGGTGACGACACGGCCGGACAGGACACGGCCGGACAGGACGCGTGCCCCTTCGACGCCGCCGACATTCCGGAGCACCCGAATCGGCTCACCGCCTACGAGCTGTACCGGGACCGGCCGGTGGACAAGCCCGGTTCGCTGGCCGGCACCGTGGTCCTGGTCGAGGTGAGCGACGTCGACGACGACAGGCTCTATGTCATCCCCGAGTCGTGGGCGCGAGGTGAGCTGCGCGGCTACGCCACGCTGTGCCACGCCCGCACCTATCGTGACGTGCTGGTGGACGACGACGCGGTGGAGACCGTGGTAGCCGCCCTGGAACGACGCCTGGAGGACGACGAGCCCGAGGAGGGTGACGAGGCCGAGGGGGGTGTGGACGCGCGCGAGCTTTTCGCGCGGCGCGTGGCGGAGGACGCGCGCTTCGACACCGATGCGGTCTTCGGTGTCGAAGGCTGGCGGGACTGGATCCCCAGCGCCGAGGAAAGCTCGGCATGGTTCGCCGAGAGCAAGGTTCCCGTGCTGTGGAGCCGGTTCAAGCGGGTGGACGGCGCGTGGGGCATCGACTACGACCCGACCGACTATCTGCCCGCTGAAGACAGGGAGCGGATCCTCGCCGAACTGCGGGTCCTCGGTTGCGAGATCCGCGAATGCCCGGGACTGGTCCGCCTGTACTGGGACCCCGACCCCGATCTCGTCGCCCGCATCGACGCGGGCGAATGGCCGCCCAGGCCCGAAGCACCGAAACCGGCTCCCGCGTACGACCGAAGTGAGGAACCGGCATGAGCAGCCCGCTGCCCTGGATCGCCGATTCCCTGGGCGTTTCGCGGACGTACACCATCGAGTCGGAGGCGGGCCTGACCCTTGCCGTCGGCGGGCTCGGCCTGCGGATGGAGGACCGGGACGCGACGCTACGGGTGGAGATCCCGGTCGCGTACGGCCTCGAGCCGGGTGCGCCGACTTACCGCCTGGTGGGGCAGGCGAGCCGCGACACCACAGTCGGCCGATGGGTGTACGACTCTGTCTCCGGAGTCGTCGCCGTGGTCGCCGACCTGCCCGGCGAGTTCTCGGCGGCCTCCCTGACCGAGGTCGTCGCCTCGATGGTGTCGGAGACGCGGAGCCGGCTGCCGATCACGGACCAGTGCATCAGGATCTACCCGTGGATCGGTGAAGGTACGGCGACAGCCACCCAGATCCCCCGACTGACGGCCGAGCGGCGGACGATGGGCGAGAGCTCCGACCACGTGGACCAGGTGCTGGCCCTCCTGGCGCGGGAGCCCGGGGCCGAGGATATGGACACGGCCGACGGCATATCCTTCGTGGGCCCGCAGGGCTGCCGGCTGTGGGTGGTCCGGCAGCAGCGCCACGGCATCGGCTGGGGCCTGCTCCTTCAGCTGGACAGCGCTCACGGGCAGCGGTTGCGTCTCCCGACCGGGACTCCCCCGCTCAGCTACGCGACGCTGGCCAAGCTCAACCTGACGCGGCATGGCCCGGGCGCGTGGGTCAACGGGCTGCGCAACAGGTTCTTCGCCTCGACCCGGCTGCTGTGCTCGGCCCCCTCACCGGACGCGGCCGGCCGGATGGTAAGGCGGCTCGCCCAGCTGATGCTGGACGAGAGCGTCGCCGAGCCGGCCGACTCGCCGAGCGTCGCCGTCGACTTCCCGACGTGTGCGGAGAGCGTGCTGCACTGCGATCGCGACCACCCGGGCCATGTGCCGAAAGGCCCACTGTTCGGTCTGGGATGGGATCGCTGGAACCGCGTCCGCCGCGGACTGCCGGGTCGGGAGAGCGAGAAGGTCACCGACCTGGTGGTGACCGACGAGGGGACCGTCTCCTTCGCCGTGTCCGGTGAGAACGCGCGGACCGTCACCGGCTGGAACCACACCCCGCAGCGTCTGCGGGAGCACTGCCGCGGCAGCGCCAAACTTCGCTGGCACGACTCCCTGCGGCTGCTGGAAATCGGCACCCTGCGCTTCCACATCGCCACAGACGGCCCATCACCCTGCACCGCCCGGCACACGTAGCCGCCGGGCTCTCCATCTACCTTCGATCCTCCACCAGGAGATCTGGACATCTACCTTGATGAACGCTAGATCGGAAGATAGAGGTCAAACTTCATCTTTTCATCGCATAGATGCTGTTCCGTGACAGATTATCGGTAACGTCGCCCACGACTAGATCGCTAGCGGAGGGGCCTGTTGTCTGAAGGAACCGGAGCGACGGCAGCGCAGCAGCAGGATCCGGTACCGCCCGCCAAGCAGCACAACGCACACGGACTGACTGCGTTGGACCGGTTCGACCCCACCGCGATCGGCCCGTACCGGCTCGCGGGACGTATCGGAGCCGGCGGGATGGGAATCGTCTACGCGGGCATGGACGGCAGCGGCCGCCGCGCCGCCGTTAAGGTCATTCACCCGGAACTGTCCCGGGACCCGGAGTTTCGCACCCGATTCAAGCGCGAGGTGGCACTTCTCCAGCGGGTAACCGGAGCGTGCACGGTGCGTGTTCTGGCGTTCGATCTCGATGCGGCACAGCCGTGGCTGGCGACGGAGTATGTGGCCGGCCCCACGCTGGCTCAGCGCGTCGATGAGAGTGGCCCGCTCTCCGAGGAGGAGATCATCGGCTTGGCAGCGGGTCTGGCCGAGGCACTTCGGTCCTTGCACGCCGCCGGAGTGGTCCACCGAGACCTGAAGCCCTCCAACGTCATCCTGTCGCCTACCGGGCCGCGCCTGGTCGACATGGGCATCGCCCGCGCCCTTGACGAAACCAGCGTCACCAGAACGGGTGTCGTGGTGGGCTCTCCAGGCTGGATCAGTCCGGAAGAATACCGCGGCGATGATGTGGGACCGGCCGCGGACGTGTACGGCTGGGCCCTGCTCGTGCTCTTCGCCGCCACCGGCCGACCGCCCTTTGGAACAGGGCGTCCGGAGGTGCTTGCGATGCGCGTGCTCGCTGAGACGCCCTCGGTGGACGGAGTCCCCGACTCGCTGGCCCCCGCGATCGGCAAAGCCTTGGCCAAGGACCCCGACACGCGGCCCTCCGCCGAGAAGATACTGGCCCAAATAGCCCACCTCTGGGGGGAGAACCACGGCGAGCGTTCGGCGGAGACGGAAGACGTCACACAGTTCCTGAACCGAACGTGGGTCATGCCCCTTGGCCACGAATGGGAGTGGAGCGCTCCAGAACCATCAAATGAGCAGCTTGGACGCAGGTACGGCGTGACGATCACGATAGCCACAGTCGGAATCGCCGCTCTGGTCGCACTCATCCTCCTCTTTGCAGACGGGGAACCAAAGATTCGATCACAAGCTTCGCCGCCGAGGACACCAGCACCTTCTTCCACTTCTTCAGCTTTTCCTGTTGGCGTATCGGCCTCTGCGGCTCCGAGTCCTACACCGAAGGCCACGACATCACCGAAGTCCGCGAAGCCATCTGGTCGCAGAGTGAAGATGATGGCGGGAATCTCCTTCGTCCTTCCTCCGGACTGGATGTACTTCCCCAACCTGACCAACAACCCGGATATTATGTGCCTGCGCCCCAAGAGTAAGAAGAACGCAGAATACTTCTACTGCGACCAATATGGAATGAGCATCTACCCCTGGGCGCGAAAGGAAGACGACACATACGACGACAGTGACCTGAAATCGCTTGACGATCCTGACGAGATCACCTATAAGGGCTCGGGGTGGCCCTGCGAAACGGACACCGGACTTCTACGCAAGGGAAGAATTATAAAGAGTGGTCTACATAAGATTGGGGATCGCCGAGCTTATTACCGGAAAGCGCGCAGCTACTGCAAGGATGGATCGATAGCGGAGACCGAAGTCCTCGTTCTGCCACTCACACATCTCACCGTCAGCATTGATATGATGCCCAAGAAGGAACGGGCTCAAGTGGAGCAGATCCTTCGGTCTTTCAAATTTCCCAACAAGCCTCCACGTTGATTTGCGATGAGAAATGACAAAGATGGTTTCGCGCTGACGAACAAAGACCCAGACCACATCGGCCCCTATCGTCTGGTTGGCAAACTGGGCGCCGGTGGCATGGGAACCGTTTACGCAGGGATCGACTCGAATAGCGAACGAGTCGCGATCAAAGTAATCCATCGCGAATTGGCTCGCGACCCAGAGTTCCGTCTACGCTTTTCGCGAGAGGTCGAGCTACTCAACCGTGTACACGGTAAATATACAACTCGCGTCTTGGCTTTCGATGTGGAGACCGCACAACCGTGGCTGGCGACCGAATACGTTCCCGGCCCAACGCTCGCTGAACGAATAGGACTCGACGGCCCACTCTACGGCCAAGGAATCGTAGGCCTCGCCGCCGGCCTCTGCGAGGCACTGCACGCCCTGCATGCGGCGAACATCGTGCACAGGGACCTGAAGCCTTCCAACGTCATCTTGTCGCCGAAAGGTCCGCGCGTGATCGACATGGGCATCGCTCGGGCACTGGACGAAACGAGTGTGACTCGCACCGGAGTGCTCGTCGGCTCCCCTGGCTGGATAAGTCCAGAAGAATACAGTGGCGACGATGTGGGTCTCCCTTCAGATATTTATGGCTGGGCGTTGCTTCTGGTCTTCGCGTCAACCGGCCGCCAGCCATTCGGAACGGGTCGACCTGAAGTAATAGCCACACGGATCATGACCAGCGATCCGGAAACCGACGCACTGCCCGAGGACCTTCAAGCACTGGTTCGGCAAGCACTTTCCAAGGATCCCGGGAAGAGGCCCCATGCCGATCACCTCCTCAAGGCCATGGCGGAAATCTGCCGGCAATCAGGATTGTGCTCTGCCGCTCCGGCCGAGGAGGTCACCAAATTTTTGGATCGGACATGGGCCGTAGAACCGACTACCGAGCCGAACTGGAGCTCATCTGAGCCTGCGGCGGCCCCCAAACGATTCAACGCTCGGTTTTGGGTCGCCGCGTCTGTCGCAGCCACTTTGGTTGGAGCGCTCTTCGCCACTACTCTTACGATGCGATCCGCCGAATCCAGACCACCAACCATTTCTGGTGATGCATCTCAGACTCCGATCTCCGCCGAGAAGAAAGCAAACCATACTCCTAAGAGCGCAGCGCCGCCGGCGAGCAGACCTTCTCCTTCCAAAAGGCCTATCGAGATCCGGCGGACGACACCCGACGGCTCCTACTCATACCTTATTCCCGCAGGCTGGGAATCGATAGTCGACATGGGCGCAAGCGGTGGTTCGACATGCATTCGCCCGAAGGGGTCGAAGTCCTGCGATGAGGGCGTGGAGATAACCTACGGAGGCCGCATCACTGGAGACCTGCAAGATTACGACAATCTCGTGACCCTCGAACTCCCCGACCCCGCGATGTTCGGCTGCTACAAGGAGGATGCAGGCGCATCGCTCGTCGAGCGCGAATTACGCCGAGTCGGAGGCGATGACGCCCAATATCGCAAGTTCATCGTCAGCTGCGCTGGGAGGAAAGACTACTCTGGATACATGTGGGTGCTGCCCAACGAATGCGGACAGGGCACCAACACAATTCGCGCGCACGGAGCAGTCGACAGAAATAAACTCGATTCGATCATCCGCTCCCTGTCTCCATGTCCCGATTACTCGAATCACAAACAGCGATCATGATGCCGAAATCGGCACCCCAGTTTCGCGATCACCGTCGTTGTACAGGGATCAGCGTCGGCTCGGTCCTGCCGAATGGTTGAGGAACCGCTTCAGCGCCTCACGGACGGCCTGGTCGGCCAGCGTGAACGTGGTCGTGAGGTGCTGCGTCAGAGGCTCTGCCTCAACTCCTCGGCCGCCATCGTCGGCCTCACCGGTCCTCTTCTTCGGCTCGTGCGGCCAGCGACTGGCGGTCGGAGTGGCGGAGGCGCTGGGAGAAGGCGGCGTGGGCGTGGCGGTACTCGGCCTCCCGGTCGGCCTTGTGGAACGGCGCGGCGTACCCCTCGGGACGGGGCCGTTGGTCTCAGGGTCGAGGTGGGCCGTGAGCTGCTCGAAGTGCTGCCTGGTCTGACCGTACCCATAGGTGTTGTGGTTACCCGCGATCTTCCGGCCGTCGGCGTCGAACCAGATCCGCGCCTCATAGTCGCACAGGACCGGATAGCCCGCTCGGTATCGAAGGGAATCATTTTCCGCCAGGCCAGCCGATAGGACTCGGTGTGCCGGCGGACCACGCCGTCTCCGCCCACCCACCGGTCCTGGGCGGCGAGGTAGGTCTCCTCGTCGCAGGCCCGCCCGTAGTTCGTCACGGGAACGGCGTCTTCGGGGAGGGCTGTCAGGTCCCAGGTGGACCAGTCGCGGTTGGTCCTGCACGGAATGTTCGGCGCCGTCGCTCAGCCGCTCGGCCGTGCTCGCCTGGTGCGGCAGGTCCGCGAAGTAGGGCCGGTCGGCGAAGTACGGCTTGGCGAGAGCGCGCAGCCCCTTGCGCGGGGTGAGGCGACCGGCCTTCTCCTGCTCGTTCCAGCGGGCGAACAGGCCGTCCTTCTTCTTCAGGTCCTTGGGCAGCACCTCGGCCAGATAGTGTGCCGAGAAGTAGTCACCACGGTTGACCAGCGAGTCGAAGCCCATCGGTGGTTCCAGTTCCCGAAGCCACGTAGGAACCTCTTGCCGATTCCGAGCTTCGACATCTCAGCGTTCACCGTCCAAGCTGCCCAGGACCTCAACGATTTTCAGCACGTTGGGGTGGCTGCCGCCGTATTCACGCTTGAGATCAGGCAGCAGATCCGTCAGAGTCCTCCTCGCCCGGATCTGATCACCCGCGCCGAGTTCGAGCAGCCCGATTTGGCGTCGCAACTCCAGCACCCGGTCCTCGTCGACCCCGAACCGCTTTTCGTCCTCAAGCAAACGATTGAGCTGCGCGAGTGCGATGGTGACCTCGCCCACGGCGGCATGGCAGTTCGCCTCCATCAAGCGCAGGCGCAGAACGAGATCGTCGTCAGGCCCGTCCCGCCGCGTCAGCTGGGCGACGAGTCCGGCGAACTCTGGGACCGCCCGGCGATAGTCGCCGGCCAGGAACAGCATGTCCGCCAACTCGAGGCGCAACGAGATCACGTCGGGGTTGTCCGCGCCGAGCTCATGTGCCGCGGGCTCCACGACCCTGGCGAGCAGCTCCGCGGCCTGCGTGAAACGCGTCTCGGCCTTGAGCTCGCGCGCGTCCATTCGCGCCATCTCGATATCGCTCGGTCTGAAGCGCTCGGGGTCGCTCGGCCTGAGGGGTTCGGTCGCGGCGGCAGGCACATCGGGTGCGGCAGCAGGCAGATCGGACGTGGCGCGCACGGGCTCGGCCCTGCCCGTTTCCGCCTTCGGCGAGGCGCCGATCCGGCCCACGACGCCTGCGTACATCCGGACCGGATGACGTGCGACGGCGTCCACGTAGCCGGGGAACGAGGGCAGGTCACGGCAGAAATCCAGGAGGCGCTCGTAGACCACGGTGGCCGACGCGGGCCTGTTGTCCGGCGACTTCTCCAGCAGCCACAGGACCAGCCGTTCCAGGCCTTCGGGCACGTCGCGCCGCCGTCGGCGCAACGGCCGCGGCGCTCGGGCCACATGGTTCTGCACGGACGCCAGGGGCGTCGCGCCACAGAACTGGTTCTCCCCCGACAGCATTTCGTCCAGCACCACGCCGAGGGCGTACAGATCGCTCTGTGGACTCGTCGAACCGGCCATCGCCTGCTCAGGTGCCACGTACTCGGGGGTGCCGACCATGACACCGGTCTGGGTGAGCCTGGTCGCGGTGGGCGAGAGCGCGGCGGCGATTCCGAAGTCCAGCACCTTGACCGTGCCATCGGGACTCAGCATGAGGTTGCTCGGCTTCAGGTCCCGGTGGACCAGGGAGTTGTCATGGGCCACAGTGAGCACCGAGCACACCTGCGCGGCGATCGCCGCGGCCCAGGCGACCGGGATCTCGGTCTCGTCGAGCAGTGTGGCGATCGGGCAGCCGTTGATCAGCTGCATGACCAGGTAGAGCTCTTCCCCGTGGGTGCCGCAGTCGTAGACGGCGGGGACGCCCGGGTGTTCCAGACGTGCCGTGATCCGTGACTCGCGGACGAAGCGCTGCGTGAGCTCCCTGTCCGGTTTGCCGTCCGGCAGCCGATCGACACGGATGAACTTGATCGCTATCCGCCGGTCCAGACGCTTGTCGTAGCCGAACCAGACCTCGCCCATGCCACCGCCGCGTCGCGACAGGGGATCCAGCTCGTAGCGATCGTCGATAATCCGCCTGCTCAACCCGGCTGCCTTCCGCGAAGCCACCCTGTTCATCGGAGAAATTACCCGATCGGCGATGAGTGCGCAGGTGACTGGCGCAGCTCATGGCAGCCATCGCCAGGCCGTCGCCAGGCCGTCGCACGGTCATCGCCCGCTAACCGGCGGGTTCGAGCTCGCCGTCGGTGAGCCCTTGCAGGACCTGTCTCGCGAGCAGGCCACCCATCTGGGCGGTCTGGCGCACAGCGCTTTCGAAAGCGTCCAACCGGCGAAACGCCTCGCCGTACCGTCGCTGTTCCGTGATCGGCAGGCGGGGCAGTTTCGCGCGCCGCACGTCGACCCGATAGGTGCCCGACGACGTGACCGCGGCCCGCTCGGCGGACAGACGCAGGAAGCCGGCCACGAAGAGCGGGTCGAGCACCTCCTGGTCCACCCGGATGACGAAAAGGTGCGGGCCGAGCACCACCTCTTCTGTCATGACTCGGGCCATCACGTCGTGGGTGACCGCCGGGATCACGATGTCGCCGGGCCCGGCGGTCACGGTCTCCTGCCCTACCCGTCCGCGACCTGTCGGTCCGCGGCCCAGCACGACGTCCTTCGCGGTGAGCAGCGGCACGTCCCCCGACTCCGTCGCCATCCGCATCGGGGTCTGCTCCAGCTGGACGGCGCCCGCCCGGGCCAGCTCACCGAGCGTCGTCATCGTCAGGTCCCTGGTCTGCCGGCGCACGGCGGGCAGCAGCCCGGTCAGCGCCGAAGCCACCTCGTGGAGGTCGTCACGGGCCTTGTCCAGGTCTTCCACCCGTACGGCCGTCGCCTTCGGCAGGTGGCGCGACGGCGTGAGGTCCACCTCGTCGTCCAGCAGCTCCATGATCGGTACGGCGCGGCCGACCGCCTCCACGCCCTCGCGGAACGCCTCGACCGGGCCATCGGCCATCAGCACATGCGTGGGCACGACGTCCCTGTCTTCAGGGCGCCGCGGCAACCCCGGCCGCCGCAGCAACCACAGGTGAGGCGGCAACGACGACTGCGGGGCTGAGCCGGCGGGCAGCCCGATCACCGCCTGCAGCGTCCCCGTCCGCAGGAGCTGCGACCGGATCCGACGTCCCGAACGGCGGTTGGCCGCGGCCGGAGGCATCAGCACCACCACCCGGCCGCCCGGCCGCACCCGGGCGAGGCAGTGCTGCACCCAGGCCAGCTCCGATTCGCCCCGTGGCGGCAGTCCGTACTGCCAGCGCGGGTCGGTGGTCAGCTCCTCGTACCCCCAGCCCCGTTCGTTGAACGGCGGAACGCACAACGCGCCGTCCGCCTCGCAGTCGGGAAAGGCGTCGGCGAGCAGCGCGTCACCGCAGCGAGTTTCGGCGTCGGTTTCCCGTACCGCCAGGCGTGCCGCGGCGAGCCGAGCCGTCGCGGCGTCCCGTTCCTGGCCGAGGAGACGCTTCGCGTACGGCTGGGCGGCCAGCAGCAGGGTCCCGAAACCGCAGAGGGGATCGAGCACCGCGTCACACGGCCCGAGCAGCCTGGCCATCAGGGCGGCGACGTCGTCGGAAACGAGCTGGACCCGGCGTGAGTGGGTCTCGATGTAGCGGCGGAACAGGAACTCCACCGTGTCACCGGTGCCGCGTGCGGCGGCCAGTCCTGTCAGGGCTTCCAGCAGGGCCGCGGGCACGTCCGCCCCTGCGCCGTCCGGTCGCTTCAGCGCGCGGTCCCGGTCGGGTCGGACGAGGAACGCCGCCATGGCGCTCACCAGCGGAGCGAGCTGCAGATCATCCGCGGCGTTGCGGAGCTGCTGCCACACTCGCTCGTCTTCCGGCAACTCCTCCAGCTTCCCCTGGTCGCGCAGCCACGCTTCGACCTCGGCCAGCGAGAACAGCGGGTTCGACGAGGTGCCCGCGACCGGTTCCGGGAAGTCCTGAAACCTTCGGCGCCAGTTGCTGACGGCCGCCCGGCCCACTCCGGCCAGGCGTGCGATGTCGCCCGCCGCCACCCTGGCGTCGTCGTGCGTCAACTGCCCTCTCCCATTCCCCAGAGTTTCAAGATCCAGCACAGTTTCAAGATCTAGCGCAGGCGTTCGAGCAGGCCCTTCGCGCGCAGCTCGGCGATGTGCTCGGCTGCCCGTTGCGGAGCCGTTCCGCCGTGGATGAGCAACCCGGCCTCGATGTTGCCGGCCACGCCCGACTGGGTCAGGTTGGCGCTGGACACCAGGAGCACCCGCCGGTCCGCCACGGCGAGCTTCGCGTGCATCTTCGCGTGCTGTTCCGTCCGTTTGCCGATCGGCCAGTGCCACAACTCGAGACCGGAGACCGACGTGAACGCCGCCGCGGGCTCGGCGCCGGCCAGGGCGGAACCCGCGCCCTGGAGGGTCTCGACAACCGCCATCGCCGCGACGCCGCGCTCGACGGCCGCGCCGAGCGCCTCCAGCAGCGGGCCGTACGGCCTGGCCGAATAGGTCATCAGCACGAGCTCATGGGCCGCCTCCGACACGAGATCCACCAGCACCTGGCCGGTCGTTCGTACGGGCACGGCATGGGTGCTCGGCCCGCTCCACACGGATTCGACCCGGACCTCACGCGCGTGCTGGGCGTGCCCGTCGGCCACGCCGCGAAGGTATGCGACCGCCTCGGCGTCGGGCACCCTCTCCGCGTCCTGCGCCTCTAGCACCGCGTGGGCCGCCTCGGCGAAACCCGGCACCGGCACCGCCCCCGGGATCGCGCTCCGCGGCCACCCGTCGCCGATCCGCTGGGCGAGGGCGCGGACCCGGGAAGGCCCGAGCTGGGCGGCGGCCTGCGCCACCGCCCGTTCGAACGCCGTCCGTTCGAACGCCGTCTGTTCTAACGCCGCCCGTTCTAACGCCGCCCGTTCGAAGCGCTGCCGCGACGTCATGGCAGCTCGGGATAGAGCGCGAGGTCGGGGTCGTCGATGGGCACCACGAACCGGCGGTCGAGGAACCGGTTGCCCCGCTCGCAGGTCGTCTCCGAGACGAAGAGGCACACGTGGCAGGCGGCGCCGTGCAGGAAGTCGGCGGGCGCCTGCGGGAGGCGTTCCGAGCACAACGGATCGGACGAGCAGTGCATCGCGTCATGCAGTGCCCGGCGTGTCAGCCGTACCAGGTTCGCGGGCTCGGCCAGCGAGACCAGGCCGCCGAGGGTTCCTTCGGCGTCGGGCACCGCCGTGTAGATGAGGATGCCGCTGCGCGGATCGTCGTCGCCGCCGGCGTAGACGCGTTCGGAGAGGCTGGCGGAGCTGTATCCGCATTCCAGCGAGATGGTGCGGATGAGCAGGTGAGACAGGGTGTGCAGGGCGTAGAAGCGAGCTCCCGGCCAGTGCTGCATCTTGTCGAACTGGCCGCGGACGCGGTCGCTGTAGCGGTGCGTCCGGAAACGTCCGTACGCCTCCTTGTGTTCACGCAACGCGAGCGTGTTCTCGACCCGCTTCTCCCAGTTGGCGAGCAGATCTTCGGGCAGTCTGAGGAAGATGCCCTCTCCCCGCACCTCGCTGGCCGGCACCCACGTCGCCCGGTCTCTGGCCAGCGGGGCTCGGGTCACCAGCTCCGGGTCCTCGGGGTCCGGCGCGTCCAAACGGGTGAAGCCGATCAGCGCGCGGACCTCCCGGAGGCGTTCGGCCTGGACCACGTCGGCGAAGACCCCGCGCAGCGGCTCGGGGACTCCCTCGGGGTCGCGGCGCAGCGCGAAGTCCTCGTCGGGCTCGGGCAGCTCGGGCGCGGACAGCACCTCCCACTCGGCGGTCCGCAGGTCGGGATAGCCCTCGGCCGCCGCTGCCTCCACCCCGTCGAGCTTGGCGCGGTGCCGCTCGACCGCGTCCCACACCGCCTGGTCGTCCCACTTGTCGAACTCTCTGAGCGCGGGTATGGCTCCGCGCAGGTAGGGCAGCATGTTCGGGCCGGGAATGCCGTACAGCGAGTTCCAGTGCTGGGCGACCTTGGCGTCCAGCACGCCGGCCCCCATCTCCGGCACCCACAGCGAGGACAGCGTCTGCGCGAACCACTGGTTGGAGGCGCCGACGACGAGAACGCGCACGGGGCGCGGGCACGAATCGAACGTGGACAGGTGCGGATGGCGGCCACGGCAGGCCGGGAGGCTGCGTTCGCCACGCCGGCCCATGGCCTCGGTGATGTTGCGCCGCATCCCGCACCGGTCACATTTGATCTCGACGTTGGCGCCCATGTTCCCGCCCCGGTCGTCCATGCTCAGGGGCGGGAAGTCCACCTCGCAGGCGCCCCCTCGATGCACGAACCGCACGTACGGAAAGTCGTCCATATGGCCCTGCGGGCACGCGAGAACGAAACGGGCGGCCACCGCCAGGGGACGCGGGCCGGACTTCTTGCGCGGGCAGTTCTTGTGGAAGAACCGGGCCTCGTGCGGGGCGTGCTGCTTCGGGTTCTCGAAGCCGAAGACGACCTGCGACTCGATGGGCGCGAGCGTGTTGCAGGCCGTGCATCTCATCCAGGCGGGAAAGGGGATGGTGGGCACGCCCACGCGCGCGGCCATGCCGCTCTGGTCGTTGTCCGGCATCCAGGGAGCGGGACGCAGCCGCTCGACCTGCTTGCCGAGCAGGGTCTGCACGGCGGCCAGGAGCCGCGGCTCGGCCAGCGGCTCCCAGTCGGGAATCGGCCGGTAATCCCAGTCGTCCAGCCCTCTGACCAGCACGGAGAAGTTCGGCAGGTCCACCAGCGCACCGACGCCGCCGGTGAACATCAGGTGGCTGGGACGGACCGCGCCGACCCTGCGACGGTGCCCTTCGGGCTTGCGGGTCGCCATCACTTGCCCTTTCCGGTCATCAGCGTGCTCTCACCGAGCTCGTCCCCTTCGGGGGTGTCGGCATCGTCGTCGTCGGCATCGGTGGCGGTGAAGGCCCAGTCGGGCGCGCCGTACGCCGGAGCGAACATCTCCTCCAGGCGGGGAACCAGGAGGTTGATCTCGTTCTCGGTCTCCCGCATGGACTGGCCGACGGTCATCGTGTCCCAGGCGCCCTCCCCCGCCGACCGCAGCAGCGGTGCCAGCGGCTGCTTGGTGGAGGAGCTCCCCTGGTAGCCCAGCCTGATCTCCCCGGTGCGCATCCTGAGCCACGTGTCGGTCACCACGTCGAGGCGTTCGCCCAGGTAGTCGCGGCCGCGTTCGCCCGCGACGGCCTCGGCCCTGGCCAGGAAGCGCTCCCGGATCCGTGCGGCGACCGGGCCGTCCAGCTCCACCGTGTGGGCGTCGGCGTTGCGGGAGAAGGTCTCCTCCGCGTTGCGCAGCGCGGCGACGAAGGCCGCCGTGACGCCCCGGTCCAGTGCCCGCCGGGTGTACGGGGTGACCGACAGCGCCTCCACCTGACGGTAGAAGGTGGCGTGGTAGTGCTCGAAGTCCTCGAAATGCGCGAGGTCACGCGGGCGGGACCAGTTGTACAGCGTGACCACCAGCCCCGGCCGTTCGGCATCACGGCCGACGCGGGAGGAGGCCTGGATGTACTCGGCCGTGTTCTTCGGCTGCCCGGTCACCACCATGAGGCCGAACCTGGACACGTCGACGCCGACCTGGAGCATCGAGGTCGCCAGGACGACGTCGACCGGCAGCCGCTGCCGCGCCAGCCACTGGTCGACCAGCGGATGCTCGGGGCGTTTGTCCCGGTAGGCGAAGGCCCGTTCGGCGCTGAGGTCGTACTTCCGCTTCGAGGTGTCGAACTCGGGATCGAAGCCGACCTCCAGGTTCCTGAGCACCTCGCTGATGTCGGTGGAGGAGATCCGCGAGGTGAGCTCCTGGACCGTGAGCATCTCCAGCCGGGTCGCCAGCCGGTTGGACAGGCCCTTGCGCTTCCCATGGGTGCGGATGCGGGTCGTCACGTCGTCGTCGACGTAGCGGCGCATGCCGGCCAGCTCGCGGGTGGCGTTGAAGTAGCCGACGAGCGTCATGTACGGATCGGCGGCCTTGCCGTACCTGTCGAAGACGGTCTGCCCGGCGATGAGCAGGATCTCCGCGAGCCGGATCTCGGCGGACTTGAGACGGACACCGTGCGCGCAGACGCCCAGATAGCGCCGCCCGGGGTTGTCCGGCGTGATCGGCACCTGACGTGAGAAGAAGGTGTCGGCCACGTCGATGACCTGCGGCGGGAAGATGGCCAGCTCACGCGCGAAGACGCCGAGCACCTGCGCGTCGGCCCGCTTGGTCGTCGCCGTCGAGGCGACGATCTTCGGGCCGAATCCGTCTCCCCAGGTGCACAGCTCGTCCACGGCCGCCTCGAAAAGGCCGACGGTGGTGCCGAGCGCGCCGGAGATGAGGTGCAGCTCGTCCTGGATGATCAGGTCCGGCGGGCGCAGCCGGGTGACCGGCTGGCTCTGGACGGCCGGCAGCGCGCCCTTCGCGTTGTGCCTGGACGTGCATCCGGTCTTGGCGTTCAGGTCCTCGTGCCGGTAGCCGTGCCGTGGGCACCATTCGCGGACCCGGCCGAACAGATGGCCGGCGAACCCGCGCCACGGAAGCTGGGCCAGCTTGTCGACGGTCGCGATGACCAGGCTCGGGGTGAGGCGGTAGATCTCCTCGTCCACGGTGAGGATCGGCAGCCCCTCGCCGGGGGACATCCTGCGGGAGAACGGGCAGGCGTTCAGCCCCTCACCGTTGGCGCAGTAGAGCACGACGCGGCGGCGGTCGTCGTCGATCTGCAGGTCCTCGTGCCCGCGCAGCGTCTGCCCGCACCACGGGCAGGACAGGGTCTGCAGGACGTTCGGCCGCTTGCCCTCGGGGGCCGCCCGCGCGTCGCTCACCTCCTTGGCCGCGCCCTCGAACCAGTTCGGGGAGACGGCACTGCCGACCCAGAGCCCGATGCGGAACGGCGTGCCGCCCCAGGTCTCCTCGTCACGCCGACGGAGCATCTCGGCGGCGCACACCAGGGCCGCGGCCCGCTGGAACTGCTGGGCGGTGAGCAGCCGCAGGGTGTAGCGCATGAGAACGGCCACGCCGTCCAGGCCGCTGCGCGCCTGCTCGGCCGTGCCCACCACCTTCTGCAGTCGCCTGATCGCGAAGGTGTACGCGGTCAGCCCGAGATATGCCTCGGTCTTGCCGCCACCGGTCGGGAAGAACAGCAGGTCGGTGGTGGCGGTGTGGTCGGCCGCCCGTTCGGGGTGTGCGGGATCGGTCAGCGACGGCAGGTTGAGCAGCACGAACGCCAACTGGAACGGACGCCAGGACGCGGCTTTCGCCCCCTCCTGCGCGACGACCTCGGACGCGGCCTCGAAGGTGAGGCCCCGCTCCTGCCGGAGTTTGGCGATCGCGGTGTGCCGCCGCTGCAGCGCCATCGCCTCGTTGGCGAACCGGAACGCCTTGAGCGCGTCCCCGTCGGAGAGCAGCAGGTCGATCCCGGCACGGATGCGATCGGCCGCGCGGCGTGCCTTGAACACGGCGCTCTCGGCCGTGGCACGCAGCGCCGCCGGCAGCGTCGGGATCTCGGCCGCGCGCTTGTCCAGCCAGGCCGAGTAGCCGTCGGCCAGCGGCGCCAGCCCGGCACGCAGCCTCTCGGCGTCGGCCTCGGCGGCCTCCGCCAGGGCGTCCATCGACAGCTCCATGTCGCCGAGCCCGGTAGTGGGCGCGATGGTCGCGGGCACGTCGTAGACCGGCAGCCAGGTCGTTCGCAGCTCGTGGGCACGCCGTTCGTTGTCACGGATGACGGCGTGCACCGCGACGTTGCGCCCGGAGGCGTACCGCCGCTCGTTCCGGTAGAGGAGCCGCAGGTGGGCGTCCTCGTCGTCGTATCCCGCTCCCCCGTCGCCGTCGAGGGGATCGTCGATCGGCAGGAAGATCGCCGCGTGCCCGTCAAGCGCCCTGACCAGCAGCTCGGTCTGGAAGAGCCACGCCGTGTCCTTGTTGCTCTCCGGCTCCCGCTGCGTGTTGATCAGCGACAGCTCCACCACCCGGTGTCCGTCCCGGGGCCGTACGGCCACCGCGAGCAGCACGCCGGGGGCATCAATTGCGGTGCCGGTGAGCGGGATCCGGTAGTTCGACTCCCGGTCGAGCCGGACCTCCCTGGCGTACGCCACCGGCTCCCGTGACCAGGTCCGGACCGTCCTGCCGTCCTCACGCTCGATCTCGCTCTTGCCGTACCGGCCCCACGCGGCGGTGACGGCGATCACGTCGACGTCGGCGGGCACGGCGAAGGACAACCCCATCGAGGAGGCCCATAACCGCCCGAGGTTCTGCGACGTGAGCACGTCGGCCGGATCGGCCTCGGCGGCGTCGCCGTGGACACCGGTCTCGGTGTCGGGCACCTCGTCGGCCTGATCCCGGGAGGAGGTCGGCGAATGCTTCGGGCCGAGCATGCCCACGAGGTAACGCTCGCGCGGTCCCATCGCCCGCGGCGGGAACTCCTCCAGGTCACCGTCCCACGGCCCGAGCAGGTCACGGCAGACGAACTCCTGGAACTCGTCCCGCACCTCATGCGACGACGCCTCCCCGAACACCTGCGGCGCGTCCAACGGGGGGACGGCCTTTTCCAGCACGGCCGGTACGGCCTCCGCCGGCTTCGCGGACCCCGAGCCGGTCAGGTCCAGAGCCTGCTGCCTGTCCCCCAACTCGGGAAACAGATCCTCCTGCTCATTCATTGTTACGCTCCACCTCGTTCACGTCGAAATATGCTCGGAGCAGCAAAGCTCGGCATCGTCACAGAGTTGAGTCCACGATCGGTCAATCCCGCCGACAGGAATGCTCGTAAGTATTCAACCCAAGCACATTCCGGCGTCGAATGCTTACCATGTGTGATCGCGCGCGGGTGTCCCCGATCAGTGGACCCGCTGCAGATCGTTCCGGTTTGTGCGTTTTGCCGGAGGCGTTGCACCCTCAGGAGTGCGACTCCGCCATCGATCATGACGTTATTGCTGGAAAAACGCGGGTTTCGCAGCAACAACGTCATGATCGATTGATTGTCGATGCATTTGATCTTCTGAAGGAGCCCGCTGAGCGGATCAGCGGGGCTGGGGCGGAGATGACACATGGTGGTTACTCGACGCCACAATGCGCTCGGCCTGAATACTTACGGATGCTCGACGAACCATCATCTTGTCGTTCGCAGACGATCAGTTCTTCTGGCCTCAACCGGTCGGCCAGAGTCGGGGAATGCGTGGCGATGAGGAACTGCGTGCGCTCGCTCGCCTCGCGGATCCGCGCTACGAGCAGTTCGAGAGCTTGCGGATGGAGACCGTGATCGATCTCCTCGACACAGGTGAGCGCTGGCGGGTGGGGATCGTAGAGCAGCGCGAGCAGGCCGAGGAGCCGGATCGTGCCATAGGAGGCGTCGGCCAACTGGGTTGTCCGGCGCAGCCCGCGCTCGCGCAGCGCAACGACCACCTCACGGGCCGGCCCGGAGGGATAGTCGAATTCGATGGCGTCGAGCTGGGGCAGGGCGGCCTTGGCGTCTGCTTCCAGCCGCTGCCACGATTTCTCGTCGCTGCGGTGGAGGGCCAGCAGGAACGCCGCCAGGTTCGCGGCATTGTCGTTGAGGACCTCGCGGCCGTTCCGGGGAACCTTCGACGGACGACGGGCGGCGTCGACGCTCACATCGAAGACCCTGAATGCGCTGAGCTGTTCGGCCAGCGCACGCACCTCCCGCGCGCCGGCCTCATCCGAAAGACGGGGAAGGGTGGACAACCCGCTGCTGACACTGCTGATCCCGGTCGCACGCACACCGGTGTTCGGCGGGATCAGATCAGGCGAGGTGGCCGTGAATATCTCCACCATGTTGTTGCTGACGACGATCTGCTGCCAACCTGGCGGGTTCGGAAATCGAAATCGCTCATCCCGGACCAGGAAGGGCTGTCCGTTAGCGCTCTCCAAACTGACCTTCAGGGAATATTCATCAGGTGTGTCGAGAGAGCTTGCCTCGGTCCATGCCGCCACCAGTCCGATCCGGAAATAGCCAGGGGTCCTGTCTCCGCCTCTGAACAGAATCTCGTCGAGCCCGCCCCGCTCTTCCAACGCCGGCACAAGGTCGGTCTGGACCATGTCCGCGAGGAAGCGGAAGACCTCGAGCACGTTGGTCTTGCCGGCGCCGTTGGGCCCGACGAGCACGTTCACCGGACCCAACGGCAGGGAGATCTTCCGCAGGCTACGGAAGTTCTCCACCTCAAGCTTGATCAGCCGTTTCTCCACGACCACACCTCCCTCCCCCCGATCTTCGCACCGGCACACCGCTCACCTACGCCAATCCGCTGCTGACGCCCGGCCGGCCAGTGCCGGGAGCAAGCGTTGCCGGGTCGGCCCAGCGTCTGTGAGCCCAGTTCCGAAGCGTGGAAGCGAGTAGTCGGGATGGCGCCTCATCACCACAGGGTGCCTTTCTCGTCGCCGGCCTTCGGCTTCCCACGGCCGGCCTTCTTGCCGGGCTTGTCGTGGAGGCCCTTCGCGACCTCTTCGGCGTAGCGCTCGTGGTTGAGCTCAAGGAGCCGGTCGACAAGCTCGCGTTGCACGGCAGGGCCGACCGTGTAGCGGATCTCGCGCCCGACGGGATGATGGCCGTGGTCGAGTTCGTCGATCAGATCGTCCCAGCCATAGGCCCGGCAGACCGCCTCATCGATCGCCTTGTGGATCGCGCGTAGCGTGACGATGTCCTCGTCGGTGTTCGCCGGATCGTTGACCATGTTGTAGGTCGCGGTGAGCCCCGCCTCCCGCGACAGCATGAGCTCCCGCCGGAACCTGTCCAGCCGCTCCCCCAGCTCCCGCATCCCCTGCGTCAGCTCCGGCAGCGAAAGCGTCTCGAACACATCCGAGGGCGTGTACCGAAGATCGGCCTTCATCGAAGACGCCCGCGCACGCGCCCACCAGTAATGCGGCGCACTCGACAGCAGCGCCAGCACCGCCGTGTCATCCGTCGCGAACACTCCAAGCGCGTGTGAGAAGACCTGACCGGTCGGCACCATGACCGGCATCACGACCTTGCTGACAAGCGTGATCACAACGACCCGCTCCAGCCCTGCGATGGCCTCGTAGAGCTTCGGCGCTCGTTCCGCAAACTGCCACCAGCGTTCGCGGCGAACCTTGCGGTTGTTGCTGTCTCGCTCGGGCTTCACTAGACGCAGTACCTGATCGTACGGCTCTGTATAGGTCTTGGCCTGCCACTCCTCCATATCGTAAAAGTTGATGACCCAGCGACTTCCTGAGTAATCCGGCCGGGAGTTCAGATCCTGTCCGTTCAGGTATGGATAGAGCACTTCTTCGTTCCGCGATTCGCTCGCGATCATCGCCTTCGCAACCTCGGGATTCATCGTGAAACCTAGACCGAGGATGTTCGAGCCCTGGAACGACCGCCCTCCGTTAGCCATTAATCGGTAAGGATTACCGGCAACCCTAGACGCCGGATCCAGAGACGGGGTGATGGCTGTAACCGCGACTCCGTCCGCAATTCTCTCGGCCTTTTCACTGACCACGGATCGGCTGGACCAGACGGCGCAGTACTCCAAGACTGCGCTCTTCGAGGGCCACGGCTTGCTCTTCACCGCTTGGCGAATCGTCACACCACTTGCCACGAGCTGGTCAAGGCCTACTTCGCGGGTGTCACCCTGAGCGAGGGTGTTGGTGGCGATCAGACCAGTCTGACCCGCTGGATTGAGCAGGTTGTGCGCGCGCAACACGAAGTACGCCACCAGGTCGGCACTGCCGCGTGCCCCTCTCCCGATCGCCTCGACCAGGTACTCGCGGTAGGCCACGCCCATCGTGCCGGTGAGCTTCTGCCCGCCAAGAAAGGGTGGGTTGCCGATAACCGCGTCGAAGCCGGGGCCGTGGGGGCGCTTCTGCTTGTCGTCTTCGAAGACCTCGGGGAAGACGAGCGGCCAGTGGATGGGCTGGCGGTCGAAGGAGCCGGGCACGTGGTCTTTGTTCAGCCACTCCTTGCGCTGCTCGCGGGCCTCGACCTCGGCGCCGGCCAATCCCTCGGTGATGCGGCGGACGTAGTCGGCGGCGGCGATCGAGCCGTCGCGCAGGCCGGTGTCTCCCCTGCCCGCGCACGCAAGAGCCGCGCCCACGGCGAGGTCGGCGAACAGCCGAGCCTGGGACGTCTTCAGTTCGGCGTCGGCCAGCACGCTGCGCTTCTCCGCCAGGGCGGCCATCGGGTCCTTGCCGAGCTTGATGTCGGCGAGCGCACGGCGTTGGGTGGCGACCTCGCGCACCAGGTCACGGGCGCCCACGGCGAAGTTCCGCAGGGCACGCTTCTCGTGGATCTCGCGGCCCCGCTTGGGGTTCATGTGCATCACTTCGAACTGGTCGAGCGAGGTGATGCCGAGCAGCGAATCACCGCAGACGAGCCGGTCGTCAAGGAACGTGAACGGGCGTTCGTTGTCCATCGAGACGAGCCAGAGCGACAGCTTGGCCATCTCGACCGCCATCGGGTTGATGTCCGCGCCATAGAGACAGCGCTCGATGATCTGCCGGGTCGCCTCGACGACCACCGGGTCCTGGTCGGTGTCGGCCGTACGGGCCGCGGCCGCGTCGCCGGCCAGGTAGGCCGCCGCCCGCTCGTCGCCTTCGCGTGACCAGGCCTCGACGAGATGGCGGGCGAGATACCGAGCTGCGGCGACCAGGAAGGCGGCCGAGCCCATGGCGATGTCGGCGACCTTGAGCCGCAGGATCTCCGCGCTCGACTTCGGCTGCCACTGGGAGCGGTCCGCCGTCTGGAGCGGCCCGACCCGGTAGACCAGCGGCTCCAGCGCTCCCTCCACGACCTGCTCGGCGAGGAACCGCGGGGTGTAGTGGGTGCCGGTGTTCTTGCGCAGCGCCGACTCCGTGACGTACAGCGCGCCGGGCAGGATGACCATGGGCAGCTCGCGCAGGTCGAAGCGGATGATCCCGTAGAACGGCAGCAGCCGCTCGGCCAGGTCGCGGTCGCCGCCGGTCACGGCCAGCAGCTTCCGGAGCGCCGCGTCGCTGTCCGCCTCGGCCCTGCCCGCCTCAGCCATCGGGGCGAGCCGCTTCGCGATGGCGGCGGCCGTACCGATGCCGGAGGGCTTGTACAGCTCGGCCAGCTTCGCCGCGAGGCCGTTCCCCGCTGAGGCCCCCGCTGAGGCCCCGGCCGAGGCGGCGAGCCGTTCCAGGTGGGTGAGCTCGACCTCCTCCTCCAGGCCGGGCTTGCCGACGAGGCCGACCACGGTGTCGGTCGCCCGGTGTCCGTCGAAGGAGAGCAGGCCCTCGTAGACGTACCCGATCTGCTCGACGTCCAGGGCGCGGAAGCTCAGCCTGCGCCGCTCGCGGGCCCTGCCCGAGCCGATCTGGACGTACTGCACGGCCTTGAGCATGTGCAGCACGGTCCGGTCGTCGATGGAGAGCGGCAGCCAGGCGTGGACGTCGGGGTCGAACATCGAGCCGTCGTGGGCGTGCATCCTCAGGCGGGGGTGGTCGACGCCCGCGTAGACCACGTTGAAGAGCGCGAGCAGCCGGTGCCAGGCGGCCTGGGTCTGCTCCAGGTCGTTCTCGCTGCCTTCGATGACCATCTGCTCCAGCTCGGCGCACAGGCCCCCGGCGGAGTAGGCGGCGGCGTAGAGCTCGTTGTCGGCAGGCAGCAGACCGCGTTCCTCGGCGAAGAGCAGGAACACGATCCGCATCATGACGGTGACCGCGCCGCGGTAGACCTCGTGCGCGGCGACGTCGCCGATGCCCGCACCGCCGGCCGCGCGGTCACGGGCGTCGGCGCGGCCGATGGCGGCGACGAGCAGCTCGACGGCCTGACGCACCTGGACGCCCAGCGCCTCGGTGATGTCCTCCTGGCTGTCCAGGCTGGCCCGCAGCAGCGCGGGCGGCGTCTCCTCTTCGGGCACGGAGAAGAAGCGGGCGCGCTTGAGCAGCGAGACGAACGCCCGGACCACGTCGCGCTCGGCCGCCTCCGGCCACGAGATGGCGTCGAAGACGGCGGTCGTGGTGACGCCGCCCCGGGGTGCCCAGATGAGGGTCCACCAACGGCCGTCGGTGACCAGGCCGAGCTCGACGCCGTGGTGCCGGCAGAGCTGGGCCAGCCGGTCGGCCGGGGTGGCGGCCCAGGCGTCCCCCTTGATCCGGGCCGTCGGCCGGCCTTCGCAGATCATGCCGATCAGCCGTACGCTGTCCGGCTTGATCTCTTCACCCGACTCGCTGGGGTCGACCAGGGCGAAGTCGGGGACGAGCTGGGTGTCGTGCTGCGGCACGTCGACGGCCAGCGCGTCGAGGCCGCGGATGTGCAGCGCGTCCTGCCAGCCGAGCAGGTCGCGCAGGCCGTACAGGATCCAGTCGTCGACGAGGCCCCCGGCCTGCCACGTCCCGTGTTCGAGGCGCAGCCGCTCGCGGGCCTCCCTGTCGAGCGGATCGAGCGACGGCCAGGTGCGGCGCAGGACCGGGAGCGACAGGAACGGCCCGGACACCTCGACGAGACTCAGCCAGTCCTGGTGCACGCGGTTCGCGTCGGGCTGCTTGCGCCGGCCGGTCGCCTGGCTGCTCATCGGGAGGCCTCCTGCCTGGGGACGACGAAGATCACGGCTACGGGGAAGATGTGCTCCTGGGGGTCGCGGTAGCGGGCCGCGATGGCCTCCTGCTCCCGCCGGCGCTCCTCGGACAGCCGGTCGAGGCGCGCCCGCCAGGATTCACGGTCGCGCCGGTACTGCTTGAGCTCCTGCTCGTCCTTGGTGGCCTCGATGCGGCTGAACAGCGCGTCGTCTTCTGCGTTCTCGGCGAGCTTGGCGCGCAGCGTGGCCGCGAACCGGTCGAGGTTGGCGGCGATGCGGCTCTGCTCGGCCTCCTGCCGCTTGGCGAGCAGGTTCTCCAGCGACTCGCGGCGGGTCTTCACCCGGGCGTCGATGGCGTCGATGAGGCCGGGCCGCATCCTCTGCCAGCTGTCGGCCAAGTGCCGGTGGAGGTGCGGGGAGGCGGGCAGCCCCTGGGTGAGGGCCCGGTCGAGGATGCCGCGGAGCGTGCCCAGGGTGTCGAGCCTGCGGAACCGGCCGCTCTGCTGCGCCCAGCCCCCGGCGTAAAGCACCTCCTCGTGCAGCCGGACGCCGTCGCCGCCGACGAGGACGTACCGCGCGTAGGCGCCGATGAGCGTCGTCTCCAGTGCGGGGTCGTCGCTGACCACGGCGGTCACCCGGTGCAGGCCGATGTCCGGGTTCGACACGGCGGCGCGCAGCAGCCGGGTCGACATGGCGACCAGCGGGTGGTTGAGATGGGCCAGCACGACGTCGTCGCGCAGCTCCCCGACCACCGCGGGGTCGAACGTGATCGGACGCTGCCGGGGCGGCTCGCCGACCTTGGAGATCTTCTCGAGGAGCCCGGCGGCCGCCCGTTCCCACGAGCCGGTCAGCGGAGGGACCTCGAAGAGCCCCTCGGTGAGGTGCCTCTCATCCAGGTGCGGCTTCAGCGGCTGCTGGCGGGCGAGATCCAGCGCGGTGTCCACGACCCGCTTGACGCTCCGCGGGGTGATCCTCAGCTCGCTGATCGTCTCGTCGAGGTTGGCCCGCAGCTTCCTGACCTGCTCACCGACGTTGGCCTCGACCGGGACGTCCTCCTTGGGCGCGACCCGGTCGATGTCGTCGATGCCGACGTCCTCGCCGAGCATCCGGCGCTGGACGCGCTCGGAGATGACGACGTTGACCGGGCCCAGGTCCTTCTGCTGCTGGGCGACCTTCTCGGCGATCCGGGCGAGGAACTCCAGGTCGGCCTCGTAGGAGTCGACGGCCGTGTCCCAGCCGGTGCCGACGAAGTGCCGGATGTCCGGGGTGTGCTGCTGGCCGTACCGGTCGACCCGGCCGATGCGCTGCTCAAGTTTGTTGGGGTTGAACGGGATGTCGTAGTTGATCAGCCGGTGGCAGTGGTTCTGCAGGTCGATGCCTTCGCCGGCCGCGTCGGTGGCGAGCAGGATCCGCACCTCGTACTCTGTGGGGTCCTTCTGGAAGGCCTGCCGTACGTGCTCGCGATCATCGGCGGCCATGCCCCCGTGGAGGAGGGCGAGGCGGTCGCCGCCGAGGCCCTCCTGATGGAGGAGGTCGGCCAGCCAGGTCTGGGTGTCGCGATATTCGGTGAAGACCACGACGCGCTCGTTGGTCCAGTGCCGGTCGGGCCGGCAGACGGCCTTCAGGTAGTTGATGAGCTCCTGGGCCTTGGCGTCCGGCCGCACGGCGTGCTTCTGCGCCCAGCGCCGCATCTTCTCCAGCAGCTCGATCTCCTGCTCCGTGGCGCCCTCCTGGAGGGGATGCGCCCGGTTGACCGCGTCGTCCTCGGCCTCCGCGAGGGACTCGTCGTCGAGGGTGGCGGTGTAGTCGGCGAACTCCTCGACCCACTCGGGAACCTCGTCTGATTCGTCGGCCATGGCGGCCACGGCGGACACGGCCGCCGCTTTGGCGCTGACCGTGTCGAGGTAGACGCCGACGGTGTGGAGGAAGGCCGCCGGGCTGGAGAAGAGCCGCTTCTTCAGCAGCAGGGTGACGAGGTCGGCGGCCCTGCGTCCCTTGGTCCTGGTGAGGCGCTTCTTGCGGGCCGCGGCGAACTGCTTGAGCAGTTCGTGGATCTCCCGCTCGTCCTGGGGATAGAGCACCGGGATGGCCCGTGCGCCGCGTTCCTTGAACCGCTTGGAGCCGTCGCCGTTGACGATGTCACGCTTGAGCCGCCGGACGACGGTGTCCGTCACCGCGGCCGCGTCGGGGTCGACACCCCGGGCGAACCGCTGGTCGTCGAGCGTCTCCAGCAGTGCCGTGAACGACGCCTGGTAGCCGTTGTGCGGCGTGGCCGACAGGAAGAGCCGGTGGGTGAAGTGCGGTGCGAGCCGACGGATGAGCTTGGTCTGCTGGGAGTCGACCGCGTAGACCTGCTTGGGCGCGGCCGGGGCGACATGGTGCGCCTCATCGAGGATGAGCAGGTCGAA
Source organism: Sphaerimonospora thailandensis (assembly GCF_016863115.1). Lineage (GTDB taxonomy): Bacteria > Actinomycetota > Actinomycetes > Streptosporangiales > Streptosporangiaceae > Sphaerimonospora > Sphaerimonospora cavernae. Next base: position 32,678 of record NZ_BOOG01000004.1, read on the forward strand.
CTCGCGCCTGTCTCCGGACGGGTCGAGCACCTCGTCGAGGAGCCGCTGCGCCTTCTGCCCCCGCAACCAGGGCAGGCTGACGATGGTCAGCGGGTAGACCTCGAAGGGATTGGCCGCGCTTCCGTGGCTGCGGCGGACGACCGCGCAGCGTTCGGCGTCGATGATCGTGAAGTCGAGGCCGAACTTCTCGGCCATCTCGTCCTTCCACTTGAGCGTGAGCCCCGCCGGACACACGATCATGATGCGTCTGGCCCGGTGCCTGAGCAGCAGCTCCTGGGCGACCAGGCCCGCTTCGATGGTCTTTCCCAGGCCGACGTCGTCGGCGAGCAGGAGGTTCACCCGAGGCGCGTCGACCGCCCGGGCGACCGGCTCAAGCTGGTAGTCCTCGATGGCGACGCCGGAGCGGAACGGCGCCTGCAGCGTCCTGACGTCCGCCGAGGTGACCGCCGACCAGCGGATCGCGTCAAGAAAGGCCGCGAGACGCGCAGGCGGGTCGAAGTCCGTCACTTCCGGCAGCGAGCCGCTCGGCAGGATGCGCCTGCCGGGCTCGGCCTCCCAGATGACCTCGAGAGTGTGGCCGTAACGTCCGTCCTCGACGCTCTGCAGGCTCACCAGGCTGCTGCTCTCGCCGGCCTCGACCTCGCTGACCACCCACCGCTGACCACGGACGGCGACCAGCGCCCCGATGGTCGGCTTCTCCGACGTCACGCTCGTCACCATTCAGCTCCTCGCCAAGGGCCCGATCCAGATCAGGCTGCTCGGGAACGGTCCCCAAAGTTTGTGCGCTGGAATCTACGGCACTTTGCCGTACGCTGTCCACAGTTTCAACTTAACTTGTGCACCGGCTTCACAATTTGATCTAATTGGGGTCCCTGCACCAAGTCGCGCGACGGCACCCCGTCCGGTTAACTCCCAGCACGAGACGCCCGCCGTGCCCGGACGTACCAACCGACGCCCCAGTGACGATAGGTGAAAGTGACCTCTGCCATGCCCTCCGATGCGACCAGGCTCTATCAGGCCGTCCTGCGCGACGTACGCGCCCCGATCTCGATCCGGCTGCGCCGCGCGTTCTCCGAGTGGACGGTCGGCAAAGGGTTTCCGCCCGCCAACCCCGGAAGCGCTCTGGTGGAGCACGAGGCGAACGGCGCCCGCCTTCGGATGGAGCGGCGCGTCGACTGCGGGCGGTACGTGCTGGACGAGCCGTGCGACGGCGGCACGCTCCGCACCAGGGTCACCTACACCGAGTCGGTGCCGGGCATGACCGGCTGGGTCCTGGTCACCGTCGACCAGCACGGCGGCGACAACACGATGAACGGGGCTGCGCAGGGATCGACCCAGGGATCCGAACAGGGACCAGAACAGGGCTTCGCCCCGGGGTTCGTACCGGCCTACCTGCGGACCTCGAGGATCACCGACGGCGGGGTGCACCTGGAGGACAGCCCCGCCGTGGTCGACGAGCACGAGGTCCAGCGCCTCGTACACGCGCTGACCGAGCACCGGCGGCGGGTGCCCGTCGTGGTGGTGTCGGTCGACGCCAAAGACACCGACGCCGCCCGTTCCCGTGCGCGTTATCTGTCCACGGCGACGGCGGGCGCCGCGGTCGTGGCGCTGCTCGCCGACCTGCGGGCGCAGGACCGGTTCAACCAGGCCATGGGCGCCGGTCTCGGTGTGTTCGGCGGAGGCATCCGCACCTATGTCGCGCCGTTCGATCCAGCCGAGGAGCGGTATCCGTACCGCCATCTGCCGATGGGTGGGGCGCTGATCCGCGGCGAGGGTGAGCGGGCGCTGGACCGGGCGATCGACGGGATCATCGGCGAGACCGCACGGCGCACCCCTCCGGAGGACGTGCAGAAGACGTTACGCGTGGTGAATCGGGTGCTGGCCGGCCGGGCGGAGCTGCGCGAGATCGCGGAAGCGGTCACGGCCCGCGGGCCGGCCGGCGATCCGGCCAAGGACGAGCTTTTCCGCCGGATGATGGCCAAGACGGTGCGGCCCGCGCCTCCGACCGCGGCGAAGGAACAGGCGACCAAGAACGGCGCCCCGCCCGAAGGTACGGAAACCTCGAAGCCGAGCGACCAGCCGCCGCTGAGCCCGTTGCCGAGCCCGTCGCCGGGTTCGGCGCCCTCTATGGTCTTCGACCCTGCGGGGCTCGCGCAGAGCGTGGCGGACACGGTCGTCAAGGAGCTGCGCACGGAACTGGAGTCGGCGCTGTCGCTCGCCCTCACCTCAGGCAACTCGGGTGAGGAGTCGCGCGGCCTGTCCCGCGAGATCCGCACGCTCGCCGCCCACGTCGCCGGGCTGCGCGACCTGGTGATCGAGCGGCACGGCGACGACGAACTACTCGACCAGGCCGAGGACGACGCCGACCGCCTCGCCCATGACATGGAGACACTGCGCGACGAACACCACCTCCTCCTCGAGGAATACGCGGAGGCGGTCATCGACGTGCACCGGCTCACGGAACGCGTCCGCCACCTGGAACGCAAGCTCGCCGAGGCCGGGCGGCCGATGTACGGCGTGGCGGTGGAAGACGACCGCTTCGAACCCGCCAGCCTCGCGGAGACGCTGATCGAGGCCAGGCAGCGGCTGACCCACCTCGTCATCCTGGACACCGACGCCGCCGCCACCCGGCTCGATGTGCATCATCCGGCGCTGGCCCGCACCTGGGCCGTCAAGGCCTGGGACGCGCTTCGCGCTCTCGACGACTTCGCCGGGGCCCGATCGGCGGGCCGTTTCGCCGGGGGCTTCTACGAATGGTGCGCGAACGGCTCCCCCGGAAGGCACGTCATCCCCGTCGGAATGCTCTCCATGCGCGAGTCACAGTCCGTGACCAACCGGCCCAAGTTCAGCGATCCACGGACTTTCGACGTGCCGACGACGGTGGACCCCAGCGGCAGACTCCTCATGGAGGCGCACGTGAAGTTGCGCCCCGTGGGTTATCCGGCACCCCGGATGTACTTCCACGACGACGCGGGCGGCGCCACGGGCAAGATCTGGATCGGCTACCTCGGCGACCACCTCCCCAACACCCGGACCAACTGAAACGCCGTCAGTCGAGTAGCCGGCGTGAAGGAAGGTAGCGGCCGCATGCAGCCTTCGACGACGAACACGTGACCGGTCTGGCCGGGCAGACCCTCGCCTTCACCCAGCCGTCGGGAGGCTCGGGCATTACAACCAACGAGAGAACATGCCTCTCAGCACCCGACTGCTCCTGACCGCGAGCGACCGCTGGCCGTGCTGCCATTGGCCTCATGAAGAACCCCAAGGCGCGGCCATAGACGCGTGGCCTGCTCGCTCACTTCCGTCTACCGGTGCCATACGGCATGGCGCTCAGCCGAGGTCGTCGAACTCCCCGTCTTTGACTCCGCCGATGAAGGCGTCCCACTCAGCAGGGGTGAAGGCGAGCACCGGGCCGTCGAGGTCCTTGGAGTCGCGCACCAGGAAGAGCCGCTCAGCGTCCGCCTTGTGTCCGATCCCCGCCTGACCGGCATCAACGGTCGTGACCTCCACGCAGCTGCCGCCGTTTCCGCCGCTACGGGTGCTCTTGCTCCAGACACCGACCTCGACGCATTGGCCGCCTTGCGCGTTACTCCGGCTGGCCTTGCGCCAGCGCATCTGCGACAGGTCCAGCATGGCAGGCCTCTCCATCCGCTCACATTTCCCGCGCTACCTGAGCGATCAAGCTCCGGGTCTCGTCCGGCCCCAGGGCTCGCGCTTGGAGGCTGTCGAACAGCAGGACGTATGCGTCGACTTCGGATTGATCTTCCAGATACACGCTTCCCTGCCAATATTCGACGTAAACGGTCTCGGGATCGGAAGGTTTCGGGAATCTCAGGAGGGTGAACCCTCCGTCCATCGCCGGATGCAGCCCGGCGGCGAAGGGCAGCACCTGTAGTGTGACGTGCTCAGTCTCCGACAGCTCGACCAACCTGCGCAGTTGCTCGCGCATAGGCGCGGGACCTCCGGCGGGGCGTCGGATGACCGCTTCGTTCAGGACGAAGTGCATCCGTGGCGGGTCCTGCCGTGCCAGCACCCGTTCTTGGCGCTCCATGCGGATCGCAAGCCGCCGCTCCAGTTCCTCCTCCGCGTGGGGCACCGGTGCGGAGGTCAGGACGGCTCGTGCGTAGCCTTCGGTCTGGAGCACTCCGGGCACGAACTCCGGCTGGTACTCCCGGAAGGTCGCCGCCTCTTCTTCCAGCCCGACGTAGCTTTGGAACCACTCCGGGATCGCCTCGGACTGCTTGTACCACCACCCCCGCTTACGCGCATCTCGTGCGAGCTGGAGTAATGCCTCGCGGCGTTCGGGGGTGATCCCGTACAGGTCGAGCATCATGGCCACCAGGGCGACCGCAGGGGCGGTCGTGGCGGCTTCGATGCGCGTGACGGTGACCGGCGAACAGCCGGCATGCTCGGCCACCTGATCCCGGGTCAGTCCAGCGCTCTTGCGCAGGCGTTGCAGTTCTGCCGCCAGGCGGCGTCGACGAACCGACGGGCTGCGCTGCGCGCTCATGTCACTCCTCTGCGTATCCGGTGGCGCCAGTCTGCCGCAGCGATCTCCACACATCAACATGCACGATGTTCATTTCGATTCTTGTTGCAACAGGCCCATCGATCACACACACTGAGCACAAGGAGCAACCGATCAGTTATTCAAAGTGACATCGCTTGCCTGTGAGCCCAAGGAACCGGGCCACGGCGAAGCGAGGTGGTGAGGGGAGATGCGCATGCGTGACGTTGGAGCGGAGGCCGGCCATCTGATCCGGCTGGCCGGGGAGTTGCATGATCTCGGGCTGGACTCGGTCGTACGGCTTCCACCGCACCACGAGCCGAGCATGGAGATCCCCCTCGCCGACGACACGGCAACCGGGCCGGCCACGGAACGGATGCGGATCACGGCCACGCGGCGACGCCGTACCTGGATGTTCACCTGGGGCCGCGGCCGCCGCAGGCGCGTCCCGGCCACGACACCCGACGCCGCCCGGCTGATCGCCGCCGCCGTCCACGCCACCCGGACCGCTCACGCCACCCAGCGCGCCGTCACCACCGAGGCCGCGCAGGTCGCGAGGGCGGCAAAGCCCCTGTCGGACGCCGGTGACGTGCAGATCGCCCACGCCACTCAGGCCGTACCGGGCGCCCGGGTCTTCTGGAGGGCCCGATGAAGGCCCTGGGACTACTGGGACAGATCGACCTGCCCGGCGAGACCGCCTCCGTGCCCAAGGCGCGGCACTACCTGCGCGTCCTGCTGGCCGGCACCGGGCACCCCCACTGTGACGACGCCCTGCTGCTCACCACCGAACTGGTCGCCAACGCCGTGAGGCATACCGACTCCGCCAGGCCCGGCGGCCGGGTCACCATCGCCGCCGCACTCCGTGATGGAACGCTCCACATCGATGTCATCGACGCCGGCTCAGCCGTCAACAAACCCGAGATCCATCCCGGCGACGACATCGGCATGAGCATCGACGTCGACCAGACGGGCGACGGAGGGCGCGGGCTGTGGCTGGTGCGGGAACTGGCCACCACCTGGGGCTGGCACGACACCGGCATCGGCCGCGTGGTCTGGTTCCAGCTCGCGACCGATTGAGCACAGTTTGCCCCGCCCACGGCCCGCGAACCGCCGCGATCTCCGAGTTTCCCCGACTTCAGCTTCGCGAAATCCCGGTGCGGCGGCCGCTGATCTGGGTATCCTTAGGTCATCGCGCAAGCGACACAAGCTAGCCCGGGGCAATAGCCCCCGAGGGCGCGGTCCACGGACCGCGCCCTCTTCCTTTCCTCAGTTTCGTTCACACCCCCAAACCTCTGAGGTTGCGTCAGCATGCGTGCTATCCCGGCCGGCCGTGTCCCCCGGTCGCCCTACTCCCGGCACATCACCACCCGTCTGCTCGACTTCACCAGCACCGCCACTCCGTGGCCGCGACGACTGTGGGACGTCGGTTCCTTCCTGGCCTTGGAGGAACTGCACGAGGCGGGCACATGGGTCGACCGCAGGGTCCTGTCACAGCCCGCAGTGGACTGGCAGCGCCACGCCCTGGAGCGCCTGCTGGGCGACGACCCCGCACTGGGCACCTCTGCCTACCGGCGGGAGCTGCGTGAGGTGCTGAAGACCACGTTGACCTTGGCCAGCGACGGCCGCCGCAAGCTTCGGCATCTCATCGACATCGCCCACCCCGGCTACCTGGACCGATGGGCCTCCTGCGTCGCCGTCGAAGATCCGCCCCGACCCGAACGGGTGGCGCGCGCCGTCGCCGCGCACCTGCTCGACAGCGGGCACAGCCCCGCCGGGCTGCAACGGTGGCTACGCGAGGGGCGGCTGAACCTCGCGGCCACCGACCTGATCAGCGAAGCCGCCGCCCTGCTCACCCAAGCCCCTCGCCAGTGGGAGGTCGTCGTTCCCTTCCACGCCTTGAGCAAGCACGAGGAACTGGCCGGCTCCCTCCCTAACTGGTTGCCCGCAGACCAGATCAGGTCCCTGCTCGTGAACGCGGAGGTCAAACCACACCGCCAACTCGTGGGCGGACTGCGATATCACGTCGAGGCAAGAGACGCCGAACGTGCCGTAGAGATCGCGTCCGACCTGGTTGAGCGCCTGCAGGCACGCGCCCGGTTCGTCGCCTCCGGCGCGGTGGCCCCGCTGGGCGACGCCTACATCCCGACCGAAGGGCGGGCCTTCCCCCTGCATGTCCCCGCCCGCGGCGCCCAGGTCCTCTCACTCGCCGCAGAGCGCCAGCTCTACGCGATCGGCCAGGAGCTGCAGCGCTTCGGCGAGCAGACCAGGAGCACGGTGGACGAGGCGCTGGAGATCGCCTCAGCGCTCAATCAGGGACCGCTCGCCCCCGCCATCGCGGGAGGCTGGACGGCACTGGAGTCCCTGCTCACCGAGGCCCGCGACCCCGACGAGCGGGAGAAGGTGGTGGCCGCCACGCGCGCCGCCGCTCTGGTGGCCTGCTCCTGGCCACGCGCCGAGCTCACCGCCCTGTCCTACCGCATCCGTCAAGTGCCCGGCGGCTCCCTCACCGAGAAGCTCGCCGCCTGCGGCTCGAACCGGGAACGTTCCACACTCATCGCCACCGAACTCGAACATCAAGGTGGGCTTCCACTTATCCGATCCTGGCGCACCGCCAACGATGTCGCCTCGGTCTTCCGAATGCGTGAGCTGCTCTCGGACCGCAGACGGGTGCTTGAGCGCGTGCGAGGCTACCTGGAGATTTCGCTGCGACGGCTGTACCGGTGCCGCAACATCGTGCTGCACGGCGGCTCCACCGGCGGTGTCGCCCTTCCCGCCACGCTCCGCGTCACCGCCCCACTGGTCGGCGCGGCCCTGGACCGTATCGCACACGCGCACCTGGTCGCCGGCGTGCCACCCCTCGCCCTCGCCTCCCGAGCCGAGACCGCGCTCCGGATGGTGGACGACGACCTCGGCCCCGGCCTCTGCGACCTGATCGACTGACCGCGAGCCGAAAGCCCCTGGCTCGAATGGCGGGCCAATCGTCTGCCTCGGCATTACGACGCCGCCTGGCGTGGGTGCTGGGCGAGCCAGGCGGGTGACACTTGTACGGCGCCGAGCGCACGATCTGGGTCGGCTACCTCGGCGACCATCTCCCGAATGAACACCCGGACCAGCTGAATCACCGTCAAGGACAGGTGGGCGGGCTCGGCGAGGAAACCTCCGAGATGGCGAAAACGGTAGGAACACTTTCCTACTACGGTGGCGCCATGACCGCACGGAAGCTGTCGATCTCGGTGCCTCCGGAGGTCGAGAGGACGATCAAGGCGGCGGCTACGGAAGAGGGCAGGCCGGTCTCCGCGTTGCCGGCCGAGGCCGCCATCGAGAAAGCCCATGTCGCCGCGCTTCAGGCTGCGGGCCGCGCCGCCGCTCGGGAGCTGATGGCGGAGTATGAGAGCGGGCACGGCAAGCTGCCCCAGGAGTCCCGGCAGCGCGCCCGGGAGTTCCTGGTGGAGGCCGGGCTGCTCGACGACGAGCCGTGACGGGTAACCGGGTAGCGCGCGTGATCGTCTACGACACCGGCGCCCCGCGCTGGCCGCGGAGCGGCACAACCCGGACTTCCTCGCACTGCACGACGAACTGACCGCCGCCCGCATCCGCCCGATCGTCCCTGTAGCTGTCTTGACCCAAGCCTGGCCCGGCGGCGGCCGACGCCGTGGACGCGATCGTCGTCGCCACCGCGGTCCAGCACCAGGCCGCAGTGGTCACCAGCAACCCCGAGGACCTGACCCACCTCGCCAACTCGATCGGCATCAAGCTCGTGTTCGGCCATCGATCATGACGTTGTTGCTGCGAATTCCGCGTTTTTCCAGCAACAACGTCATGATCGATGGTGACGATCGCCCGCCAGGAGGCGATGATCGCGCGGCCGCCCGTGATCGCCGCCGCGGAAGAGATCATGAACTCACCGGTCATCGAGGTGTGCGTACCGACTGCGTCCGGAAGCACCTGGACCAACGCGGTCGTCCACGCGAAGTCGCCGGTGACCCCTCTCCCTGTTCCGGTACGGCCGGAGCGTACGGGGCGAGGTGACCGACCACAGCACCGTATGGCCCGCTCCTCTCCAGGCTGACCCCGATGAAGAGCACGGCCGCGGGCTGGCGATCGTCGCGGCCTACACCGACCGGTGGGGCGTCGACCCCGCACCGGAAGGCAAGACCGTCTGGTTCATCTGCACCGAGCGGGAACCTTCGTGAGATCCCGGAGCCGGGTGCGTGCGCCTGGTTTTACTTTTCGGTCCACTTCTCGTACGAACTGTCTCCCGGGAGGACCCAGACCTTCACATCGGGCCTGGCGATCGTCCGGAGCGGCGTCACCTTGCCGCTCGCCTTCGAGACCCGGTAGATCGCCACGCCGGTCCGGGTCTTCGACCGGACGATCAGGCGTCCTGTCTGGTCGAAGTCGAGGTCGTCGATGTACTGCCCGCGCGGCAGCCGTACGGTCACCGTGCGGCTCGCATGGCCGGTACGCACGTTGAGCAGGCGCAGCTTGCGATACTTCTCCCACTTTCCGACAGGCACGGCGGCCGTGTGGTAGTCATTCGCCAGCGCCGTCGGATACAGCCCCGTCTTCAGCCGCGTCCGGGCGCGCAGCCCTCGATCGAACACGGTCAGTCGATCCCCTGACAGCAGCAGCCGCTTGCCGTCCGGGCTGAATCCGTTGAAGCCCCACGCGTCCGTCTTTCCCGGAAGCGGCAGCGTCTTGCCTTTCCGCAGGTCCACGAAGACCCCCAGCCCCGGCGCCGAGGTCGACACGACGATGTAACTGCCGTCGTCCGACACCAACGGCCACTCCTCGTTGATCGCGAACGCCGTGATCCGCCGTGACACCACCCTTTCCGTACTGTTCAGGGTCCGCTCGACGAACAGCCCATCCGATTTCCGGTAATAAAAGAAATGCCGTCCGTCCCCGCTGACCAGGAACGGCGCCTGCGCACCGGCGTTGGCCGCATCGGCGGGTGCCTTGGTGAGCGCCTCGGGCACCTCCACCACGTCTCCGTTGGTCAGCACCAGTTCCCAGGTCTGGGTTCGCTGCGCGTACGCGATCGTGACCGGCGTGGCGGCGGCCGCAGGCTGTCCAGCCAGGATCAGGGGCGTCAGGAGGAGCGTCGCGAGAGTCGTACGGAATCTCATGTTTCATGAGATGCCGGAAATCTCCAGAAAGTTGCCGGTTCGGGAGCGCGTCAACGCCGCAGGAACGTCGCGACCGACGTCACGAACCGGTGGGCGTCGTCGAACGCGCGGCCGCGGCCTCCTCGGCGGTTGGCAGAATTGTCGGACCGCACCGACCCGGGCGCGGCCACGGCGGACGGCCACGGCGCGCGGCGGCGGTCCTACCGGAAGGAGTAGCGGCGAGGCGCCGCACACGACCATGAAGATCACTGGAATCGAGCTGCGGCGGATCGCGATGCCGCTGGTCGCACCGTTCCGCACCTCGTTCGGCACCGAGACCGCGCGTGACGTGCTGCTCGTACGGGTGGTCACGCCGGAGGCCGAGGGGTGGGGCGAGTGCGTGGCCATGTCGGAGCCCCTCTACTCCCCCGAATACGTCGACGGCGCCGCCGAGGCCATGCGCCGTTTCCTCATCCCGGCGCTGCCCGACCAGGCCGACGCCCAGGCCGCCGGCCGCGCGCTGGCGCCGTTCAAGGGCCACCGGATGGCCAAGGCCGCGCTGGAGACGGCGGTCCTGGATGCCCAGTTGCGTGCCCGCGGCGAGTCCCTCGCCGCGTATCTCGGCGCCGTCGCCGACCGCGTCCCCTGCGGGGTGTCGATCGGCATCATGGGCTCAATTCCCGAACTGCTCGACACCGTCGAGGGCTACCTGGCCCAGGGTTACATCCGGATCAAACTGAAGATCCAGCCCGGCTGGGACGTGGCGCCCGTCCGCGCCGTTCGCGAGCGGTTCGGACCCGAGTTGCCGCTCCAGGTCGACGCCAACGCCGCCTACACCCTGGCCGACGCCCCTCACCTGGCCAGGCTCGACGCCTTCGACCTGCTGCTCATCGAGCAGCCCCTGGCCGACGACGACATCGTCCAGCACGCCGCCCTCGCCCGCCGGATCACCACCCCGATCTGCCTGGACGAGTCGATCGAGTCGGCCGAGCACGCGGCCGCCGCCATCACCCTGGGCGCGTGCTCGATCATCAACGTCAAGCCGGGCCGCGTCGGCGGCTACCTGGAGGCCCGCCGCATCCACGACCTGGCCCGCGCCCACGGCGTCGCCCTGTGGTGCGGCGGCATGCTGGAGACGGGCATCGGCCGCGCCGCCAACGTCGCCCTGGCCGCCCTGCCCGGCTTCACCCTGCCGGGCGACACCTCCGCCTCGCGCCGCTACTTCGCGACCGACATCACCCCGCCGTTCGAGCTGAACGACGGCCACCTGGACGTGCCCACCGGTCCCGGCATCGGCGTGGACCCGGTCCCGGACATCCTGGACGAGGTCACGACCTCCGTCGAGTGGATCACCCGTTAGACACCGCCGGTACGGCTCGGCCGAGCCAGAACGCCACCACCGCCGCGAGGCCCGACACGCCGGCGGCGGACAGGGCGGCGGCGGTGAACCCGCCGTCGGTGAGCGCCCCGGACGGGGCTGAGAACAGCTCGAGGATCGTCAGCACCAGCGTGCTTCCCGTGGAGAAGCCCAGGTAGCGCAGGATCATGTTGAAGCTCATCGCGCTGCCGGTCTCCTTCGGCGGTACGAAGCGGACGATCAGCCCCGGCATCGCCGCGAAGGAGCATCCGCTGCCGAACCCGGAGATCAGCATGCTCAGCAGCAGCTGCCACAGCTGTGTACGGAAGCAGGCCATGGACAGGGCTCCGAGCATGAACCACAGGCACCCGAGGGGCAGCAGCTGGTCCGGGCTGATGAACCGCAACAGCCAGGGGCTCGCCTTGGACCCGAGCACGCTCGCGATGGAGTACGGAACCAGCATCATGCCGGCCATGACCACCGAGTAGCCGAGGCCGTACCCGGTGCCGGTCGGCGCCTGCACGAGCAGCACCGCGATGGTCACCATCATGTACATGCCGCAGCCCGCCAGCAGCGCGGTGACGTTCGCGCCGAGGACGCCGGGCCGCAGCGCGAGACGCAGGTCGACCAGCGGCCGGCCGACGACTCTCAGGGTCCACCAGGCCCAGACGCCCAGCAGCAGTACGGCTGCCGCGGTCATGGCCGGCGTGAGCGCGCTCCGCACGCCCCAGTCGTGCACCTGGCTGATGACGAGCAGCAGCGTGCCGGCGCCGCCGCCGAGCAGCGCGGCGCCGAGCAGGTCCAGCCGGCCGTCCTCACGCTCGTCGTGACGCGGGATCATGAGGGCGCACGCGAGCAGCGTGAGCGCGCTCAGCAGCGCTCCGCACCAGTAGGCCGCGGCCACGCCGAAGTGGCTGACGATCAGGGAGGCGATCGGGTAGCCCAGTCCGGCGCCCGTCACGGTGGTCAGCGAGAGCGTGGCGATGGCGGCCTCCCGCCGACCGGCCGGGAGGATGTCTCTGGCGATGGCGATCGCGAGCGGGGTCAGGCTCAGGCCCAGGCCCTGCATCACCCGCCCCAGCAGCATGATCCCGAAGCCGAGCGGGAGCGCCGCCAGGACGGAGCCGAGCACGACCACGGCCAGCCCCGCCAGGATCACCGGGCGGCGGTGCCGTCCCGAGCCGGCCCGGCCGATCAGCGGCGCGGTGACCGCGCCGGCCAGGAAGGTGACCGTGAGGACCCACTGGGCGCTTCCGAGGGAGACGCCCTCGGCCTCGGCGATGCGGGGCACGAGAGGCGCGCCCAGGCTTGCCACGACCGCGGTCGAGGACGCCAGCATGATCAACGCCGCGAGCACCGCCCGCTCATGCCATCGCCCAGAACGCCCAGAACGCTCGGTTCGGAGCGGCGTCCTTACTCCCGTCGCGTCGTGCGGCGCCTCAGTCACGGCGTTCCACTCCGTGCATCGTCTCACCGCCGCAGGAGACCACGGTCGTGAAGCACCGCGAGCACGTCGTCGAGGGCGCCGCCGACGCTGCGCCCGGTGGTGTCCACCCGTACGTCGGGATCCGCGGGCTCTTCGTACGGGGAGGAGATCCCGGTGAAGTCGGGGATCTGCCCGCGACGGGCCTTGGCGTACAGTCCCTTGCGGTCGCGGCGCTCGCATTCCTCCAGCGGGGTGGCGACGTGCACCAGGAAGAAGGTGCCTCCGGCCTGCTCGACCGTGGCGCGGACCTGCCGCCGGGTCGACTCGAACGGGGCGATCGGGCTGCAGATCGCGACGCCGCCGTGGCGGCTCACCTCCGCGGCCACCCAGCCGATCCTGAGGATGTTGGTCTCGCGGTCGGCCCGGGAGAACGTCAACCCGGCCGAGAGGTTCCGCCGGACGACGTCGCCGTCCAGGCTGGTGACGGTGCGTTCGCCTCGTTCGAGGATCAGGTCGTGCAGGGCACGGGCCAAGGTGGACTTGCCGCTCCCCGACAGCCCGGTGAAGAAGACGACCAGGCCGCCCGCGCGTTCGAACTCGATGACGCGGGCGACCTCATCGGGGTAGGCGTCGCTCCCTCCGGCGAGGGACGCGGTCTCGCCGGGGGCGTACGCCGCAACGACGCGCTCGCGGAGGGCCCGGTCGAGTGCCGGGTCACCACGGGACGCCAGGGGAACGGCGACCACGTGCGCGTCGGGGATCGCCCCGGCCGCCGCCGACGTGGCCCGGATCAGGCCGACCGCGGAGAGCCCCCGGGGAGTCCCGTGGCCCGCGAGTGCGAGCAGAACGACGGGACGGCCGCGGGCAACGTCCGTTATGTGCTCGATGTCCCCGACGGTGAGCGGCCCGGCGACCGGCACGGTGACCGCGCGTTCGCCGTACCGGTCCCTGACCTGCCCGGGCGAGAGATGGAACCGGCGGAACGGGCCGTATGCGCGCTCGCTGAGCGGGGACACCTCTCCTTCGATCCCGGTCAGTTCCCCGGCCGGGTAGGTGGACCGCACCGTGAGACGCGCCAGGGGCAGGCCCTCGGGGTCGACCAGCTCCAACTCACCCGCCGCGATCCCGTCGGCGGCGACCTCCGGGGGCACCCGCAGCGTGACCAGACCCTCCGGGCCCTCGAAGCCGGGCGCGAGCGCGCCGTTGCTCAGCAACTCCAGGTCGTCCAACACCCGTGCCGAGGGGCAGTACTGCATCGCCGTACGTCGCTCGGACGTCACCGTACGTCGCTCGGCACCGGCCGTCTCGGACAGGCCGGCGCTGCTCTGTGTTGTCATGTCACAAGCCCCCGATATGAAATGCGGCAGGTCCGGCCAGCATGACAGGACCATCCGGCCATGCGATCGCCCGCGTCACTCAGTGGGACCGCCGGCGGTCGTCGCATCCTGGACAGTGAGACCGGATCGGATCGCCGGCCGGGTTGCCGCGAACATGGGCCCATGGCACTCGATGCTCGCGGTATCCCCGAAGAACTCCCCGCCTCGTCACGGGCGTACGCCGGTTTCCAGGGCCGGATCAGCCGGACCATGGCCGGCTCCCAGCCGTGGTGGCCCCCGCGAGGTCAGGCGGCGGAGGGCGCTCCGAACGTCGTGGTGATCCTCTGCGACGACATGGGATATTCCGACATCGGCTGCTTCGGGTCGGAGATCGCCACCCCGAACATCGACAGGCTCGCGGCCGAGGGCGTCCGCTACACCAACTTCCACGTCACCCCGATGTGCTCGCCCACCCGGGCCGCCCTGCTCACCGGGCGGAACTCGCACGCCGCGGGGATCGGCTACGTCGCCCACGCCGACCCGGGATTCCCCGGGCTGGCGATGGAGCTCGCCGACGACGTCACCACGGTCGCCGAGGTGCTGCGCGACAACGGCTACGCCACCTTCATGGTCGGCAAGTGGCACCTGTGCAAGGACGCCGACATCACCGACACCGGCTCCCGGAAGTCCTGGCCGTTGCAGCGCGGGTTCGACCGCTTCTACGGGATCATGGACGGGATGACGGACATGTTCCACCCGCATGCCCTGTACTGCGACAACACCAGGATCACCCCGGACGCCTTCCCCGAGGACTACTACTTCACCGACGACATCACCGACCGCGCGATCGGGATGGTCCGGTCGGCCAAGGCGTCCGACCCCGCCAAGCCGTTCTTCCTCTACTTCGCGCACGGCGCCGTACACGCCCCGCTGAACGCGCCGGCCGAGGACATCGAACGGCACCGCGGCGCCTACGAGAAGGGGTGGGACCGGATCCGCGAGGAGCGTCTCGAGCGGCAGCAGCGGCTCGGCATCGTGGCTCCCGGCACCGTGCTCGCCCCGCGCAACAGCGAGCCCGGCGACGACGTGCCCGCCTGGGACGAGCTGACCGACGACCAGAAGAAGGTCTTCGCCCGCTACATGGAGGTCTACGCGGCCATGGTGCAGACCGTGGACACCTCCCTGGGCCGGCTGCGCGAAACCCTCGAGGAGCTCGGCGAGTGGGACAACACCTTCGTGCTGTTCACCTCCGACAACGGCGCCTCCCGGGAAGGCGAGTCGCAGGGCACCAGCCAGTACTTCGACGTGCTGCGGCACTACCACGGCGGCGGCGATCTCGACGGGGCCTTCGACCGGGACCTGGCGGCGTTCGACCAGATCGGCGGCCCGCGCTCGCTGCCGCACTACCCGCGCGGATGGGCGATGGCCTCGAACACGCCGTTCCGCCTCTACAAGATCAACACGCATGCCGGCGGTCACACCGTACCGGCGGTCGTCTCCTGGCCGCGCGGGCTGACCGGCGTCGCCGGGCAGATCCGGCGCCAGTACGTCCACGCCACCGACCTCTACCCGACGATCCTCGAGATCACGGAGGCGGCCGACGCGGACCACCGCCACGGAGTGCCGCTCAAGCCGCTGGCCGGGCACAGCTTCCTGGGTTCGCTGACCGACGCCGAGGCGCCCGAGGCCCACCGGGAGCAGTACTTCGAGATGGTGGGCCACCGCGGCTACTACCGCGACGGCTGGGAGATCGTGACCCGGCACGCGCCGCGGACCCGTTTCGACGACGGCGAATGGCAGCTCTACGACCTGCGGACCGACCCGACCCAGACCCGTGACCTTGCCGCGGACCATCCGGAGATCGTCGCCGACCTGGCCTCGCGGTGGGAGCGGGCCGCCTGGGAGAACCAGGTGTTCCCGCTCAACGAAGGATCCGGGCTGCTGCGGACGCAGCGGCCCGAACGGGAGGACGCCTACGCCCGGCCGGTGCGGCTGGTCCCGGGAACCCCCACCCTGGAGCGGTACCGCTCGCTGATGCTGGTCTACCGGCGATCGTTCCGGGTGCTGGTCGAACTCGACTTCGCCCCCGGAGACCGCGGCGTGCTGTTCGCCCACGGGTGCAAGAGCGGCGGCTACTCGATGTCGGTCGACGACGACCAGCTGACCTACTTCCACAACCATTCCGGCGAGATGAGCGAGCTCGCCTGTGGCGCGCTCAAACCCGGGCCGCGGCAGATCGTGCTGGAGGCGACCGCGCTGCGGGGCGGGCTCCATGTCGACGTTCGGGTCGAGGTCGACGGCGAGGAGCGTGGCCGGCTCGACGGCCTGCCGATGCCCATGGGACAGGCGATGTTCCAGGGCATCGACATCGGCATCGACCGCGGATCGCCGGTGTCGTGGCAGCGGTTCGACGCCGAGGGGACGTTCCCGTACGTCGGAACCCTGCACGCGGTGACCTGGACCCCCGGTGAGCACGCCCCCGGCGCCGGACCGGAGACCCTGGCGAAACTACGAGAGATCGGAACGACCTTCGAATGAGTGCGGAACAGATCTGGGACGACGAGTGCGACGTGCTGGTGGTCGGCTCCGGCGGCGGCGCGCTGACCGGTGCCTACACCGCGGCCCGCGAGGGTCTCTCGGTGATCCTCGTGGAGGCGACCGACAAGTTCGGCGGCACCACCGCCTACTCCGGCGGCGGCATGTGGTTCCCGTGCAACGCCGCACTCAGGAAGGCCGGCGACGACGACACCCTCGATGACGCCAAGACCTACTACTACTCGGTGGTGGGCGACCGCACCCCGCGGGAGCTGCAGGACGCCTTCCTCGACAACGGGGCGCCCCTCGTCGACTACCTGGAGTCCGACGACGACTTCGAGTTCATGGTCTACCCGTGGCCGGACTACTTCGGCTCGGCGCCCAAGGCCAAGGCCACCGGCCGGCACATCATGATGATGCCGCTGCGGCCGGAACAGCTCGGCTCGCTGCGTGACACCCTGCGTCCCCCGCTGCCCGCCGACCGGGGCGGCCAGCCGCTGCCCGACCTGATCGTCGGCGGGCAGGCGCTGATCGGCCGGCTCCTGCTGGCGCTGTCGAAGCAGGACAGGGCCGACCTACGGCTCAACACGGTCTGCGACGAACTCGTCCGCGACGGCGACACGGTGGACGGCGCGGTGGACGGCGCGGTGGACGGCGCGGTGGTCGGGGCGGTGGTCGGGGCGGTGGTCACCCAGGACGGCGTGCGGCGCCGCATCCGGGCCCGGCGTGGCGTGCTGATCGCCTCGGGCGGCTTCGAGCGCAACCAGGAGATGCGCGCGAAGTACGGCGTTCCCGGCGATGCCCGCGACGCGATGGGGCCGGCCGGCAACCTCGGCAAGGCCATCCAGGCGGGCATCGACGTCGGCGCCGACGTCGACCTGATGTCGGAGGCCTGGTGGTCGCCGGGCATCACCCACCCGGACGGCACCTCCACCTTCTCCCTGTGGTTCACCGGCGGCATCTTCGTCGACGACTCCGGCGAGCGCTTCGTCAACGAGTCGTGGGCCTACGACCGGCTCGGCCGGGTGGTCATCGAGAAGATCGAGGAGGGCCGGGTGACCCTCCCGTTCTGGATGATCTACGACGACCGCGCCGGCGAGCGGCCGCCGGTGCGGTCGACCAGCGTCCCCCTCGGCGAGACCCGCGACTACCAGGAGGCCGGGCTGTGGGTGAGCGCGCCGACGCTCGCCGAGCTGGCCGAGAAGATCGGCGTCCCGGCCGAGAACCTGGAGCGGACCGTGGCCAGGTTCAACGACTTCGCCAAGCGCGACAAGGACGACGACTTCCAGCGCGGCGACGAGCCGTACGACCGGGCGTTCGCCGAGGGCGGCTCGCCGCTGGTCCCGATCGAGAACGCCCCCTTCCACGCGGTCGCGTTCGGGATCTCCGACCTGGGCACCAAGGGCGGGCTGCGCACCGACACCCGGGCCCGGGTGCTGGACGCCTCGGGCCAGGTGATCAAGGGCCTGTACGCCGCGGGCAACTCGATGGCCGCGGCCAGCGGCACCGTCTACCCCGGCGGCGGCAACCCGATCGGGTCCTGCATGGTGTTCAGCCACCTCGCCGCCCTGGACATGGCAGCCGGGCGCTGATCCCCGGAATGGACCGGCTCGACGCAAGCACTTCACTCCGTGACCTGAGGAGGTGGCGCTGTGTTTCTGGGACACGTGGCCGAACTGTGGAGACATCCGGTCAAGTCCATGCGAGGCGACCGGTTGCCTCAGGTGGCGGTCACCGAGGGCTTCGGCGTGCCCGGCGACCGTGGCTGGGCACTCCGGGATGAGAAGGCCGGCGAGATCCGGGGCGCCAAGAAGATCACCTCGCTGCTGCGGTTCCACGCCCGCTACCTCACCGAGCCCGCGGGCGCCTCGACGCCACCCGTGGAGATCACGTTCCCGGACGGCACCACCATGACCAGCGACGACGAGAGGATCGACGAGGCGCTGTCGGAAGCGCTCGGCCGTCAGGTGAGCCTGTGGCCCAGACGGCCCGCCGACGACCACGACCACTACCGCCGGGCGTCCCGCCTCAATGAGCAGGAGTTGCGGGAGCAGCTCGGCCTGGACCCCGACGAGCCGATCCCGGACTACTCGAAGCTCCCGGCGAGCGTGATGTCGCAGCTGCGCGGATACGCCACGCCGCGGGGCACCTACTTCGACGCGCTGCCGCTCTCGCTGCTGACCACGACGTCCATGGGCAGCCTGGGTGAGATGACCCCGGACGCGGTGATCGACTCGCGGCGCTTCCGCAAGAACATCATCGTCGAGGGTGCCCCCGCCCTGGCCGGGTTCCCCGAGTTCGACTGGGTCGGTCGCCGGTTGCGCATCGGGACGGTGCTCGTCGAGGTGGTGATGCCGATCTCGCGCTGCGTCATGGTGGTGCTTCCACAGGCGGACCTACCCCATGACCGGCCGATCCTCAGGTCGCTGGTGAAGCACACCGACATGAACTTCGGCGTCTACCTGCGCGTCATCGAGCCCGGAGAGATCTCCGAGGGGGACCCCGTCGAACTGTGCTGACCCGGCGCCGGGTCACCCGGCTGTGCTGACCGGCGTCGGGTCACCCGGCTGTGCTGACCGGCGTCGGGTCACCCGGTGATTTCCATCTGACGACACCAAGGAGCACCCATGAGGATCGAACGGTTCAACCCGCCGGGGCTGCAACCGACTCGGGGCGTCACCCACGTGGTGCGCACCACCGGGGGCAGCACCCTCCACCTGTCGGGGCAGGGGGCCTACAACGCGGAGAACAGGCTGGTGGGCCCGGGGGACTACTACGCCCAGTGCACCCAGGCGTTCGCCAACGTGGTCACGGCGTTGGAGGCGGCCGGAGCGACCTTCGCCGATGTGGTGAAGGCGACCTACTACGTCGTCGGTCTGAACCAGGAGTCGCTGCGCCAGTTCTCCCGGGCGCTGCACGAGGTCCCCGGCTACTCGCCGGATCGGCCGCCGGCCTCGACCATGATCGGGGTGGCCGCTCTGGCGTACGACGAGATGCTGGTCGAGTTCGACGTGACCGCCGTGCTGCCCTGACCTACTTACGCGGAATCCGAAGATCATCATTTCGAGCCTGCGGCTCGGTGACCCGAAGTGATCTCGCTCACCGGGACCCGGTCTTGTGAGGCGGGTCACCGGGCAGCAGGCTGATCGGCCCAGCCGGCACCGCTGACGCGGCGTCGGCGGCAGTTAAGGAGGCCCGGTGCTGGACGTGCGGCAGATTTCCGACCGGATCGAGATCGCCGACCTGGTGACCGCCTACACCCGGGCGATCGACACCGGCGAGTGGGATCGTCTCGACGCGGTCTTCACTCCCGACGCGTGGATCGACTACACGTCGGCCGGCGGTGAGAAGGGGACCTTCCCCGAGATCAAGGCGTGGCTGGCGAGCGTTCTGCCCAGGTTCGCCCGTCGCCAGCACGTGATCGGCCAGCTCGCCGTCGACCTCGGGGGCGACCTCCGGGGCGACCCCGGCGGCGACACGGCACGTGTCACGGCGTACTTCACCAACCCCATGGTCTCCTGCGCCGAGGACGGCCGCGAACGGCTCTTCGAGTGCGGCGGCTATTACCACCACGAGCTGGTCCGTACCCCACAGGGCTGGCGATCGAGACAGCTGATCGAGGAGACCGTGTGGACCCGTTGAACGCCGCCTCGCGCACCGTCGACGTCGGCGGCCTGCGGATGCACGTCCTCGACCAGGGCACCGGTCCCGCCGTCGTGATGTGCCACGGGTTCCCCGGGCTGGCCTACAGCTGGCGCCACCAGATGCCGGTGCTGGCCGCGAACGGCTTCCGCGCCGTCGCGCCCGACATGCGCGGGTACGGCGGCACCGGCCGGCCGGCCGACCCCCGTGACTACGCCCGCGGCGCCACCGTCGCCGACATGGTCGGCCTGCTCGACGCCCTCGAGATCGAGGACGCGGTGTTCGTCGGGCACGATTTCGGCGCCGCCCTGGTCTGGGACCTGCCGCAGTGGGCGCCGGGCCGGGTCCGGGCGTTGATCCAGCTCAGCGTGCCGCGCAGGGGCGATTCACCGGTGTTGCCGAGCACGGCGAACGCGGCGCAGGCCGAGAAGCACTTCTTCCACCTGCACTACTTCCAGCAGCCCGGCGTCGCCGACGCCGAGCTCGACGCCGACCCGGCCGGCTTCCTGCGCCGGGTGTTCTGGGCGCTCAGCGGCGAGTACCGGTACCTGGACATCTTCCGCCACCCCAGTGAGGGCAACGGCTATCTCGACGTGCTGCCCGAGGCGCCCCCGCTGCCCTGGCCGTGGCTGTCGGAGGCGGAGTTCGACCACTACGTCGAGGTGTTCACGCGGACCGGTTTCACCGGGGGGCTGAACTGGTACCGCGCCGCCGACCACATCTGGCGGGAGAAGCGGCAGCGGCCCGACGAGCCGGTCACCCTCCCGGTCTGCTTCGTGACCGGCGACCGCGACCCGGTGCGGCAGATCGTCGGGGCGGACTCGATGAACGAGATGCGGGCCTCGGTGCCCGGCCTCGCCGAGGTGCACGTCATCCCGGGCGCCGGGCACTTCGTACAGATGGAGGCGGCCGATCAGGTCAACCAGATCATGCTGGGCTTCCTCACCGGCCTGGCCTGAGCGATCTACTCGGGGACGGCCTGGGCGTCGGGGAGCACCACGATGCCCGAGATCAGGCCGTCGTCACCGACCGTGATCATGTCCGTGGCGGTCACGGCGCGGGTGCCGTCCGGGGTGGGAATGTCGACACGCACCTGGAAGGCGCCCCGGTTGCCCACCACGGTCACCGGCCCCATCCTGGTCAGCGTGAACCCCATATGGGTGTGCTTCGCCACGAAGGCGCGGATCTCGTCGTGGCCGTGCCGTACGGGGGTGTCGATCGGCTCCTCATGGGTGGCCGTCGGGGAGAACAACGCGACGATCCGGTCCGCGTCGTGGGAGGACATCGCCGCGATGTAGGCGTCGCAGACCTCGACGACCTTGTCTCGGTTCAGGGGCATCGTAGGAACCTTTCGTTCACCGGCGGACACCGCCGAGCGTGGGGGATCTTCAGCGGAGGGTGTCGAGGAACTCCAGCATGACCTCGTTGACCGCGCCGGGCCGTTCCATCTGCATCATGTGGCCGACTCCTTCGAGAACGCGCACGCCGCGGATGTCGGCGTAGAACTGGCCGAAGCGTTCGAGCGGGTCGCGGCCGTGGAAGACGGCGAGGTCGATGTCGTTCTCGCTGCCGATGAAGAAGTACGGCACCGTGATCTTCCGTCCCTCGAACGCCTTGCGCTGCCGCCAGCGCAGGTCCCCCACGCGGTACCAGTTCAGCCCGCCGGTGAAGCCGCTCGCGCTGTAGTTCTCGACGTAGAACTCCAGCTCCGTCTCGGTGAGCCACGGCCACGGCAGGGGCGGCGGCTCCTCCATGGCGTCGATGTAGGTCGCGCCGGGCGGATGGTCCCAGGTGCGAAGGTAGTCGCCGGCGCCGGACAGGGTGTGGAAGACCTTGGTGAGGAACCGGCGCGGGGCCGCGTCCAGGTCGCGGTCGGCGACGCCCGGCTCGCTGAAGTAGTGGATGTGGTGGAAGTGCTCGCGTCCCGCCTCGGCGGCCAGCGTGAGCGGCGGTTTCTCCGTCCAGTTGATGAACGGGTTCTGCAGGCCGATGAGGGCCGCCACCCGCTCGGGGTGCAGGTGGGCCAGGTCGTAGGCGGAGAACATGCCGAAGTCCAGCCCGCTGAAGATGGCCTTCTCCGCCCCGAGGTGGTCCAGCAGGCCGAGGAGATCGCCGGTGATCGACGGCACGTCGTACTGCCGGAAGTCGCGCGGCGCCGAGGTGCGTCCCATCCCGCGCAT
Organism: Sphaerimonospora thailandensis; assembly: GCF_016863115.1. GTDB lineage: Bacteria > Actinomycetota > Actinomycetes > Streptosporangiales > Streptosporangiaceae > Sphaerimonospora > Sphaerimonospora cavernae. Next base: position 54,749 of record NZ_BOOG01000004.1, read on the forward strand.
GTCCGGGGCGACCACCCGGAACCCGGCGTCGGCGATCGGGCCGATCTGGTGGCGCCAGCTGAACCACAGGTGCGGGAAGCCGTGCAGCAGCACCACGAGCGGCCCGCTGCCCTGCTCCACGTAGTGCACGTCGATCCCGTTGATCCGGGAGAACCGGTGCGTCCACTCGCTCATGACCGGAACCTAGAGCGGCGTGTCGAACACCACAGGGATCATCCCATCCACCGGGATCACCGGGAGGCGGGTTGAACATCGTTCAATAATGGGTTCTCTCCCCTGAGCGGCACCCCCAGGAGGCCCCGTGAGCAGCATCCGACTGCGATTCACCTTCGCCCTTCCCGATCCCGATCCCTCCCGGCAGTCCAAGGTCTTCCGCGCCGCCCTGGAGATGGCCCGCTGGGGGGACGACAAGGGCGTCGATCTGGTCAGCCTGGACGAGCACCACGCCAGCGGCTTCGGCTGGAGCTGCAACCCGATCCTCGAGGGCGGCATGATCCTGGCGGCCACCAGCCGGATCCGGGTCGGCGTCGCCGCCGCGCTCGGCCCGCTGTGGCACCCGATCCGGCTGGCCGAGGACCTCGCGGTCGTCGACCAGATGAGCGGCGGCCGCATGACGGTCACCCTCGGCCTGGGTTACCGGCCGATCGAGTACGCCGCGATGGGCAAGGACTACACCCGGCGCGGCCGGCTCATGGACGAGCTGCTGGACACGCTGCTGAAGGCCTGGACCGGCGAGCCCTTCGAGTACAACGGCGCCACCGTCGCGATCACCCCGCGGCCGCTGACCCGGCCCCACCCGATGATCCTTGTCGGAGGTTCGGCGAAGGCCACCGCCCGCCGCGCGGTGCGGTTCCGGCTCCCGCTGCAGATCCCCGAGTACCTGCCGGAGCTGAAGGCCTACTACGAGGAGCTGTGCCGCGAGGAGGGCATCGAGCCGGTCGTGGACATGGTGGGCGAGCACCGCCCCGGCATGGTGATCCTGCACGAGGACCCCGACAAGGCCTGGGCCGAGCTCGGCGAGCACCTGATGTGGGAGGCCGTGGAGTACGGCGCCTGGGCGGCCGCCGACATGCGGTCGGTCATGCACGTCAGGGGCGTCACCACGATCGAGGATGTCAGGGCCTCCGGCCGCTACCGGGTGCTCACCCCGGACCAGCTCGTCGACGAACTGATCGCGCGGGGGCCGGCCTCGTCGGTCACCCTGCACCCGCTGGTCGGCGGCATGCCGATCGACGAGGCGTGGAAGTGCGTGCACCTGCTCACCGATCAGGTGGTGCCGAAACTGCGGGAACGCCAGGCCAGGTCATGAAGGCTCAAGACGATCTGGTGCTGTGCGCCGGGACGGTCCAGGGCAGTGGCTTCAGGGAGCGGGTCGAGGCCGCCGCGGCGGCCGGCTTCCGGGGCATCGGGCTGCAACGACGGGACTGCCTGCGAGCCCGCGCCGAGGGATGGACCCCGGCCGGGATGCGGACGATCCTCGACGACCACGGTCTGGAGATCGGCGAGCTCGAAGCGGTCACCCACTGGTCGGCCCACCATGGCGAGCCGGAGCCCCACTCGGCCGAACGGGCAGGCACGGAGGCGCTGTGGGTGCTCGCCGCCGATGCCGGTGCCAGGGCGATCGTCGTGGTGGAGATGGGCAGGGAGGAGGCGCCGCCGGAGATGCTCGCCGAGGGGTTCGCCGCGCTGTGCGACCGCGCCGCCGGCCTCGGGCTGCTGGTGTGCCTGGAGGCGCTGCCCTGGTCGGCGATCCCCGACCTGGCCACCGCGGCGGCCATCACCCGGCTCGCCGGCCGCCCCAACGGAGGCGTGCTCTTCGACACCTGGCACCACTTCCGCGCCGGCGGCGGGCTCGACACACTCGTTCCGGAGGTCACCGGCAGCATCATGGGCGTCCAGGTCAACGACGCCCCCGCCGTACCCGGTGGCGACCTGCTCGACGAGGCGCTGCACCACCGGCTGCTGCCCGGGCACGGCGACGCCCGAGTCGCCGACACGCTGCGGGCGCTGCGGACCGCCGGCGTCGACGCCCCGGTCGGCGTGGAGGTGTGGTCCGACACACTGGCCGCACTGCCGACCACCGAGGCCGCCACGCTCGCCGCCCGGGCGGCCCACACTGTGATCACGGCGGCGCGCCCAGTCACCTGAGCGCGAGGATTAGTGGGTATTTCCTGGGCATGATACTGGGCATTTAGTGGGCTTCTCTGCGACACTGGCCTCATGCGGGTTGAAGGAGGGGCTGACGCGACGGCCGACGCGTTGTTGAAGGAGCTCCGCGCGCTCTTACGCAGCGGGCTGCCAGTGCGACCGGAGTTGTGCGGGCTGACTCTGCTGGGGTTGCGTGGGGTGAAGGCTCGGGCCCTGCGTCCGGGGGATCCTGAGAGCCGGGCTCGAGCGCTGGACGGGCTGCTGCGGGAGCAGCTTGATCGGTTCGAGAACGCAGAGCTGGCTCCTGCCGCCCGGCTGTTGTTCGGGGCGGAGACTACGACGTCCGGGGCGACGTTGATGACACGCCGGGAGGCAGCCGCTCAGGTCTGCGGCTATGAGAAGCATCACTTCCGGAAGCGGATCGAGCCAAAGGTGCTGGACCTCGTGGCCTGGCAGCTGCGCCGGGACAGCGAGGAGTTCACCACCCGGCACGCGACCGCGCCGGAGCTGCATGCTGCCTCGGGCCCGCTGGTGCTTCCGGCGGACGTGTTCGCGTGGGAGGCGGCTGAACACCAGCACGCCATGGCGGCGTTGTGGGGTGCGGTCTACCTACTGCGGGCCGAACTGCTGACGGTCGCTCGGCTGATCAGCATGGAGGCCTCCGAGTCCGAGGTCGACCAGGCGGCCATGGTGGCGCTGTGGCGTCATGCCCTGGTTTTGGAGGCCGCTGCCCGCTACCGTGCCGCCTACGGCGCCGCTCTACTGCACGCGGCGGCAGATCTTGGACCGCAGGAGATCGCCACCTACGCCGGGTGGACGCCGCCGCTCACCCCGATCCAGGAACTCCTCCTGGCCGAGCTCGCCGACCCGGCCGAGGGTCTTGCTGACTTCTCCGCGCGACTGGGAGCAGCCGCCGACGGTGCCGAGCTCGCCGGCGCCTGGCGCCGGGCACTGTCCAGTCGCCCGCCCAAGCAGCAGGGCGGCCCCGAGAAAGAAGGTGACATGCCATGAGCCTCGATGTTCTGCTCAACCCGACCACCCCTCCGCGACGATACGTCGTGACGGGTGGCCCGTCCGCTGGTAAGGAGGCCGTGCTTGCCGAGCTGCACGCGCACGGCATTCCGGCCACCGAGGGTGAACCGGCGCGGGAGATCTACCGCAAGCACCGCGACCGGCTCGGCAGACACCTGCAGGTCGGTGACCGCCGCGCCTACTCCCGTGATGTGCTGGAGGCGTTCATCGCCGAGTACTGCGACCACAAATTCGGGCTGCGCTTCTACAACCGCGGCATCCCGGACGGATATGGCTGGGACGCTTTCTTCGGCCTGGGCCCCTACCCCGAGTTGGAAGAGGCCGCCCGCGTCTATCGCTACGACGCGGTGTTCGTGCTCGATCCGCTGGATGACTTCGATTCCGAGGATGACCTGGTGTGGGCGAAGGAACGCGAGATCCGCCGTGTTCATGAGCTGATCATCCAGGGCTACTACGACGCCGGTTACCGGCCCATCTTCATCCCCGCGGACGAGCCGGGCCGTCGCGTGGACTTCATGCTCGCCCAGCTTCCCGTGCCGACCACCTGACCCCGGAGAGGTGTGATGAACGGCCGTAGTGACCGTATGGAGATCATCAGCCCGAACAACGTGCTGGCCAACGCGATGCTGCGCAGCGTCGACATGGTCCGGCCCCGGCTGCAGGCAGCCAACCCGGACCGAGTTGCCTTCTGCGTCGGCACTCAGATCAACGGCGCCCCGCACCTGGGCACCTCCCTGGTGCAGACGGCGGCATTCCTGCTGGCGAAGGCGACCAAGCGGACCTTCAATGTGGACGCCGTGGTGCGGTTCGGCGCCTTGGACAACGCGCCGTACGACATCCAACTCGACCCCGAGACCCACCACGCCTACCAGCAGACCTACTTCCACGCCTTGGGCGAGCAAGCGGTCGGCGACCTGATCGGCAAGTACTACCGGGCCATGTTCGACTCCCTTGCGGACGCGACAGGCGTCGACTACGAGATCGAGACCTACTCGGCCCAGCAGGCCGACCCGGCATTCCGGTACGAGTTCCTCGCCACCCTCGGGCGGCTCGACCAGATCCGCTGGCCACTGGCGCCCTCGCACGGCCAGGTCCATATCCGGCTGCCTTGCCCGGCCTGCGGCTGGGCCGAGAAACGTGCCGAGCGGACAAGGCTGCTGCGCGCTGGCTCCGGCGGCGCGGACTTCGCCGCGGTCTGCACCGACCACGGCGACTACGAGGTCGCGATCACTGCCGATACCAGCGCCTACCTCGACCTGGCGACGTTGTACCGGAACCTGGTCAAGGAGCGTCTGGCCGTCCGCGACAACGTCACACTGTCGGTGATGGTCAAAGGCGGCGACTGGGCCTACGGCTGCCAACTGGTCGACGAGGCATTCGCCCAGCTTCCCGGGCCGCCGCCACCGCCACGGGTGTTCACCCCGATGGTGCTCACCGACACCGGTGCCAAGCTGTCCAAGTCGCTCATCCGCGAAGGGAAGGTCCCGCCGCCGCCCGGCACCCATCCGTGGATGCTGGACGTCTCCGAATGGCCCAGTGACATCGACTCCTACGTCGATGCCATGGTCTGGCTGGTCGGCAAGATGCTCGCCGATCCCAAGCACTTCTACCGCTCCTACACCACCGCCGAACTCGATAGGATCATGACCGCCCGCCCGACAACGAAGGCGGGCGTGCGCGCCCGCGAGATGAACCTCTACCGCCGCTACTTCGACCTGGTTGCCGACGGCAGCAAGACCATCGAGGTCCGCGTCCAATACCCCAACCTGCGCAACCTCGCTGCCGGTGACCACATCAGGTTCGTGTGCGGCCGTGACGACGCCCTCACCAGAGTCAAGCGCGTCGCCCGCTACCGCAGCTTTGAGGAGATGCTGGACGCCGAGGGCCCCGAGAAGGTCAACCCGACCAGCCCCCGTGACCAGCAGCTCGCCAACATCCGCCGCATCTACGGCCCGGAGAAGGAAGCCCTCGGCGTCCTGGCCATCGAAATCGAACTGGTCGACGAACCCGCCTCCTGACCGACGTGCAGTCCCCGCCCCGGCCACAAAGGCCCACAGGCGTGACCGACTCGGTGCACCGAACCCGGCTCAGCGGACCTCGATGGGGACAGGGTGCCGCCGTAGGTAGAAGGCGAACCGGTCGCGGAGCCGTTCCGGGGTGATGCCGAAGTCGGCGCGCAGGTCGTAGGTCATCGACCCGTGCTTGTCGCGCGGGTGCGCGTCGACGTACGCGGTGATCTCGGCGCGGGCCCGCTCGGTCAGCTCCATCCCGGCATGGCGGTAGACCTGCTCGACCGTGCCCATGGTGTCGGCCATGAACCGGTCGAAGTACACGTCGAGGATCCCGCCTTCGGGCACCAGGTGCCGGTCGTCGACGCCGGCGCGCAGCAGCCGTTCCATCAGGTCGGTCCAGTATTCGAGGATCTCGGCGACGTCGAACCTGCGGTAGACCGTGCGGGAGCCGTACGCGCGCATGGTCGCGGCCGACTGGACGGCGCCGACCGGGTCCCGGTGGGTCATCACCACGGTCGCGTCGGGGAACACCTCCATCAGCGGGCCCAGGTTCTCCAGGTGCTGCGGGCACTTGAGCAGCCACCGCTCCCCCGGCCGGTACCACTGCAGCACCTTCAGCACGGTCTTCAGATAGCGGTAGTGGGAGGTCTGGTCGTGGGCCAGGTAGTGCTCGCGCCAGCGGGGCGCCATCTGGAAGATCCACTCGATGTTGTAGCCCGCGAAGTCGTTGGCCCACAGCTCGATGTCCTCGTGGATCGAGTCCGGGTTCATCGGGTGCCACGCGGCCAGGTACGGGTTGCCGGCCCGCATCCGCTGCCACGCCCTGTCGCAGCGCGCGTAGCGGGGATCCACGCCCTCGGCCCCGGGACCCTCGCCGCGGTCGGGCACCGGCTGGTCGGCCTCCCACAGCGGCAGCGAACGGAACCGGGCGTCGGCGGCCAGCAGGTTCACCAGGTGCGTCGTGCCGGTGCGCGGCAGCCCGGTGATGAACAGCGGCGCGACGATCTCCTGGTCGTGGATCTCGGGACGGCGAGCCAGGAGCCCCGTGATCCGCAGCCGGTTCGCGGCGTACTTCACGCACAGGTCGAACATGATCCGCCCGGCCAGGGCCGTACGGTTCGGGTCCAGCCGGATCTCGTCCAGCCAGACCCGCAGCCGTTCGACGAAGTCGTCGGGGCCGAAGTCGTCGAGCCCCGTGATGGTCCGCGCCCGCGCGAGCACCGCGTCGACGGTGAGGTCCGCGGGATGCCGCTCGGCATGGGCCAGCGCGGTCCGCTGGGCGTCGGTGAGGACGGGGTCGCGGAGGTCCTCGATGCGCAGCTTCGCGGCACTGGCATTCAGGAGACTGGCGTTCACTTGGCGAACACCAGCCTCGCCCCGGGCGCGTCGTCCGGGCTCGCCTCGCGGTCGGGGAAGGCGAGGATCTCGGTGATCCGGCAGTTCTCGTCCACCCTGATCACATCGGTCGTGGTCATCGCGAACGGCCCGTTCGGGGTGTCCATGGCCACGTGGACCTGGAAGGCGGCCCGGTCGCCGACCACGGTGACCGGCCCGAACCGGGTCAGGGTGAACGGAACGTCGTTGCTCGCGCGGAAGAAGCCGAGGATCGCCGCACGCCCGACGTTGGGCGGGCTGCCGACCGGCTCATGCTGGACGGCGTCCTCGGCGAACAACGCGATGACCGCGTCGAGATCGTGCGCCGAGACGGCGGCTATGTAGGCGTCGCACAACCGGCGGATATCGTCCCGGGTGGGCATCGGAACTCCTCTCACGGAGTGTCGAGGATCTGGTTCACGAGTGAGGTGACGGTGAGCTCGGTGAGGCGGTCGAAGTCGATCTCGCCGACCCAGCCCTGCGCGTGCAGGTCGGCCAGGCCCATCAGCCCGGCCCACACGAACGGCACGATCTCGGGATCGGGGCGCACCGTACGGCCCTCCGCGGCGGCGGCCTGATCCAGGGCACGACGCAGGGCGTCGAACTGGGCCACGGCGACGCCCACACGCTGCTCACGAAGCTCGGCCGAGTTGTCCGTACGCTCAGTCCGCCACACGGCCACCATCCGGCCGACGTGCAGCCACTGCCGCGTCGCCACCGGAACCGCGGCACGCAGCAGCGCGGCCACTCCCCCGGTGCGCGGGCACTCATCGAGGAAGGCGGTCATCCGGCGCTGGTGATCCCGCATCAGCGCCTCGAACACCGCGTGCTTGTCGGCGAAGTAGTAGTAGACCAGCCCCAGGCTGATCTTGGCACGCGCCGCGAGAGAGCGGATGGACAGCGCCGCGTAGCCACCCTCGGCGAGCAGGGCGGCGGCCGCCGCCAGGATCTCGCTCCTGCGGTCGTCCGCTGTGTCGCCTGCGACGTGTTGTTCTGCCACGTCGGCAAGCTATCGCACCTCTTGAACGTTGTTCAAGGAGCCTCTTGAACAACGTTCAAGGCTTTGTTACGTTCGCCGGAGTCTCCAGCAGACGAAGGCAGGAAACCCCGATGACAGTGACCTTCGACTTCCACGACCGGCACGTACTGGTGACCGGCGGGTCGAACGGCCTCGGACTGGCCATGGCACGCGGCTTCCACACGGCAGGAGCCCAGGTGACCATCACCGGCAGACGCGAGTCCGCCGAGCAGTACGACGAAGACCTCTCCGGCTTCCGCTACGTGCGGTGCGAGATGACGGACCGGGCGATGATCTCCGACCTGGCGAGCGGGCTCGACCGGCTCGACGTCCTGGTCAACAACGCCGGCCAGAACCTCGTCGGCCGGGGCGAATGGGACCCCGACGTGTTCGAGGAGGCCCTGACGATCAACCTCTCCGGCGCCTTCCGGCTGTCCACCGCGTGCCACGACCTGCTCGCGGCATCCCCCGGCGGCGGATCGGTGATCAACCTGGGCTCGATGACCAGCTTCCTGGCCGTCGACCTCGTCCCCGGGTACGGCGCCGCGAAGGCCGGCGTGGTGCAGCTGACCAAGACCCTCGCCACCGCCTGGGCCAAGGACGGCATCCGGGTCAACGCGGTCGCGCCCGGCCTGATCGAGACCAGCATGACCGCGAAGATGGTGGCCAACGACGCCGCGGTCGCGCCCACCATCGCCCGCACCCCGATGCGCCGCGTCGGCACCCCCGAGGACATCGCCCCGGTGGTGATGTTCCTCGCCAGCGGCGCCGCGCCGTTCCTCACCGGCCAGACGATCGCCGTCGACGGCGGCTTCCTCATCCAAGGATGATCATGAGCGAAACCCTCTCCGACCAGGTCGACAAGCTCATCGACGACCGCCCGGGCAAAGATCTGCTCACTCCCGCGTACGACGACGCCGCGGTCGCCCTGAACGACTTCGTCTACAGCTCCGGCGGCCATACGAACGCCTACGTGATCGTCACCGACGCCGGCCGGGTCATCGTCAACACCGGGCTGGGCTACGAGGCGCCCCACCACCGCCACCTGTTCGACCAGGTCTGCGCCGGCCCCACGCCGTACATCATCACCACCCAGGGGCACACCGACCACGTCGGCGGCGTGGCCGCGTTCCGCGCACCGGAGACCGTCTACGTCGCACAGCGGAACAACCAGTTCGCCCAGCACCAGGACGCCCGCATCCGCGGCCGGATGCGGCTGTGGTCGGCGGCCTGGTTCGACCTCGCCCCGACCGAGCGGATCGCCACGTTCGCGCGGGAGCGGCCCGACGTGCCCATGCGCCAGGACGCGCCGACCCCGGACCTCACCTTCGACGAGCGGCTCTCGTTCTCCGTGGGCGGCGTCGACTTCGAGCTGTGGCACGGCACCGGCGAGACCACGGACGGCGCCATCGTGTGGCTGCCGCGGCACCGCGTCGCCCTGATCAGCAACATGCTCGGCCCGCTCTTCTGCCACTTCCCCAACCTGAACACGCTCCGCGGGCACAGCTACCGCTTCGTCGAGCCCTACCTCGCCACCATCCGGCGGATTCGCGAGCTGCAGCCCGAGATGCTCGTCACCGGCCGCGGCGAGCCGATCGTCGGCGCCGAACTGATCGATGCCTGCCTGCAGCGGATGCACGACGCCGTGGACTTCGTGCACCGGGAGACGCTCCGCGGCATCAACGAGGGGGCGGACCTGGCGACGCTGGTCCGGGAGATCGCCCTGCCCGCCGAGCTGCGGGTCGGCCAGGGGTACGGCAAGGTCAGCTGGGGTGTCCGCACGATCTGGGAGAGCTACCTCGGCTGGTTCCACCACGACCGGACCTCGGCGCTGCTCCCGCTCGACCAGTCCCGGGTCCTCACCGACCTGGTGGAGATCGCCGGCGCCGGGAACGTGCTGCGGCTGGCCGGCGAGCGGATGCGGCAGAAGCGTTTCGCCGAGGCGACCACGCTCGGCGAGGCGGTGCTGGCCCACAGCCCCGGCGACCGGGACGCGCTGCGCCTGCTCGTCGAGTCCCACCGCAACCTGCTCGACGACCCCGAGAACGGGGCCAACTTCTGGCTCTCCGGCTGGCTCGAGCACCAGATCGACGGTTTCACCCAGGCGCTGGACGAGAAGGGAGCGTGAGCGGATGCCGAAGCTGATCGGGCTGTTCCGCAGGAAGGACGGCCTCACCCCCGCGGAGTTCCGGGACTACTACGAGAACCACCACGCGCCTTTCGCCGTCTCCCTCTTCGGGCACCTGTTCGCCGGCTACACCCGGTCGTACGTCGACCACGGGGACGGGCAACCCGCCCCCGGCAGGCGTGCGCCCGAGTTCGATGTCGTCACTGAGATCGTTTTCGCCGATGAGGCGGCGATGGAGGCCATGTTCGCCATGTCGGCGGCCAACCCGGAGGTCCGGGAGGCCATCGCCGCCGACGAGGCCGCCTTCATGGACCGCGACGCCACCCGACTCCTGATCGTCAAAGACCACACCATCAGCCTCCTCGAACACTCTGTTCGACCAGGCATGGATCGGTAAGTAATGCGCCGGCGCCGCCCGGCCGGTCAGTGCTGCCTGGCACGGCGTGGCGGAGGGCGGCGTGACAGGGAGCAGCGAGGCTCCCGGAAGGAGGTCAGTGATGCGCACCGTAATGGTGACCGGCCCGGGGCAGACGGCCATGGTGGAGGAGCCGGAGCCGTCCTGCGGCCCCAAGGACATCGTTGTGAAGGTGAAGGCCTGCGGCATCTGCGGCTCGGACGCCCTCTACATCTCCACCGGCGGCCTCCCGTCGCGCCAGGGTGCGATGCCGCTCGGCCACGAAGCAGCGGGCGAGGTGATCGATGTCGGGGACGAGGTACGCGGCCTCAGGGTGGGCGACCGTGTCGTGATCAACCCGATGAGCGACCCCCGGGGCGTCATCGGCAACGGCGGCCCGACGGGGGCGCTCACCGATGCCCTGCTCGTCCAGGACGCCGAAGTCGGGCGGAGCGTCGCGATCATCCCCGATGACCTTCCCTTCGATGTGGCCGCCCTCAACGAGCCGATGGCGGTCGCCCACCACGGCGTCAACCGGACCAGCCCGAAGGCCGGTGACAGGGTCGTGGTCTTCGGCGCCGGTCCCATCGGCCTCGGCGCCGCGATCGCCTACAAGACCAAGGGGGTCGAACATGTGATCGTGGTGGACGTCATCGAGTCCCGGCTGGAGAAGGCACTCGCCGTCGGCGCGGACGCGGTGATCAACTCGGCCGAGGAAGACGTGGTGGCGCGGATCCGCGGTCTCCACGGCACCGGTGCCGACGCCGTCGGCGCGCCTCGTGCCGGAACCGACATCTACCTCGACGCCGCGGGCGTCCCAGAGGTGATCAATGCGGTCATGAGCTCGGCCAAGCACAACGCGACGGTCGGGATCGTCGCGGTGCACAAGAAGCCGGTGCCCATCGACTTCAGGAAGATCCTCTCGACCGAGCTCACGTTGGTGATGGCGATGGGCTATCCCACCGAGATCTTCGAGGTGACCGAGTCCATCATCGCCAACCGCGACCTGTACGCCCGCATCATCAGCGACCGATTCCGCTTCGACGACGCGCTCGAGGCGCTCAAGGTCGCTTCGACGCCCGGCGCCGCCGACAAGGTGATCATCACCTTCGACTAGGGAGCGACCCGTGATCTTTTGCCATAGCGAGGACCGGCCGAATGGATGCGTTGCAACGCCGAGGAGGAACCCATAGCGGAGCTATGGGTCGAAAGGGAATGCGATGAAGCGGAACAGTAGATCGGGACGGGCGGCGATCGCGCTCTGCGCGGCCCTGGTCACCGGGACGCTGCTCGCCGGTTGCGGCGGGGCGAGCAGTAGTAGTAGTACCAGCGCCGCGGCCAGTGATGGCAACACCGTCGACACCGACGCGACCCTGGACATCGGGATTCCGGTGGCCCAGACGATGGACCCCCGGCAGTTGCCGGAGCCGGCCACCCAGCTGTTGATCACGAGCTGGCCGGTCTACGACCGGTTGATCCAGGTCGGTGCGAATGGTCAGTATGAGCCGATGCTGGCCACCCAGTGGAAGTTCTCCCCCGACGGCAAGACGCTGACGCTGACGCTGCGCAAGGGCGTCACGTTCAGCGACGGCACGCCCTTTGACGCCGGTGCGGTCAAGGCGAACGTGGAATTTTATCAGAAGGCCGACAAGACGGCCGTGCAGGCGAACCTGGCCAATGTGGCCGACGTCACGGTGGTCACCGACGACACCGTCGAACTCCAACTGAAGAAGCCGAGCACCACAGTGCTGGCGGCGCTGTCTAGCATGCTGGGCGGGATCATGATCTCGCCGAAGGCGCTGAACAGCCCGGACCTGGCCAGCCACCCGGTGGGCACCGGCGCCTACGTGATCGAGTCGTTCAAGCCGGGTCAGAACGTGGTCTACAAGCGGCGGACCGACAGCGCGAGCATCTGGGACCCCAAGACCGGAAAGCCCGTCAAGGTCACCATCAGCACCTATAGCAGCCCGGAAGCGATGGAGAACGCGGTCAAGAGCGGCCAGGCCGACATCGTCACCTGGTCCTCCGGAGACAAGACGCCCTACCAGTCTCAACTGGACTCGGGCCAGCTGCAGGCACACGTGCTCCCCGGCGTGCTGAACATGGTCGGCGTGAACATCAAGCAGTCGGTCAAGCCGTACGACGACGTCCGGGTCCGCCAGGCGATCAACCACGCGATCAACCGGCAGGCGATCGTGGAGGCCCTCCAGCCCGCCAACTCGCCCCGGGTCCAGCCGTGGCCCGAGCAGCTTCCCGGCTTCGACTCCGCCCGCGAAAGCGCCTACACCTATGATCCGGCCAAGGCCAAGGAGCTGCTCGCACAGGCCGGCTACCCGAACGGCTTCGATGGCGGGGAGATGCTGGTCGCCCAGGCGAATGTGATGCCCGCTGCCGCCCAGGCGGTGCAGGCCGACCTCGCGGCGATCGGCATCAAGATCCAGATCCGCACCATGGACATGTACGCCCTCGTGACCGAGTGGGCCAAGGCGCAGCACCCGCTTGATCTGTATTACATGTCCACGTCGTCGATCGATGCCTATTCGTGGCTGCAGCGGCTGTTCGTCAACCCCGTCTGGACCCCGGCAGGCGCCGACCCGCAGATGGTCAAGCTGATCGAGGACGTTGACGACCCGGCGCTGACCGATGAGCAGCGGGCCGAGAAGGTCGGCGAGGCGATCGCCTACGCCACCGACAACGCCCTGTACGCGCCCCTCTGGCAGGGCGTCGGCGGTCACATGGCCAGCGGCAAGGTGCGCGGCCTCGACGACGTGGCCTCGGTGAACGGCGGCGTCGCCGACTTTCGGAACACGTACCTGGTCAAGTAACGGCTGAGCAGACGTCACGTGCCGATGGGTGCCGGGCAGCCTCGCACTGCTGCTGCCCGGTGCCACCCGGTCATTCAGTGCTGGGCGTATACCTCTGCTTCCTCAACTGCCTCGACCGGGCGGGACGGTGAGACAGCACGGTGATCCGGCCGCAGTCACTACGCTCGAAAACACGGCGCTCCTCGGTTCCCTCGGCGACAGCACATCCACTACCAGCGGAAACGCCCGAACCGACCCGGCGATCACGCTACTTTGAAGTCACCTTGGGCTGCGTCGGTGCGGTGTGCGGTGAAAGTCACCTGGGTGTCGTCGTTGTCGAGGGCGATATTGAGGGTCGCGTCCAGAGCTGTGGCCAGCTTGGCGAGGAGCGGCAGGGTGGGGACGGTGTCGGAGCCTTCGATCCGGGAGATCTTCGCCTGGGTGAGCCCCGCACGGCCGGCCAGTTCAGCCTGAGTGAGCCCAAGCTCGGTGCGCCGGTCGTACACGGCTTTCGCCAGGGCCATGGACAGCCGGATCTCGCGACGGGCCTCGGCCACGTCCTCCGGCTCGGTGAAGCCTTCGGCGAGCTTCCGCTCGCGCAGGGTCTTCCAGCGACTGTGGCTCATCTCTCCGCCTCTCGGCGGGCGTACGGCTCGCCAAGCGCGGCGGCCTGTTCCGCGAGCAGCCCGACATATTCGTCGATCTTGAGGAAGTGCTTGGCCGGCAGTGTCTCCAGCCAGTCTCGCACCTCGGGCTCAAGCTCGATAGCGAAGAGCGCATCCACCCGCCCAACACTATATGTCGCCTGCGACATACTCAAGGTGGCGGGACGCCGCCGCGCTGCCGCGATCACAGCCGGTCAGCGGGGGGCGGGCGTCCGCCCGGCACGGCGGCCGAAGGCAGGCACGGATGGTGCGCTCTTCGCCGTATCCGGGCGGTCCTGGAGGCTGGGATCGGCGTCTGCGGTCGTACCCCGGTCGTTTTACGCTCGGCGAATCCGGCGGGAGACGTGGAGGTGCCGAGTGGGCACGAACCAGATGAGGGATGAGTTCTGCGACCGGCTGCGGGAGGCCGGCCGGGCGCTGATCGACCAGGCGGCTCCGCAGGACCCGCTCAACCAGGCGGAAGGCGTACGTTATCTGATCCGGCTGCTGCGGTCCGCCTCGATCAATACGATCGAGTATTCCGACCCGCTGTATCCCCAGTTCATCAACGTGCTGGACCCGCACCTGAAATGCAAGATCGGTGCGGACAATCCCGACAACATCTATATGAGCACCAAGGTGTCCGGGAAGTACCGGTACCGGGTCAGCGGGACGCGGGGCACGGTCCCGTTGCTGACCTTCGGGTCGAAGGCCAATCGCTATCACATCGACGGGACCATGGCCTCGACCGGTGAGCTGCACTGCGACGACATCCCGGTCGACGCCGACGGAAGGTTCGGCTTCATCGCGAGCAAGGACAGGCCCGAAAGCGGCGCCTGGCTGCCGCTGGCCGACGACACCACGAGCATCGTGGGGCGGCAGTCGTTCCAGGACCGTTCGCGTGAGATCCCTGCCGAGGTCGCCATCGAGGTTATCGGCGAGGAGCCGCGTCCGGCGCCGCTGGATTCCGATCGCTTCGCCCGGCAGTTGGACCTGGTCACCGCGTTCGTGCGGGGTACGGCGCAGACGTTCTCCAAGTGGACGAAGATGTTCATGGAGCGGCCCAACGAGCTGCCCGACTGGGGTCAGGACTACTTCCAGCAGGCCGGCGGCGACCCGACCATCTTCTACATCCACGGCTACTGGGACCTGGCCGAGGACGAGGCGTGGGTGATCGAGACCGAGGTGCCCGACTGCGAGTACTGGAACTTCGTCCTGCAGAACTGGTGGATGGAGTCACTCGACCACGACCGGATGAACACCTACATCAACAACCACACCGGAAAGCTCAACCCCGACGGGACCCTGACGATCGTGGTCTCGGCCAAGGACCCGGGCTTCGGGAACTGGATCTCCACCGGCTTCCACCGTCAGGGCACCGCGCTGCTGCGCTGGGTCAAAGCCGACCACCACCTCCTCCCGACCTGCAAAGTCATCAAAATCTGAGCCCGGGTCCCGTCAGGCCGGCAGCGTCACCGGCATGGTCACGCCGGTGCGTCGCCGTCGATGACCACGCGGTGCATCCGGCGGCGCTCGGCGTAGTCCGCCACCGCGTAGTGCTGGGTGCACCGGTTGTCCCACAACGCCATCGAGCCCGGCTCCCACCGGAAGCGCACCTGGAAGTCCGGAGAGCGGACGTGGTCGGTCAGCATCGGCAGCAGCGTCTCGTTCTCCCGGTCGGTGAGGCCCACCAGGCGCGTGGTGAAGATCTTGTTGACGAACAGCGCCTTGCGGCCGGTCACCGGGTGCGTACGGACCACCGGGTGGGTGATCGGCTGGAAGTCGGCGTTGGCGGCCTTGCGCGCGTGCGAGGCCGAGTTCGACGAGTCGTGGACCGCAGTCATGTCGTCGATCAGTCGCTGGACCTTGGAGGAGAGCGCCTCGTAGGCGGCGTACATGGACGCCCACAGCGTGTCCCCGCCCACGGCGGGGAGTTGGACGGCCCGCAGCAGGGAACCAAGCGGCGGGCGGGCCAGGAACGTCGCGTCGGAGTGCCAGATGTCGGAGTTGGCGGTCTTGGGCTTCGACGGGTCGATCTCGATCGCATGCACCTCGGGCAGGTCCTCCGACACCGGGGGCAGGAAGGCGAAGCGCTGCAGTGGGCCGAAGTGCGCGGCGAAGTCCCGCTGCGCGGCGTCGTCGATGTGCTGGTCCCGGAAGAAGAGGACCTGGTGTTCGTGGAACAGGTCCTTCACCTCCTTCACCACTTCGGGGTCCAGGGGGCGGGACAGGTCGACGCCGCTGACTTCCGCTCCGATCGCATAGGTCAGCCGCTTCACCGTCAAAGCCGATTGAGTCATCGCCATCTCCTCGTTAAGACAATGTATCTTAATGAGAGACTAGAATGCCGTCGCCGGCTCGTCAACCCGCAGCTCAGGAGATTCACATCCGGCCGGCCCGGCATAATTGCGCGAGTGAGTGATGAGGCCCGCCGGAAGATCCTGCTCGCCGCCGAACGGCTCTTCGCCGAACGCGGCGTCGAACACGTCTCCCTCCGGCAGATCGGCGAGCAGGCCGGTCAGAAGAACAACTCGGCCGTGCAGTACCACTTCCGAGACAAGAGCGGCCTGATCCAGGCGCTGTACGACCTGCGCCTCCTCCCGCTGAACGCCGAGCGGCACCGGATGCTCGCGGAACTGGACCACCCGGGCATGGCGGACCTGGCCGGCGCCTACGTCCTTCCCCTGGCGAGATCCGTGATCGCCTCGAACGGGCGCTCATGCTATGCCCGCTTCCTCGACCGGTACCTGGGTCGAGGCCGCGACTTCGAGTCGTTCGACGACCGGCACGGAAGCGGCTCACGCGAGGTGGTGCGACAGATGTCGGCGCTGATGTCGGGCCTGAACCCCGAGGTCCGCGAGGAGCGCCTGCGGATGATGCAGGTCCTCACGATCCGGACGCTGGCCGACCTCGAGCACCGGCTGGAGACCGGTCAGGCCGATCCCGACGCCGCCGAACTGACCGTCGCGGCGCTGGTGGAGGCGGTGGGCGTGCTGCTCGGCGCACCCACCGCCGTGGCTGTCTGATGCCCAAGCTCACCCTTGACTGCTAGGCGCCGGCCCTCGCGTGCTGCTTCATCGTGGCCTCGGCGATGTAACGCTCCGGCATCTCCATGAACGGCGTGCGGAACCGCGCCCACAGCGGCAGGTCGGCCATCGAGTAAATGTCCTGCTGATTGGCGGGACGCCGCGGCCACGAAGGGATGTTCACCCAGAGCCGCATCAGGTGGCGGCGCAGGCTGACATCCTCATGGTCCTGGTACGGCGTGCGGCCGTGGACGATCAGTCGGTTGTTGAGGAACTGGATGTCTCCGGGCGCGAAGCTCATGTCGAGGTAGAACTCCGGCGATGCCGCGAGCTCGCAGAAGAGGTCGAGCGCGGCTTCCTGCTCCGGGGTGATTTCGAAGTGGCCGGCGCGGGCGGCGTCCCGGGTCTGGGCGACGTGGACGCACGAGCTGAACACCCCGTCGGTCTTGGCGAACAGGGCGACATTGTCCGACGTCACGATCTTGCCGTCGCCGCGTTCGGCGTCCATCTGCCCACGCATCACCGGCATGCCGTCGTACAGCACCCGGGCCAGGTCGGGCCTCGTCTCGACCATGCGGTCGTGGACGGCCGCCGCGCTGGCGATCCGACTGGCGCCGCCGGCCTTCGCACCGCGGAGGCAGAGCAGCGAGACCACGTCGTGGCCGTCGCTGTGCATGTTCATCGACTGCGCCGACCGGTAACCGCGGACCTGCTCGTCGACCAGGTCGGCCACGTTCAGCACATGTCCCAAGATCTCGCCGTTGCCCGACTGCGGAACGATGTCACCCAGGTGGGCGCCGAGGCCGCAGTAGATCCGCGCCAGGTCGTCGTCGCCGTACCGCTCGCGTGACAGCCCACGGATCAGTACGAAGCCGCGGCCTGCCCACAGCTCGTCACGCAGCCGGGACAGGAAGTCCCCGACGGTGTGCAGCGGGAAGGTGGCCGGGGTGATCTCGGTCAGGTCCAGCTCACCGTGCTCCTTCAGCGTGGCGAGCGCCGCGTCGATCTCGGCGAGCTCTGCCGGTGACAGCTGCCACAGACCGTCCTGGCGGTAGTCCAGGGTGCTGCCCAGCCAAGCGGGGCGGCCACCGACGGGGGTGAGTGTGTCGTTCATCAGAAACCTCCGAGGAAACGGGCTGTGGTGAGGTGTCAGGCGGCGGGAAGGGACGGCGCGGGCTGCGGGCCCCGGACCAGCTTGCCCGGCAGGGCGCCGGTGTGCTGCCCGTCGCGGGTCACGACAGTGCCGCCGACGATGGTGGCGGTGTAGCCGCGCGCGTCCTGCATCAGGCGGCGGCCCCCGGCAGGCAGGTCGCGGACGACGCGTGGCAGCTCCAGGCCGAGGTTGTCCAGGTCGATGACGTTCAGGTCGGCGCGATAGCCGGGTGCTACCAGGCCACGGTCCCGCAGGCCGACCATCTCCGCGCACCGCCTGGTCATCAGGTGGATCAGGTACGGCAGGGAGAACCGCTCGCCCTGGACGCGGTCCCGGCCCCAGTGCGTGAGCAGGTGGGTGTAGATGCTGCCGTCGCAGATGACCCCGAGGTGGGCCCCGCCGTCGCCCAGGCCCGGGACGGCGTGGTCGTTGAGCAGCATCTGGCGGCAGGGCTCGAGGGAGAAGTCGGCGTAGTTCGAGAAGGCCAGGTAGAGGATGTTGCGGCCGTCCTTCTCCAGCAGCTTGTCGTAGACGAGGCTTTCGGGCGAGACGCCCAGGCGCTCGGCCTGTGCGCCGATGCTGCTGTCCCTGGCGGGCTCGTAGTCGAAGCCCTCGTCCATCTCGTAGAGCTGCCCGAAGTCGCGCACCCGCATCCCGATCTCCATCGTGGGGTCGGGGTCGTTGCCCTCGGCGAGAATGCGTTCCTTGGTCTCCGGTCGGCGCAGCTCGCGGACCCGGTCGGCCAGCGGCAGGTCGGCCATCGCCAGGTAGGTCGGCGTCGAGTAGAACGGGTTGAGGGTCAGCTCCAGTCCCAGCAGGACCCCCAGTGGCCGCGGCAGGACCTGCAGCGTGGCCTCGCCGCCGGCGGTGTTGACCGCGTCGAACTTGTCCAGGATCCTCCGCCAGATCCTGGGTTTCCCGTGACTTTGGACCAGCGACATGCTGAAGGGCCGGTTGAACGCCGTGGCCTGGCGCAGGCCCATGTCCAGGACCTGCTCCCAGTCGTCGTTGTACTCGATGACGAACTGGATCAGGCCCGCCCCGGCCCGGTCGAGGGCAGCGGCCAGCCCGGCGTACTCCTCCTCGGTCGCGGCCAGGGTCGGAGTGAGCCGGCCGTCGCTGGAGCGGTGGAACATCGTCTGCGAGGTGCCGAAACCGAAGGCGCCGGCGTGGATCGACTCCTCCAGGAGGGCAGCCATCTGCTGGATCTCGTCGGGAGTGGCCGGCTCGCGGGAGTATGCCCGGTCGCCCATCACGTAGGTGCGCAGGGCGGCGTGCGGGACGTAGCTGCAGACGTCAGCGTCGAACTGGCGCCCGCCCAGGAAGTCGAGGTAGTCGGGGTAGCTGGTCCACTGCCAGTTCACGCCCTCACTGAGTACGACGTTGGGGATGTCCTCGACACCCTCCATGAGCTTGATCAGGATGTCGCGGTCCTCGGGCTTGCAAGGGGCGAACCCCACGCCGCAGTTGCCCATGACGACGGTCGTCACCCCGTGGTTGGTCGAGGGCACCAGGCGGTTCTCCCAGGTGGCCTGACCGTCGTAGTGGGTGTGGACATCGACGAAGCCTGGAGTGACCAGCCGGCCGCGAGCATCGATCTCCTCGCGGCCGGTGCCGGTGACTTCGCCCACCCCGACGATGACGCCGTCGCGGATCGCGACATCAGCCTGTCGTGAGGGTTCGCCGGAGCCGTCGATGACGGTGCCGTTGCGGATGATCAGATCAGCGGTCATTTGCTGATCCAGACGTGCCGGAGGTCCTGGCCGCCCAACACGCCGAGGAACGCCTTGCCCTCCTCGACGCCGTGCACCTTGTTGCTCTGGACCCACCCCGGGACGCCCTGCCACAGCGGCGCGAAGTAGGCCTGCTCCGTCGCGTACCTGATGACCTCCGCGGCCCGCGAAGCGCGCTCTTCGGCCGACACCGTCGGGTCGTCGATGCGCTCGATGAGCTGGGCCGTCTTGTCCGGCACCCCACCCGGCAGGGTGAGCGGGTTGTCGAGGAAGAACGCCAGATCCGCACCCGGCTCGATGCCGGGGAAGGAGAGGAAGTGGAAGCTTCCCGGCTTCTTGCTCTTGCTGTACTGGGTCACCAGTTGGCGAATGTCGTACAGCTCCAGGTCGATCTTGATGCCCACCTCCGCCAGGTTCGCCTGGACGACTTGGGCGGCGTCGGGGAACGCCGCGTAGTTCGCCACGTAGAACGTCCCGGCCTCGAGACCGTCGGCATGGCCTGCCTCGGCCAGCAACTGCTTCGCCTTGGCCGGGTCGTGCGGGTACATCTTCTCGAGCGACTCGTCGAAGCCGTTGACGGACGAGGCCATCGGCTGCACCCGCGCCGACGTCGTGGGCACGAGCGCCTTGACGATGGCTTCACGGTCGATGGCGTAGTTCACGGCCTGACGTACACGGACGTCGTCGAACGGTTTCACCGTCTGGTTCATGTAGACGGCCGCCGTCGTCGTCGCGCTCTTCAACGCCCGGACGATGAGCTGACCTGAGTCGATCTGCGGCTGCAGGGGTGCGAGGTTGCCGTTGGACAACGCGATGTCGATCTGACCGCTCCTGACGGCCGCGTAGGCGGCGTCGGTGGTGCGGGACTCGATCTCGATCCGGGCCACCTTGCCCGTGTCCGGGTCCCAGATGCCCCCCTCATCGGTGCGCCGCTTGTACGTCACCTGCTGCCCTGGCCGGAAGCTCTCGACGACCCAGGCCCCGGTGCCCACGGCATTCGTGCCCAGATCCACGGAGGCCAGCGCCTTGGGGCTGATCATGATGCCGGGGGCCGCGGACGAGATGGCGGTGAGCACCTGCTGGCTCGCCTCGGTGAGGTGCAGTTTCACCGTGTGGTTGTCCACCACTTCGACGTTGTCGATGATGGCGGAGGCGTCGGCGCTCATCGGCTCCTTCTTGTAGCGCTCGACATTGACCTTCACCGTCTCGGCGTCGAAGGGCGTCCCGTCCGAGAACGTCACCCCTTTGCGCAGCTTCAACGTCAGCGTCTTGCCGTCGGGAGAGAACGTCCACTCGGTCGCGAGCATGGGCAGGTACTCGCCGTCCTCGGAGATCTGCAGCAGCCGATCGTAGACGGGCCAGGTGTTGGACATCATCGCCGTCGACCCGGTGTTCTTCGCCGGGTCGAGGGTCTGGACACCGGCGTAGGTGGTGCGGAGCGTGGCGTCGAGGTCGATCCCCCCGGTCTCGGAGGACGACGAACCCCCGCCGCAGGCGCTCAGCACCAACGCGCCCACGGCCAGCATCGAACCCAGCAAGGCCTTCAGACCCGAAGATCGCACGGTACGTCTATCGATCACTTCTCTTCTCCCAATATCCAAGCAATCGCTTGGTTGAAGCAAAGCGTTGCGGGCCTCGCGATGTCAAGGGTGCTTCCGGTAGCCACCGGCACGGCCGCAGGGGGCTCACGGTCGAGGACTGGGCGGGCCGACTCTCAGTCACCGGGACGGTCCGTTCGGCTCCGCGCGGCGCTTTCTACCTTGACCTGGTGTCCGTCGGCCCGCCGAGCCGACCAGGGAAAGGGAATGCGATGAAGCGCAACAGTAGATTGGGGCGAGCGGCGATCGGGCTCTGCGCTGCCCTGGCCGCCGGGACCCTGCTGGCCGGTTGCGGCGGGGCGAGCAGCAGCAGCAGTACCAGCGCCGCGACCGGTGGTGGTAACACGGTCGACGGCAACGCGACCCTCGACATCGCGATTCCGGTGGCCCAGTCGCTGGACCCCCGGCAGGCGCCCGAGCCCGCCCAGCTGACGATCGCGACCTGGCCGGTCTACGACCGGCTGCTCCAGGTCGGGCCCAACGCGCAGTACCTGCCGATGCTCGCCACCAAGTGGGAGTTCTCCCCCGACGGCAAGAAGCTCACGCTGACCCTGCGCCAGGGCGTCACCTTCAGCGACGGCACGCCATTCGACGCCGAGGCGGTCAAGGCGAACCTGGACGCCTACCAGAAGGCCGACAAGACCGGCGTCCAGGCGAACCTGGCCGACGTGGCCGGCGTGACGGTGGTCTCCGCCGACACCGTCGAACTCCAGTTGAAGAAGGCCAGCACCACGGTGCTGTCGGCGCTGGCGAGCACACTGGGCGGGATCATGATCTCCCCCAAGGCGCTGAACAACCCCGACCTGGCCACCCACCCGGTGGGCACCGGCGCCTACGTCATCGAGTCGTTCAAGCCCGGCCAGAACGTGGTCTACAAGCGGCGCACCGACGAGGGCGGCATCTGGGACCCCAAGACCGGCAAGCCCGCCGGGGTCACCATCAGCACCTACAGCCCGGAGGCGATGGAGAACGCCATCAAGAGCAGCCAGGTCGACGTCATCACCTGGTCGACCGGAGACAAGAAGCCCTACCAGGCGCAGCTGGACTCGGGCCAACTGCAGGCACACGTGCTCCCCGGCGTGCTGAACATGGTCGGCGTGAATATCAAGCAGTCGGTCAAGCCATACGACGACGTCAAGGTCCGCCAGGCGATCAACCACGCGATCAACCGGCAGGCGATCGTGGAGGCCTTCCAGCCCGCCAACCACCCCAGGGTGCAGCCGTGGCCCGAGCAGATGCCCGGCTTCGACGCCGCCCGCGAAGGCGCCTACGCCTACGACCCGGCCAAGGCGAAGCAGTTGCTGGCGGAGGCCGGTCACCCCGACGGCTTCGACGGCGGGGAGATGCTGGTCGCCCGGGCGGGCACGATGCCCGCTGCCGCCGAGGCGGTGCAGGCCGACCTGGCTGCGGTCGGCATCAAGATCCAGTTGCGTACCGTCGACGTGCTCACCCTGGTCACCGAGTGGGCCAAGGCGAAGAACCCGCTCGAGCTGATGTACATGACCCTGCCCTCGATCGATGCCTATTCGTGGCTGCAGCGGCTGTTCATCAACCCCGTCTGGACCCCGGCGGGCGCCGACCCGCAGATGGTCAAGCTGGCCGAGGGCGTCGACGAGCCGTCGCTGACCGATGAGCAGCGGGCCGCCAAGGTCGGCGAGGCGATCGCCCACGCCACCGACAACGCCCTGTACGCGCCGCTGTGGCAGGGCGTCGGCGGCTACGTCGGCACCGGCAAGGTGCGCGGCCTGGACGACGTCGCCTCGGTGAACGGCGGCGTCGCCGACCTCCGGAACACCTACCTGGTCAAGTGACCGGCTGAGCAGACAGTCATCGCGCCGATGGGCGCCGGGCAGCCCGACCGCTGCCCGGCGCCCATCGGCCTTTCCACGTCGGCGGGTGATGGACGACCATCGATGGTCGGCCTCCAGGTCCCGGACACCGGGACGTCGAGCCGCATCCGGGACGAGCGGCCCTAATTTCCTCGACAAGGGAGAAAGCCAGATAAGGAGCTGACCGTGCCCGCCAAGGAACTGCGATTCGACGACCTGCTGAACCCCGTGCTGAACCCGGCGCAGCAGCAGATGGTGGACTTTGCGAACGCCAACCCGGTCGACTACACGGTCGACAACGTGCTGGCCGCTGCGAGGCACCAGACCGGCATTGAGGACCCCGGGCCGGAGGGCTGGCAGGAGCGCCTCCAGGTCTGGATCGACGTGCTCAACGAGCCGAACCGGACCGACCTGGCCCGGATGGCGATGTTCGGCCTTTCGGCGAAGTTCCTGGCCAACCGGATGCGGATCTACGACTTCGTCAAGCGCCACCCCGAAGTCCGCGACATCGAGATCAAGGCCCCGGTGATGGTCATGGGGCTGCCGCGCAGCGGCACCTCGCACCTGGTGAACCTGCTCGCCGCCGACTCGCGCTTCCGCGCCGCCCCCCTGTGGGAGCTCAACCAGATGGTGCCCGCACAGGGTGAGGGCCCCGGCCCCGACGGCGTCGACCCGCGGTTCAAGGCCACGGCGGAGGCCTACGAGATGGCCCAGGCGGCCAACCCGTACATCAAGGCCTGGCACCCGATGGACCCCTGGCGGATCGAGGAGGACATCGAGATCCACGCCGCCGACTTCTCCGGCTACTACCCCGAGCACCTCTGTCAGCACGCCGCCCAGTGGCGGGACTACTACCTGGCGCACGACCAGACCCCGCACTACGAGTTCCAGAAGCTGTGCATGCAGGTGATGACCTGGTTCCGGCCGCGTGAGCGGTGGGTGACCAAGTATCCCGCGCATGTCGAGTGCATCCCGGCACTGCTCAACGTCTTCCCGGACGCGATCCTGGTGGAGACCCACCGCGACCCGGTGGGAGCCGTCATCTCCAATGCCACGATGCACTCGTACATGGCCCGGACCTGGCAGAAGGAGATCGACTACCGCTTCCACCTGGACTACTGGCGGGACCTGAGCCTGCGGCTGCTCAACGCCGGCATGCGGGACCGGAAGCTGATCGAGGACCAGGTCGTCGACGTGTACTACGACCGTCTCGTCGCCGACAACTGGACCGCGGTCCAGGCGGTCTACGACAAGGCCGGGATCGAGCTCACCGACCAGGCCAGGGCCGAGATCGGCACCTTCATCGAGAACAACAAGCAGGGCCGCGACGGCAGGGTCGTCTACGACCTGCGCGGCCACTTCGGGGTCGAGCCGGAGGAGGTCCGCGAGCCGTTCGCGGCGTACCTCGAGCGTCACCCGGTGCCGATCGAGGTCAAGTGAGCGGCATCGGAGGCACGAGCAGGCCGGCGGCGGCCGGTCTGCTCACGGGCAAGGTGGTGCTGGTCTGCGGGATCGGTCCCGGTCTGGGGCGCTCGCTGGCCGTGCGGTCGGCACAGGCCGGCGCCGACGTCGTGCTCGCCGCGCGTACGGAGCCACGTCTGCGTGAGGTCGCCGACGAGGTCGTCGCGCTGGGGCGCAGCGCCCTGGCCGTACCGACGGACGTCACCGACGAGTCGTCCGTGAGCAACCTGGTCGAGCGGGCCACGGAGACGTTCGGGCGGGTGGACGCCCTGCTCAACAGCGCGTTCGTCCAGCCGCCGCAGGAGCGGCTGCTCGACACGGACCTGGACGCGATCCGCCGCTGGAACGACATCAACGTGCTGGCCTCGGTGGGGCTGATCCAGAAGCTGGCCCCGGCGTTGACCGAGGTGAGCGGGGCGGTGGTGCTGATCAACTCGATGGTGATCCGCAACCGGCTCCCCGGCTTCGGCGCCTACCGGATGAACAAGGCCGCCCTGCTCGCCGCCGCCCGCAGTCTGTCGGTGGAGCTCGGCCCCCTCGGGGTCCGGGTCAATTCGGTGGCTCCCGGTTACATCTGGGCGGAGAAAGTGCGGGGTCACTTCCGGCGTCTGGCGGACCGGCGCGGTGTGAGCGAACAGCAGGTCTACGACGAGATCACCGCCAAGGTGGACCTGCGCCGGCTGCCCACGCCCGACGAGATCGCCGACGCGGCGGTCTTCCTGGCCTCGGACATGGCCAGCGGGATCACCGGACAGTGCCTCGACGTGACCTGCGGCGAGACCCATCACTGAGCAGCCGAACCGGCAAGGAGGGAACGTGATGAGCACGACGCGCCCGGCCATCGGGACGATCGAGCAGCTCCACGAGGCGGCCGGCTCCGCCACCGGCCTCACCGACTTCGGGGAGGACGAATATCTGGACGGCCTGGCGGTCCTGCTGGACAGCTATGCCTCCGACGCGGAGCTCACCGAGCAGGGCGTCGGCTGGATCCGATCCATGCTGCGTACGGTGCTGGAGTCGCGGCTGTACGCGCAGGAGTCCTGCGAGCGGCATCCCGAGCACGCCGACGTCGAGGTGCGGCGTCCGATCTTCGTGACCGGGCTGCCGCGCACCGGCACCACCGCGCTGCACCGGCTGCTGTGCGTGGACCCCGCCGGCCAGGGCCTGGAACACTGGCTGACCGAGACGCCGCAGCCGCGGCCGCCCCGTGCCGCCTGGCCGGACAACCCCGGCTACCGGCGGATGCAGAAGTGGATCGAGGCCCGCCACGCCGCCGACCCGGGGTTCAAGGGGATGCACTTCATGGCGCCGGACATGGTGGAGGAGTGCTGGCGGGTGGAACGGCAGTCGATGCGGTCGGTCGCGTTCGAGAACACCGCGCACCTGCCGTCGTACTCCCGGTGGCTGGCCGAGCAGGGCATGGAACCGGCCTATCGGATGCACCGGCGCATGCTGCAGCTGATCGGGCTCAACGATCGGGACCGCCGGTGGGTGCTCAAGAACCCCGGCCACCTGTTCGGGCTCGACGACCTGATGCGGACCTACCCGGACGCGCTGGTGATCCAGACCCACCGCGACCCGCGTACGATCATCGCCTCGGTCAGCAGCCTCAACGAGCGGGCCAGTGCCGGGAGCTCCACCGTCTTCCGCGGCGAGGTGGTGGGCGCGGACATGCTGGAGCTGTGGGCACGCGGCGCGGATGCCTTCGCCGCCGCCAGGAAGCGCTACGACCCGGCCCAGTTCATCGACGTCCACTACGCCGACTTCGTCGCCGACGCCGTCGGCGTGGTGGAGTCGATCTACGAAAAGTTCGGGATCGAGCTGACCGGCGAGGTGCACGCCGCGATCGAGGCGAGCCACGCGGAGAGCAAGGTCAGCGAGCGACGCCCCGTGCACCGCTACCAGCTGTCCGACTACGGACTCACCGATGAACAGGTCGCCGAGCGCTTCGCGGGATATCTCGCCGAGTTCGGCCGCTCCTGAGCCCGTACGCCCCGGAAATCACCCGGACAACGTCCAGAAAAGAGCGGATGGCCCGGAACCTCAGGGTTCCGGGCCATCACGCGAGTTTCAGGCGACTTCCTGGCGCAGGTCGGCGGTGCCGGTTTCCCCGTCGCACCCGGCGAGGCCGCCGAAGCGGCGGCTTCTGGGGCTCCGGCCGGGGATCGCGGCGAGCAGTTCGCGGGTGTACTCGTGCTCGGGCTCTTCGAACACCCGGACCGCGTCCCCCTTCTCCAGCAGCTTCCCGTGACGCATCACCGCGACCTCGTCGGCGATGAGCCGTACCAGCCGCAGGTCGTGGGAGATGAACAGATAGGAGATCCCCCGCTCCTGCTGCAGGTCGTTGAGCAGGTTGATCACCTGCGCCTGGGTGGACACGTCGAGCGCCGCCACCGGTTCGTCGCAGACGATGAACGACGGGTCGGTGATCAGAGCACGGGCGATCGCCACCCGTTGCAGCTGCCCGCCCGACATCTCGTAGGGGAACCGCTCCATGTGGGCGTCCCCCAGGCCGACCCGGCGCACCATCGCCAGCGCCTTCTCATACCGTTCTGATCGGGAGTGGCCGCCGTGGACCAGCAGGGGCTCCACGACGGAGTCCTTGATCGGCATACGCGGGTCGAGCGACGTGTAGGGATCCTGGAAGATCATGGTGGCCTTCGCCCGCATCCTGCGCAGCTCTCCGCGGGAGAGGCCGGCGATGTCGGTGCCGAGCAGGTCGATCTTGCCGGCGTCGGGCTCGATCAGCCGTAGCACCAGCCGGCCCACGGTCGACTTCCCGGCGCCGCTCTCCCCCACCAGCCCGAGGGTCGTGCCCGGTGCGATGTCCAGGTCGACCGCGTCGACCGCGGTCAGGCGGTGCGCGTTGCGACGGAGCATCGTCGCCCTGGGCCCGTACACCTTGGTCAGTCCCCGGACCGACAGGGTCGGCGCGGCCTCCCGCGGCTCAGGGGTGGGGCCGTTGCTCGTTCGGCTGTTCAATCGGTCACTCCCGGGAGCTTGAGATCGTCGATGCGGGCGCAGCGGCTGGAGTGGGCCGGTGAGACCTGATGCAGTTCGACCGTCGTACGGCACGCCGAGTCCACCGCGTACGAGCACCGCTCCTGGAACCGGCACGTGGCCGGGAACAGGTGGGGCGGCGGCACCAGTCCGGAGATGTAGCCGAGCGGCCGGCCACGCTGGGTCGGTTCCAGCATCGACTGCAACAGCCCGCTGGTGTAGGGATGCTTCGGCTCGTGGAACAGCGTGTCCGCGTCGGCCTCCTCGACCACCTGCCCGGCGTACATCACCGACACGCGGTCGCACATCTCGGCCACCACCCCCAGGTCGTGGGTGATCAGCAGCACGCCGATCCCCAGCTGGGCCTGCAACCGGCGGATCAGTTCCAGGACCTGGCGCTGCACGGTCACGTCCAGCGCCGTGGTCGGCTCGTCCGCGATCAGCAGCATCGGATCGCACGCCAGCGCCATCGCCAGCATCACCCGCTGGCACATGCCGCCGCTGAACTCGTGCGGATACTGCTTCACCCGGCGGGCCGCCTGGGGGATCTCGACGAGCTCGAACAGCTCCACGGTGCGTTGCAGCGCCCGCTTGCGGGACCAGCCCCGATGCCTGCGCAGCGACTCCGCCACCTGGTCGCCGACCGTGAAGGCCGGATTGAGACAGCGCCGCGGCTCCTGGAAAATCATCGCCGCCTGCACACCACGTACTTCGGTGAGCTGACGCTCGGTCAGCGTGGAGATGGTGCGTCCCATCACCTCGACGCTCCCGCGGGTGATGCGGGCGTTGCGCGGCAGCAGTCCCATGACCGACAACGACGTGACGGTCTTGCCCGAGCCCGACTCCCCCACGAGTCCGACGATCTCGTTGCGCCGGACCGTCAGGTTCACTCCGTCCACGATGGTCACCCAGCCGTGCTCGGTGCTCACCTCGACGGTCAGGTCCCTGGCTCGCATCACTGCGTCGTCGGTGCCCGCCGTGTCCGCGATCAGCGCGGTCATGGTCACCTCCCGTCCGTCGTCTGGCGCCCGAGGGCGTCGCGGAGCCCGTCACCCAGCAGGGAGAGGGCGAGGATCGTGATCGCCACCATGATGGCCGGCGGATAGATCAGATAGCTGCTGGTGGTGAGGTTCGACGAGGCCTCCTTGAGCATCAGGCCCCAGGTCGCCTGAGGCGCACGGGCGCCGAGCCCCAGGAAGGACAGGCTCGCCTCGGCGACGATCACCACGGAGGCGGAGAACGACGCCTGAACCAGCAGGGGCGGCGCGACGGCGGGAAGGATGTGCCGCCACAGGATCCGCCAACTGGTGCATCCGCTCGCCCGGGCGCTTTCGATGTAGAGCTCGCTGGACGCGGTCTGCGTCGAGGCACGCACCACGCGGTAGAAGCTCGGGATGATCACGATGGCGATGGCGAGCATCGCGTTGCTCAGCCCCGGGCCCAGGATGGCGACCACGACCACGGCGAGGATCAGCGGCGGGAGCATCATCAGGGCGTCGATGACCCGGCTGAGCAGGCTGTCGCCGATCCCGCCCCAGTAGCCCGCGACGATCCCCAGCGGCACCCCGACCACCAGCGCGATGCCCACCGCCTGCAGTGAGGCGAGCAGGTCGACCCGGGTCGCCACGAGCACCCGGCTGAGGACGTCGCGGCCGAGGGCGTCGGTGCCCAGCCAGTGCTCCGCGGAGGGAGGGGTCAGCCGCAGCACGAGGGCGACCTTGTTGGGGTCGTCGGGCGCGAGCAGATCCGCGAAGATCGCGACCAGTCCGAGCACCGCCAGCACCGCCATCGAGACGACCGCGGCCCTGTTCCGCAGCAGGCGCCTGAGCACGCGGCTCCGGCGGCGGCGCCGTTCCTTCGTCCCCACGGACTCGTGAGCTGTCATCTTGTCCTCAATCTCGGGTTGAAGTAGCCGTAGGAGGCATCAACGAGGAGGTTGACGACCGTCACCGCGACGGCCACGAGAAGAACCAACCCCTGGAGCGTCACCAGGTCGCCCTTGAGCACGGAGTCGACGCTGACCGAGCCCAGCCCGGGGATGGCGAAGATGCTCTCCACGACCACCGCGCCGCCGACCATCTGGGTGACCACCAGGCCGAGCACGGTGACCACCGGAATGGCGGCGTTCTTCGCCGTGTGCTTGCCCACCACCATCGTGCGCCGCAGGCCCTTGGCTCGCGCGGTGCGGACGTAGTCCTCCTCCAGCGCGTCGATCAGGGCGCCGCGCACCTGACGTGTCAGCAGCGCCGCGGGAATGATGGCCAGGGAGAGCGCCGGCAGCGTCATGAACTGCAGCCACAGCCCCGGCCCCGCACCGAGAGTCGCGTAACCGGTGGCCGGGAAGATCGGGTTGCTGATCGCGAGGAACAGCACGAGCAGCATGGCGGCGACGAACGGCGGGATGGCCATCAGCAGGTTCGCGATGGAGTTGGTGATCCAGTCCACGATCCCGCCCTTCTTGAGTGCCGCGATCGTGCCCAGGCCGACTCCGATGACCAGCGTGAAGATCATCGACAGGAGTACGAGGGAGGCGGTGATCGGCAGCCGCGCCATCAGGTCGGAGATGACCGACTGGTGCGTGACCGGCGAGGTGCCGAGATCCCCCTGCAGGGCGTGCAGTCCCCAGTCGAAGTAACGTTCCAGGAAAGGCCGGTCCAGCCCCAGCATGTGACGCAGTTCGGCGAGCCGCTCGGGGGTCGGATTGTCACCTGCCAGCGCGACCGCCGGGTCGGTGGGTGACAGTTCCATCAGCACGAAGACGAGGAACGTCACCAGCACGACCGTCGGCACTGCCAGCAGCAGTCGCTTACCGATGAAGCGGATCATGAGCTCCCACCATCATTGCCACGGGAGACCGGGTCGCCCCGTCCCTGCTTTCGTCAGTCGTGCGGCGCCCTCTCGGCGACCCCAGCCCGAACGTAGGGCGCGGGGTGTGTCCGCCATCACGCCGTCTCACTGATTGGGAGTACGGCCCGGCCGCGAGGTTCGGCCCGCTCCGCCTGCCGTCGGCCCGACCGCGGCAGTTCCCCACCGGGGGTCAACGCCATGGCGGCCCGCTGGGCGGCATGGGCCACCAGGGGAGCGACGCGTTCGAGTGGCGCATCCGCTTCGCCGCACAGCGAGATGCTGGCCACCGGCCCCTCGGGTGAGCGGATGGCGGAGGCGACGCAGGCGATTTCCGGGAAACACTCACCGCGCTCGAAGGCCAGCCCCCCGCGCACCCTGATCCGGCCCAGTTCCTGATGCAGTGCGGAGAGCCGGTGAATCGTCCTGCTGGTCATCCGTTCGATCGCGCCGCCGACCTGGACGTCGACCTGCTCCGGCTCGAGCCAGGCGAGCATGGACTTGCCCAACGCGGTGGAGTGGGCGGGGGCGCCGCCACCCACCCGGGACGGCACCTTCATGGCGAAGGGCCCGCCGACCTTGTCCAGATAGAGGACCTTGGAGTCGACCAGGACGGCGAGGTGCACCACCATTCCGGTGCGCAGGGCCAGGTTGTGCAGCGACTCCGCGGTCGCCTCCCGGAGCCGGCCGTGGCCCGCGTCCTCGCCGAAGGACAGCAGCCTGCTGCCCAGGCCGTACCCGTGGCTCGGAAACTGCCGCAGCCAGCCCAGACGCACCAGGTCCACCAGGATGCGGTGGGTCGTCGACCTCGGCAGATGCGTCCTCATGACCACGTCCTCCAGCGTGAGCCGGGACGAGTGCCCGGCGAAGCACTCCATGATCAGGGTCATCCGGTCCAACATCGACGACGGTACTTTTTGCCCCGATTCCGACACGATGGAGAGCATGGTCATTGATTCCTCCCGTCCTCCCGATGCGTTCGTTCCGCCCGGCGGCCGCGTTCCTCTCGAAACCGCCGACAGGCCGGGACTCCCGGCACCGGCCAGCGCTCGCACAGGTCACCGTCCGACGCCCCTGCCATCACGCGGATCGCACACCCTGGGCTGGTCGGGTCGGCCGAGGTCGGTGACATAACGGCTCCCTCGCGACCACGTGCTTCAAGGGCGGCGCGGACGGGGAACAACCTAACAAACGCTTGGCCGAATTACTACCCCGCAAAATGCCTTCGATAGGAATCTGAGACCCTTCGCCGGCGACCGCAGAGCCGGGATGTCCCAGAAATGATCAGCGGCGGGCGGCGGTACGGCCAATCTCGCAATTCCTATCCGAAAAGAGGGAGAAGGAAAAGGATCAGGCCATGAATCTCATTCGATCACTTCGCATGTCGGGAGCGGGTGGCGGTCGGCCCTGACCCAGCGCGGCAGCGCGGTCCCCTGCCGGTGGAGGCCGTCCCGCGCGAGCGTAGGACGGCCGGACGCGACCGCAAGCTCACAGTCCCAGCCTCCGGGACCGGTCACGACCAGCGGGAACGACTCAGGTTCCCCTCGTCGTGGGGGCGACGTGTCGCATCCAGCGTTCCATCTGACTGACGAACTCGGTGACCGGAATCGGCTGTGCGGGCGTCCAGAACCGTAAGACCACGTGGTCCACACCGGCAGACGCGTAGGTCCGGACATCGCTCGCCAGCTCGTCCGGTGTTCCGACGAAGTACGGGCGGCCCGTCTCCGTGGTCGGCACATCAGGCCGGTAGTCGTACTCGTCCGGCAGATCTCGCCTGACCGATGCGGCGCGTTCTCCATCCCGGTCTGACAGCCGGATCCGAGCCAGCGCGGTGCTCAATGAGAACGTGAAGGTATCACTGAGCCCGGCGGCCGCCCGTAGCCGCAGAATTTCTTCTCGGCCGTCCTTGTAGCGAGAAGGCGAGGGGAACAGCGGGTGCCATCCGTTGGCGTGCAGCGCCGCCCGTCGACGTGCTGCGGCTCCATTGCCTCCCGCCCATAATGGGAATGGACGCTGACGTGGATTGGGCTCGAGGTGCACATCCGTGAATTGAAGGTAATTACCCTGGAATGACAAACTTCCCGAGCTTTCCCATGCGGTTCGCAGGACGTCGAGGTACTCGGTGGTGACCGCGCCTCGTTGCTCGTATGCCGGTGTGCCGAGCGCCTCGAACTCGCCTCGGATGTAACCCACGCCGGCGCCGATGGTCAGCCTGCCACCGCTGAGTTGGTCGGCTGTCGCGACAAGTTTCGCCACGACGAGCGGATGCCGATACGGCAGTACGAGAACGTCGGTCCCGAAGCGCAGGCGCCTGGTCCATCCGGCACCGACGAGGCAGCACGCCAGGGCGTCATACCAACATGGCGATGTGCCCTCGGTGGCATAGGCCGGCACGGCGATATGGTCGCTGAACCAGGCGGAGTCGTAGCCCAGGTCCTCCGCGGCCTCGACCACGGCGCGGATCGCGGCGGGATCGGCGAATCTTCCATCCGCTGGAATGGACACTCCGAAGCGCATAGTGCTCCCTCTCAATCGGTGAGAGACGGCGCAGCGACTCACCGAGCAGGCCATCACGCATCTCCTGGTGGGAGAGCGCCTCCGGGTGGCGGGCAGTGGTTCGACTGCCCGGCACCCTTCGGCGCCGTGACGTCTGCTCAGCGGGTCACTGGGCCAGGTACGTGTTCCGGAGGTCGGCGACGCCGCCGTGCACCGAGGCCACATCGTCCAGGCCGCGCACCTTGCCGGTGGCCACGTAGCCACCGGAACCCTGCCACAGCGGCGCGTACAGGGCGTTGTCGGTGGCGTAGGCGACCGCCCGGCCGACCTTCTCGGCCCGCTGCTCATCGGTCAGCGCCGGATCGTCGACGCCCTCGGTCAGCTTGACCAGCTCCGGGTCGGCGCCCGCCGGCCGCCACAGAGGGTTGACGAACAGCCGCTGCAGCCAGGAGTAGGCATCGATCGACGACGTGTTCATGTACATCAGCTCGAGCGGGTTCGGTGCCTTGGCCCACTCGGTCACCAGGGAGTAAATGTCCATGACACGGACCTGGATCTTGATGCCGACCGCCGCGAGGTCGGCCTGCACCGCCTCCGCGACGGCAGAAAACCCGGGCACCTGGGCGACCAGCATCTCCCCGCCGTCGAAGCCGTCCGGGTGGCCGGCCTGCGCGAGCAGTTCCTTGGCCTTGGCCGGGTCATAGGGGTAGGCGCCTTCGCGGGCGGAGTCGAAGCCGGGCAGTTGCTCGGGCCACGGCTGCACCCGGGGCCTGTTGGCCGGCTGCAACGCCTCCACGATGGCCTGCCGGTTGATCGCGTGGTTGATCGCCTGGCGGACCTTGACGTCGTCGTACGGCTTGACCGACGGCTTGATGTTCAGCCCCACCGTGTTCGTGGACTGGGTGAGCACGTGCGCCTGCAACTGGCCCGAGTCGAGCTGCGACTGGAACGGCTTCTTGTCTCCGGCCGACCAGGTGATGACGTCGGCCTGGCCGCTCTTGACCGCGTTCTCCATCGCCTCCGAGCTGCTGTAGCTGGTGATGGCGACCTCGGCGGGCTTGCCGGTCTTGGGATCCCAGATGCCGCCCTCGTCGGTCCGCCGCTTGTAGACCACGCTCTGGCCGGGCTTGAACGACTCGATCACATAGGCGCCGGTGCCGACCGGGTGGCCGGCCAGGTCCGGGCTGTTCAGCGCCTTCGGCGAGACCATGATCCCGCTCAGCGTGCTCGACAGCGCCGACAGCACCGTGGTGCTGGCCTTCTTCAACTGGAGCTCGACGGTGTCGCCGGAGAGCACCGTCACGCCGGCAACGTCGGCCAGGCTCGCCTGCACGGCCGTCTTGTCGGCCTTCTGGTAGGCGTCCAGGTTCGCCTTGACCGCCTCGGCGTCGAACGGCGTGCCGTCGCTGAACGTGACGCCCTGGCGCAGCGTCAGCGTCAGCGTCGTGCCGTCGGAGGAGAACTCCCACTTGGTGGCGAGCATCGGCTGATATCGCGCGTCCGGCCCGACCTGGATCAACCGGTCGTAGACCGGCCAGGCCGAGATCAGCAGCTGGCCGGGCTCCGGCGCCTGCCGGGGGTCCAGCGACTGGGCCACCGGCATGGCGATGTCGAGGGTCGCGGTGCCGTCGACCGTGTCACCGCCACCGGTCGCGGCACTGCTGCTGCTACTGCTACTGCTACTGCTCGCTCCGCCGCAGCCGGCCAGCAGCGTCCCGGTGGCCAGGGCCGCGCATACCGCGATTACCACTCGCCCCCGAGACGATCTACTGTTGCGCTTCATCCATTTCCTCAGATCTTGATGACTTTGCAGGTCGGGAGGGGGTGGTGGTCGGCTTTGACCCAGCGCAGCAGCGCGGTGCCCTGCCGGTGGAAGCCGGTGGAGATCCAGTTCCCGAAGCCCGGGTCCTTGGCCGAGACCACGATCGTCAGGGTCCCGTCGGGGTTGAGCTTTCCGGTGTGGTTGTTGATGTAGGTGTTCATCCGGTCGTGGTCGAGTGACTCCATCCACCAGTTCTGCAGGACGAAGTTCCAGTACTCGCAGTCGGGCACCTCGGTCTCGATCACCCACGCCTCGTCCTCGGCCAGGTCCCAGTAGCCGTGGATGTAGAAGATGGTCGGGTCGCCGCCGGCCTGCTGGAAGAAGTCCTGACCCCAGTCGGGCAGCTCGTTGGGCCGCTCCATGAACATCTTCGTCCAGGTCGAGAACGTCTGAGCCGTACCCCCCACGAACGCGGTGACCAGGTCCAACTGCCGGGCGAAGCGGTCGGGATCCAGCGGCGCCGGACGCGGCTCCTCATCGATGAGCTCGATGGTGACCTCGGCGGGAATCTCTGTGGAGCGGTCCTGGAAGGACTGGCGTCCGGTGATGTTGGTGGTGTCGTCGGCCAGCGGCAGCCAGGCGCCGCTTTCGGGCCGGTCCTTGCTCGCGATGAAGCTGAAGCGGCCGTCGGCGTCGACCGGGATGTCGTCGCCGTGTAGTTCACCGGTCGAGGCCATGGTCCCGTCGATGTGATAGCGGTTGGCCTTCGACCCGAAGGTCAGCAACGGGACCGTACCCCGCGTCCCGCTGACCCGGTACCGGTACTTTCCGGACACGTTGGCGCGCATATAGATGTTGTCGGGGTTGTCCGCGCCGATCTTGCATTTCATGTGCGGGTCCAGCGCGTTGGTGAACTGGGGGTAGAGCGGGTCGGAGTACTCGATCGAGTTGATCGAGGCGTACCGCAGCAGCCGGATCAGGTAGCGTACGCCTTCCGCCTGGTTGAACGGGTCCTGCGGGGCGGCCTGGTCGATCAGCGTCCGGCCGGCCTCCCGCAGCCGGTCGCAGAACTCATCCCACGTGTGGTTCGCGTCGTTCGTGCCCACTCGGCACCTCCACCTCTCGCGCGGTTTGGGCGAGCGTAGGGCGGCCGGACACGATCGCAGATGACCATCCCAGCCTCCGAGACCGGCCAGGCCGGTCACCGCCGTCTCGCTCAACGGGATGCCCGCGCCCGGCGGACGCCCCACTGCCTACGTTGAGGCCACCCGAACCTTGGAGCTGACTGACACATGAAGTGGGCGCTGTCGGGGGCGATGCTCCCCGCCGAGGAACTGCTGGAACTGGCGCCGGCGGCCGAGGAGGCCGGCTACCACAGCATCGGGATGCCGGACTCGGTGTTCTTCCCCGAACACGTCTCGGCGGACTATCCCTACACGTCCGACGGCAAACGGATGTGGAAGGCCGAGACGCCGATGCCGGACCCGTTCATCGCGATGGCCGCGATGGCGGCGGTCACCGAACGGCTGCACTTCTCCACCAACGTGCTCAAGCTGCCGCTGCGTGACCCCTTGCTGACGGCCAAGCAGGTCGCCACGCTCGCGGTGCTGTCACGTGATCGCGTGGCGCTCGGGGTCGGGCTGTCGTGGATCCCCGAGGAGTTCACCTTCACCCGCACCGACATGCGCACCCGCGGCGCGCGCACCGACGAGGCGGTCGAGATCATCAAGGCGGTCTGCGCCGGGAACGGCCCCGAGTGGGTGGAATACCACGGCAAGCACTACGACTTCGACCGGCTGATGATCAGCCCGGCTCCGGACCGTCCGGTGCCGGTCCACATCGGCGGTCACAGCGAGCCGGGGCTGCGGCGGGCGGCCCGCATCGGCGACGGCTGGATCTCGGTGAACACCACCGCGGAACAACTCCGCGAGGCCATCGGGCGGCTCACCGAGCTGCGCGCCGAGTACGGCCGCGCCGACGTTCCGTTCGAGATCGACGTCTCGCCCACCAACGTCCGCGGCATCGACGACTACCGCGCGCTCGAAGAGGCCGGGGTCACCGTCTGCCGGGTGGTGCCCTGGCGGATGTACGACGAGAAGCCGACCCCCGGGGGAAGGCTGGCCTCGCTGCGCCGGTTCGCCGACGAGGTCATCGCCGCGTACTGAGCGATGTATGTACCCAGCCGAGCGTGACCTCCCCCTGCTGCCGCCCTGGCGGCCATCGAGCCGAAGAGTGTAAGGAGTGCACATGCCCCATCGCTCCCCGGAGCCCGACAGCCCAGACCTGTCGATGCCTCATGCCCCGGAGGGGGCCCCCAACGTCGTGCTCGTGCTCCTCGACGACGTCGGTTTCGGCGCCTCCGCCCCGTTCGGGGGGCCGGTGGAGACACCGGCCATCGAAGAGCTGGCAAGGGAGGGGTTGCGTTACAACCGCTTCCACACCACGGCGATCTGTTCGCCCACCCGGGCCTCGCTGCTGACCGGGCGGGACGCGCACGTGGCCGGCGTCGGCACGGTCATGAACTCCGCCAACAAATACCCGGGCTACCAGGGCATCCTGCGTGACAGCACGGCGACCATCGCCACGGTGCTGCGGAAGAACGGGTACAGCACCGCCTGCTTCGGCAAGTGGCACCTGGCTCCCCCGTGGGAGACCTCGCAGATCGGACCGTTCGATCGCTGGCCCACCGGCCGCGGCTTCGACACGTTCTACGGGTTCCTCGGCGGTGAGACCCATCAGTACGAGCCGACGCTGTACCAGGGCACCACGCCGGTCGCCCGGCCCGACGGCGACGACTACCACCTCACCGAGGACCTGGTGGACCGCTCGATCGAGTGGATCCGGATGCAGAACTCGCTGGCTCCCGACCGCCCGTTCCTGCTCTACCTGGCGCCCGGCGCCACCCACGCGCCGCTGCACGTCCCCGGTATGTGGAGCGAGAAGTACCGCGGGCGGTTCGCCCAGGGCTGGGACGCCGTACGGCAGGAGATCCTGGACCGTCAGAAGGCGCTCGGCGTCGTACCCGAGGACACCGAGCTGACCCCCCGTCCCGACGAGCTGCCGGCCTGGGACACGCTCCGCGACGACGAGAAGCGGGTCGCCGAGCGGTTGATGGAGGTGTACGCGGGTTTCCTGGAGCACACCGACGTCCAGATCGCCCGGCTGATCGCCGCGCTGAAGGAGAGCGGGCAGTTCGACAACACGCTGTTCGTCTACGTCGTCGGCGACAACGGCAGCAGCGCCGAGGCCGGGATGAAGGGAAGCATCAACTACTTCGGCGCCCTGCAGGGCATGCAGGAGCCGATCGAGGTCCAGATCGAACGGCTCGACGAGATCGGCGGCAAGAAGTCCTACCCGCAGTACCCGGCGGGCTGGGCCTGGGCGATGACGGCGCCGTTCCAGTGGGTCAAGCAGGTGGCCTCGCACTTCGGCGGCACCCGCAACCCGATGGTGGTCTCCTGGCCTGCCGGGATCAGGGACGCCGGTGGCCTGCGCAGCCAGTTCTCCCACGTCAACGACATCGTGCCCACCATCCTCGACGTGGCGGGGATCGAACCGCCCGCGGTGGTCGACGGGGTGGAGCAGGCGCCGATGGACGGCACCAGCCTGGTCTACAGCTTCGACGACGCCGACGCCCCGGAGCGGCACACCACGCAGTACTTCGAGGTGTTCGGGCACCGCTCGATCTACCACGACGGCTGGATCGCGTCGGCGTTCCACCGCGCGGGCATGCCCTGGACGGTCGGGCTGCCGCCCGTCGACGCGCCCTTCGAGGCCGACGTCTGGGAGCTGTACGACACCCGTCGGGACTTCAGCCAGGCGCGCGATCTGGCGGGTTCGGAGCCGGAGCGGCTCGCCGAGCTTCAGGAGCTGTTCGCCAAGGAGGCGGCCCGGGTGGACATCCAGCCGCTGCGCGACGCGCGGGCGCGTCGTACGCCGATGCCGAACCTGGCCACCGGCCGTACCCGCTTCGCCTACCACCGGGGGGCCGTGGGCACCCCGGAGACCAACGCGCCGCCGCTGCGCGCCCGGTCGTGGACCATGCGCGCGCACATCGACGTGCCCGGCGGCGGCGCCCGCGGCGTGCTGGCCTCCATGGGAGGCGACAACGCGGGCTGGGCGCTGTACCTGACGCAGGACGGCCGGCCCGAGTTCGTCTACCGGGCGTTCGAGGCCGGTCGGGTCCACCTGGCCGGTCCGGCGGCCGTCCCCACCGGCCGCCACGTCCTGGAGGTCGACCTGGCCTACGACGGCGGTGGCCCCGGCAGGGGGGCACAGATCACGCTGCGTCTCGACGGCGCCGAGCTGGGCAGCGACCGGACCCCGCGCACACCTCGTGGTTTCTTCTCGATCGACGAGACCTTCGACGTCGGCGCGACCTCGGGATCGCCGGTCGGGAACTACCCGCACGTGTATCCGTTCGAGGGCGGCCTGGACCGCGTCGAATTCGAGGTTCACTGAGGATTCGAGGTTCACTGGGAGCCGGGCCGTACGACCCGGCTTCCGCCCACGACAATCGACACGACGATCACAAGTTTGGACGGTCATGAATTCCGACGACGCCCTTCCCGTCTACGAGGAGGCGACCCCCGACGACGGGGCGTTCGCCCGCTGGGTCGCGACCAAGGCGGGAGAGCTCCTGCTGCGCGTGCGCGAGCAGGACCTGGCGAGCGACAAGCTCAAGGAGCAGGGTGACCGCGCGTCGCACGAGTTCCTGATGCGGGCCATCAGCGAGT
The DNA here is from genome assembly GCF_016863115.1 of Sphaerimonospora thailandensis. Lineage (GTDB taxonomy): Bacteria > Actinomycetota > Actinomycetes > Streptosporangiales > Streptosporangiaceae > Sphaerimonospora > Sphaerimonospora cavernae. The sequence goes on from NZ_BOOG01000004.1 coordinate 93,941, forward strand.
ACCGCCCCGGTGACGCGATCCTGAGCGAGGAGGGCAGGGACGACAAGGCGCGGCTGACGGCGAAACGCGTCTGGATCGTCGACCCGGTCGACGGGACGAGGGAGTTCAGCGAGCCGCCGCGCACCGACTGGGCGGTCCACGTGGCGCTGTGGGCCGACGGCGAGCTGGTCACGGGCGCCGTCGCGCTGCCGGGGCTCGGCGAGACGTTCGGCGCCGACACACCGCCGGTGGTCGCGGCGCCGGTCGACGGGCCCCCGCGGCTCGCGGTGAGCCGGACGAGGCCGCCCCAGTTCGTGAACGCGTTGGCGGAGGAGATCGGCGCCACCCTGGTGCCGATGGGATCGGCGGGCGCGAAGGTCATCTCGGTCGTCCGCGGCGTCACCGACGCGTACGTCCACGCGGGCGGGCAGTACGAATGGGACTCGGCGGCCCCCGTCGCCGTCGCCCGGGCCGCCGGTCTGCACACGAGCCGGGTGGACGGCTCCGAGCTCCGCTACAACCAGGACGATGTGCTCCTTCCCGACCTGCTGGTGTGCCGGCCGGAACTGGCCGCGCGGATCCTGGACTTCGTGAAGAGATACAGCGCGGGCTGACCGTCGGCTGACAAACGGCAGGGCCCAGGTCGGGAAACCGACCTGGGCCCTGTCGCTGGGGTTCAGAAGCCCGCGCCCGCGGTCATGCCGCCGTCGATCAGGAACTCCGCCCCGGTGCAGTAGCTCGACTCGTCGCAGGCGAGGAAGAGCACCAGGTTGCTGACCTCCGACGCCCGCGCGAAGCGGGGAATCGGGATGCGTGCCATCGGGCCGGCCGTGACGTCCTGCACGTCGCCTTCGCCCATGCCCAGCATCGGGGTCGCCACGCCCCCCGGGTGCACCGAGTTGACCCGGATCTTCTTCGGCGCCAGCTCGATGGCTGCGGACTTGGTCAGGCCCGTCACCCCGAACTTGCTGGAGGAGTAGCCGGTCAGCCGGTCCCCGCCGACGATTCCGTTGACCGAGGAGATGTTGACGATCGAGCCTCCCTCGCTCATCGCCGCGCTGCCGTACTTCAGCCCCAGCCACTGTGAGACGAGGTTGACGTCCAGGATCCGGCGGTAGTCCTCGACGGTCATCTCCTCGAGCGACCCGAAGCCCAGGATTCCGGCGTTGTTGACCAGCACGTGCAGTCCGCCGAAGGTGGTGGTGGCCACGCCGACGACGGCCTCCCAGCCTTCCACCGAGGTGGCGTCGTGCGGGACGAACCGGCAGCCGTCGCCGAGCTCCTTCTCCAGCGCCCGGCCCTCGTCCTCCAGGATGTCCCCGAAGACCACCTTGGCGCCTTCCGCCACGAAGGCGCGCACGTGGGAGGCGCCCATGCCGCGGGCGCCCCCGGTGATCAACGCGACCTTTCCGTCAAGCCTGCCCATCGATTCTCCTCACTGTCCTCACGCGACCGTCACGCGGCCCTCACGCGACGTCGTTGATCATGCCTGCGCCGACCGTGACGCCGGTGACCTCGTCGACGAGGATGAAGGACCCCGTGGTCCGGTTCCTCGCGTACGGGTCGCAGAGCAGGGGCGCGGTGGTGCGCAGCCGGACCCGGCCGATCTCGTTCAGTGCGAGCTCTCCGACGTCGGAGTCGCGGTGCAGGGTGTTGATGTCGAGACGATATTGGATGTCCTTGACCAGTGCCCGGGCCGTCCGGGTGGTGTGCTTGACGGCGAGCTTCTGACCCTGCCGCAGCGGCTTGTTGGTCATCCAGCAGACCATGGCGTCGATGTCCTGGCTCGGCTTCGGCGCGTTGTTGACCCGGGCGATCATGTCCCCGCGGGACACGTCGATGTCGTCGGTCAACCGGACCGTCACGCTCATCGGGGGGAACGCCTCGGCGATCTCGCGGTCGAACAGCTCGATCGAGGAGATCTTCGAGGTGAACCCGCTCGGGAGGACTATCACCTCGTCGCCCGGCTTCATCACGCCGCCGGCGATCTGGCCGGCGTAGCCGCGGAAGTCGTGGAAGTCGTCGGACTTGGGGCGGATGACGTACTGCACCGGCAGCCGGGCGGAGACCAGGTCGCGGTCGGAGGCCACGTGCACGTTCTCGAGGTGATGCATCAGCGAGGGGCCCTCGTACCAGGGCATGTTCTCGCTGCGCGACACCACGTTGTCACCCTTGAGCGCCGAGATCGGGATCATCGTCAGATCAGGGATGTTCAGCTTGGTGGCGAACGCGGTGAACTCGGCGTGGATCCGCGTGAAGGTGGCCTCGTCGTAGTCGACCAGGTCCATCTTGTTGACGGCCAGCACGAGGTGCGGCACCCGCAGCAGCGACAGCAGCACGGCGTGCCGGCGGGACTGCTCGGAAAGGCCCTTGCGGGCGTCGACCAGCACCAGGCCGAGGTCGGCGGTGGACGCGCCGGTGACCATGTTGCGGGTGTACTGCACATGCCCGGGGGTGTCGGCGATGATGAACTTCCGCTTCGGCGTGGCGAAGTAGCGGTACGCCACGTCGATCGTGATCCCCTGCTCACGCTCCGAGCGCAGCCCGTCGGTCAGCAGGGCGAGGTCGGTGTACTCGTAGCCGCGCCCCTCGCTGACGGCCTCCACGGCCTCCAACTGGTCCTCGAAGATCGCCTTGGAGTCGTAGAGCAGCCGGCCGATCAGCGTCGACTTGCCGTCGTCCACGCTCCCGGCGGTGGCGAACCGCAGCAGGTCCATTCCGGTGCCCACCGCCTCGGGAGCGGTGTTCGGGGTGGTCATCAGAAGTAGCCCTCCTTCTTCCGGTCCTCCATCGCGGCTTCGCTGAACCGGTCGTCGCCGCGGGTCGCGCCCCGCTCGGTCACCCGGGCCACCGAGATCTCCTCGATGATCTTCTCTACGTTGTCCGCGTCCGACTCGACGCAGCCGGTCAGCGTCATGTCGCCGACCGTGCGGAAGCGCACCCGGCGCCTCTCGATCTTCTCCCCGTCCCTCGGCTGCACGGCGTGCGACGCCGACAGCAGCATCCCGTCCCTGGCGATCACGTTGCGGTCGTGCGCGTAGTAGATCGTGGGGATGTCGATCCGCTCGCGGGCGATGTAGTGCCAGACGTCCAACTCGGTCCAGTTCGACAGCGGGAAGATCCGCATGTGCTCACCCGGGCGGATCCGTCCGTTGTAGAGGTTCCACAACTCCGGGCGCTGGTTCTTCGGGTCCCACTGGCCGAACTCGTCGCGGTGGGAGTAGATCCGCTCCTTGGCGCGTGCCTTCTCCTCGTCGCGGCGGCCACCGCCGAACGCCGCGGTGAACCCGTTCTCCTCAATCGCGTTCAGCAGCGTCCCGATCTGCAGTCGGTTCCGGCTCGTCCTGCCGTCGTCGACCACGATCCCCCGCCTGATCGCCTCATCCACCGAGGCCACCACGAGACGGGCGCCGAGACGCGCCACCCATCTGTCCCGCGCCTCAAGCACCTCCGGGAAGTCGAACCCGGTGTCGACCTGAAGGATCGGAAACGGCAGTTTCGCCGGGTAGAAAGCCTTCTCCGCCAGCCGGAGCATCACGATCGAGTCCTTGCCACCCGAACACATCAGCACCGGCTTCTCGAACTCCGCGGCAACCTCGCGGAAAATGTGAATCGACTCCGCCTCCAGCTGATCCAACTGGCTCAGGCGATACTCCATTTGCATGGTCGTCATCTGCTGCGGCCTCTCTCGTCACAGGCCCGGCGGGCGTGGCCCACGACGTCCATATGCCGCATCGCATCTTCACAGCGCCCGATGGCCGCGATAACGACGATTACGGGGTGGCTGTCGTGGCGCCTGTCCTGGCCGGCTAACGGGTCCAACCTGGTCCGTGCCACAGACGCTAATTCCGGGCGGGCGGATGCCCGTGTGCCGTCCCAATGACTGGGACAAAGGCAGAGATCACACGTATCGGGACGCACACTCGCAGCCCGAGGGAGACACGCCTCACAGCGCTGCCGCTCAGCCAGCACCGACAGAACCACTGAACTAGCACTACGGAGCGTCATGAACCGATTCGAAGGTAAGAATGTTCTGATCACGGGCGCGTCCGCCGGCATCGGCCAGGCCACCGCGGTCCGGTTCATCGCCGAGGGCGCCACGGTGTTCGGCCTGGGCCGCAACGCCGAGGGCCTCAAGGAGACCGAGGGCATGGTCGCCGACCCGAGCCGGTTCCGCTCCCACCACGTCGACATGGCCGACGACGCCTCCATCGTCACGGCGGTGCGGGCGGCGGCCGAGGATCTCGGCGGCCGCATCGACGTGGTCTGCAACATCGCCGGGGTCACGCTGGCCACCCCGATCGACGACCTGGACATCGACCGGGTCCGCACCATCAACCAGGTGAACTTCGTCGGCCCGCTCCGGCTCATCTCCGAGGCGCTGCCGCACATCCCCGCGGGCGGCTCCAGCGCGATCGTCAACGTCGCCTCCAACGCGGCGACCCAGGCGGTGCCCACGATGGCCGCCTACGCCGGCTCCAAGGCGGCCCTGGTCTCCGCCTCCCTCACCCTGGCCGTCGAGCTGGCCCCCAAGCGGATCCGGGTCGTGCCGATCTCCCCGTCCGGCGTGCAGACCAAGATGATGTGGGAGATCTGGGAGCAGGTGAAGGACTACGAGGGCGACTGGTACTCCCGCATGATCCACCTGTGGGGTCAGCAGGAGTCGGGTCAGGCCCACGAGCTGGCCGCGTTCATCGCGTTCGCCGCCTCGGAGGAGGCCAAGTACTGGAACGCGTCCGAACTGCGCATCGACGGCGGCGCCCGCGCCTCGTTCTAGGCCGTACGCCACTCAGGCGGCGCCTCGCCGTGCCCCGGGTCCGCGGAGACTCGACGCAGCCACGAGTTCTCTGCGGACCCGGGGCGAGCCCGCTGTACGCCCAATGGGCGCCCTCGCCCGCCACTGCCTGCTGAGATGAGGAGGGATGACCGTGGCGCGACAGCGTTCGGAGTGGTCGGACCGCCAGGAGATCCACGATGTCGTCCTGCGCTACTGCAGGGGCATCGACCGGCTCGACTTCGACCTGGTCCGCTCGGCCTACCATCCCGGCGCGATCGACCATCACACCGGATTCGAGGGGACCGTCGAGGAGTTCCTCGCCTGGGTCGAGCCCAAGCTCCGGGCCCGTCTCGGCGGCACCATGCACATCGTGGGGAACCACCTCGTCGAGCTGTACGGCGACGTGGCGATCGCGGAGACGTACGGAACCTTCGTCCACTGGGGTGAGCCGGCCGACGACCCCCGGGTCAACTTCACCAGCGGCGCGCGCTATGTCGACCACATGACCTGTCGGGACGGCCGCTGGGCGATCTCCGAGCGCTGGGCCGTACGCGAATGGACCCGCTCGGAGGCGGGCCGGTTCGTGGCCAAGGAAGGCGACGGCCCCACGGGACGGCGCGACGAGCACGACCCGCTCATCCTGCTCCAGCGCCGCATCGCGCCCGCGAAGCCAGAGAACGGCAGATAAGCCGGCTGTTGCCATGGCTAATGACAAAGCTCACATTCCGCTACAAATTTTGACTCCCCCGTCGCTCCAGGAGGAACTGCCGTGACCTACGCCTACGATCCCGAGATCCAGCCGTGGATCTCGATGCTCCCCACGCTCGACGTCACCGATCTCGCGGCCGCCCGCGCCTTCACCGCGGCCATGATCGAGCAGTTGCCGCCGTTCGAGCTCCCCGCCGGGCTGACCCTCGAGCGGCGGACGGTGCCCGGCCCGGACGGGGCTCCCGACGTCCCGATCCTGGTGTTCGCGCCCACCGAGCACAACGGGGAGCGGCCGGCCTTGGTGTACGGCCACGGCGGAGGGTTCGTCCTGGGCGACGCCGAGGGCGAAAAGGCCCTTCCCGCGCAGATCGCCGCCGAGGTCGGCGCCGTCGTCATCTCGGTCGACTACCGGCTGGCGCCGGAGCACCCCTTCCCCGCCCCCGTCGAGGACTACTACGCGGTGCTGCGGTGGACCGCGAAGAACGCCGCCGCCCTGGGCGTCGACCCGGCTCGGATCGCGGTGGGCGGGGTCAGCGCCGGCGCCGGCCTCGCGGCCGCGACGGCCCTGCTCGCGCGTGACCGCGGCGGGCCCGAGCTGTGCTTCCAGCTGCTCGACATCCCCGTGCTCGACGACCGGCTCGACACCCCGTCGATGCGGGAGTTCACCGACACGCCGCTGTGGAACCTCCCCAACGCGATCCACAGCTGGCGGCACTACCTCGGCCCGCGGCAGGAGGACGACCCGGTCTCGCCCTATGCCGCACCCGCCCGCGCGACCGACCTGTCCGGGCTCCCCCCGGCGTACGTCTCGGTCTGCGAGTTCGACCCGCTGCGCGATGAGGGCATCGCGTACGCGCAGCGGCTCGTCCAGCACGGAGTGCCCACCGAGCTGCACCTGTTCCCGGGGACGTTCCACGGCTCCGGCGGCGCCCTGCCGATGGCCGGGGTCTCGCAGCGGATGCGCGCGGAACTGATCGACGCCACCCGCCGGGGACTGGCGCCCCGCCCCGCCGGGGCGTAGGGCCGCCTTGGCCGAAACCGGAGCACCCAGAGTGGAAAGGAACATCCCGATGTCGACGGCAGAAGAAGCATCGATGGAATCCGCGAGACCGATCACGGGAGCCGAATACGACGTCGTCGTCATCGGAGCGGGCTTCAGCGGGCTGTACGCGCTGTACCGGCTTCGTGACCTGAACGCGAAGGTCATCTGCTTCGAAGCGGGCGACGGAGTGGGCGGCACGTGGTATTGGAACCGATACCCCGGGGCCCGGGTCGACATCGAGAGCATGCAGTACTCGTACTCGTTCGACGAGGACCTCCAGCAGGAGTGGAGGTGGCCCGAGCACTACTCCCCCCAGCCCGATCTCGAGGCGTACGCCAACCATGTCGCCGATCGGTTCGACCTCCGTGAGCGGATTCGGTTCGGCGCCCGGGTGAACCGGCTCCGGTTCGACGAGGCGGCGAACCGCTGGCACGTCCGGACCGATCGGGGCGACCAGGTCGTCGCCAAGTACGTCCTAGCCGCCGCCGGCAGCCTGAACGCCGAGAACATTCCACAGTTCCCGGGCCTGGACTCCTTCCAGGGCCAGTGGTACCACACCGCGAACTGGCCCAGGGAGGAGGTCGACTTCACCGGCAAGCGGGTGGGGCTCATCGGGACCGGATCGACCGGGATCCAGGTCGCTCCCGTAGTCGCCGAGACGGCCGGTCACCTCCACGTCTTCCAGCGCACCCCGAACTTCAGCCTGCCGTCGAAGAACCGGCCGCTCGAACCCGAGTACGAACGCGAATGGAAGGAGAACTACACCGAACGGCGCGCCGCCATCTCCCAGGACCCCGGCGCGGTCTACTGGGCGAATCCGGCGGACCGCTCCATCTTCGAATTCACCCCCGAGGAGCGCGAGCAGATCCTGAACAAGGCGTGGGGGTCCAAGGGCGGCTTCGAGTTCATCCGCTGTTTCCGCGAAACGATGGTGAATCTGGAGGCCAACGAAATCGTCGCCGAGTTCGTGCGGAACAAGATCCGGCAGACGGTCAAGGACCAGACTGTCGCAGAACTGCTGTGCCCGAAGACGTATCCGTTCGGCACCAAGCGGCTCTGTCTCGACACCGGATATTACGAGACGTTCAACCGCGAGAACGTCACCCTCGTCGACGTGCGCAGCGACCCGATCACCGAGATCACTCCAACCGGTCTGAAGACGACCGCCGCGGCCTATGACCTGGACATCATCATCTTCGCGACCGGTTTCGACGCGATGACCGGGGCGATGACCAGGATGAACGTGACCGGCGTCGACGGCATGGATCTCCGCGACAAGTGGAGGGACGGCCCGACCAGCTATCTCGGCTACTTCGTCGCCGGATTCCCCAACCTTTTCATGATCCACGGCCCTGGAAGTCCATCGGTCCTCGCCCAGATGATCACCAGTGGTGAAGCGCAGGTCGACTGGGTCGTCGAGTTCATCGAACACATGGAGGAGAACGGCTACGAGCGCGTCGACACGACCTCCGAATGGGAGGACAACTGGAGCGCCGAGGTGAACGTGGTCGCCGACTACACGCTCTACAAGAAGGCGGACTCCTGGTATCTGGGAGCCAATATCGCCGGCAAGCCCCGCGTGTTCATGGTCTACGTCGGCGGCTTCGACCGATACGTCCAACGGTGTAACGAGCAGGTCGAGGCCGGCTACGAGGGATTCGTCCTGAGCAGGTAGCCCGCCTGCTGGTAGCGATCCGCGTAAATGGCTGGGGCGTCCGGCAAGAGCGGCGGCGATCGTCCGCTCCCGAAGGGCGCCCCGGCCCGCCGAGGTCGGAGGATCGCGAGGAGACGCGGGCGGGACGTGCGGGCACGTGCCTTCAGAACGAGGCGCGGGTGCCGCCGTCGACGCGCAGTTCGGACGCGTTCCAGTACTTGGCCTCCTCTGAGGCGGCGAACGCGATGAACGCTGCCAGGTCGTCGGCCTGGCCCATCGTCTCCCGGCCCCACAGAAGGGTCAGTCGCGAATACCAGTCGCCGCCTCGGTAGCCCTGCAGCTGCTTCGCGAAATCCCCCTTCATCTTGGTCTGCACACCGGACGGGGAGATCGGGACGACCCGGATCCTCTTGGGGGCCAGCTCGACGGCCAGGGTGAAGGAGGCCGAGACCAGCGCCGCCTTGGAGCCGGCGTAGGCGGCCATCGTGGGCATCGCCTGGGTTCCCGAGGTGGAGGCGACGTTGACGATCGCGCTGGAGCCGCCCGCGGGGATGTGCGGCAGCGCCTCGGAGATGAGCCGGAGCGGGCCGACGAAGTTCACCTGGTTGATGGTGCGGACCCGGTCGATGTCCAGGTCGTCGATCGGGGTGGCCAGCGTGACCCCGGCGATGTTGCAGACCACGTCGATGCGGCCGCCGAGATCCTCGGCCGCCGCCCGCACCGCCGCGACGATGGAGGCGTCGTCGGCCATGTCGACGTGGTGGGAGCGGAAGCGGCCCGGGTCGGCGACCATGCCCTCGGTCTCCTTGAGGCCCTCCGCGCTGCGCGCCAGGCCGAACACCGTGGCGCCCTCGGCGATGAACCGGACGGCGGTGGCCTGGCCGATGCCGGCGGACGCGCCCGTGATCAGAACATTCTTACCTTCGAACCGGTTCATGACGCTCCGTCGATTCGCGCTTCGCGGGCCGTTCCCGCTGAGCCCCCCGCTGGAGCTCACCGGCAGTGAGTGTGCGTCCGGATCAGAACGAACTGCCGCCCCATCTCGGTCACCGGGACGCCGGACGGGCGCCCGCGGACCTGGAATTAGCGTCTGTGACACGAATCATGCGAACTCGTCAGCCTGCTCGCCGGGACAGGCACCGCGACTGTGATCATCGCGTCGGTGAGCGGTCGCGGCATGGCGAGCCCGAACCGGCGTGAACTCGGACTCGAGGACGGCCGTTCGGTGACCCCTGTTTTGAGGTCCTGTTCGTCGGCGCGCCGTCGAACGAGGAAAGGAACACGATGAAGCGGAACAGTAGATTGCGCCGGAGGCGAGGGGCGATCGCGCTCTGCGCGGCACTGGCCACCGCGACGCTGCTGGCCGGCTGCGGCGGAGCGAGCAGCAGCAGCACCGCCGCGACCGGTAGTGGGGGTGACACGGTCGACGGCAACGCGACCCTCGACATCGGCATGCCGGTGCCCCAGTCGCTGGACCCCCGGCAGGCGCCCGAGCCCACCCAACTGACGATCGGGACCTGGCCGGTCTACGACCGGCTGCTCCAGGTCGGACCCAACGCGCAGTACGAGCCGATGCTCGCCACCAAATGGGAGTTCTCCCCCGACGGCACGACGCTCACGCTGACCCTGCGCCAGGGCGTCACCTTCAGCGACGGCGCGCCGTTCGACGCCGAGGCGGTCAAGGCGAACCTGGAGTTCTCCCAGAAGGCCGACAAGACGGCCGTTCAGGCATACCTGGCCGACGTGGCCGGCGTGAAGGTGGTCTCCGCCGACACCGTCGAACTCCAGTTGAAGAAGGCCAGCACCACGGTGCTGTCGGCGCTGGCGAGCACACTGGGCGGGATCATGATCTCCCCCAAGGCGCTGAACAACCCCGACCTGGCCACCCACCCGGTGGGCACCGGCGCCTACGTCATCGAGTCGTTCAAGCCCGGCCAGAGCGTGGTCTACAAGCGGCGCACCGACGAGGGCGGCATCTGGGATCCCAAGACCGGCAAACCCGCCGAGGTCACCATCACCGCCTACAGCAGCCTGGAGGCGATGGACAACGCGGTCAAGAGCGGCCAGGCCGACATCGTCACCTGGGAAGGGCACAAGCAGCCCTACCAGGCGCAGCTGGACTCGGGCCGGCTGCAGACGCAGCCGCTCTCCCAGGCACTGAACATGGTGGGGCTGAACATCAAGCCGTCGGTCAAGCCGTACGACGACGTCAAGGTCCGCCAGGCGATCAACCACGCGATCAACCGGCAGGCGATCGTGGACGCCCTCCAGCCGGTGACCACGCCGCGGGTGCAGCCGTGGCCCGAGCAGCTGCCCGGCTTCGACGCCGCCCGCGAAAGCGCCTACGCCTACGACCCGGACAAGGCCAAGCAGCTGCTCGCGGAGGCCGGCCACCCCGACGGCTTCGACGGCGGGGAGATGCTGGTCGCCCAGACGGGTGCGCTGCCCGCCGTCGCCCAGGCGGTGCAGGCCGACCTGGCGGCCGTCGGCATCAAGATCCAGCTGCGCTCCTTGGACGTGTACGCCATGGTCACCGGGTGGGCCAAGGCGCCGAACCCCATCCAGCTGATGTACATGACCCTGCCCTCGATCGATCCCTACTCGTGGCTGCAGCGGCTGTTCGTCAACCCGATCTACCGGCCCACGGGCGCCGACCCGGAGCTGGTCAAGCTGATCGAGGGCGTCGACGACCCGTCGCTGACCGATGAGCAGCGGGCCGCCAAGGTCGGCGAGGCGATCTCCTACGCCACCGACAACGCCCTGTACGCACCCCTGTTGCAGGGCATCGGCGGCTACGTCGCCGACGGCAAGGTGCGCGGCCTGGACGACTTCGCCTCGGTGAACGGCGGCGTCGCCGACTTCCGGAACACGTACCTGGTCAAGTGACCTGCTGAGCACGCCCGGCACTCGCGGGCCGTCGAAAGCCGCTGGGAAAGCCGCTGGGCCGGTCCTTCCGGGCCGGCCCGGCGCCTCTCTTCCCACTCAATGAGTGATCATGACGACCCGTTCCCGTTCCCGCTGGGTCGGCGCGTCGCGGCGTTCGTCCAGCCGTACGGCGATGTGGTCGATGAGCCCCCGGTAGGCGTTGGCGGCCGGCTGGGCCGCGTACTCTTCCGTGACCGGGGTCCCCCGGTCACAGCCCACATCGAGGGTCTCGTCCATCGAGAACTGGAGCCCGATCGTGCGCTCCAGCCGGCCGGTCGCGACTTCGCGGTCGTCGACGCGCAGGATCACGCCGCCGCCGCGTCCCACCCCGCCGCCGTCGTAGTCGAAGCGGAGCCGGACGACGTGCGAGCCCGGAGTCAGCGGCTCGGTTCCTCTGACGTAGGTCCGCTCCCCGCACCGGTTGTGGCAGTAGACCGGCCGGCCGTCCCTGACGTACAGCGACCAGCCCGCGAAGCGTCCCCCTTGGGCGATCAGCACGCCGTCGGCCCCCGTCTCGGGGACCTCGAGTTGCACCTCGAGGGTGAACGAGGTGTTCTTGAAGTCCGGGGCGGTGCCTTCGCGCATGCCCCGCATGCCCGGCCGCAGCACGATGGAACGCCGCTCTCCCAGCAGGTCCGGGCGGGGCGCCCGCCTGGGGTCGAAGCGTTCGTGCATGCGGTCGTCGAGCGGCAGGACGTTGAACCTGGCCGCTTCGACGAGGAACTTCTGCTTCAGTTCCTGGAGCTTGTCCGGGTGAAGGTCGGCGACGTTCACGGCCTGGGTCCAGTCCGCGTTGGTGTCGTAGAGCTCCCAGACGTCGTCGGCGAACGGGGTCGCCGGGCGCCGGGGCCGGGCCCACGGCATCTGGTTGTGCCGGGCGACCGCGGTCCACCCCCGGTCGTAGATGCCCCGGCTGCCGTGGATCTCGAAGTACTGGGTGGTGTGCCGGTCCGGGGCTTCGGCACCGTCGAAGGTGTAGCGGAACGACGTGCCCTCGATCGGCGCCTGCACGACGCCGTCCACGATCTTCGGCTGCGGGATTGCGGCGGCCTCCAGAATCGTGGGCGTCACGTCGATGCAGTGGTGCCACTGGTGGCGCAGCTCTCCCCGGGACTCGATGCCCCGGGGCCAGTGCACGATCATCCCGTTGCGGGTGCCGCCGTAGTGCGAGGCGTACTTCTTCGACTGCTGGTACGGCGTGTTCATCGCCAGCGCCCAGCCCACCGGGTAGTGCGGGTAGGTCATCGGCCCGCCCAGCTCGTCCAACTGGGCGAGGGTGTCCTGCACGGTGTACGGCACCTGGTTGAGGTTGCGGACCAGGTTGGCCGAGCCGTACAGGCCCCCCTCGGCCGCCGCGCCGTTGTCGCCGAGCACGTACAGCACGATCGTGTTGTCGAGCTGCCCCAGCCCCTCGACGGTGTCGACGAGCCGGCCCACCTGGGCGTCCATGTGCTCGGCGAACTCCGCGTAGAGCTCCATCAGGCGCGCGCACACCGTGCGTTCGTCGTCGTCGAGGTCGGCCCAGTCCGGCACGTCGGGGTCGAACGCCGGCAGGCCGGCGTCCTCGGGCACCAGGCCCATCTCCTTCTGCCGCGCCAGCGTGCGCTCCCGCTGGGCGTTCCAGCCGTGGTCGAACTCACCCCGGTACCGTCCCCGCCAGCTCTCGGGCACGTGGATGGGGTCGTGGCAGGCGCCGAAGCTCACGTAGGCGAACCAGGGTCGTTCGGGCTCCAGGGCCGTCACGTTCGTGATCCAGCCGGCCGCCTGGTCCACGATGTCCTCGGAGAGGTGGTAGCCCTCCTCCGGAGTCCGGGGCGGCTCGACGGGGGTCAGCCCGTCGATCAGCGCCGGGGAGTACTGGTTGGTCTCCGCGCCGATGAACCCGTAGAACCGGTCGAACCCCTCGTTGGTCGGCCAGCGGTCGAACGGGCCGGTCTCCCCGACCTCCCACATCGGCGTCTGGTGCATCTTGCCGAAGGCGCCGGTGTGGTAACCGTTGCCGGACAGGATCCGGGGCAGGGTCGCCATCGAGTCCGGCCGGACGCAGTTGTACCCGGGCGCGGAGGTGGCGAGTTCCGGGACCGTGCCCATCCCCACGCTGTGGTGGTTGCGGCCGCTGAGCAGCGCGGTGCGGGTCGGTGCGCAGATCGCGGTGGTGTGGAACCGGGTGTACCGCAGCCCGCCCGCGGCGAGCCGGTCCGCCGCGGGCATCCGGCACGGCCCCCCGAAGGCGGACGACGCGCCGAAGCCCATGTCGTCCACGAGGATCACCAGCACGTTCGGCGCCCCCTCGGGCGCGCGGACCGCACGCCGTACCGGGTAGGGACGTTCGAGGTCGCGTACGTCGACGGTGGGAGCACTCACGGGCTCCGCCGACGCCATGGGCAGGATCGTGCGGCCGACACTCATCGTCGCCGCCCGGTCAGTTCGGCGGCGACCACGGGCCGCAGAGCACGAAAGGCGGTCGAGACCTTCAGTTGGTGTGACATTCGGGGAAACTAACGCCGGCATCCGGTCAGCCGGGTGGTCTTCTCGGTCAGCGAGACCACAGGTCAGGCGCCGATGGTCATGCGCCGATCGTGGAGGCGACGGAGGAGTAGTCGGTGTAGCCGCGCTCACCGCCGCCGTAGTAGGTCGCGGGGTCGGGACGGTTCAGCGGCGCACCGCTGCGCAGCCGCTCCGCCAGGTCGGGGTTGGCGAGGAAGGCCCGGCCGAAGGCGACGAGATCGGCGCCGTGGCGCAGCCATCGCTCGCCCTCGGCCCTGCCGCCGTCGGCGGGGAACGCGCCCCCCGTGCTCGGCGCCGCCACCAGCGTGCCGGGCCAGGCCGCGCGGACTCGCAGGGCGAGCGGCGTGCCCGCCGGGACGCCGGCGAGATGGACGTAGCCGAGGCCGAGCGGGGCGAGGGCGGCGGCGAGCGCCGGGTAGGTCTCCTCGACGTCGTCCTCCGTCATGTCGTTGCACGGGTTGCCCGGTGTGACGCGCAGACCCATCCGGTCACCGCCGATCGCCTCCGCCACGGCCTCGCACAGTTCGATCACGAAGCGGCCGCGGTCCCGCCCGTACGGGTCGCGACGCCGGTTCGTCACCGAGGACAGGAACTGGTGGATGAGGTAGCCGTTCCCGCCGTGCAGTTCCACCCCATCGAATCCGGCGTCCGCGGCCCGCCTGGCGGCGCGGGCGAAGTCGCCGATGGTCGCCCGCACCTCGGCGGCGCCGAGCTCGCGGGGAACCGGGAGCTCGCGGTGGCCCGCCGAGGTGAAGATCCGCCCGGCGGCCGGCACCGGCGACGGCGCCACCGGCTGCAGCCCGTTGAGGCTCGGGTGGCCGATCCGGCCCACGTGCATGAGCTGGGCGAAGATCCGCCCGCCCGCCGCGTGCACCGCCTCCGTCACCGCCCGCCAGCCCTCGACCTGCTCGTCCGTGTGCAGGCCGGGGGTTCCCGGATATCCCTGGCCGGCCAGGCTCGGCTGCACGCCCTCGGTGATGATCAGTCCCGCGGTCGCCCGCTGTGCGTAGTAGCGGGCCGCCTCGGCGCCGGGCACTCCGCGCCGGTCGGCGCGGCTGCGGGTCATCGGCGCCATCACCAGCCGGTTGGGCAGGCACAGGCGTCCCAGCCGTACGGTCTCGAACAGATCCGGCATCGCGACTCGCTCCGCTCGTGGTCAGGCCGACAGGTCGGCGCGGTCCTGGCCGCGCAGCGCGGTCAGGCAGAAGTCCAGCCGCTCCCGGCAGTCCTCCTCGCCGGTGGCGGCCAGCACGATCTCGTAGTCGGCCGCGGCGTCGGCGTAGCGGCCGGCCTCCTGACGGACGACGGCCCGGTTGAACCGCATCTCGGGCGTGCCGCCCAGTTCGACCGCCCGATCCAGGTCGGATGCGGCCGCGGCGAGGTCGCCGGCGGCGTACCCGAGCTCGCCCCGCAGCGCCCATGCCTCGGCGAGTCGCCCGTCACCGTCGATCGCGGCCGACACCGCCTCGCGGGCGCCGTCGTGGTCGTCGCGCTCGGCGAGCAGCCGGCCTTTCAGGCACAGCAGGTGGGCGTTGGCGGGGGCGAGCTCGAGCCCCGCCGTGACCTCCGCCCAGGCGTCGTCGGACCGGCCGAGCTCGCACAGCAGTCCGGCCCGGTTGATCCGGGCGTCCAGATGGGCCGGGTCCAACTCCAGGGTGTAGCCGAAGTCGGCCAGCGCCCCCTCCACATCGCCGAGTTCGAGCCGGGCGTCGCCGAGGTTGTAGTACGCCTCCGGGAACGGCGGCGACAGACGCAGCGCCCGCTCGTAGGCGGCGATCGCCTCCTCGTCCCGGCCGAGCCTGCGCAGGATGTTGCCCACGTTGAAGTGGTGCTCGGGGAAGTCCGGGTCGAGCTCGACGACGGTCTGGTAGTCGCTGAGCGACTCCTCCAGCCGGCCCATCATGCCGAGCACCTGGGCGCGGTTGTAGCGCAGCACCGCGCGATGCAGCGCGTGCTCCCCCGGGTCGAGCTCCCGGTCGAGCCGGACCATGCCGTCCTCCAGCATCCGCAGCGCCTCCTCGGCGCCGCCCTGGCGCACTTCGACGAGCGCGAGGCCGTTGTGCCCGAAGACGGTGTGAAAGGCGCGTTTCTTGGGGTCTTCGGCCAGGGAGGCGATGGAGATCGACAGATTCATCCAGGCTCGCGCCCGCTGGTAGTCCCGCCGCGGCTCGGGGTAGTGCCGGGCGTACAGCATCGCGGTGCTGTAGGCGAGCTCCATGTGAACGAGGGGGTCGACGCTGACGGCACGTGCCTCGTCGTAGATGGCCATCGCCTCGTCGGCCCGCCCGAGCGAGGCGAGTGTCGTGCTCGTCGCGTTGGTGAAATGCCACCACTGCTCTTCCTGGGCGTGCCGGTCCACGATCGCCCTGCCACGCAGCCCGAGGTCCGCCGCGGCCTGGTAGAGGCCGATGCCCCGGCAGTGGTCCATCGCCACCCGCAGCGCGGTCAGGCCGGCGCCGGCGGGGTCGCCGCCGTGCTGGGCGTGGTACGGGATCGCGCCCAGCGACAGGGAGAACTCGCCCAGGGCCGCCAGCTCCGCCGCCCGCTCGTCGTGCAGCCGCGCCCGCTCCGCGTCGTCCAGTCGCCGGTACGCCGCGAGCAGCCGGGGGTCGTCGGCGGTCCCGTCGCTGTCGACGTACGCCCGCGCGCCCTTCGCCGCGTCCGGATCGGAGTCGGAGCCGGCGGGGGCGTCCACGCGTACGGCGTGCCGTTCCAGGACCCGGGCCAGGGAGATCGCGATCTCGCCCGGGGGGTCGGCGATCGGCTCGGGACCCGTGCCGACCACGACGGTCAGCCCGCCGAGGTCACCGCGGCGCAGCAGGACGGCGACGAACTCCTGGTCGGTCGGGTCCGCGTGATGCACGTTCTCGAAGACGAGCGTCCGGGGTTCGCCGCCCGAGGCCCGCAGCTGTTCGCGGAGCAACTCCGCCAGGCCGTTGGCGATGTTCAGGGTGTGCAGCCGGGAGTAGAACCGGGTGCGCTCCCCCTTCTTCGCGGTCCACTCCAGTGACGTCCACATCGGGGGCACCAGGTGGGCGAGCTCCGGAGCACTGGTAAGGATCTCGATGTTGTGTGCGGGCCCCAGCTCCGGCCGACGCTTCAGCGCGTCCGGGACGATCGACCGCATCAGTGCGCCCGCGGCCGTGTACGGTCCGCGCAGCCGCCGGTGGGCATCGAGTACGGCCAGGACCGGCGGGAGGTCGAGCCCTTCCCGGAACAGCTCGCGGTCGCGGCGCCGACCGGCCCGGATCCAACAATGGTTGCCCATGGTGCTCCCTTCAGGCGATGACGTGGTCGAGTCGCCGTGTCCGGCCGCGGTACCGCTCGCGCACCGCCAGCCACGCGAGCACGACGAGTTGCCCGAGGATGAAGCCGGAGAAGACGAGCGAGTCCAGCAGTTCCGGCCAGGGCGCGCCGTGGCCGGTGAACCGGCTGAGGACGCCGGCGAACATCCGGTAGACGATCGGGAGGATCGCCACGGCGAAGGTGGTGAGGCTGACGGTGTATCCGGCCACGATCAGCCAGGAGTACCAGCGAGCGACGCGCCGGTCCACGGGGTGCCAGTCCGACTCGTCGACGAGCCGGTGGCGGCGGCCGAGCAGCCGGTTCACCCGGTTGCGCAGCATGCGCATGGCCGTCGTGTGCAGGTCGACGCAGCCGAGTGCGGTGGAGACGAGGACGTACAGGTCGGTGCGCAGGTACAGGGAGAACTGCCACAGGATGCGGAGCATGACGGCGAAGGCGAACGCCAGGCAGAACCGGCCCCAGGGCGAGAGCGCGCCCTCCGGACCCCGGGTGAGATCGGCCGCGATCGTGAGGACCGCCATCACGACCACGTCCGCCAGCATCCCGGCCATGATCGGCAGGTACCGCTGGCGGCGGGGCACCGCGACCAGGCCGTCCAGCGACGTCTCCAGCACCACGAAGTAGAGCCTGCGGGAGATCCGCAGGCGTGAGCGCAGGCCCAGACGCCGTCCGGCGAGCGCGTGGAAGCCCTCGTGCAGCAGCAGTTGGGGGATGGCCGCGACGAACAGCGTCGCCTGGATCACCGAGTAGTAGTCGGTGAAGAAGACGTTGCGGTAGACGGGCACCAGATCGGGTCGTCGCGCCATCGAGATCAGCGCCCAGGCGACGAGCAGGCCGTAGCAGATCCATGCGGGAACGGAGAAGAGCACGGCGCCGAGCCGCTTCCAGCGCACGGAGGCGCCCGCCG
The DNA here is from genome assembly GCF_016863115.1 of Sphaerimonospora thailandensis. Lineage (GTDB taxonomy): Bacteria > Actinomycetota > Actinomycetes > Streptosporangiales > Streptosporangiaceae > Sphaerimonospora > Sphaerimonospora cavernae. The sequence continues at coordinate 111,747 of NZ_BOOG01000004.1, forward strand.
GGCCCGGAGCGTCCGACTCGCGGACGAAGCCGAGTTCGCCGAGCGCGGCGACCAGGTCGTCGACGTCGAGGCTCTCCCGATAGCGGGCCTCGTACCAGACCGCCGCCTCACGGGGCGGCACCCCCTGCTCCAGCCTGCGCAGCACTTCGGCTCCATCGGGCGGGAAGATGCCGTAGGAGTCGATGTCGGGCCTGCCCACCGTCACCTCGTCGCCTTCCTCGAGGTAGACGAGCGGGTGCAGCGGGAGCGGGCGGTCCGGGTCGTACCGGATCGCGGGCCCGTCGTCCACGGCCTCTACGTCGGTCACGGGCAAGCCTCCTGCGGCCTCGGACGCGGGTCGGTCGGGGGTCTGGAGCCGGCGGGTGTGAGGGGGGCCGGCGGGGGCTGGAGTCGGCGGGTGAACGGAGCGCCGAGCGCGGGTGTGCCGTGCCCGGCGCACCGTACGGAACCCGGTGTTAGTTCGCGTTCTTGTAAATCGAGCAGGCCGCGGCGGTCAGACGGACCGGGCCGGCCTTACGGATCTTGATCTTCTTCATCGTGCACCTCCTCCGCTGTCGCGATGTCTGCCCCCACCATGACTGCCGGAACTGGACCGGCATCGGCGCCGTGCTGGATCCGGACCCGCCGGCGGCGTGGGGAGCGTCCAGTCGACTGTCAGCGGAATGTCAGCGAGCGTGCCGCGGGCCGAGCCGCTGTTCGCGACCCACCGGACCACAGGTCATTACGGAGAGTTATATAGCATGTGAATATTTATGGAAGAGTGGGCGGCCCGGGACGTCAAAGAGCGGAGGGGCCACCATGACCAGGGGAAACACGGCATCCATTCATATCTCCGAACTCCTGTGATATGCATATTTCTGACATGCCGCTGATCTTCTTCGGAGTGAAATGGCCGAGATACGGTTCAGCCTCCTGGGTCCATTACGGATATGGCGCGAGGAGACCGAAATCACGCTCGGCTCCGAAAAGCAAAGGGCCGTGCTTGCGCTGCTGCTACTCAAAGCGGGAGCACCGGTACCCCGGCAGGAGATCATCGACACTGTCTGGAACGACGGAGCGCCCGATTCCGTGGTCAATCTGGTCCAGACCTACGTGGGACGGCTGCGCCGCCGCCTCGACCCGGGACATGTCGCCCGCTCCCGATCCTCCTTGCTCACCGGGCTTGGGTCGGCCTACGCGATCCGGCTCGACCGGTGCGACGCGGACCTCGTCCGCTTCCGGGCGACGACCGCCGCGGCCAGGAGGGCCGCCGCGCCCCGGGAGTCCCTGGGGCTGCTGCTGCGGGCGCTGCAGATGTGGCAGGGGCCCTGCCTGTCCGATCTGAGCCACCTGCTCGAGGGACACCCCTGGGTACGTGCGATCGACCAGGAACGCGTCAACGTCCTGCTGCAATGCGTCAAGATCGGAATTGACCTCGGCCGGTCGGCCGAGGTCCTCCCCCAGTTGCGGGCCGTCGCCTCCGCCGAGCCGCTGAACGAGGTCGTGCACTCCTGGCTCGTGCTCGCCCTCGCCTCGGCCGGAGCGCAGGCCGAGGCGCTCGCCGAGTACGAGTCGATCCGCGCGAGGCTGGCCGACGAGCTCGGCATCGATCCCGGCTCGCAACTGCGGGAGGCGCACCTGCGCGTGCTGCGGCAGGACGCGACGCCGTCCTCCCTGTTCTGGCCGCCATCCGCGCCGGACCCGCTTCGGCCGTGCCTCCTGCCCGCCGACATCGCCGACTTCACCGGACGGGAGAAGCTGGTCGAACGGATCCGGGGAGCGCTGACCTGCCGCGTCTCCGGCCCCGTACCCGTGGCACTCGTCACCGGCCCGGGCGGGGTGGGCAAGACCACGACGGCCGTGCATGTGGCACACCAACTGAGCGACACGTTCCCGGACGGCCAGCTCTACGCCGACCTGTCCGGCGCCGACGGGCGGCCGGCGGACCCGGCGCGGGTGCTCGGCCGGTTCCTGCGCGCCCTCGGCGTCCACAGCACGGCGATCCCCCAGGATCTGGAGGAGCGCGTGGACCTGTATCGCAGTCAGCTGGCGGGCCGCCGGATCCTGGTGGTGCTCGACGACGTCGACGACCACGCACAGGCCAGGCCCCTTCTGCCTGGCACGTCCACCTGCTCGGTCCTGGCGACCAGCCGCTCCCGGCTGGCCGGCTGGCCGGGGGCCGCGTCGTTCGACCTCCGAACGCTGAGGCCGGAGGAGTCGCACGACATGCTGACGGCGATCCTCGGGCGTAAGCGCGTCGAAGCGGAACGTGAGACCGCCGCCGAGCTCGTCCGACTGTGCGGCGGCCTGCCGCTGGCGCTGCGCGTCGCCGGCACGCGCCTCGCCGGCCGCCCGCACTGGACGCTCGCCCGCCTCGCCACGCGCCTGACCGAGGGCGGGCTGGAAGAGCTCGCCCTGGGAGACCTGGATGTCAGGAGCAGCGTCGCAGCCGGCTACCACCGGGTCGGCGCCGCGGCGCAGCATGCCTTCCGCGTGCTCGGCCTCCTGGAGCTCCCCTCGTTCCCGGCCTGGGCGATCGCGATGATGCTGGAGACGTCGCTGGAGTCGGCGGAGGAGCTCGCCGACACGCTGGCCGACGCCCGTCTGCTGGAGGTGGCGACACCGGACGGCGCGGGGCAGCCCCGCTACCGATTCCACGAGCTGGTCCGCCGCTACGCGCGCGAGCAGGCCGCCGTCCACGAGAGCGACGCCGCCACCCGTGTCATGATCAAACGTGTGCTCGCCGCCCTGCTCGCGCTGGCCCAGGAGGCCGACGATCACCTGCCGGCGCAGCCGTACCCCACGGTTCGCGGCAGGGCACCGCGCTGGCCGCCCCCCGACGAGGTCCGCGCGAGAGTGGTCGCCGACCCGCTCGGGTGGTTCGCCGCCGAGCGGGACGGCCTGGTCGCCGCCGTGCTGCAGGCGTCCGCACTCGGCCTGGTCGAACTGGCCTGGGAGCTGGCCGCCTCGATGCTGAACGCCGCGGCCCTCCGGTCACACTGGGCCGACGTCGAGCGGACCCATCGTGACGCCCTGGCGGCCTGCCGCCGCGCCGGAGACCGGCTCGGCGAGGCGGTGATGCTGCGCGGGCTCACCGAGGCGTTCCAAGGCGACGGGGGGCACGACGAACGCGACGCGCCGGCCGCCGCCTTCACGGATCTCAGCGTCCCCGCCGCCGCGGCCGAAATCCTCATCCGGCGGAGGACGGGCCTCTCCCCTTGATCTTCCGCGAATCTCCATGACGTCGGACGGACGCCTGCCCGCCGCTGGGTGATGGCCTGCGGATCCGGCCAGGTCCGGTTCACGGTCCAGCCGTCGATCGACGAGGCGCCCCCCTTGTTTCGCACCCTTGGGCTCGATAGCATCGGCAAATAGTCAAGCAAGCGCTTGGTTGCAGACTTTCGCCGGGACCAGGGTAGGAGTGCCGTAACCCCCCGGCCCGGTGCGCTCGTCGACAGCGCCCGCGTCATGGGCGCCTGTATCGGATTTGGGGAGAACGCATGAGATATCGGCGGCTGGGCGAACACGGCCCCAGCGTCTCCGTCGTCGGCCTCGGTTGTAACAGCTTCGGCTCCCGGCTCGACGAGGACGGCACGAAAGCCGTGGTCCGCGCCGCACTGGACGCGGGAATCACCCTGTTCGACACGGCGGACATCTACGGCATGCACGGGCGCGGCAAGGCGGGCGACAGCGAGCGCCACCTCGGGGCAGCCCTGAAAGGCCACCGCGACCAGGTCGTCCTCGCCACGAAGTTCGGCCTGCCCATGGGCGAGGACGACGACCGCCACGGCCCGCGTGGCGCCCGCCGCTACATCCGGCACGCCGTGGAGTCCTCCCTGCGCAGGCTGGACACCGACTACATCGACCTGTACCAGTACCACAAGCCCGACGGCGTCACCCCGCTCGGCGAAACCCTCGCCGCACTGAACGAGCTGATCATCGAGGGTAAGGTACGGTACATCGGCTCCTCCCAGATGCCCGCCTGGCAGCTCGCCGACGCGGCATGGCAGGCGCAGGCCGATCAGCACCCCGCTTTCGTCAGCACGCAGGTCTGCTACCACCTGCTGGACCGCGGCGCCGAGACCGAGACCGTCCCGGCCTGCACCCGCTTCGGAGTCGGCATCCTGCCGTACTATCCCCTGGCCAGCGGGCTGCTCAGCGGCAAGTACCGGCGCGGCGAGCAGGCGCCGGCCGGCAGCCGGCTGTCGGCCATGCCCGGGTGGTTGACCGACGCCGCCCTGGACCGGGTGGAGGCACTGCGGGCCTACGGCGCCGAGCGCGGGCTGAGCCTGCTCCAGGTGGCCGTCGGCGGCCTGGCCGCCCTGCCCGCGGTCGGCTCGGTCATCTCCGGCGCCACCGGCCCCGAACAGGTCGTCGCCAACGCGGGGGCGGCCGACTGGGTCCCGCGGCCCGCCGACCTCGACGCGCTCAACGCGATCGTGGCCCCCGGCGAACGCGTGGTCTGATCGAGCAGAAGGAGACACCAGACCGTGAAAGTCGGCGCCGCCATCGTCGAGATCCTCAAACGCGAGGGCATCGAGACCGTCTGCGGATACCCGCTGAACTACATCTTCGAATACGCCGCCGACGCCGACGTCCGGCCGGTGATCACCCGGGCGGAGCGCACGGCCGGGCACATGGCGGACGCCATCTCCCGGGTCACCAGCGGCCGGACCATCGGCGTGTACGCCACCCAGCACGGGCCCGGCATCGAGAACGGCATGGGCGCGGTGGCCCAGGCCTTCGGCGAGTCGGTCCCGATCCTGGTGCTGCCGATGGGCTACCCGCGCGCGGAGGCGCACGTCCCGCCCAACTTCAACTCGACCGCCAGCCTGCGCACCTTCGCCAAGTCGGTGGAGCCGCTGATCCGCGGCGACCAGGTTCCCGCGGTGTTCCGGCGCGCCTTCAGCCGGCTGCGCAACGGCCGGGGCGGCCCGGTGGTGGTGGAGCTGCCGACCGACGTCTGGTTCGAGGACGTCCCCGAGCCGCTGGACTACACGCCAGTGGCCCGGACCCGGTCCGGCCCGGACCCGGCCGACGTCGAGCGGGCCGCCGCGCTGCTGGTCTCGGCCAAGCGCCCGGTCATCTACGCCGGTCAGGGCGTCCACTACGCCCAGGCCTGGCCGGAGCTGCGCAGGCTCGCCGAGACGCTGGCCATTCCGGTCACCACCACCATTGAGGGCAAGAGCGCGTTCCCCGAGACCCATCCCCTCTCGCTCGGCTGCGCCGGACGCGCCATCTCCAAGCAGGCGCATGAGTTCCTCGACCAGGCCGATGTGATCTTCGGCATCGGCTGCAGCTTCACCAAGACCGATTTCGGGGCGAAGATCCCCACCGGGCGGACCGTCATCCACGCCACCCTCGACCCGGCCCACCTGGACAACGAGGTGGCGGTGCACACCGCGCTGATCGGGGACGCCGCGCTCACCCTGGACGCCATGCAGGCCGCGGTGGAGTCGATGATCGAGGGCCCCCGCGATCCCGCCCCGGTCGCCGCCGAGATCGCCCGGATCGAACGGGAGTGGATGGCCGAGTGGCTGCCCATCCTCACCTCGGACGAGAACCCGATGACCGCCTACCGCGTCATCTGGGAGCTGATGCACACCGTGGACGTCGGGCAGACCATCATCACGCACGACGCCGGCTCGCCCCGCGACCAGCTGACCCCGTTCTGGAAGACCACCGAGCCGCTGAGCTACCTCGGCTGGGGCAAGACCACCCAGCTCGGCTACGGGCTGGGCCTGGCCATGGGCGCCAAGCTCGCCAGACCGGACAGGCTCTGCGTCAACCTGTGGGGAGACGCCGCCATCGGCTTCACCGGGATGGAGTTCGAGACCGCGGTCCGCGAGCGGATCCCGGTGCTGTCCATCGTGTTCAACAACTTCACCATGGCGATGGAGTCCCACGTGATGGGCCTGTCACAGCGCAAGTACGGCACCATGGACATCTCCGGCGACTACGCGGCGATGGCCAGGGCCTTCGGCGGGTACGGCGAACGCGTCACCGATCCGAGCGAGATCGTGCCGGCGATCCGCCGGGGCATCCGGCAGACCCGCGAGGGCACGCCGGCGCTGCTGGAGTTCATCACCTCCAAGGAGCTGCGCTGGTCCGGCTACGGGCTGCCCGGCTATGTGCGCCCGATCCCCGACTCCTACCGGTGAGCGCACGTGGCCACGATCCAGTTCAGGCTGACGACCCCGCGGACGCCGCTGTCGGTTGAGGACTATCGAAGGCTCGCCCGCCGCCGGGTGCCGGACATGGTCTGGGCCTTCATCGACGGCGGGGCCGACGATCTGGTGACGTTGCGCGCCAACCGCGGCTCCTTCGACCGGTGGTCGCTGCGGTCGCGCGTGCTGACCGGCAACGAGGGACTGGGGCTGGACACCCGGCTGGCCGGGGTGCCGCTGTCGCTGCCGGTGTTCCTGTCCCCCACCGGGATGACCGGGCTGGCGCACTGGTCCGGCGAACCGGCGGCGGCGCGCGCGGCCGAGCAGGCCGGCACCCGAGCCGTGATCAGCACGGCGGCCAGCTACACCATCGAGGAGATCGCCGAGGCGACCTCGGAGGACCACTTCTTCCAGCTGTATCCGTGGACCAGCCAGGCGACCGGCCGGCCGCTGGCCGACACGTTCCTGCGCCGCGCGCGAGACAGCGGATTCCGGGCGGTCTTCGTCACGGTCGACGTGCCGGTCGCCGGCAACCGCGAAGGAGAACGACGGACCGGCATGGGCGTCCCGCCCACGCTGACCCCGGCCCGGGTGCTCGCCGCGGCGGGCAAACCCCGATGGTGGAGCGGGTTCCTCCGGCACCAGCGCGTCGCCGCCCGAATGCTGGTGAACGAGCGGGGCGCCCGCGCCGGGGTGCGGTCGGCGGCGGTCCAGCAGCGGCTGATGCGCCCGAACGTCGACTGGGACGACCTCGCCAGGGTGCGGGAGCTGTGGCAGGGACCGCTGTACGTCAAGGGCCTGCTGGACCCGGCCGACGCCGCCCGGGCCGTCGCGCTCGGAGCCGACGGGATCGTGGTGTCCAACCACGGCGGCCGGCAACTGGACTGCGCACCGGCCAGCCTGGACGCGCTGCCCGCGATCGTCGCGGAGGTCGGCCGGCGGGTCCCGGTGCTGCTGGACGGCGGGATCCGCCGCGGCAGCGACGTGGTCAAGGCGCTGTGCCTGGGCGCGACGGCCGTCGGCATCGGCCGGCCCTATCTCTACGGCCTGGCCGCGCGCGGCGAGGCGGGCGTGCGGCATGTGCTGGACATCCTCCGCGAGGAGGTGGTCCGGACGCTCACCCTGATGGGCGTGGCCGACATCACCGAGCTGGACCGCACCCACCTGGTCCCCGCCCGTCCCGACACCGACCAGTAGATCTTCAATGTGACGCGGCGGAGGTCCCCGCGGCCCCCTGCCGCAGCCCTCGCGAGAAAGGAACAGCCCATGCGCGCGGCCTACATGCCCGCCCCCGGCCGGATCGAGGTGGCCGACTTCGAGATCCCGCGACCGGGCGACGGGCAGGTGCTGGTCCGGATGGAGTACGCCTCGATCTGCGGATCCGACACCCATGTGGTCCATCACGGATTCCACCTGGAGCACGGGCTCGGTCAGCCCGGCTATCCCGGCCACGAGGGGGTCGGCGAGGTCGTGGAGAGCCGCTCCCCGTCGTACGTCCCCGGCCAGGCGGTGCTCACCGCGCCGATCAGCATGATCGGCGGATGTTTCTCCGAATACATGGTCATCGACGCCCGGCAGCTGGTGGCGCTGCCCGACGGCGACCGCCGCAGGCTGCTGCTCGGCCAGCAGCTCGGCACCACGATCTTCGCGATGAAGAAGTTCTGGCCCGGCGGCCCGGTGCACGGACAGGGCAAGGTCGCCGCCGTCATCGGCGCGGGCTCGGCCGGGCTGTTCTTCCTCCAGCACCTGCGGCGGCTCGGCTTCGACCGCGTGATCGTCTCCGACCTCGACTCCCGGCGCCTGGAGGTCGCCGGGCGACTCGGCGCCGACGAGACCGTCCAGGCCCCCGCGCGGGCCATCGGCGAGGTGATCGCCGACCTGACGGCCGGCCGCGGCGCGGACTTCATCATCGAGGCGGCGGGGTACGACGCGACGCGCGCGGAGGCCGTCGAGGCGCTCGCCAACCAGGGGACCGCCGGATTCTACGGATTCCCCGAGCTGCACGGGCATGCGCCGTTCCCCACCTATCCCGCGTTCCGCAAGTCGGCGACGGTCCAGTGGGCCTCCAGAGCCCAGGACGAGCCGGGCCTGGCCTCCTTCCGCGAGGCCGTGGCGGCCATCGCCGCCGGCGAGGTCGAAGTCGACTACTGCACGGAGGTCACCTTCGACCTGGAGCAGGTGCCGGAGGCGATCGAACTCGCCGCGCAGCAGGGCCGCGGAGCGGTCAAGATCGGCATCAGGATCGCCGCGGACGCGTCGTGAGCATCACGTGAGGACGGAGCCGATGTCGGTCCACAGGAGGTCGCGGGCGGAGACGGCCGGCCCGAGGGCGGCGATGGTCAGGAAGCCGTGGAACAGGCCCGGGTAGTGGCGGTGGATCACCGGGACGCCGGATCGGGTGAGCGCCGCGGCGTAGTCCCGCCCTTCGTCGCACAGCGGGTCCAGTCCGGCGGTGACGATGACGGCCGGCGGCAGGCCGGCGTGGTCGGCTGCGCGCAGCGGGGCGACCTGGTGGGCGGGTTCCGGTACGGCGTCGCCGCCGAGATACTGCTGCCAGTACCACTCCATCGCGGCACGGGTGTTGAAGTAGCCGGTGGCGTAGCGGCGGTAGCTGTCGGAGTCGAACGACGGCTCGACGACCGGGTAGATGAGGACCTGCGCCGCGATCGGCGGGCCGCCCAGGTCACGGGCCATCAGGCAGACGACCGCGGCCAGGTTGCCGCCCGCGCTGTCGCCGGCCGTCACGATCCGGCCGGAGTCGGCGCCGAGCTCGGCCGCGTTGTCGGCGACCCACTTCACCGCGGCGTAGGCGTCGCGGGCGGCGGCCGGCGCCCGGTGCTCGGGAGCGAGCCGGTAGTCGACCGAGACGACCACCGAACGGGTGTGCCTGGACATCCGGCGGCAGAACCCGTCATGGCTGTCGAGGTCGCAGAAGACGAACCCGCCGCCGTGGAAGAAGACGATCACCGGCAGCGGCGCGCCGCCCTCGTCGTGCGGATGGTAGATCCGCAGCCGCAACGGCCCGTCGTCGGTGTCGATCGTGCGGTCTTCCGCGGACCGGACGTCGTCGAGGTTGTCCACGGGCACCCGCCGGGCCGCCACCACCGCCCGGGCCTCGGCTCCGGTCATCCGGTGGACCGGCGGAAACCCCTCGTTCAACACCTTCAAGAGTTCGGACACCTCTGTGTCGAGCACTTGCCCACGCACCTTTCTCTTCGAATCGGTCTGTATTCACTCCCGCTCGGTCAGCCGGCGGGGCCGCTACCGCCGGAGCGGGTGCAGGCGGGACATGTCGATCTCCAGGACGGTCGGACCGTCCCGGCCCACGGCCGCGGCGAAGGCGGTCTCGAACTCCGCCGCGCTGCTCACCCGCTCGGCCGCGGCTCCGAAGGACGTCGCCAGGCCGACGAAGTCGGGCGTGGCGAGGTCCACATCCTGGACCGGACCGGCCCCGGACTTGGCGATGATGTCGCGCAGCATGCCGTAGCCGCGGTCGTTGAACAGGCACATGATGACCCGGGACCGCTGCTGCACGGCACCGGCCAGCTCGCCGACGCTGAGCATGAGGCCGCCGTCCCCCTGCAGCAGCGCCACGGGTCCGCCGGTGGCCGCCGCCGCGCCGATGGCGAAGGGCAGGCCCGGGCCGATCCCGGCGGCGACCGGACGGATCGAGGTACGCGGTTCCAGCGCGGGCAGCACCCGCATGCCCCAGACATAGGAGGGCACGGTCGTGCCGCGCACCACGACGGCTTCACGCGGCAGGTGCCGCGCGATCGCGGCGCAGATCGCCTCGTGGTCGGGGCCCATGTCGGCGCTGATGCGCTCCCTGGCCCGCCGGTACGCCTCCCGGCCCTCGGCCAGGTAGTCGTCATCGCGCGGCCGCCGCGGCGGCAGCCGCTCGGCGAGCTGCGCCAGCCCGATCCGGGCATCGCCGACGAGCGCCAGCCGCGCCGGGTAGCTCCGGCCGATCACACCGGGGTCGACGTCCAGGTGGATCAGGTTCTCCGGAAGCTTCAGCGTCCAGCAGTCCGTGGGATACATCTGGAACCGGGTCCCGACCGCCAGCACGCAGTCGGCGGATTCGACGAAGTCACGCAGCGGCGCGACGGTCGGGAACGCGCCGAGCGCGAGCTCGTGGTCTTCCGGGATGGCGCCCCGCCCCTCACGGGAGGTGACCACGGGCGCGCCGAGCGCTTCGGCGAGGCGGACCAGCTCGGCGCTCGCGCCCGCGCTCACCACCCCGCCGCCGGCCCAGATCAGCGGCCGGCGCGCGGCCGTCAGAGCGGCGGCCGCCTCGGCGACCGGCTTGCCGTCCACCGGGTCCGCCGGCACCGGGTAGGGCCGCAGCGGCGAACGCTCACTGCGGGCGGACTGGAAGTCGACGGGGACCTCCAGCGCGGCGGGCTGCGGCCGCCCGGTGAGCACGTCCCGCGCCAGGCGGAGCACGGCCTCGCCGACGTCTCCCGCACGCCGGGGCAGGATCACCTCGCGGCACACCTGGCGCAGCATGTCGGTCTGGTTGGGCGCCTCGTGGACGTACCCTCGGCCCTTGTCGAGGTACATGCTGTCCACCTGGTTCGTGATCAGCAGCACCCGCGAGGAGGCGAACGCCGCCTCATACAGCCCGCCCATCGCGTTGGCGGTGCCGGGCCCGGTGCTGACCACCGCCACCCCCAGCCCCCCGCCGGCCCGGGCGTAGGCGTCGGCCGCGTGCACCGCGCCCTGCTCGTGGCGCATGCCGACGACGGCGGTGACCCCGCGCCGGTGGATCGCCCGCAGGATCTCGAGGTTGTGCGCGCTGGCGATGGTGAACACGTGTCGCACCCCGAGCACGTCCAGGGCCTCGGCGATCTGCTCTCCACCCGTCCACTGGCCGCCGCCATGGCCGCCGGCTCGCTCGCTTCGCTCCCTCACGTACTCTCCTCGTTCGGTTCCGCGGCGCCTGGGGTCAAGCGCCTGCAGGCCTGTAAAGCAAGCATTTGATTGGTGATTACCCTAGCGACGGAGGACAGGGCCGCCAACCCCCCTCGCTCACGGTGCGCCGACGGCTGTTGACGGGCGTGCCGTGCCTGATATGGTGACCAAACAAGCGCTTGATTTACCTGAAACGAACGCCTGGAGCTGTAGATGGCCGACAAACGGATGACCGCGCAGGATGTGGTCAGCCGGCTCAGATCCGGAATGACCATCGGGATCGGCGGGTGGGGATCCCGCCGCAAGC
>NZ_BOOG01000005.1 GCF_016863115.1 Sphaerimonospora thailandensis
GGATCCCGCCGCAAGCCGATGGCGCTGGTCCGGGAGATTCTCCGTTCCGACCTGCGGGACCTGACCGTGGCCTCCTACGGCGGCCCCGACGTGGGGCTGCTCTGCGCGGCCGGCAAGGTACGCAAGGTCGTCTTCGGGTTCGTGTCCCTGGACTCCATCGCCCTGGACCCGCACTTCCGGGCCGCACGGCAGACGGGCGCGGTGGAGGTCGCCGAGTACGACGAGGGCATGCTGCAGTGGGGCCTGTACGCGGCGGGCCTGAAACTGCCGTTCCTGCCGACCCGCGCGGGGCTCGGCTCGGACGTCACGACCTACAACCCCGGTCTGCGTACGGTCGCCGACCCCTACGGCGGTGACGAGGTGCTGGCCATGCCGGCCCTCCACCTGGACGCCGCACTGATCCACATGAACCGGGCCGACATGCACGGAAACGGGCAGTTCCTCGGGCCCGACCCGTACTTCGACGACCTCTACTGCATGGCCGCGGAACAGGCGTTCATGTCCTGCGAGAAGATCGTGCCGACCGCGGAGCTGACCGGCGCGGCCCACCCGGCCACGTTGAAGATCAACCGGTTGCTGGTGACCGGGGTGGTCGAGGCGCCCAATGGCGCCCATTTCACCTCATGCGTGCCGGATTACGACCGGGACGAGGCCTTCCAGCGGGAGTACGCCACAGCGGCGGCAGACCCCGAGCGCTGGCGGGAATTCCAGGACCGCTACCTGAGCGGATCCGAATCGGACTACCAGGCGGCCGTGGCGGCCCGCCGTCAGGAGGTGTCGGCATGACCAGTGTGATGCCCTCGGGTGCCCCCGCGACCGCGGACGCCGCCGGAGTGAGCCGCGCCGAGGTGTGCGTCGTCGCGTGCGCCGACGCCTTCCGCGACAACGGCGAGATGATCGCCAGCGCGTTCGGCACCGTACCCGCCATCGCCGTCCGGCTGGCCCGGCACACCTTCTCCCCCGACCTGCTGATCTCCGACGGAGAAGCCCACATGCTGCGCGGCACCTGGCCGGTCGGCACCCCCGCCGAGGGCGAGATCGAGGCGTGGACTCCGTTCCGTACGATCTTCGATCTGGTCTGGTACGGCAAGCGGCACGTCATGATGATCCCCAGCCAGGTCGACCGATACGGCAGCACCAACATCTCGATGGTCGGCGACTACCACCGGCCCAAGGTGCAACTGCTCGGCGTGCGCGGCGCTCCCGGCAACAGCGTCTACCACCCGACCAGCTACTGGGTTCCCAAGCACAGCACCCGGGTGTTCGTGCCGAAGGTCGACATGGTCTGCGGGGTGGGCAACGACCGGGCGGCCGAGGCCGGCCCGGCCGCGAGCCGCTACCACGACCTGCGCCGGATCGTCACCAACCTGGCGGTCTTCGACTACCACCCCGACCATGGCCCGCTCCGCCTGGCCTCGGTGCATCCGGGAGTGACGGTGGAGCAGGTGCAGGAGGCCACCGGCTTCCCGCTGGACGTCGCGGGCGACGTACCGCAGACCCGGCTGCCCACCGAGGACGAGCTGCACCTGATCCGCGAGGTGCTGGACCCGCGCGGGCTGCGCGACCGGGAGGTGACCGGATGACCGCTGTTCTGCACACCAGGGCGTGCGAGCTGTTCGGGGTGAAATACCCGATCGTGCAGACCGGGATGGGTTATGTCTCAGACCCCGCCCTGACCGCGGCCACCGCCAACGCCGGCGGTCTGGGCATCCTGTCGGCCGGCCTGCTGTCGTACGAGGAACTCGTCACGGCCATCGAGACGATCCAGGCCAAGACCGACAATCCCTTCGGCGTCAACATCCGCGCCGACCAGCCGGACGTCGAACGCCGCATCGACCTGCTGATCTCGACCGGGGTGAAGGTCGCCTCGTTCGCGTTGGCGCCCCGGCAGGACCTGATCGCCAAGTGCAAGGACGCCGGCCTGGTCGTGGTGCCGTCGATCGGCGCCCGCCGCCACGCGGAGAAGGTCGCGGCCTGGGGGGTGGACGCCGTCATCGTTCAGGGTGGCGAAGGCGGCGGCCACACCGGCGGCGTCCCGACCAGCCTGCTGCTGCCGCAGGTCGTCGACGCCGTCGACATCCCGGTGATCGGGGCCGGCGGCTTCTTCGACGGCCGCGGCCTGGTCGCCGCCCTGTCCTACGGCGCGGCCGGCATCGCAATGGGCACCCGCTTCCTGCTGACCACCGACTCCCCGGTCGCGCAGGCGGTGAAGGAGGTCTACCTGTCCAAGACGGTGAACGACACCGTGCTGACCACCGAGGTGGACGGGGTGCCCCAGCGGGTGCTGCGGGCCGGCACCATCGACAGGCTGCTGCGGACCTCGGGGCCGGGACGGCTGCTGCGGGCCGCCCGGAACGGCGTCGCGTTCCAGAAGATCTCCGGCACCCGGTGGTCGGACATCATCCGGGAAGGCCTGGCGATGAAGAAGAGCCGCGATCTGACCTGGAGCCAGGTGGTGATGGCCGCCAACGCCCCCATGCTCTACCGGGCCGCGCTGCTGGAGGGCCGCCCCGACATCGGGGTGATGGCCACCGGACAGGTCGTCGGCCTGATCGACGACCTGCCGAGCTGCCGGGAGCTGATCGACAGGATCATGGCCGAGGCCGAGGACGTGCTGCGCCGGCTCGGCGCCTGACGTCCCGGCACCGGTGCCTCCCGCCCCAGCACCGTCACTTGAACAGCCGTCGCCTTGAACAACCGAACTCTTATCAGGAGGACTGCCACATGTCCGCATTGAACGACCGCGTCGTGGTGATCACTGGTGCCGGTCGCGGGATCGGCCGGGAGCACGCGCTGCTCGCGGCCGCCGAAGGCGCCAAGGTCGTCGTCAACGACAACGGCGCCGACGCCGACGGCCGCGGCGGTGACCCCGCCTTCGCTCAGGCCGTCGCCGAGGAGATCCGGGCCGCCGGCGGGCAGGCGGTGGCCAGCGCCGCCGACGCCGCCACCCTGGAGGGCGCCCGGGAGCTGCTGGAACTGGCCCGCGGCGAGTTCGGCGCCGTGCACGGCCTGGTCAACAACGCCGGCGTCCTGCGTGACCGGATGTTCGTCAACATGTCCGAAGAGGACTGGGACGCGGTGATCCGCGGCCAGCTGCGCGCCACGTTCGCGCCCGCCCGGGTCTTCGCCGAGCACTGGCGCAACGAGTCCAAGGCGGGTCGCCGGCCGACCGCCTCGGTGGTCAACGTGCCCTCCACCTCAGGCCTGATCGGCGCGGTCGGCCAGAGCAACTACGGCGCGGCCAAGGCGGGCATCGCCGCGCTGACGGTGATCCTGGCCCAGGAGCTGGGCCGGTACGGGGTCCGGGTCAACGCCGTCACCCCGGTCGCCCGCACCCGGATGACCGAGAACGTGCCCGGCATCGCGGAGATGGTGGCCGCGCCGGCCGATCCCGAGGCCTTCGACGTGTACCACCCCGGCAACGTCTCCCCCCTGGTGGCCTGGCTGCTCACCGAGGACTGCCCGGTCAACGGGCAGGTGTACTACGCCAAGGGCGGCGAGATCCGGCAGTTCGCCGGCTGGAGCTACGCCTGGACCGTCGACCGGGGCGCCCGCTGGACCGTCGCCGACATCGACAAGGAACTGCGCAGCCGTGGCTGACCCGACCCTCCTGCCCGAACCCGGCAATCGGCGCGTGTGACCCGAAGGAGCACCAGATGGCCAATCCCAATGCCGTCGGCACGCAGGGCGTCCCGTTCCGGATGGACGTGGAGCGCGGCAAGATCCGCGAGTTCGCCCGCGCCACCGGATCGACCGACCCGGCGTACCTGGACGCCGAGCGGCCCGTCGTCCCGCCGACGTTCCTGACCACGACGTTCTTCTGGCAGACGGGCGATGCCAACCCCTGGTCGGCCGTGGAGCTGGACCAGAAGCGCGGCCTGCACGCCGAGCAGGAGTACACGTTCTTCGGGCCGCCGCCGAGCGCCGGCACCCGCCTGACCTGTCAGTCGCACATCAGCGAGATCTACACCAAGCAGGGCCGCCGCGGCGGTGAGCTGACGTTCGCCGTGATGATCACGGAGTTCCGCGACGAGACCGGCCGCCTGGTCGCCCAGGCCAAGCTGACCGGCGTCGAGACCGCACGACCCCCGGCGGAGGAGTCATGACCGTTCCCGCAGCACCCGACCCGTGGGTGGTCGGCCCGGTGACCCGTACCGACTTCGTCCGCTACCAGGGCGCGTCGGGGGACATGAACCCGATCCATCACGACGAGGAGTTCGCCAGGGCCGCCGGCTTCCCGACCCCGTTTTCTGTGGGGATGTGGCAGGCGAGCCTGCTGGGCACCTACGCGACGAACTGGCTGGGCGCCGAGAACGTGCGCAACTTCCGGATCCGCTTCCTGGAGCAGGTCTGGCCCGGCGACGTGCTCACCTGCGGCGGCGAGGTGGTGCGCGAGTACGACCACGAGGGCGAACGGCGGGTGGACATCGAGCTGACCTGCCGCCGCCAGACCGGCGGCAAGGCCGTGACGGCCTGGTCGACGTTCGTGCTGCCCGGCGCACAGCCCGATGGGGAGGCGGACGGCGCGTGAAGGCGATGCTGTGCCGCGAGCTCGGCGGGCCGGAGAACCTGCTGGCGGCCGAGGTGCCCGACCTCGTCGCGGGGCCCGGCCAGGTCGTGGTGGACGTACGGTCCGCCGGGGTGAACTTCCCCGACGGGCTGATCGTCGCCGGCACCTACCAGACCAAGCCGCCGCTGCCGTTCAGCCCGGGCTCGGAGGTGGCCGGCGTCGTCCGCGCGGTCGGCGAGGGGGTGACCGGACCCGCCCCGGGCGATCGGGTCATGGCCTTCTGCGGCATCGGCGGGTACGCCGAACAGGTCGTCGTCACCGCCGAGCGGGTGCACCCGATCCCCGACGACATGGACCTGGACCACGCAGCGGCCTTCCCCGTGGTCTACGGCACCTCCTACCACGGGCTGGTCGACCGGGCACGGCTGCGGTCAGGCGAGACCCTGCTGGTGCTGGGCGCCTCCGGCGGGGTCGGGCTGACCGCCGTGCAGATCGGCAAGGTCCTCGGCGCCCGGGTGATCGCGGCCGCTTCCAGCGAGGAGAAGCTGAACCTGTGCGCCGAGCACGGGGCCGACGAGCTGATCGACTACCGGGAGACCGACCTGGCCTCGCGGCTGAAAGAGATCACCGGCGGCGCCGGGGTGGACGTGGTGTACGACCCGGTCGGCGGCACGGCGGCCGACACCGCGGTGCGGGCGCTGGCCTGGGGCGGCCGGTACCTGACCGTCGGCTACGCCTCCGGCGACATCCCCCGGGTGGGGATGAACCGGCTGCTGCTGAAGGAGGGCGAGCTGCTCGGCGTCCTGTGGGGCGCGTGGGCCGGCCGCAATCCCGGGGCCAACGCCGAGAACATGTCCCGGCTGCTGGAGTGGTATTCCGCGGGCCTGCTGCGTCCGCACATCGACCGCCGCTATCCGCTGGCCGAGGCGGCCGCCGCACTCGCCGTGGTGATGAACCGCGAGGCAAAAGGAAAGATCGTCCTTCGAACCGGAGAGATGCCATGACCACGACCGGGCCCGCGCACGCGGGAATGGAGCTGCGTCCAACGGATCTGCGTCCAACGGAGCTGGGCTCAATGGATCTGGGCCCGAGCGAGCGAGCCCGTGAACTGCTCGCCGCACTCGGCGATTTCATGACCGAGCGGGTCTATCCGGCCGAACCGGTTTATGCGGCGCAACTCGAGGAGGCGGGCCCACGCAGCCACGTGCTGCCGCCCATCGTCGAGGAGCTGAAGACCGAGGCGCGCCGGCTGGGCCTGTGGAACCTGTTCCTGCCGGATCTCTCCGGACTGTCCAACCTCGAGTACGCCTACCTGGCCGAGATGACCGGCCGGTCGCCGTACATCGCCCCGGAGGCGCTGAACTGCGCCGCCCCCGACACCGGCAACATGGAGCTGCTGCACCTGTTCGGCACGCCGGAGCAGCAGGCCCGCTGGCTGGAGCCGCTGCTGGACGGGCGGATCCGCTCGGGCTTCTCGATGACCGAACCCGGGGTGGCCTCCTCCGACGCCCGCAACATCAGCACGTCGATCGTCCGCGACGGCGACGAGTACGTGATCAACGGGCACAAGTGGTGGACCACCGGCGCGGCCGATCCGCGCTGTGAGCTGCTGGTCCTGATGGGCAAGACCGACCCGCAGGCGGCGCCGCACCGCCAGCAGTCGATGATCCTGGTCCCGGTCGCGACGCCGGGTGTCGAGATCATCCGGTCGCTGCCCATCTTCGGCTACCACGACCAGCACGGCCACTGCGAGATCCGCTTCACCGACGTACGGGTGCCCGCGACCAACCTGCTCGGTGGAGAGGGCGACGGCTTCGCCATCGCCCAGGCCCGGCTCGGCCCGGGCCGGATCCACCACGCCATGCGCACGCTCGGCATGGCCGAACGCGGACTGGAACTGATGGTGCGCCGCACCATGTCCCGAGACGCATTCGGCGGGCCGCTGTCGGATCAGGGTGTGGTGCGGACCTGGATCGCCGAGTCCCGCATGGAGATCGAGCAGGCCCGGCTGCTGGTGCTCAAGACCGCGTGGATGATCGACCGGGTGGGCGCCAAGGGAGCGGCCACCGAGATCGCCGCCATCAAGGTGGTGGCGCCCCGCGTGGCCCGCGCCGTACTGGACCGGGCCATCCAGGCCCACGGCGGGGGCGGGGTGACGGAGGACTTCCCGATCGCCCGCATGTGGGCCAGCGCCCGGATCCTCGGCATCGCCGACGGCCCCGACGAGGTGCACATCCGGACCGTCGCCCGCCAGGAACTGCGGCGATACCGCTGATTTCGGATCAATCCGTCTGGACGCCGGGGGGACGGGAGTCCCTCCGGCGCGGTGCGGGACCGCGAGGAGCCGACCACCGATGACGCATGCCTTGAATTCCGGCGAGAACCACCACCACGTGTCTCCTCCGCTCCCTTGATAACTGAAGCGAGCGGAGGAGTCACTTCGTTGGAGCAGCCTCAGCCCGTGCGTCCCAGGCGCGTCGCCGTCCAGGACACGCCGCGGGTCAGCGCGCTCTCGGCCCCTTCGGCGTCGATCGCCGGCCCGGCGAGCTCGACGTCCACGGTTCCCCGGTAGCCGTCCGCCAGCGTGTCGTCGAGCAGCCTGGCCATCGGCAGGTCCGCGTCGCCGGGAACCCAGCGGTTCGGAAAGCTCAACGTGCCGACCTTGAAGTCGCTCACCTGCAGCAGCCGGATCCGGTCGACCTCCGCGCGCAAGGTCGACCGCAGCCCGGCCTCCTGCCAGCAGCAGTACAGGTCGACGCACAGCCCCACATCGAGCCTGCGGGCCAGTTCGGCCGCGTCCCGGACGGTGTGGATGAAGCTCAGGTCGCACCGCACCGACATCGTGTTCTCCAGGGCCAGCGCGATCCCCGCCTCACCCGCGTGTTCGACCGCCGGCGCCATCCGGCGGGTGAACCGGGCCGCGGCCTCCTCCCAGGACAGATCTCCCGACGGTCCCACGGTCAGGTACACCGTACGGGCACCGATCCGTTCCGCCGCGTCCACCGCGGCCATCAGGCTGCGCACCTGCGCGGTCCAGCCGTCGCCGTCGTCGGGATCGGCGGTGAACGGGTGCACCAGGTATTCGACGTCCACGCCGCTGCGGCCGATCACGTCGTAGGCGGCCGGCCAACCGCAGGTGGCGAGCTTCGGCACGGTGAGGCCGACCAGGTCCGTACCGGTACGCCGGTACATCTCGAGCTCCTCCGGCAGCGGCCAGGAGACCGCCGCCATGCCGCTCACGCAGATCCGGTTGCCGTAGGTCATCCGGCACGGCTCACACGTCGCCGGATCCGCCACCCGTCGAGGGTACGGACGAACTCGTCGGGTAGACCGTGCGGTAATCGTCGGGGTCGCCCTCGTCGGAGAGTCGCGCGGCACGCCCGATGAGTCCCCTGATGAGCAGGTCGTCGTTGGTCTGGCCGACATCCGTCATTCCACCACCTCGTTATCCGAAATTCTGGTCGCGAGCATCTTCGTCTCCCCCGCACTGACGGGTCAGGCGGTGACGTGGGGGATGGCCAGCAGGCCGGTGGTCCCCCCGTCCACCGGAACGGTGATGCCGTTGACGTACGCTGCCGCGTCACCGGCCAGGAAGGCGGCCACATGGGCGATGTCCTGGTCGGTGCCGAGGCGGCCCGACGGGATCTGGCTGAAGTAGTCCTCGTCGGAGCCGGGCAACGCGTTCAGCCACTGCCGGAAGCCGTGGGTGTCCATGGATCCGGGCGAGATCGCGACGGCCCGGATGCCGTACCGGCCGTACTCCGCGGCGACGCTGCGGGTCAACGCGATGATCCCTGCCTTCGCGGCCCCGTAGATCCCCAGCCCCGGCACCGCCCCGATGCCGCCGCCCGACGTCGTGGAGAGGATGACCCCGGACCTCTGTTCCATCATCACCGGCAGGGCCGCCCGGACCCCGTAGAACATCGACCCGAGGTTCAGTTCGACGATGTGGTGGAACTGCTCCGAGGTCACCTCGTGGACCGGGGCGGGGGTGGTGCCGCCCGCGTGGTTGAACATGACGTCGAGGCGGCCGTACCGCTCGACGGCGACGTCGACCAGGTGGGCGACCTGCTCCTGTGCGGTCACGTCGGCGGGGACGGCCACCGCGGTCCCCCCGGAGCCGGTGATGGCGTCCGCGGTGTCTGCCGCGGTCGCCGGGTCGATGTCGCTGACCACGACGCTCGCGCCCTCCGCCGCGAACAGTACGGCGCTGGCCCGTCCGATGCCGCGGCCGGCTCCGGTGATGACGGCGACCTTGCCCCGCAACGACTCACGCATGTTCCGAACCTTTCGATCAGCGTGCCGGCGCGGGGCTGTGCGAGGTGAGCACGAACCCCTCGTAGCCGTCCTCGGCGACCTGGTCGCAGACGCCGGCGTAGGTTCCGAGGCCGCGGACGTAGAGCATGAACGTGCGCGGCTTGCCCTCGATGTTCGCGCCGACGTACCACGAGTTCGCGCGGGGGAAGAGGGTCTGGTCCGCCGCCTCCTGGACGTGGGCGGTCCACTTCGCGGCGGCGTCCGCGCGCGGCTCGATCCGGTTCGCGCCCATCTCGTCGGCGTGACGGATCAGCTTGAGCAGCCAGTCGATCTGCATCTCGGCGGCGAGCACCATGTTCGCCAGCACGGCGGGCGATCCGGGGCCGCTCACGATGAACAGGTTGGGGAAGTCCGGCACCTGGTAGCCCAGGTAGCTGACGGGTCCCTCGCGCCAGGCCTCGCGGAACGACGCCCCGCCGGTTCCCCGGATGTCGATGCGCTGCAGCGCCCCGGTCATCGCGTCGAAGCCGGTGGCGAAGATCAGGACATCGAGCTCGTGGGCGGCGCCCTCGGTCTTGATCCCCCACTCGGTGATCCGGACGATCGGGTCCTTGCGCAGGTTCACCAGGGCGACGTTGTCCCGGTTGAACGTCTCGAAGTACCCCGAGTCGGTGCAGATCCGCTTCGTGCCGATCGGGTGGTCGTCCGGGATGAGGTCATCGGCGGTCGCCGGGTCGTGCACGATCCGCCGGATCTTCGCTTCGAAGAAGTCCGCGGCGTAGCGGTTGGTCTCCTCGTTGACGTACTGGTCGGGGAACGTCTTGCCGAAGAGCACGCCGCCCGTCGTCCACCCCTTCTCCAGCGCCGCCAGGCGCTCCTCGGGCGTGCAGTCGACGCCGTTCTTGGGATAGGCGACGTACGGCGAGCCGCCGCCGCTGCGCCTGGACTTGCGGCGTCGCTCCGGATACTCCTCGCGGATCCTGACCTGGTCGGCCGGCGTGAAGTTCCGGTTCAGGGCCGGCACGCTGTAGTTCGGGGTCCGCTGGAAGACGGTGAGCTGCTTGGCCCGTGCCGCGAGCAGCGGGGTCGACTGGATCCCCGAGGAGCCGGTGCCGATCAGGCCGACCCGTTTGCCGGCCAGGTCCGGCTCGGTGTGCGGCCACTCGGCGGTGAAGAGGACCTCGCCGGCGAAGTCGTCGATGCCGGGAATGGCCGGCTTGTTCGGCGCGGACAGCGACCCGGTGGCGCAGAGCAGGTAGCGGGCCTCGAACTCTTCACCGCTTTCCGAGCGCACCCGCCAGGTCGAGGTCCGCTCGTCGAAATGCGCGCTGACGGCACGGGTCTCCAGCCGGACGCTGTCGAGCAGGTCGAAACGCTCGGCCACGTGCTCGATGTAGGCGAGGATCTCCGGCTGGGTGGCGTAGCGCTCGCTCCACTCCCATTCGTCCTGGAGCTCCTCGTCGAAGGAGTAGGAGTAGTCGATGCTCTCCACGTCGCAGCGCGCACCGGGGTAGCGGTTGTAGTACCAGGTGCCGCCGACGCCGGCGCCGGCTTCGAGACAGAGGACGTCCAGGCCGGCCCGGCGTGCCGCGTGGATCGCGTACAGCCCGGCGAACCCGGCTCCGATGACCAGAACGTCCAAGCGGGGACGCGAGTCCGTGCTCATGCTTCACCTTTCAGAAGTTGTCGTCACGGCCATCGGGCCGAATGCCGCGCTGAGGTCGTCAGGTGTCGTCACCTGGCGATCTCACTCGTGACGTAGCTCCACCGCCACCGGGACCGGCTGCTCCCCGGCGTCGTCCGAGACGACGCTCTCGACGACCACGCGATCGAGCACGCCCTGGAAGTCGAACGGCGGCCGGTAGTCGTCACTGACGGGAAAGCCGGTGTCGCATCCGACGAACAGGCCGGGGCCGCCGATCTGCCAGCGCGCCGGCAGCGGGCCGGGGACCGGGAGCTCGGCCACCGGCCGGCCGTTCTGGTGCAGGTGGAACCCGCCGCCCGCGGCCGTCTTCCGGTAGGACAGCGCCACCTCGTGCCGGCCGGTTCCCAGCCGTTGCGGCGCGGACAGCCGGTGCTCGACGCCGGCGAGGTTGCACACCGCCACCATGCGGCCGTCGAGCAGATACCACGCCAGCCCCTGCGTCCAGTCGCCGACAGCGACGATCATGCCGTCGGCGGACGCCGTGCCGAGCTCGAGATGCGCCGTCATCCGGAACCCCTCGGTGAGAACCGGATGCAGGAACTCCGACACCGGTCCCCTCCCCGGCCGGTAGACGGCCCGATGCGGTTGCCGGTGGGTGTCCGGGCGCGGCATCTGGGGTCTGAAGGAGTACCCGTCGTTGAGGGGCAGGACCTGGTTGCGGCCGGCCTCGGTCCACCACATCTCCACGAGCCGGTCGACGATCTCCGGGTGCTCGCCGGCCAGGTCGCGGGTCTCCGCGAAGTCGTCCTCCAGGTTGAACAGCGACCACCGGTCGGTGTCGAAGTGGTGGCTACCCGGGATCATCTCCCGTTCCAGGGCGGGCGTCGGCCCGACGTGGTCGGTCCGGATCTGCCAGCCCCGGTGATACATCGAGCGCGATCCCGAGCATTCGAAGTACTGGCTGTCGCGCGGGGCGGGCGCCTGCGGGTCGGCGAAGGTACGGCCGATGCTCGCGCCGTCGAAGGACATCTGTTCCACCCCGGCGAGCCGTTCTGGCGGCTCGATCCCGGCCGCCTCCAGCAGGGTGGGCATCAGGTCCACCGCGTGGCAGAACTGCCGGCGCACCTCGCCCCCGGAGGCGATCCCGGACGGCCAGTGGACCACCAGGGGCGTCCTGACCCCGCCCAGCGCGGTGAAGCGTTTCCAGAGCCAGAACGGGGTGTTGCCCGCCCACGCCCAGCCCCAGGAGTACTGCACGTACGATCTCGGGCCCGTCATCTCATCGAGCCGGCCCAGCGTCAGCTCCCGGTTGGCGTCGCGGTCGATCCGCAGGCCGTGGTAGTTGAGCGATCCGTCCGGCCCGCCCTCGGAGCTGGTTCCGTTGTCCGACACCAGCATGACGATGGTGTCGTCGAGCCGGCCGATCTCCCGCAGGTAGTCCAGCACCCGGCCGATCTGGGCGTCGGTGTGGCTCAGGTAGGCCGCGAAGATCTCCATCCCGCGTGCGCACACCCGGCGCTCTTGTTCGTCCATCTCCTCCCAGGGACGCACCCAGGGCGGCCTCGGCGTCGGCTCGGCGCCAGGAGGCAGGATGCCCAGCTCGCGCTGGCGCCGTACGACCGCTTCGCGCCAGACGTCCCAGCCCTGGTCGAAGCGTCCCCGGTAGTGCTCGACCCACTGCTCGGGGGCCTGCAGCGGGGCGTGCATCGCGCCGGTGGCCAGGTAGACGAAGAACGGCTTGGCCGGGCAGTTCTGCTGCTGGTCGCGGATGAAGGCGATGCTCTGGTCGGCGAGATCCTCGGTCAGGTGGTAGCCCTCCTCGGGACCACGGGGCGGGGCGACGTAGGAGTTGTCCCGCACCAGCGTGGGCGTCCGCTGGGACGTCTCGGCGCTGAGGAAGCCGTAGAAACGCTCGAAGCCGAGCCCCAGCGGCCACCGGTCGTACGGCCCTGCGGGGTTGACCTCCCACCGCGGGGCAAGATGCCACTTGCCGGCCGCGAACGTGCTGTATCCCGCTCCCTTGAGCACCGCCGGCAGCGTGCCCGCCGCCGGAGAGATCTTCGCACTGTAGCCGGGCTCCGGGCACGGGACGTCGGTCAGCCAGCCCATCCCCACCCGATGGTGGTTGCGCCCGGTCAGCAGGGAGGCCCGGGTGGGCGAGCACAGGGCGGTCACGTGGAAGTTGTTGTACCGAAGGCCCTCGTCGGCCAGCCGATCGATGTTCGGGGTCTCGATGTCCGACCCGTAGCACCCCAGCTGGGCGAACCCGGTGTCGTCAAGGACGATCATCACCACGTTCGGCCGGCGCCCGGCCTGACCGTTCTGCGCCCCGGTCATGCCAGCGCCGCCATCGCGTCGTTCGCCGTCACGCCGCCATCCACCATGATCGTGCTCCCGGTGACGAAGGAGGCCTCGCCGCTGAGAAGGAACCGGACGACGCTCGCGACCTCCTCGGGCGTCCCACCCGCTTGAGCATGGCGAGCCCGGCCATCCGCTCGGCCCGGCCCGTGTCCTCCAGGCTGCGGCTGAGCATGGGGGTGGCGATGTATCCGGGGCACACGGCGTTGACCCGGACCCCGCGGGGCCCCAGTTCGGCCGCCAGGGAACGGACCAGACCGAGCACGCCCGCCTTGGAGGCGCTGTAGGACGGGATCGCGCCCTGCCCGACCAGGGCGTTGACCGAGCCGATCCCGACGACGCTCGACCCGTCTTGCGAGGTCAGGTCGGGGATCAGGGCGGCGGTGAGGAAGCCGAACGCGGTGAGGTTGACCTCCAGCACCCGCCGCCACGCCTCGGCGCTCAGCCGGGACATCGGGGTGGAGTCGACCACCCCGGCGCAGTGGACGAAACCGCCGATCGGCCCGACCACGCTTCGGGCGGCGTCCAGCGCCCCGGCGTACAGCTCCGGCTTCGACACGTCCACCGCCGCCGCCAGAACCGGGACCGAGGCCACCGCCTCCAGTCGGGCGCCGGCCTCGGTCACCGCCGCGGGATCCAGGTCCCACAGGACCACCGGCCGGCCGGAAGCCGCGATCACGGCCGCACACGCCGCGCCGATGCCGGAGGCGGCGCCGGTCACGAGCACCGGCGAGTCGGGTGAGGGCTGCGGATTCATGGTTGTGCTCCCTCGGGTCCAGCGAGATGTGAAAGTAACCTAGCAAGCGCTTGGTGGGAGGTCAACGATCGGCCGGCTTCGTCCAGATCCCTTCGGTCGCTCGCCTGCGCGCCCACGGTAAGAGCAGACGACCCCGCCGTCCGGAGCATCCCGTTGAGCGAGATGCTCGCGGCGTTCGGCGTCAGCGCAGCCGGGAGGCGTACCGCCAGGCCTGGGCGGCCAGTCCGGCCGCCTGCTCGCCGAACGACTCCGGGCTCCGATCGGTGGCGCCCATCGCGCCGGAGAGCATGCGGGTGTAGACGTTCTCCACGATGCAGGCGGTTTTCCACCAGTTGAAGGCCAGGTAGTAGTCCACCGGGGCGGGGTCGACGCCGAGGCAGGCGAAGTACCGGGCGCACAGGTCGTCCCGGGAGGCGAATCCGGGCAGTCCGGTCGGCGGGGTGTGCAGCGCGGTGTGCGCGTCGCCGGGTTCGGCCCAGTAGACCAGGAACTGTCCGAGGTCGGCCAGCGGGTCGCCGATCGTGGTGAGCTCCCAGTCGAGGATGCCCAGCACCGTGCCTCCGGTGTCGAGCAGGCAGTTGTCCAGCCGGAAGTCGCCGTGCACGATCCCGGTCCGCCGCTGCTCTGGAATGTGCTCCACCAGCCGGGCGTGGGCCCGCTCGAGGTCCGGAAGCGGGCGGATGGTCGTCTTGCGCCAGTTGTCGTGCCAGCGGCGCAGCTGCCGGGCGAGATGGTCGCGCCGCTCGGCCAGGCCGCCCAGCCCGAGGCGGGCCGGGTCGACCGAATGCAGGGCGGCCATGGCGTCGATCAGCGCCGGACCGATCCGCCCGCGATCACCGACCGGGAAGGCCGCTTCAACGCCGGCCGGGTCGCGCAGCACCAGGCCGTCCAGGTGCTCCATCACGACGAACGGGGCCCCGGTGACGGCGGGGTCCTCGCACACCGCGAGGACGGCCGGCACCGGCACCTCGCCCGCCACCGCACGGAGTATGCGGGCCTCGCGCAGGACGTCGTGCGCGTTCGCCGGATGGTCCCCCAGCGGCGGCCGACGCAGCACGAACCGTACGCCCGCGGCATCGGTGACCAGGAACGTCAGGTTGGACCGGCCCCCGGCCAGCCTGGAGAACTCGACCGGCGCCCGGAGCCCCGGGACATGGGCGGCGAGCCAGCCTCCCACCGCGTCGGACAGTCCCAGGCCGGTCTGGACGACATGACTCATCGGCTGCTCCCGGAGACGAACGTCAAGGCATAAGCGCTGCGACTCAATGTAGCAAGCGCTTGGTTGAGTTGCCAGGGCAGCCGATGCACCACATCGGCTCTCAGCGCGGACTCAAACCGTGCAGGAAGAGGGAGACGATGTCGTCGGCGAACCGCTCCGGGGAGTACTGCTCCGTGGGCTTGAACCAGCGAACCGAGAGCCAGAGCGCGTCACGGATCAGCCGGTACATGACGCGTGGCGAAATGTCCGAACGGAAGTCCCCGGAGGCGACACCGGCCTCGAGAACACCGACCCAGGTCTCATGAATGACGCCGGCGGCGCGTTTGATCTGATCGAAGGACGGCAGCGAGGGCAGGTGATTGCCGCTGTTCTGATAGAGCTCGCTGGCGTGCGGGTGCGCCTCCATCACCGCCAGCGACCCGTGGATGAGTTCGGCCAACTGCGTGCGCGGGCCGGAGACCTCGACCATGATCTTCTCGTACCGGGACGTGAGGTCGTCCAGGTAGCTGGTCACGATCGCGTCCACCATCTCGTCCTTGGACTTGAAATGGTGGTAGAGGCTCCCGGAAAGCATGCCGACGGCGTCGGCGATCTCCCGCACGGTCGTCGACGCGATCCCTTTGCCGGCGAACATGGCGGCCGCCTGCTGGAGAATGGCGGTCCGGCGGTCCGGCGTCTCAGCCATCTCACTCCCTTCCGATCTGGAACGGCGGCCTCGGGAGTGCCTGGACGCGCCTGGACGTGCCCCCATGTCGCCAATCAAGCGCTTGTTATATCACACTCCGAGATCGAGGAGTAGGGATCGGCCACTACGGTCACTGGTCGCGCATTGTCATATGCCGAGCAGGCGGCGGATCCGGGCGGCGCTCATGGCCTGTGGTTGATCGGCGGACCATTCGAAGTCGTCAAGGAGGGCGTCGAGGTCGGCGCGGGCCGCCCCGCCACGTGCCACGGCTTCACGGGGGGTGAGCCCGCCCAGGGCCGGGATCGACTGGTCCACCCAGCTCCTCTCATAGTTCTGGATGAACTCTTCCATGATCTCCGCCGTCTGCTCGGGCGGGAGGCCGGGATCGGCTGACGCGGGGGCATCTCGCAGCGCGCGTTCGATCGGCACGCTGGACTCGTCGATCTGCCTGGCGTCGGGTGCGACGGAGCGGAGCAGTTCCTGCAGCTCGCGCAGACGCTCCACGGAGTTGGTCTCGATGGTCCAGCGCGGGCCGTCCCTCCGGATCGTGCCACGCACCACATCGTCGTCGCCCTTGGCGATGAGCTCGTCCGGCCCGCCCTGGCCGAGTCGCTCGGCCAGGGCCTGCCAGGAGGCAGCACCGACGTCGTAGCGGGCCGAGCAGATCACCAGGTCGTGGCCCTCGCGGTTGGTGATGTGCGGCATGGGCTGCGGACCGAAGAACCGCGCGATCTCGTAAGGGCCGGGGTCCTCGGCCAGCAGCGCCAGCAGGTGCGGACGGCGCATGCGGTCGATTCTGAACGGGCTTCCGAAGATCTTCGGTCCGGTTCCATCGTCGAGCAGGCGGGTCAGGGCGAGATCGAGTGGCCTGGCGTGCTGGGAGAACAGCCGGTCACGCAGCACCACCGGGTCTCCTCCCGGCAGCGGCCGGACCGTCGCCTCGCCGAGCCGTACCGACACGACCTCCCACAGCCGCAAGGGTGTGTCGCGCCATGTCTCCAGCAGGGCGCGCTCATCGCCGCGGAACCAGTCGCCGCGCTCTGCCAGGAAGGCGTCGAGGCACTCGATGGCCGCCAGGTCGGCGAACGCGGGCTCCAGCCCCGGGTTCTCGGTGATTTCGATCAGGTCGACGAGCAGATCGATCTGCGCCGGGCGCTGGGAGTAGAGGAGCAGGAGGTGATACAGCAGCACGGCGCGTGCGGGCAGGGGATGGTGCAGCTTGCCCAGGCAGCATTTCTTGTACTTCTGCCCGGAGCCGCAGGGACAGGGCTGGTTGCGACCCGTCGTGCCGGCCGGGGCCGCCAGCAACGGCCGCAGGGTGTGCCGCAGTCCCTGGCCGGGGGGCCCTCCCCATCGTCGCAGCAGGCTGTCGGCGCGGACGAGATCCCCCCGGCAGGCCGCGTACTCCGCCGCGTCGACCAGCGCGATCGGGTTGTCCGGATCGGCGGCGAGCACTTCATCGATCAGGCCCGCCGCCGTCCGCGGGTCGCCGCTCCCCTCCGCTGTGCGTGCCGCCAGCAGTAGCGCCACCGCCTTCTGGACGCCGGTCGATGCCGTACGGCGGAGCCCGGCGATGATCTCCTCGGGCAGGGGATCTTCCTCGGCCTCGTCGGCGGCCCGCTCCAGCAAGTCGCCGGAGTCGGCGAGAACGCCGACGACCAGGGACAGGTCATCCTCCGAGGAGTCGGGGGAACCGAGTATCCCGCGGATCATCGTGAGATGGACGATTTCTTCGTACGACAGGTTCTCCACATCGCCGGCTTCATCAGGGGCGCCCCTGAGGGACACGGCGCCATCGGCCACCTCCAGCTTCGCCAGCTGCAGCAGAGGACGCAACGGCGGCAGCGGCTCGGCGAACACGGCACGGTCCGCGGCGAGCAGGTCGGCCACGATTTCGTCGATGTCGACGAACGGCGAGAACTCCGTGGGCTCCTGCGCGAAGGCGGCGAGCCCGCTCATCGCGTGGGTCCGGAACGCTTCCACGACCTGCGGCAGCCGCTCGTACGGCCCGGCCGTACCCAGGTCGAACCTCTCCACCGTCAGACAGCCGTCACTGAGCCGCACCGAGATCAGGTCATCAGGGGAGAAGTCGTTCAGCCACCCGTCAGGGCCGGTCAGGACCGTCTCCGCCAGGTAGTCCGCGTCGATCCGGTCGTCGATGCCGACGGTCCCACCGGTGCTCAGCGGGAGCCCGTCCTCGGCCAGGCGGACCCACAGGGCAAGGTCGTCCTCACCCGTCAGGACGCCCTCCTCGAGCTCAACCGAGGTGAGAAAGTGGGTGAACACCGCACCTTCCGCCAGGGTGAGCAGGTCGACCCACCCCTCGTCGGCCTCATGCGCCCGGGCGGATGTCCGCAACGCGAGTTCGACCTCGTCCTCGCCGACTCCCACCGAGGCGGCCAGCTCGGCCGTGGTCACCGGGCCGGCGGCGGCGAGACGCGAGAGGACCTTCGGGAGCCAGGTGCGCGGATCTGACGATCTGAGCTGGCGTACGTTCATACCTCATTGTCGTCCATCATGCCGGGTGGCCGCTCGAGCTTCGCTAGGCTTACACCCTCCCCGATCTTCTCCCCGAACCATTCTCTCCGAGAGACTCACCTATGCCGCTCAGCCTCTACCGGTCTCTGCTTGATCAGTTGAATCGTCCTGTGAACCCGGATCGCGCTTCGCTCGTGCAGGATGCCGCCGATGTGTGGAACAGGCCGGGATTCGACACCCTTCTCTCGATCCCCAGGCTGGGCTTCGAGCCGTTCGACTACCAGGTCGCCGCCGCGAAAACGGTGCTGCGCCGCATGCGGGGACGGGCCATCCTGGCCGATGAGGTGGGCCTGGGCAAGACGATCGAGGCCGGGCTGGTCCTGGCGGAGCTGCGCGCCCGCGGCATGGCTGCCCGTTCACTCGTCGTCACCCCGGCAGGACTGGTCGGCCAGTGGGGCGAGGAGCTCGGACGCAAGTTCGGTCTTCCCACCACCGTGGCGACCGGCAAGGGCTGGGACGACGACGGATCCGTCGTGGTGGCTTCGCTCGCCACGGCCCGGCGCGATCCGCTGCGCTCCAGACTCACCGCCGAGCCGTGGGACATCGTGATCATAGACGAGGCGCACCGGGTACGCGGCGCACGCAGCGCCTCGGGCAAGCTGGCCAGGGAACTCCGCGGCCGCCACTATCTGCTGCTGACCGCCACCCCCGTGGAGAACAGGCTCCAGGACCTGTACGAGCTGATCAGCATCGTCTCACCAGGTCTGCTCGGCACAGCCGCCCAGTTCAAGGCCAGGCACGGCGGCGGGGACACGCCGCGCAATCCCAGCGAGTTGCGGGCCCGGACCCGTGAGGTGATGGTAAGGCACCGCCGCAGCGAGGTGGCGGTGCTGCTGCCGCAGCGGCTCGCCGAGACCGCGCTGATCACACCTGCCGATGAGGAGGCCGCGTTCTACTCCGCCCTGCTGCGGCGGATCCGCTCCGAAGCCCGGGGTGCGGCGCACAGCCACCGGTTCACGCTGCGCAGCCTGGCCAAGCTGGCCGGTTCCAGTCCTGCCGCGGTCGCGCCCACCCTGGCCAAGATCGGCTGGGATGAGCTCGCCTCGGCGGCGCAGGCCGTACAGCGGCATGAGAAGACCGCAGAGTTGCTGCGCCGCCTGAAGCCGTTCGTCGAGCGGGATGAGAAGGTCCTGGTCTTCACCGCCTACCGGCAGACGCTGGACGGCCTCGCTCAGGCGCTGGCGGGCGAGGGGATCCCCGCCGCCGTCTACCACGGCAGCCTCTCGCGGCACGACAAGGACAAGGCGGTCGCGTCGTTCCGCGACGAAGCGCCGGTGCTGCTGTCCACCGAGTCCGCGGGCGAAGGCCGGAACCTGCAGTTCTGCCACGTTATGATCAACATGGATCTGCCGTGGAACCCGATGCAGATCGAGCAGCGACTGGGCCGGCTGCACCGGGTCGGCCAGACCCACGACGTGCTCCTCACCAACCTCGTCGCCCGCGGCACGATCGAGCAGCGCATCCTGCATGTCCTCGAAAGGAAGATCAACCTGTTCGAACTGGTCGTCGGGGAGCTCGACATGATTCTCGGCCGGGTCGACGACGACTTCGACTTCGAGGCCTCGGTCTTCGACGCGCTCGTCGCGGCTGGAGACGATGACGACTTCGGAGCCCGGCTGGAGTCACTCGGCGATGATCTGGCGCGGGCCCGCGCCGATTACCTGGCGGGCCGGGGCTCGATCGACGCTCTCGTAGGCGAGGACTGAATGACAACCGATTCGGGGCTGCGTTTCTGGCTGCGCTATGTCGAGACGGAAGGCGGACTGGCCGAGCCGGTGATCGACGGCAACCTGGTGTTGCTGCCGCCGGCGCTCGCGGCGGAGTTCGACCTTCCTGGTGAGCTGACGGTCACCTCCGACCCTGACGCGGCCCGCGAGGACGGCCTGACCTTCCTGGCGACCGGGCATCCCGCGCCCACCCGGGCCGCGGACCTGGTGCTGGCTCAAGGAGACGCCGGGATCGTCGCGCTCACTCCGCCCGCCTCCGTACCACCCAACGCGGACGTGTTGCTGGCCGCGGCCCGCGACCAGTTCCCCGTCGACCATGGCCGGATCGACCCGGCCGGCTCCCCGGCCGCGACAGTACGCCCGATGCTGCGGGTCGGCGTGCTGATCAGTTACTCCCTCTCAGCTGAAGATCACTTCCAGGAGCGAGCGGAGTGCTGGCTGGACGTGCGATCCAGGCTGCCCCTTCCAGACGCCTGGGTGCCCAAGCTCGTACGGCTCCCGCCTGCCGAGAAACCGCGGATGGATCTGCCCGGCGGGCTGGAGGAGGCGCTCACCGAAGCGCACCAGATCATCGAGACCACGGCACGCGCCCGGCGCGGCACGCTCGCCGGGCAGTCCCAGACGGCCTTCAGGCAGGAACAGCAGCGAGCCCGCGACTACTACGACGACCAGATCGCCTCAGTCGAGAACCGGCTCCGCGGCGCCGACGAGGAGCGGGCCGCCATCCTGACCGCGCGGCTCACGGCCACGCGGGAGGAACGGGCCCGGCGGCTCACCGAGATCGCCGAGAAATACCAGGCCCACCATGAGATCCGGCCCTACCGGCTGCATGTCGTCCAGGTGCCGGCGATCCGGTTCCCCGTCGACGTGTTACGCGGCTCCCGGCGCTATCCGCTGGTGCTCGACTACCTGACCCCGCTCGGGGCGTTCGCCGCATTGCGCTGCCCAAGCTGCGACAAGCCCGAACCACTGGTGGCCTCGAAAACCAAGCTGGGCTGCGAGTCCTGTCTGGCCAAGCCGGCGGAACCCGTGACATCTCCCCCGCCAGTCGGCCGTGACAGAGCGAAACCAGCCGGAGCCGCCCCCTCGGCGCCGGCCAAGGCCACACCACCGGTCAAACCGGTCGCGAAACCGGCGAAGACCGCGCCTCCGGAGGAATCTGCGGCGGCGCGACCGAAGGTCCTGCCGCCCAAGGCGAAGGCGCAGGCCGTCCCGAAGGCGGGTGAGAAACTCGCCCGGGAATTCTGGACGGCGACCACCCGGAGCGGCCTCGCCCTCTACCCCCTGCTCATGCCGGACTCTCCGGCCGCCACCCTGTTCCGGCTGTACGGCACCGGCGGACCCGGCATGCTCCTCGGCACGAAGACAGCCATAACGCACTGGACGACGGCCGCCTGCTCCTCTCACCCCGGACAGCCGGAGGCGGTGAGCGGCCAGGCACAGGCGGGCGACTACCTGTACAAATATCAGATCACCTGGCGGTTCGACGGGGACGTCCCCCGGGTCGAGGAACTCCTGCCGAACATCAATGAGCCCGGACGCAGGTTCCACCCGCACTGGATGGTCATCAGGGGTCTGGGACGTGGCACCCGGGACCTCGCCGCCCCGCGCGGCCTCGACCCGGTGGAGCGGTTGATCTGGAAGCACTCGCTGCCCTACTGCGGGCTACCACTCGTGCTGCGGATGCTCACCGCCTGGAACCGCATCCCCGACCAGGCCGTCGTGTGCCGATCACACCCGTCGAAGGCGATCGCGGCCGCCATCGACCGGATGATCGGCTACCGGGCCGGAGATCGCGGCCACTACAGCGAGGTCGCCGACCTGTATCACATCGACGAGGACCTCATCCGGACCGCGGACAAGACCCTGGCGCGCCGCCTGAAGCTGTCCGCGACTCAGCCGTGGTAAGGGAGACGAGCGTGAGTGAGCGGGGCCGCATTCGGTCTGGTGCTAGCCGTATGCAGACCTCACATGCGCGAAAAGCATTATGCTTACATCATGGACGCCACCTTGCAGGTCAGAGGGCTGGGTACGGAAGTGGTCGCCGAACTGAAAGCGCGGGCCGCGCGTAAGCGCATGTCGCTGTCCGCGTATGTGGCCGACATCCTCACCGAAGTCGCCGCCACTCCCTCCCCCGACACGATCAGAGAACGACTGGAGGCGCTCCGATCGCTCGGCGGCGGGGCGAGTCGTGACGACGTCGTCACCGAGATACGGAAGATCCGCGAGACGTGATCGTCATCGACAGCTCGGCGCTCGTCGAGGCCTTGGCCGGAGACACCGCCGCAGACGAACTGCTCGCACGCGTCGCCGAGAACCGGCTCCACATCCCTTACCTGCTCGACTACGAGTTCCGTAACGCCATACGCGGCCTGCTTCTCGGCGGGAAGATCAGTGAGGCCCGCGCCGAGGGAGCCCGGATCGTCAAGGCGGGCCTGCCCTTCACCCGTCACGCCGACGACCTGACCGCCGATCGCGCCTGGGACCTGCGAGCCAACTTCAACGGTTACGACGCCACCTACGTCGCCCTGGCCGAAGCGCTGGACTGCGCCCTGGTCACCACAGACGAGAAGATCTACAAGGTGGCGAGCAAGTACATCGACGTCGATCTCTGCTGATCTCTGGTCGGTTGTGAGTCCGTGCAACGTGAATATCCGCGGGCTGCCCTTCGCCTGTGTGTCGGCCTCAGCCGCGCATGCCCTTGTCGCGATCGAGCGTCAATCGGGAAGTGGTAGCGGACCGCCGTGGCCGGGCATGCCCCGGTCGGCCGGGATCGGCTCCTCGACCCCACCGTCGGCCGTGATGCCCTGGCCGCGGGTCTGCTCGGCGAGGCGCCGGTAGTAGGCCGAGACCGCGGCGAGCGCCTCGCGTGCCGTGTTCAGCAGCGTGGCTCCCGCCTGCTCGACGACGTCGGCCTCGTGGATCTCGAACGCCCGGATCCCTTCCAGCACCGCGGTTTTCAGGTCGCGCAGCAGTTGGACGTCGGCGTGCGCGTAGCTGCGGCACAGCGCCGAGACCCGCCGGAAGTCGTCCCCGGCGAGCAGCGACTCCTTGACGGCGGATACGGAATGCCGGACCAGCCCGACGTCCGGCCGCGCGGACATGGCGGCGAGATCGGCGTCGAAGGACCGGAGGTCCAGGTGCGGATCGCAGAAGCCGGCGGTGAGTTGCCACAGGGCGCGCAGGTCCTCGTGCACCAGCCCGTCCAGATAACTGACCAGGAACCGCCGGTGCGCCTCGAGGACGTACTGCGCCTTGAAGGGTGTCAGCTCCCGGGGATCCTCACCCAGGGTGGTGACCAACGTGGTGAACTCGTAGTCGGAGGTCAACGCGTTTTCCATGCCGACCAGCAGGTACACGAACCGTGCCCAGGTCCGGAACAGTTCTTCCAGCGGCAGCGCGCGCAGACCGTCCTCGGTGAGCACCACGCCCCACCGGCCGCCGAACCGCAACCGGCGCAGGTGGCCGATCTGGTACATCGCGAGTTGGGAGTCGATCTCGGCGTGCGCGTGGTGCAGCACTTTCCGGTACGCCCCGGTCGCGTCGAGCCCGACGTGGTTGCGGACGATCTGCGGCCCGCCGATGTGCAGGTGCAGGAATTCGCCGACGTCGAACACCGCGCCGCCGATCGCCATCCAGTAGCCCGCCTCCGCGGTGTTGCGCCGCGCCAGATCCGACACCTCGAAGCGGGGCCCCTGCTGCGCGTGGCCCAGATAGGTGGTGAAGACGTCCTGGCCCAGACGTCCGTCGGCCACCAACCGGCGGAGGAACTCACGGCCGTCGCCGGGCACGATGTCGGTCAACGCCTGGAGCACGGCGGTGGCGAACGGTGCGCTGCCGCACACGTAGACGAATGCGCCGCGACCGCCGTCGTCGGTGGACCGCAGCAGCTCCCAGAGCGCGTCCGCCTCGGCGCGGACCAGGTCGTCCACCCGGCTCCGCCGTCCGGCCTGGACGACGTGGCGCCGGCCGTCGAATCCGACCGCGGCATCGGCACGGGAGAACGCGACGGAGAGTTTCAGCCGGCCCGCGGCCGCCGCCGTGTCCAGGTCCGCGTGCTCGACGAATTCCTCCGGCGTCCGGATCCCCAGATAGAGCCGGTTCTCCCCCGAACCGGTGCGGGCGGCGACGAACCCCAGGAACGGGGCGATCCCGGAACCGGCCGCGAACATGACGACGGGCCGGGCCGGATCGGCCGGCAGCCGGAACCGGGGCGTGGGGACGATCTGCAGCGACAGCCGGTGCCGGCCCTCGGCGCTCACCCGGCGCAGGAAATGCGATGCCGTGCCCTGCCGTTCCCTCGGGTACGACCACGGCGTCTGGGCGGAGGTGTAGCCGAGGCCGGCGACCACCAGCTTCAGTGTGGTGGCCGGCTCGCCGGGCGGCGGCGCCGAGGCGATCGAATACAGCCGGAACGGCTCGGGCGGAACCACCGCGCAGAACGCGTCGTCCTCGCGTGGGTCGGCCTTCCACAGCCGGGTGACGTCATATCCGCCCGCGTACAACAGGTTCAGGACGTCCCACAGCTCCCACTGGTCCTCCATGCGGGCGTCCACCACCCGCTGCCACGAGCCCACGGCCGTCAGCTTCACCAGCCGTTTGGCCACGTCCCGTCCGATCGGCCGGAGCCGGGCGAAGCGCAGCAGTGTCCGCAGCGGCAGCACGTCGACGTCGCCGTATCCTGCCCGGCAGGCCACCGCCGCTCGCCACCGCGGGGTGAGCCGCACCAGCTCGTCGCCGGTCGCCTGCAGGGCGGCGACGGTGCGGCGTACCAACTCGTCGTCGTTCTCGGCCAGCACGCCGACCCGGTCGCCGGGCAGGTGGTGCACGCCCTGCCCGGTGACGTCGATGTCCAGATAGCAGGTCCAGGCGCCGGACTCTGCGGTGACGACCCGGCCCCGGCGGGCGGTCCCGAACACCACCGGCGGACCCACCGGCGGGCGGCGCTCATCGCGGGCGATGGCCAGTTGGTCGTCCACCCTGTCCCAGGTCCGGTCCTTGAACAGTCCGGTGAACCGGGCGCCGGTCGTCACCTGGCGGCCGACCTTGAACGCCACCTCCAGGAAGCCGTACGTCTTGACGCGGTGCAGGCCCATCCAGCCGCGGTCGCCCAGATAGGCGTCGAGCACGGCGTTGTAGACGCCGCGCAGGGTGCT
Organism: Sphaerimonospora thailandensis; assembly: GCF_016863115.1. Lineage (GTDB taxonomy): Bacteria > Actinomycetota > Actinomycetes > Streptosporangiales > Streptosporangiaceae > Sphaerimonospora > Sphaerimonospora cavernae. Next base: position 24,853 of record NZ_BOOG01000005.1, read on the forward strand.
GTTGCGGGTGTCCTCGACGTACTGTCGCACCGACACCTCGCGTAACGCGGCGATCAGCTCCTGCCAGTGCCGGGGGAAGAATCCGGCGAGGTAGGTGCTCTGCCGCCCGACCACCGAGCCGTAGTCCCGGCGCTCGAGAAACGCGTCCAGCGCGTGGATCTGCGGTTGCGCGGTCCCGCTCGGGCTGGGTGCGCCGTCGAAGATCGGAACGCCCGCGGTGCCGACCGTCTTGGCCCACAACACCTGGTCGAGCGGGTGCCGGGCTCGGGGGTTGGGATCGAGCTGCGGATAAATGGTCTGGGTGACGTGCTGCAGCCGGTCGAGGATCACCAGGAGCGCGCGCTCCAAGGAGGCGGGATCGTCCGCGACGACGGCCTCCTGAGCCGCCAGCATGGCGCCCAGCACGGGCGTGAGCTCCATCGCGAATTCGGTGGTGACCAGGTAGAACACCTGCTCCGCCGGGTTGTTCCAGGCCGGCACGAGCAGGTCCATGTTGTCCAGCGCCCGCGGCCCGGCGGGATCGCGCAGCCGCCAGTTGTAGAAGAACAGATCGATGTAGGAGACGGCCGGGATCTCCTTGCCCAGCCGGCGCGAGACCGTGGTCCACGGCCGCAGCAGCGACTCGGGCAGAGCGGTCGGCGGATCGATCGCCATGTACTGATAGGCGTGGGCGAAAACGCCGAGCAGAGTCGAGGCGCGCAACAGGTATCGGTCGGGCAACGCCTCGGGCCGGGCGTCGAGCACCGGCATCGCGTCGAACGCCCGGCGCAGCGACAGCCGGCGGAACAGCTCGGGGAGCTGATCGGTCATCTCGTCCCAGGCGCGGTGCGACTCCGCGAATGCCTGCAGCGGCGGCTCGACCGGCAGAAATCCGTGCGCGAGCGACAGGAATCCGTCGAGTTCGTGCCCGGCCCGCCGGTTGTACGCCTCGGCGGCCTCCACCACGCGTCGTGCGGCGATGCGCGGCGGCCCGACCGGCCGCAGCACGGTCATCTGGCTCGGATCGATGAGCCCCGTCGCGTCCGAGTCGAAGAACGTCCAGGTCAGCTCATATCGGCCGATGCGCATCCGATCCCCGGGGACGAGCACCCGGCGCGTCACCCGCACGTCGTTCACGTAGGTTCCGTTGGAGCTGCCGAGATCGGTGAGCACCAACTGGTCGTCGACGGTCTCGAGCCGTGCGTGGCGCCGGGAGACGGTGTCGTCGTCCAGCACCACCGCCGCCGCGCCGCCGTCCCGGCCGAGAGTCGCCGGCAGCGTGCACACCCGCTCGATGGTCTCTCGGGTGTGCCGATCGGTGAGAACAAGCCGGAGCTCAGGAATGGTAGATCACCGCCCGGCACAGATCGGCCCGGGACAGCGTGCCCACGAGGGTCCCGTCGTCGACCACGGGAAGCCTTCGGATCCCGCGGTCGATCATCACGATCGCCGCGCGGGCGAGTTCGTCGGTCGATCGGACCGTCACCACGTCGCGCACGACGAGTGGGTCGATGACGCGGTCGGCGAGGGCGCGGCCCCGCTCCAGGAAGATCCGGAACGCGTCGGCGAGCGTGCCACCGGCGGCGGACACGTCGTCGAAGCCGGGCAGCATGGCCCGCACCAGGTCCTCCTCGGACAGCGACCCGACGAACCGGCCGTCGTGGTCCAGGACCACCAGTTGGCCGACCTCCGACACGCTGATCACCTCGGCCGCCCGCCGGATGGTCGCGCCGAGCCGTATGTAGGCCGGGAATGCCGTCATGACGTCACTGACCAGCACGCCACCTCCCAGGTCCGCCGTCCGCACAAATCGGCCACCGGCCATTCATTTGGAACGATTTTCCGGGAGTATAGATCCACCCGAATGAGGTGTACACCCACCTACAAGGACGCGGTCGGCACGTACGTCAGGCAGGCCGTCAACGGGAGCGCGGACGACGGCGACCTGAGCCGGGCCGTTTCACGTACGACGGGCCGCCTCCTGACCAGGAGACGGCCCGCACCCTGCGCTACAGGTCATCGCATCAGAGAACGCGGAGGATGTCCTCCACTCGTTCCTTCGCGTCGCCGAAGAGCATCGCGCTGTTCTCCCGGAAGAACAGGGGATTCTGCACTCCGGCGTAGCCGGAGGCCATCGAGCGCTTGAACACGATGACGTTGTCGGCCTCCCACACCCTGAGGACGGGCATTCCGGCGATGGGGCTGCTCGGGTCCTCGGTGGCCGCGGGGTTGACCGTGTCGTTGGCCCCGATGACCAGCACGACCGAGGTGCTCGCGAAATCGTCGTTGATCTCGTCCATCTCCAGGACGATGTCGTAGGGCACCTTGGCCTCGGCGAGCAGCACGTTCATGTGGCCGGGGAGGCGGCCTGCCACCGGGTGGATGCCGAAGCGGACGTCGACGCCCTTCTCACGCAGCTTGCGGGTGAGCTCGGCGACGCCGTGCTGCGCCTGGGCGACCGCCATGCCGTACCCGGGGGTGATGACGACGGAGTCGGCTGTGGTGAGCAGCTTCGCTACCTCCTCGGCCGTGACCTCCCGGTGCGTGCCGTAGTCGGCGTCGTCGGCGGCGGGCCCGGCCTCGATGCCGAAACCACCGGCGATCACGGAGATGAAGGACCGGTTCATCGCCTTGCACATGATGTAGGAGAGGTAGGCGCCCGAAGAGCCGACGAGTGCGCCGGTGACGATGAGCAGATCGTTCTCGAGCAGGAAACCCGAGGCGGCCGCGGCCCAGCCGGAGTAGCTGTTGAGCATCGACACGACCACCGGCATGTCGCCCCCACCGATGGAGGCGACCAGGTGCCAGCCCAGCAGCAGGGCGATCACGGTGACGGAGATCAGCAGCCACAGTTGCGGCTCGATCACGAACCATGCCGTGAGTACGCCGAACGCGGCGAGCGCACCGAGGTTGAGGAAGTTCTTGCCCGGCAGCATCAGCGGGTTGGACTTGATCTTGGCGGACAGCTTCAGGTAGGCCACGATCGAGCCGGTGAAGGTCACGGCGCCGATGAACACGCCGATGAAAACCTCGGCGCTGTGGATGCCGAGCATGTGCTGGGCGCGCAGCAGGCCGGCCTCGGCGTCGCCCAGGTCGGCCTCCACGTGGAGGTACCCGTTCCATCCGACGAGCACGGCGGCGAGACCCACGAAACTGTGCAGCAGCGCGATCAGCTCCGGCATGCCGGTCATCTCGACCCTGCTCGCCCGGTGCAGGCCGATCGCGGCGCCGATGAGGACCGCCACGATCAGCAGGGTCAGACCGAGGCCGCTGATGCCCTGATCGATCGCGAGTGCGATGGTCGCCGCCAGCGCCAGGGTCATGCCGGCGATGCCGAACGTGTTGCCCGCCTTGGCGGTCTCGTGCTTGGACAGACCGGCCAGCGCCAGGATGAAGAGCAGGGCGGCGACGATGTAGGCCGCCTGCGCTCCCGTTTCGATGGTCACTGGATCAGCTCCTGGAGAACATGGCGAGCATGCGGCGCGTCACCGCGAAGCCACCGAAGACGTTGATGCCGGCCATCAGGATCGCGACGAACGACAGCGCGGTCACGACGTTGTCGCCGTGCCCGAGTTGCAGCAGGGCGCCGACGACGATGATCCCCGAGATCGCGTTGGTCACCGACATCAGCGGTGTGTGCAGAGCGTGGTGCACGTGTCCGATCACGTAGTAGCCGATGACGATCGCCAGTGCGAAGACTGTGAGATGCCCCCGCAGGGCGGCCGGCGACAGTGCCGTGAGCAGGAACAGCGCGGCTGCGCCGACCCCGGCCAGCGCCAACCGCCGGCGCGCCGAGACCGGCCGCTTCTCCTGCGGCTCGGCCGGGGCGGTCGTCGAAGGAGCGGTGCTGGGCGCCGGCGCCGCGGACACCGACACCGGCGGGGGCGGCCAGGTGAGCTCGCCGTCGCGTACGACGGTCATCGAGCGTTGGACGACATCCTCGAAATCCAGAACGAGCCGTCCGTCCCGGTCCGGTGTCATCAGCTTCATCAGGTTCACCAGATTGGTGCCGTACAGCTGCGACGCCTGCGCGGGCAGCCGACCGGCCAGATCGGTGTAGCCGATGATCGTCACGCCGTTGTCGGTGACCACCGCCTCACCCGCGACGGCGCCCTCGACGTTTCCCCCGTTGGCCGCGGCCATGTCGACGATCACGCTGCCCGGCTTCATGCTCGCCACCATCTCGGCGGTGATCAGCCGCGGCGCCGGTTTGCCGGGAATGAGCGCCGTGGTGATGATGATGTCGACGTCCTTGGCCTGCTCAGCGTACAGCTGGGCGGCGCGCCGGCTGTAGTCGTCCGACATCTCCTTGGCGTAGCCGGTCGCGGACACCTCCACGTCCGCGGTCTCGATGGCCAGGTACTCGCCGCCCAGCGACCTGACCTGGTCGGCCACCTCCGGCCGCGGGTCCGTCGCCCGCACGATCGCGCCCAGGCTGCCGGCGGTGCCGATCGCCGCCAGGCCGGCGACGCCCGCGCCCGCGACGAGCACCTTGGCCGGCGGGACCTTGCCCGCCGCGGTCACCTGGCCGGTGAAGAACCGGCCGAACACGTGCGCCGCCTCCACAACCGCCCGGTAACCGGCGATGTTGGCCATCGACGACAACACGTCCAGCGACTGCGCCCGCGAGATCCGCGGTACGGCGTCCATCGACAGCGCCGTGATCGGTCGCCGGGAAAGGTCCTCGACCAGACTCGGGTTCAGCCGCGGGTTCAGCATGCTGATCAACGTGGCGCCCCCGGGCAGCCCGTCCAGTTGCTCGACCGGCGGGGCGTCGATCGCGAACACGATGTCGGCCGCCAGCGCGTCGCCGATCACCGCGCCGGCCTTCGCGTACGCGTCGTCAGAGAACGAGGCGGCCACACCGGCACCCGGCTCCACCACCACCTGGTAACCCAGCTTGACCAGCTCCACGACGGTGGCAGGGGTCGCCGCCACGCGTGCCTCGCCCGGGCGCGACTCCCTGAGCACGCCGATGATCACTACTAACCTCCGCTGTTCAGGACTGCAGACGATTCGAGATCGTTAATATAAGAAAGTGCACCTCTATCCGTAAGGATGCGACTGCTAGATCAAATCCGCCACAGAATCGGGTGCACCATGTCCCGGTGAATCGTAGCGATGGGGCCATCGGCTCTCTGTCGCCGGGGACCCCAAGGGACCCCTCGCCACCGATCGCAACATCAGCCTGCCCCAGCCAGTTGTTCACGCCACGGCCCGTCGACAGCGCAACCCATGACTTGGACCATCGCGGGACGGGCCCCGACAACCTCATCTGCCCGGTCGGGGTCGTCGTGTCGGTATTCGTGCTCGCCTTTGGCACTCTCGGCGGCAAGCCGGGCCTCGTGGGGCTCACGCCGGGGTCCCTGCTGCTCGACGCCGCGATGCAGCCCGGGATGATTGAGTCTCATAAAAGTTACGGAATCCACGCAATCACCTCATAGACACCTCACCTACCGCGTTTCGATCTACGCTCTCCCCTGTCCCCATTCCCTCCGTATCTGGAGTCACAGGTGCGACTCTCCTCCCGGGCACTCGCCGTTCTCGCGTCGTCCGCCGCGCTGGTCACCCCCCTCACGATCGCGACACCCGCCGATGCCGCCGCCCGACCCGCGAAAGTCCCCAAGGGCGCCATCTCGGTGAAGGTCAAGAAGATCGTCGACGGGGACACCATCGACGTCGTCAACAGCAGGGGCAAGACGATGCGGGTGCGCCTCCTGGAGATCGACACCCCCGAGCGGGGTCAGTGCTGGTTCGACGCGGCCACCGCCCGTACCGCGGCCCTGCTGCCGGTCGGGAAGATCGCCTACGTGCTGAAGGACAAGGACCCCAAGGACGGGTACGGGCGGCACCTGTTCTACGTGTGGAACTCCGGCGGCTCGTTCGTGAACCGCGCCCTGGTCCGGTACGGCTACGCCAAGGCCGTGCTGTACCAGCCGAACGACAAGTACATCAAGGTCATGCGTGCCGACGAAGCCAAGGCACGGTCCGCCAGGCTGCGCATCTGGTCCGGCAAATGCGACACCAGCACCGAAACCAACCCCCCGACGAATCGGCCGTCCCCGACCCAGCCCCCCTCCTCGGGAACCGACCCCAGGTTCTCGACCTGCGCCGAGGCCAACCGCAACGGATACGGGCCCTACTACCGAGGCAGAGACCCCGAGTACTCCTGGTACCGGGACCGGGACGGCGACGGCATCGTCTGTGAGCGCTGAGCCGCCTCGCCCGTACGGTCCCTGGGGTGACTACCGGCCGAAGGCGTGGCGCAGGGTGTACTCGACGGTGGCGAACTCGCCGCCCTGACGCTGGTCACCGGTGAAGTAGCTCGGCGCGCCAGGGATCCGGCCCGCGTATGCCTCGGCGTCGTCGAGCGGGTGGTAACCGAGGCGGCCGTCCAGTTCCCAGAACCGGCGGGTGTTGGCGGAGACCGCGTAGGCGGCGGTGAAGGTGATGCCTGGCCGGGTCAGCGCGGCCCAGACGAATCCGGCACAGTCACGCGGGCTCAGCCAGGTGGCCAGATGCCGCGGCTCGGTCGGCTCGGGTTCGAGGCTGCCGATGCGCAGGCACACCACCTGAAGTCCGAACTTGTCGGCGTAGAGGCGCCCCAGGGCCTCCACGGCGACCTTGCTGACGCCGTACAGCCCGTCGGGGCGGGGCGGCATCTCGGCCGAGACCGTCTGCGCGGCCGGGTAGCAGCCGCTCAGCCGATTGCTGCTCGCCAGCACCACACGCCTGGTCCCGCTGCGTCGCGCCGCCTCCAGCACGTGGTGGGTACCCAGCACGTTGCCGTCCAGCAGGTCGGCCAGCGGCGCCTCGTCCGGCACTCCGGCCAGGTGCACGACCGCGTCGGCGCCCTCGATGACGCTCACCACGTCCTCGACAGCGGTCAACCGGACATGGCGGACCTCCTCGTTCGCCCCGCCGGCGATCATCGGCACCTGATCGACCGAGATCAGCCGGCGCAGCCGACCCCGCAAAGCCTCCCTCAGCACCGATCCGACCCGCCCGGCGGCACCGGTGAGAACGACCGTCTCCACTGTCATGACCGAAGCTTCTCACCGGCCACCGACACTTGCGTGGAAAGCCTCTCGGCCGACCATCGCCGACGATCCGCAGCCGGCGGCATCTCACGCTCCTCCGCTCGAGGATGGCAGGTGCCCCGATGTGAGTGCGTCCACCACGGCTCTTACCAACTGTTCGCCCTTCTCGGCTGCGTGGAGGAGGTGAATCCTCAGCTCTTCCGCGCGCTGGAAAACCGCACCGTAGACCCGTTGCTCGGCAAGGGCCGGGAGTCTGGGAACCACCGCCCGCCGGATGTCCCTCCGCCCCTGAGACGTTGAACTGCCGCCCATGGCGTGGAGGTTATGGGCGCTGCGTAGAAAACCGGCGAGGAACTGAGCATCCACGAGATCTGGGTTCACGCGAACCAGTTGTTGCGGTGGTGACACAGTCGTCGGCTGAGCGACCACCTCTACGTGGAGCCGCTCTCCCCCGGGTATGACAACGACATCCCCCGGCGTGCTCGGCACTTCTTCCGACTTGCCGGGACGAATCACCGTCAGCACGCCGGCGGCTGCCAGATCCGCAAGGGTGGTGAGGGCGAACGTCGCCGACGGAGAATCGTCGAATCCCTTCGGAAGCAGCCGGCGAATCGTCGCCAACTGCTCCTCGATGTCCGCCGAGAGGGACGCCACGTCGTGGGACGTCACTCGCCCAAGGGCCAGATAACGCGATGGATTCAGATCAGTCTCATCGTCGAGCAGATCCAGCACAGAGACCGCCCGCACGGCGGGAGCTTCGGGAGCTTCACGATATGGCTCAGCCTGAAACCGCTCCCATACCGCGATGATCTCGTCAAGCCGGCCGGTGTCCGCTTCTGCCGGTACTGCAGCGAACAATACGGTCGATGGGATGCGATCACCGGGCAGCGGCCTTTTCAGCAGCCATAGATGGGCGGGAATTCCGGCGCTTGAGGCCAGGGCCGATGGCACCTCGATGACGGCGCGCAAGGCACCCCTGCGGATCAGTTCCGCTCGGATCCTGCGGCCCGACCTTCGGCCGGCTGCGGCTACCGGCATGAGCATCACAGCCAAGCCGCCCGGCTTGACGTGAGCGAGCGCGTGCTGGACCCAGGCCAACTCGGGCTCTGCGCCAGGAGGCAGGCCGTACTCCCAGCGCGGATCGGCGGCCAACTCATCACGTCCCCAGTCACGTTCGTTGAAGGGCGGATTGCAGATGACGCCGTCCACCTGCACGCCCGAGAAGGCATCGGCCCGCAGGGCGTCTCCGTTGCGAACGTCCGCCTCGTCACTCATCAGCGCCAGCCGTACGGCTGCCAGCCCGGCCAGGTCAGGGTCGATTTCCTGCCCCAGGAGGCGCCTCGCCGTCGAGTCGGCGGACACGAGCAGGGTTCCCGTACCGCAGGCCGGGTCCAGGATGGTGCGCGCATCCCGGCCCATCAGACGCACCATGAAAGCGGCGAGTGGCGGCAAAGTCGCGGCGAAGCTCCGCTGATGCGCCTCAAGGAATCGTGCGATGAAGAATTCGAACAGCGCCGTTTCCCCATGGGTCTTCGCCAGATCGGCGACAGCGCGGAAGAGCGGCGCCGTCCGCGGGGGAAGGGCGGCGGGAAACCCGCTGCTCCCCCCGGAAGAGCGCCTGATCTCCCGGGGAAGCTCCACTTCCAGGACTTCGTCAGTGGCGTCTGCCCAGCGGGACCATCCAGCGGAGCGGAGGTAATGCAGGAACCATCCTGTCGCGGTGAGCACCTCGGCCAGCCGTAGGTCACCTCCGACGGCCCTCAACTGCTGCCAGACCCGTCCCTCGGCCGAGAGCCGAACCTTGCGCCGGTGCGTGCGCAGCCACACCTCGACCTGCTCCAGTGAGAACAACGGACTGGCGGCGGTTCCGCCGACCGGCTGAGGAAAGTCGTCGTACCGGCGTCGCCAGTTGCTCACCGCGGCTCGATCAATTCCGGCCAATCGGGCTATTTCCGCACCCGTCAGCAAGACGTCGCCACCCATCACGACCTCCTGGTTCGTGTGATACCGGCACCCTACCCATTCTGACTAGTTCGCGTCGAGCACGTGAAACTTGCTTGTTTGCTACGCGAACAGATGCTGTACTTGTGCGCAGCGCTCACCTTCCCCTTCGGAGTGATACATGGACTGGAACACGCTCACCGGCAACCCGCAGATCATCCGGCTCTCGGCGAGCATGCTCGACCGACGTCAGAGCGACTGCCGTGACTTCGCCGCGATCAAGTCCCGCCCGCAAGTCCGGCCACGGACCTACGATCAGCGCCGCTACCCGCCATGGGTGGATTTTCCGCTCGGACTGGTCATGAGTGTGCTGGACGCCGTGGAGTTCGACGGCGACGAAATCGACCGGGCGCTCGACAAAGTGACCAAGGAGAGCCGGGACCGCCTGCATCCTGGCGTCGCCTCATGGATCAGGCATGCATGCCATACCTATCGCGACGTCGCGGACTCTCTGGCCGCTGAGCTCGCCGACGACGGAATCGACGTACGACCCGAACGCAGTCCCCGGATCTCTCAGTTCGGCTCGTCCTCGGCCGAAATGCGTTCACTGACCGCGTGGGGCCGCTGGTACGTCTCGGCGGACGGATCTTTGGTGGAGTTCCGGCGGCTGCGTATGCGACGTCCGTTCGGCGCCGCCGATGATGCGTCAACGCTCGCGATGGCCTATGTCGCCGGCACCGGGGATCCCGTTCAGGACCATCGGGAGCTCTACAACGCGATCCCGGTCCCGGTCCACAAGGGCGTTCCTCGGCCGCAGCGGGTTCGGGTGGTCGAGGTCGGCCTCACCGACGGCGCCGACAAGGCCCTGGTCGACGCGAGCCCGGAAGAGGTCCGGCAGTCCTACCAGGCAGCGGTACGGCCCACCGCCGCCGAACTGCTCACCGGCGGCGGAAGGACCCCCGGCCAGGACTGCGCCGTGTGCAAGATCCAGGTCTCCTGCGACTCCCTGCCCACAGCGCCCGGGCTGCTCGGCCTGGCCGATCGGGGGACCCATCGCCGCACCTGGTCGATCACCACCTCACGCCAGTACGAGGTCTGCCCCGCCCAGGCGCACCTGCGCGAGCTCAGGATCCCTGGAGAGTCGGAGACGAGCGTCGCGGTCCAGCGAGGCCGCGCCGTCCACCGCTGGCTGGAGGCGGCGCACACGCGCGGCAGAGCCTGCACCCTGGCGGATCTGCCGGACGTGGAGGCGGATGACTGCGGCATCGCGGACACCCTGATGGACCGTGCGGACTATCACCAGGCCAGGCCCTACCTCCTTCAGCACGTGGACATCTGTCCCCTACGCGGTCCTGGAGTGATCACCGAGATCCGGCCCGAGCCGAAGGTCGCGGCCTACGACCCGCTCGCCGACGTGGTGGTGCTCACCAGCCCCGACCTCCTGCGCCGAGTGGACGGTCGCTTGGTCTACCGGGAGCTCAAGACCTCGGCGGTGCCCCGTGGCATCACCGCGGAGAACGCGCTGACCATGGTGCCTCAGCTCGCCCTGGCGGTGTGCCTGATCGCGACCGGCGTGTTCGGAGACACGTCCGGGCTGGTCGAGCTGGAACAACTGCACGTGGACAGCGCTGAGCCCGTTCTGACGTTCGACGCGGCCGATCCGGAGGTCGTCGCGACCGCACGTGCCGTCATCCATGAGCGCGTCCGGCCCTGGCACGGCGACGTGGCGTTCCACGCGAACCCGGGCTGGTGGTGCCGTTCCTGCCCGGTGGCGCGATGGTGCCCCGAGGCGTCCGCCGCGGACGCGAGCACCTGTTTCGACCCCGCCACCGGGGAGGTCCTGCCGGCTCGCGGCGCCTTGGACCCCCGCGTCGAGGCGATCGCCGCCATGGTCGCCGAGCCCGAGATCGACGACGAGCCGCCCTTCTGACGGAAGCGGAGACGGCGAGCGGTGCGACGACAAGGAATCGTAACGATCCGACGCGAAGCCTCGGGCACTTCTATTGATCATGGAATGATCCGTTCTACCCCCCACGGCAAGCTTGTCGGCATTGCCATCAGGCGGAAAATGTTTGACCGTTCCATCGTCGACTACCCTGATCGAGAAATTCAGAACTCTCCTGTGTATTCGCTGCATGGGGACCTGTTGATCATCGCCTGGCCCGCTCCTGGCGATGCGGGTGAAATTAAGGAGTGTCCGTGAGCCTGGAGTGGGTGGCGAACCGCTTCCGCCTGCTGGGAGCCATCGGCAAGGGCAACATGGGAGAGGTTCACCGCGCCGAGGACGCGGAGGCGGCGGAAGCCTCCGCCGAGCGCATGGTCGCGGTGAAGCTGATCCTCCGCGGTCGCGCCGGGGCCGTGATCGACTCGTACGACGACGCCAAAACGGTCCAGCGGTTCGAGCGGGAAGTGCGCATCATGCGCAGACTCGACCACCCCAACCTCCCCCGCACGATCGCCGGCGGAGTGGACGTCTCCGGCCTGCCGTACCTGGCGATGGAGCTTTTCGACGGGTACACGCTCCGAGACCTCGTGGCCGAGCACCCGCAGCTGCCCGTCGCCTGGGTCGCCGCGCTGGGCGCGCAGATCGCGGCCGGCCTGTCCGCGGCGCACGCCGCCGACGTCGTCCATCGTGATCTCAAGCCTTCGAAAGTGATGCTGCTGCGCGGAGGTGTGGTCAAGGTCCTCGACTTCGGCATGGGGCGGATCGTCGGCGAGATCGAGAGCAGCAGGGTGACGAGCACGGGCGTCACGGTCGGCACCGCCCGTTATATGGCCCCCGAGCAGTTCCTCGCCGCCGCGGTGACCCAGGCCGCCGACCTGTACGCCCTCGGCTGCATACTGTTCGAACTCCTCACCGGTGTGCCGCCGTTCCACAGCGAGTCGGCACACGAGCTCGGACAGAAGCACCTCGACGAGCCACCGCCTTCCGTACGGCTGCTGCGCTCGGACGTCCCCCAGGATCTGGCGCGACTCATCGGGCGGTTGCTCGCCAAGGAAGCGGTGGACCGGCCCGCCGACGCCGTCGTCGTTCGTGAGGCTCTGCTTCCGCTCGCCGTGGGAGATGAGCACGTCCCCGGGTGGGACGGCTTCGACCCCGTCCGTCACCTCACGCCCGCCCAGGCGCGGAACCCTGATCCCGGCCCGGCCACCGGCCTCGCGAACGCCGCGGCGAGCAGCCCGACCACGTCCGCCGGCATGGACGTGTTCGAGGTGCACCGGCAGCTCATCAAGGACTACCGGGCGTTCACCGAGGGCGGCACGATCATCCGTGACGATCGGATCAAGGCCTTCGTCGAAGACGACCTGGACGCCAAGTCCCAGTGGCCCGACCCCTGGTTGTCGCTGAACCCCTTCTTCGCCTCGGCGGGCACGGTCCTGGAGCTGGCGAACGACGGCGTGTTACACGAGGAGTGCGCGCGCATCTTCCAGGCGGGCAAGACCAAGGACGGCACGGTGTGCGACGGCCGCCCGCTCACGCTCCACCAGCACCAGTTCGACGCGGTCAGGACCGCCCAGTCCGGCGAGTCCTACGTCCTCACCACCGGCACCGGATCGGGCAAGTCGCTGGCCTACATCGTGCCGATCGTCGACAAGGTTCTGAAGGACAGGGAACGAGAGGGCCCCAAAGCCCGCAAGCGGGTCCGCGCGATCATCGTCTACCCGATGAACGCCCTGGCCAACAGCCAGCGCGAGGAGCTCAAGAAGTACCTGACCCATGGGTACGGCGAAGGCCGCGAGCCGGTCACCTACGCCCGCTACACGGGTCAGGAGAACGAGGACGACCGCAAGGCGATCCGGGACAACCCACCGGACATCCTGCTCACCAACTACGTGATGCTGGAGCTGATGCTCACCCGTCCGGACGACCGGCGCTCCCTCATCAAGATGGCCGAGGGCCTGGAGTTCCTGGTCTTCGACGAGCTGCACACCTACCGGGGCCGTCAGGGCGCCGACGTGGCCCTGCTCATCCGCCGCGTCCGCGAGGCGTGCCGGGCGAAGAACCTGCAGTGTGTGGGCACCTCGGCCACCATGTCCAGCGAGGGCACCTTCGCCGAGCAGCGCGCGACCGTCGCCGGCGTCGCCTCCACACTCTTCGGCACGCAGGTGCGCCCGGACAACGTCATCGGCGAGACGCTGGTGCGCGCCACCGGTGAGCCGCCCGCGACGGTCCCGGCCGAGCGGCTCCGCCTTCCCGGTTCGCCGCGCGCCTACGCCGACCTGGCGGCGGACCCACTGGCCCGGTGGATCGAGGCGCGCTTCGGGTTGGCCGTGGACGAGACCGGGCGGCTCGTCCGGCAGAAACCCGCCAAGATCGAGGAGGCGGCACGCGAACTGGCAGCCGGCGTTAGCGAGAGGGGCACGAGCAGCGGGGTCGACGAGCAGCGCTGCGTCGAGGCCATCCGCCACACGCTGAAGGCAGGCTCGGAGGCCCGGCACCCGGTCACCGACCGGCCGCTGTTCGCCTTCCGGCTGCACCAGTTCCTGTCCAAGGGCGACACCGTCTACGTGACCCTGGAAAGCGAGCGGTCCCGCCATCTGACCCGCGACTACCAGCTCGTCCAGCCCGGTTCCGACGGGAAGCTGCTGCTGCCGCTGGCCTTCTGCCGCGAGTGCGGCCAGGAATACCTGACGGTGTGGCGCGAGGAGAAGAACGGCGTCACGACGTACGGCTCGCGCCCCGACACCGCCGCCACCGGCGGCCGGACCGGCGACGGTTACCTCTACGTCAGCACCGACCGCCCCTGGCCCGCCACGGCCGAGCGGGCCATCGCCGACCGGCGCCTGCCCGACTCCTGGCTGGAGATCGACGACCATGGCGCGGAGACCGTCCGCTCCACCTACCGGGCGCGTGTCCCCGTTCCGGTCCGGGTCGACCCGTACGGCGTGCAGGACCGCGGGGAACTGGAGGCCGCCTTCATCCCCTCCCCGTTCCTGTTCTGCCTGCACTGCGGGGTCAGCTACGAGCAGGTCAGGGGGAAGGACTTCGCCAAGCTGGCCCGGCTCGACCAGGAGGGCCGCTCCTCGGCGACCTCGCTCGTGTCGGCCTCGATCGTCCGTTCGCTGAAGGAGGCGCCGCCCGAGGCGCTCAAGCCGGAGGCCCGCAAGCTCCTCACCTTCGTCGACAATCGGCAGGACGCCTCGCTGCAGGCCGGGCACTTCAACGACTTCGTGCAGATCACCCAGTTGCGCAGCGCGCTCTACCAGGCCGTCGTGGACGCGGGCGCCGACGGCGTCACCCACGAGAACCTCGCCGCACGAGTCTCGGACGCGCTCAGGCTCACTCCGGCCGAGTACGCCGGGGGCGGCGCGGACCTGCCGCCGTCGATGGCCCGCAACGCCGCCAGGACCCTGCGGGACGTCATCGCCTTCCGGCTCTACATGGACCTGGAGCGCGGCTGGCGGGTCACCATGCCCAACCTGGAGCAGACCGGCCTACTGAAGATCGACTACGCGGATCTGGACTGGCTCTCCGGGCGGCAGGACCGCTGGTCCGACCCCGAGCTCAAGGTCCACGCGGAGCTGTGCGAGGCCGAGCCCGGCAGGCGCGCCGAGATCATGCGGGCGCTGCTGGACGAGATGCGCCGCGCCCTCGCCATCGACGTGCAATGCTTCCGCGACGACTTCGACACCCTGCAGCGCGCCAGCGAGGAGCGCCTCGTCGACCCGTGGGTGCTTTCAGCCGGTGACAGGCCTCGGGTGGGCACCGCCTACCCGCAGGCGTCGCGGCCCGGCATGGACCGCGCCGGCCTGTTCCTGTCCGGGCGGGGCAAGTTCGGCAAGTATCTCAAGCGCGTCCACTTCCCCGGCCTGTCCACCGACGATCTCCAGCTGATCATCACGAACCTGTTCCGGGTGCTCGCCAAGGCCGGGCTGCTCACCGAGGTGGCGGCCGCCCCACAGCGGGCCGGCCGGTTCCGCGGGCGGTCCGCCCCCGCCGCCACCGGCTACCGCATCTCGGCGGCCTGCCTGATCTGGCGGGCCGGGACCGGCGAGACCGGCGGCCACGATCCGCTGACCCGGACCTACGCCAGCGGCGACGGCCCCCGCGTCAACACGTTCTTCCGCGACCTCTACCGGGACACCGCCGGCGCCCTGGCCGGGCTGGCGGCCCGTGAGCACACCGCGCAGGTCGCCCCCGAGGAGCGGGAGCGGCGCGAGAAGGCCTTCGCCAAGGCCGACCTGAAGCTGCTGTACTGCTCACCGACGATGGAGCTGGGCGTCGACATCGCCGAGCTCAACGCCGTGATGATGCGCAACGTGCCGCCCACCCCGGCCAACTACGCGCAGCGCAGCGGCCGGGCCGGCCGATCCGGGCAGCCCGCGCTGGTCACCACCTACTGCGCCACCGGCAACAGCCACGACCAGTACTATTTCCGCCGCTCGGAGCGGATGGTCGCGGGCGCGGTCGCCCCGCCCCGCCTCGACCTGGCCAACGAGGACCTGGTCCGCTCGCACGTGCAGGCCATCTGGCTGGCCGAATCCGGGCTGAAGCTGGGCAGCGCCATCCCGCACATCATCGACATCAGCTATCCGGCGGACACCCGATATCCCGCTCCCGAGCTGGCCCTGCACAGCGACGTCGTCGCCAAGCTGCGGGACGCCGCCGCCCAGCGGCGCGCGGTCACGGCCGCCAGGGAGGTCTTCGGCGGGCTGTCGGCCGAGTTCACCGACGCCACCTGGTGGCACGAGCGGTGGATCGAGGAGACGGTGCGCAACGCGCCGCGGGAGTTCGACCAGGCGTGGAACCGGTGGCGTGACCTGTTCCGGGCGGCCCTCGTCGACCAGGCCGAGCAGAACCGGCGCGTCCTGGACCACACCCTCACCGAACGCGACCGGAAGATCGCCGTCGGCCGTCGCAAGGAGGCCGAGACCCAACTCGACCTGCTGAAGAACGAGAGTGCCGACAGCAGGACGCTGCTGAGCGACTTCAACCCCTACCGTTATCTGGCCAGTGAGGGGTTCCTGCCCGGCTACTCCTTCCCCCGGCTGCCGCTGGCCGCCTACATCCCCACCACCGGGCGGCGGGCCGGTGACGGCGACTACGTGCAGCGGCCCCGGTTCCTGGCGATCCGCGAGTTCGGGCCGGGAGCCCTCATCTACCACGAGGGCTCCCGCTACCAGGTCACCCGCATCCAGTTGCCGCCGGACGCCACCGGCGACGTGGTCACCACCACCGCCAAGCGGTGCGCCGGCTGCGGCTACCACCACGACGCGCACGAGCGCGCCGACCGATGCGACATGTGCGGGCAGCCGCTGACCGACATCACCCCGGGGCTGCTGCAGCTGCACACCGTCTACACCAAGCGGCGGGAACGGATCTCCTCCGACGAGGAGGAGCGCCGCCGCGCGGGGTTCCGCCTGGTGACCTCCTACCGCTTCCAGGATCACGGCAACCGCCCGGGCCGCCGGGACGGCATCGTGACCGACCCGGCCGGGCCGCTCGCCACGCTGTCGTTCGGCGACTCCGCGACGGTCCGCATCTCCAACATGGGCCGGATCCGCGCCAAGGAGGGCGAACCGGACGGTTTCTGGCTCGACCCGGCCGACGGCCGCTGGATGAACGAGCGCGAGGCCGGCGAAGCCTCCGGCGACTCCGGTGAGATGCCGCTCGTCGACGCCGACGGCGACGAGAAGCGCCGCCGCAAGCGGGTGATCCCCTTCGTCCAGGACACCCGGAACATCCTGGTGCTGAAGCTGGACGAGCCGCTGGACGAGCCGGTCGCGCTGTCGCTGATGTACGCGCTGGAGCGCGGCGTCGAGGCCGCTTTCGAACTGGAGGACGCCGAGCTGAACAGCGAGCTGCTGCCGCCGGACGAAGGTCCCCGCGACCGGATGCTGCTCACCGAGGCCGCCGAGGGCGGCGCGGGCGTCCTGCGGCTGATGCAGTCCGAGCGGTACGCGCTGGCCCGGGCCGCCGCCGAGGCCCTCGCGATCTGCCACTTCGCCCCCGACGGCACTGACCGAGGCGGCCCGCACGAGGACCGGCCCTGCGCCCGCGGCTGCTACGAGTGCCTGCTGACCTACGGCAACCAGCACCACCACGCCGCGATCGACCGGCACGCGGTCCGCGACCTGCTGCTGCGCTTCGCGTCCGGCCGGGTGCTCACCGCCGGCCGGGGCGAGAGCCGTACCGAGCAGCTGGCGCGGCTGGCCGCGCAGTCGGACACCGCGCTGGAGGGCAGGTTCGTCGCCTGGCTCAAAGAGCACGGCCTGCGCCTGCCGGACGAGGCGCAGACCTTCGTCGCCGAGGCGCTGGCCCGCCCGGACTACGTCTACCGCCTGCCCGGCGTCAACGTCGCGGTCTTCGTCGACGGCCCCGTGCACGACCACGAGATCGTCGCCGAGCGTGATCTCGACGCGGAGGACCGGCTGTTCGACAGCGGCTGGGACGTGGTCCGCTTCCCGCACGACGGCGACTGGTCCGCCATCGCCACCCAGTTCACCCGTTACTTCGGCACAGCGACGCGAGGAAACCTCTGATGACGTACACGGCCGGTGCCCTGGTCTCCGCCCGCGGCCGGGACTGGGTGGTGCTCCCGGAAAGCGCCGCCGACATGCTCGTGCTGCGCCCGCTGGGCGGCGCCGACGACGACATCGCCGCCGTCTTCCCGGCGTTCGAGGAGGTCCGCGGCGCCGAGTTCGCGCCGCCGTCCCCCGCCGACCTGGGCGACTCGCTCGCCGCCGGACTGCTCCGTACGGCACTGCGCATCGGCTTCCGCTCCGGCGCCGGGCCGTTCCGGTCGCTGGCCGGCATCGCCGTGGAACCCCGCGCCTACCAGCTCGTCCCGCTGATGATGGCGCTGCGGCAGCGGACCGTCCGCATGCTGATCTCCGACGACGTCGGCATCGGCAAGACCGTCGAGGCGGGCCTCATCGCGAGCGAGCTGCTGGCCCAGGGCAGCGCGCGGCGGCTCGCCGTGCTCTGCTCGCCCGCGCTGGCCGAGCAGTGGCAGGAGGAGCTGCGCACGAAGTTCGGCATCGACGCCGAGCTGGTCCTGGCCTCCACCGTCTCCCGGCTGGAGCGCGGCCTGGACCTGGGCCAGTCGCTGTTCGACAAACACCCGAACGTGATCGTCTCCACGGACTTCATCAAGTCCACCCGGCACCGCGACGACTTCGTCCGGCACTGCCCCGACCTGGTCATCGTCGACGAGGCCCACACCTGCGTCGCCGCCGACGACGGCGCCTCCACGCAGAACCAGCTCCGCTACGAGCTGCTCCAGCGCGTCGCCGACCCCACGGCCGACCGCCACCTGCTGCTGGTGACCGCGACTCCGCACAGCGGCAAGGAGAGCGCCTTCCGCAACCTGCTCGGCCTGGTCCGGCCGGAGCTGGCCGAGGTCGAGCTCGACACGGAGGCGGGCCGCCGCCTGCTGGCCCAGCACTTCGTCCAGCGCAAGCGGGCCGACGTGCGGCAGTTCCTCACCGTCAGCGACGGCCTGGCCGACGACAGCCTGGCCGAGACCACCTCGTTCCCCTCCGACCGCTACTTCAAGGACGAGACCTACAAGCTCTCCCCCGCCTACCGCGCCCTGCTCGACGACGCGATCGCCTACGCCGGGGAGCGGGTGAGCGCAGCGGGCGACCGAGGCAAGCGGGAGGCGAGGATCGCCTGGTGGTCCGCGATCGCGCTGCTGCGCTCGATGGTCTCCTCGCCGCGCGCCGCCGCCCAGACCCTGCGCACCCGCTCGGCGGCCGCCACGGCCGCGACCGCCGAGGAGGCCGACAGGCTGGGCGCGCCGCTGACCGGCGACGCCTCCGACAGCGACGTCATGGAAGGGCTCGACGTCGCACCCGGCGCGGAGATCGATGACGCGGGCGTCCGCCTGGCCGAGCTGGCCGGCCGCGCGGAGGCGCTGGAGGGCCCGGCGGCCGACCGGAAGCTGGCCGCCCTGGTCGAGCACCTGAAAGACCTGCTGAAGACCGGCTACCACCCGATCGTCTTCTGCCGCTACATCCCCACCGCCGAGTACGTCGCCGAGCACCTGGCGGGCAGGCTCGGCAAGAAGACCGTCGTACGCGCCGTCACCGGCACCCTGTCGCCGCAGCAGCGCCTGCAGCGCATCGAGGAGCTGGCCGAGCAGGCGGGTGACGACGCGGCCGCCCGCCGCGTCCTGGTCGCCACCGACTGCCTGTCCGAGGGGGTCAACCTCCAGCACCATTTCGACGCCGTCGTCCACTACGACCTCGCCTGGAACCCCACCCGGCACGACCAGCGCGAGGGCCGCGTCGACCGCTACGGCCAGAAGAAGGACACCGTCAAGGTGCTCACCCTGTACGGCAGCGACAACGGCATCGACGGCAAGGTCCTCGAGGTCCTCATCAAGAAGCACCGCCAGATCCGCAAGGACCTGGGCATCTCCGTCTCCGTCCCGGACGCCGCCTCCACCGGCGTCACCGACGCGATCGTCGAGTGGCTGCTCATACGCAGCCAGCGGCGCGAGCAGGAGGCCCTGTTCAGCTTCGACGAGATCAGCGACCGGGCCGCCGCGCTGGAGACCGAGTGGAGCTCCGCGGCCGAACGCGAGAAGACCTCCCGCTCCCGTTTCGCCCAGCGCTCCATCCACCCCGAGGAGGTCGCCCGCGAGGTCGCCGCGATCCGCGACACCCTGGGCCGGGCCGGCGAGATCCGCACGTTCGTACGGCACGCGCTGGCCTCCCTCGACGGCGTCCTGCGCGACGAGCCGGGCGGCACGGGCACCCTCACCGGCGACTTCAACGCGGATCTGAGCGGCACCCCCGCCGGGCTCCGCGACGCCCTCGCCCCCGTCGTCGGCGGCGACGCCGTCGAACTGGGCCGACCGGTGCCGTTCCGCACGACGGCCGCGGTGGCGCGCGGCGAGGCCGCCCTGGTCCGCACCGACCCGGTGGTGGGCGCACTCGCGGGCTACGTCCTCAACGCCGCCCTCGACGGCCAGGCCGAAGGCCCGCGACCGGCCAGCCGTTGCGGGGTGATCCGCACCGGGGCCGTCGGCACCCGCACCACGCTGCTGCTGGTCCGCTACCGGTTCCACCTCACCCTGCCGTCCCGGGCGGGCGCCCGCCAGCTCGTCGCCGAGGACGCCCGCCTGCTCGCCTTCCGGGGCTCACCCGCGAACGCGGTGTGGCTGCCGGCCGAGGACGCCCTGCGGCTCCTGGACGCGACGGCCGACGACAACACCGACCGCGTCTTCGGCGAGCGCACCATGGCCCGCGTGCTCGACGGCCTGCCTGCCGTGGCCGCGCACCTGGAGGCGTACGGCGACCAGCTCGGAGCCGAGCTGCTCGACTCGCACCGCCGGGTGCGCAGCGCGTCCGGCGAGATCATCCGCGGGGTGAACGTCACCGCGCAGAAGCCGGCCGACATCCTCGGCGCCTACGTCTACCTTCCGGTCTCTGGAGGAGCCGCCTGATGTCCGCCATCGCCCGCAACCAGGTCTTCACCGCCGTCCACACCATCGGCGGCCTCCTGCCCGCCGACATGCTGGTCCGCATCTCCGAGGGCAGGGACGTCGAGGGCTCCCGGCCCGCCGACTACCGCATCGTGGGCTCGCGATCGGTGCGTGACGAGGCCGAGCGCCACTGGGACTACCTCAAGTCGGTCTGGAGCGAGCTGCGCGAGAAGCTGCCCGTCACCCCGGAGGCCGACGCCCCCGCCGACCCCACGGGCCTCGCGGTCAGCCAGTGGCTCGAACCGCTCTTCACCGAGCTCGGCTTCGGCGACCTGACGGCCCTCAAGGGGTCGGGGATCGCGTCGGACGACGGCGGCAAGGTCTTCGCGATCAGCCACCGCTGGAGTCACGTCCCCGTCCACCTGACCGCGTGGAACGCCGCGCTGGACAGGCGCCCGGCGGGAGCCGGCACGGTCCCGCCGCAGTCGCTCGTGCAGGAGTGCCTGAACCGCGCCGACGCCCACCTGTGGGGCATCCTGACCAACGGCCGCCAGCTGCGCCTGCTGCGCGACTCCAGCGCGCTCGCCACCTCGTCGTACGTCGAGTTCGACCTGGAGGCCATCTTCGACGGCGAGCTGTTCAGCGAGTTCGTGCTGCTCTACCGCCTGCTGCACATCTCACGGTTCAAGGTCGAGGACGGCGCGGCGCCGTCCACCTGCTGGCTGGAGAAATGGCGCACCGAGGCGATCGCGTCGGGCACCCGGGCGCTGGAGCAT
Organism: Sphaerimonospora thailandensis; assembly: GCF_016863115.1. Taxonomy (GTDB): domain Bacteria; phylum Actinomycetota; class Actinomycetes; order Streptosporangiales; family Streptosporangiaceae; genus Sphaerimonospora; species Sphaerimonospora cavernae. The sequence goes on from NZ_BOOG01000005.1 coordinate 45,964, forward strand.
CACCGCGACGGCGTCCAGAAGGCCATCACCACGCTCGGCACCGGCTTCCTCAAGCACCCGGCCAACACGGGTCTCCGCCAGGGCCTGGACGTCGACGCCTTCCACGTCGCGCTGCTACGCCTCGCCTATCGGCTGATCTTCCTCTTCGTCGTCGAGGACCGTGACGCGCTCCACCCGCCGGACACCGACGGGGAGACGCGCCGGCGGTACGCCACCTACCTCTCCTCCGACCGGCTGCGCCGCGTGGCCGGCCGCCGCCGGGGCACCACGCACACCGATCTCTATCAGGCCCTGCGGATCGTCTTCGACGCACTCGGCGACGAGCAGGGCCGCCCCGAGCTGGGCCTGCCCGGCCTCGGCGGTCTCTTCGACGACACCGAGGCGGACGCTCCGCTGCGGGGGCTGTCCCTTGCCAACGCCGACCTGCTGGAGGCCGTACGGCACCTGGCCCGCGTCCGGGACGTGGGCACGGCCCGCTGGCGGCAGGTGGACTACCGCAACATGGGCTCGGAGGAGCTCGGCTCCATCTACGAGTCGCTGCTGGAGCTCGTCCCCAAGCACAGCGCCGTCGACAGGACCTTCGAGCTGGTCGACCGCCTCGGCAACAACCGCAAGAAGACCGGGTCCTACTACACGCCGAGCTCCCTGATCGAGACCCTGCTCGACTCCACCCTCGACCCGGTCATCGACGACGCGCAGAAGCGCGGCGAGGCGAAGGCATCGGCGGCCGGTCAGCCCGACCCGGCCGAGGCCATCGTCGCCGAGCTGCTGTCGCTCACCGTCTGCGACCCGGCCTGCGGCTCCGGCCACTTCCTGGTCGCCGCCGCCCGCCGGATCGCCAAGCGGGTCGCCGCCGTGCGGGAACGCAACCCCGAGCCCACCCTCGACGCGGTACGGCACGCGCTGCGCGAGGTGATCAACCGCTGTGTGTACGGCGTCGACCTCAACCCGATGGCCGTCGAGCTGGCCAAGGTCTCGCTCTGGCTGGAGGCCATGGAGCCGGGCAAACCGCTCGGTTTCCTCGACGCGCACATCAAGCTCGGCAACGGGCTGATCGGGGCGACGCCCACCCTGCTGCGCGACGGCATCCCCGGCAAGGCCTTCAAGGCGGTCGAGGGCGACGACACGAGCTACGCCAGGTTCCTGGAGAAGCAGAACGACCAGGAGCGCATCGGACAGGGCGGTCTTTTCGACCTGACCCCGGAGACCAAGGTGGCCAACACCGCCTTCGCCGCGGAACTGCGCCGCATCACGGCCGCCCCCTCCGACGATCTCGCGCAGGTCCGGCGGCAGGCCGCGGCCTACCGCGACTGGGAGGCGTCCCCCGCGTACGTCCGCGCCCGGCACGTAGCCGACGCCTGGTGCGCGGCGTTCATGTGGCACAAGACCAAGGACGCGCCACCCGCGATCACCGACGCCGTCTTCCGCGCCCTCCAGGACCCGGACGGCACGGCCGCCTCTCAGGCGACGAACGACGAGATCGTACGGCTCAGCCGGGAGTATCGCTTCTTCCACTGGCACCTGGAGTTCCCCGACGTCTTCACCGTCCCGGACGACGGCTCCGACGCCGCCATGGACGCCGCTACGGACGGCGCTGTGGACCCGGCAACCGGCTGGGCCGGCGGTTTCTCGTGTGTCCTGGGCAACCCGCCCTGGGACAAGGTCGACTTCGAGGACAAGAAATACTTCAGCGTCATCGACCCGGAGATCGCCGCGATCGCGGGTGTGGACCGACGTCTCGAAATCGCCATCTGGGCCGACAAGAACCCGGAGGCGGGCAAGCGCTACTGGGCCGAGCGCCGCAAGGTGAAGTCGACGTTCCATTTCGCGGGAGACTCCGGGGTCTTTCCCCTGTGCGCCAAAGGCCTCTCGGTGAAGGGCGTCAACTCACTCCAGACCGATCAGCTCTTCACCGAGCGCTTCGCGTCCATCGCCGCGCCCGAGGGCCGCTTCGGCTGCGTCATTCCGACGGCCATCGCGACGGGTGCGGGAGCGCAGCACCTTTTCAGCGACCTCACCCAGCGCGGCGCCATCGCCTCGCTGTACGACTTCGAGAACCGTAAGCCGCTCTTCGTCGGGGTGCACGCCAGCTACAAGTTCTGCCTGCTCTCCCTGACCGGTCGAGGGCTGCGCGAACCGGCGGCGAAGTTCGCGTTCTTCCTCGAAGACCCCGGCGACCTCGACAATGCCAGCCGTGTTTTCACGCTCAGACCGGAAGAGATCGCTCTCATCAACCCCAACACCGGAACCCTCCCCATCTTCCGATCCCGTCGGGATGCGGACCTCACGGCGTCGATCTACCACCGCATCCCGGTCCTGTGGAACGAAACCGAGAAGAACGGCAACCCCTGGGGCATCACCTTCAAGAACCTCTTCAACATGACCGACGACTCCGACCTCTTCCGCACACGGGAGCAGCTGGAGTCCGAAGGTTGGCAGCTTCGCGGCAACGTGTTCGTCCGGGGCAACGAGCGGATGCTGCCGCTGTATGAGGGCAAGATGGCCCACCATTTCGACCACCGGTGGAACTCCTACTACGGCACGGGCAACGAAGACCGCCGCCGACTGACCCTCGCGGAAAAGCAGGACTCCTCAGCCGCCGCCGACCCACGCTATTGGATCGCGGAGACTGGGCTGATCCCTACCTTCCGGAAGAAAAAGGAGGTCGAGGTCCCCGGCGTCACCCTTCGCTTGGAGGAGGTTCGCTGGGACCGTGATTGGCTCTGCGGTTGGCGTGACGTGTGTCGTACAACCGACGAGCGCACGGCCATCCCCGCTTTTCTCCCGCGCGCGGCTGTCGGTCATACATATCCTCTAATGCTGCCGCAGGTAGCTCCCGCCCTCACCGCAGCGCTTATCGCCGCGCAGAGCTCACTGGTCTTCGACTTCGTGAGTCGTCAGAAGGTGGGCGGCATTCACATGGCCCTCATGACGTGGAAGCAGTTGCCCGTCCCCAGCCCCGAGATGCTGGAGTCTCACACGCCGTTCCTCACTCCGCGTGTCCTCGAACTCGTCTACACCGCCCATGACATGGCCGGACTTGCCCGGGACCTGGACGACTCGGGTGCGCCGTTCCGGTGGGACGAGGAGCGCCGGGCGCAAATCCGGGCCGAACTGGACGCGTACTTCTTCCACCTCTATGGCATCTCCCGTCCGGATGTGGACTACATCCTGGAGTCCTTCCAGTCCGACTCGGGCGGCGGGCTCAAGAACAACGAGATCGCCAAGTACGGCACGTACCGTATTAAGGATCTCGTGCTGGCCGAGTACGACCGGATGGCCGTCGCAGGAGTGAGCCTCACCAGCCCGCTCATTGACGGCGAGAACTACACCTCCACCCTCACTCCCCCACCGGGCCACGGCCCCCGCCATCCCGCGGCGCAGGCCGTACCCGCCGGTCGGGCGGATGGTGAGGAAGCCTGATGTCCAACGAGTACCCCGAATTTCAGATCCGCCTGCCCGACGGCGGCCTCGTCGCGCATGGTCTACTGCTGGACGAGAAGGGGACCAACGGCAGCCAGAAGTTCGTGGTGCTGGCCGGGTCGCCCGTCCGGCCGCACGTCGTGCCATCGTTCGAGGAGAAAGGCGGTGCCCCGTACCGGCTCCGGCAGGAGCTGATCGACAACGGGACAATCGCCAAGTCCCCGAAGTGGCCAGGATATCTGGAGACGGGCCGGGACATCGTCTGCAACTCCCCGTCCGCCGCCGCCGCGATCGTGCTCGGCCGCAGCTCCAACGGGTGGACCGAGTGGAAGAGCAAGGGCGGGCATCCGCTCGTCGACTATGTCGATCAGGCGGGGTGGGGACCCAGCCGCACCTGGCTGGTTCGGGGATCCAACGTGGCCGGGTCCGACCTGGTCAGGCGTCTCTGGCTCCCCGAGGGGCGGGTGAGCCTCGCGGCGAGTCACCTGCGTGCGGGCGTCGAAGAGGGCATCAGCAAGGATCGGCTGCGCGGCTTCGTGGAGGAGGACTACGAGTCCACAACCACGTACACCCAGCGGATCCGGCTGGTCGAGGACTTCCACGTCTTCCTGTCCCGGATGAAGCCGGGAGACACCGTCTGCACGATCTCCAACAGCCTGCTGTACGTAGGGGAGATCACCGGCAAGGTCGAGCAGGTCGCCTCCGAAGGCGGCAGGTCGAACCTGCGGCGCCCGGTGGAGTGGCAGAGCACCGGGTACGGCTACGACGAGCTGCCCGAGGAGCTCCAGCAGAAGCTCTCCATCCAGCACGACATCGTCGACCTCACTCCTGTCCAGGCGCTGGTCGCCGGGCTCGGGAAGAGCGATGAGGAGCTGGCCGACGAGGTGCGGGAGACCGAGGGCGACGCGAGCGCGGAGATCGCCGCGCTCGTCGCCCGCCGGAGGCTGGAGCTGCCCGAGCCAACCGAGGAACTCGCGGACGAGCTCCTGGTGCATGACGTGGCGTGGCTGCGCGAGGTGCGCGATCTCCTCTGGGATGAGCGGCAGCTCGTCCTCTACGGTCCGCCCGGCACCGGCAAGACCTTCCTCGCGCTCAAGCTGGCCGAGTTCCTCGGCGGCGGGCCCGAGCAGGTCAAGCTGGTGCAGTTCCACCCGTCGTACGCCTACGAGGACTTCTTCGAGGGATTCCGGCCCCAGGAGGATCCGCAGACCCGGGACGTCGCCTTCCGGCTCACCGCCGGGCCGCTCCGGGAGCTCGCCGACCTCGCCTCACGCGAGGGCAACCGGCACGTCCCGCACTTCCTCGTCATCGACGAGATCAACCGGGCCAACCTGGCGAAGGTCTTCGGCGAGCTGTACTTCCTGCTGGAATATCGGAACAGGTCGGTGCGGCTCACCTACTCGGGCGACGACTTCGCGCTCCCGTCGAACCTGTTCGTCATCGGCACCATGAACACCGCCGACCGTTCCATCGCGCTCGTGGACGCCGCCATGCGCCGCCGTTTCGCGTTCGTCGAGCTCTCGCCCCGGACCGAGCCGACCCGCGGGCTGCTCCGCCGCTGGCTCACGCGGGAAGGCCGAGATGCCGAGCCCGCCGGCCTCCTCGACGCGCTCAACTCCCGCATCGCCGACCCGGACTTCCAGGTCGGTCCCTCCTACCTGATGAAGGAGGGGGTCTACCGGGACGGTGGTCTCGAACGCACCTGGCGCACGAAGATCATGCCGCTGCTGGAAGAGCACCACTACGGGGAGGGCGTGGACGTCGAGGGGCGCTATGGACTGCCGTCGTTGCGTGCCGCCGTCGGGCCCGCTCCGGAGACCGCGGCACCCGGCCCGTCGTGACGGTCATCGAGCTCACCGAGCACGGCGCGGCGCTCCCGGTCGTGCTCGACGACGCCACCGGCCGGGCCCTGGCGGCCTCAGGGCTCGTCGACGCCGCACCCGATCCGTACGTCCCCGGACAGTGGCGGATCCGGGCCGGAGGCAAGGTCGGCGCGGCGACGGTGACCGTACCCGGCGGCGGCACGATCACCGTACGGATCACGCCCAAGGTGCCCATCGCCCGGCTCCTGTTCCTCCTCGGCTACAGCCGCAGCCCCAAGGGGTGGCGGAGCGACGAGGTGCCATTGGAGGAGGAGCCGGAGACGCTGCCGGCCTTCGCCCACCTGTTCGTACGGCAGGCGGAGGAGGCCCTGCGCCAGGGGTTGATCCAGGGCTACCGGACCACCGAGGAGACCGCCCTCCTGGTGCGGGGCAGGATCCGCGAGGCCGACCAGATCCGCAGGCACCACGGCAGGCTCATCCCGCTGGAGATCGTCCACGACGAGTTCACCGTCGACATCGCCGAGAACCGGATCCTGCGCACCGCCTGCGAGCGGCTCCTCCGGCTGCGCCGTGACATTCCCAGCGGCTTTTCCGGCGACATCCCCGGCGGTGCTCCCGGTGGCATCCCCGCCGACGTGCGCGGCGGGCTGCTCCGGCTCCGCGCCCGGCTGGCCGACGCCACCCCGATCGGCAGGGGCCGCGAACTGCCCACGTGGCGACCCAGCCGGCTCAACGCCCGCTATCACAAGGCCCTGCACCTGGCCGAGCTGGTGCTCCGGAGTGCCTCCGTCGAACACCGGCCCGGCGACGTCACCGTGCACGGTTTCCTCTTCGACATGGCCAGGATCTTCGAGGACTTCGTCACCACCGCCCTGCGCGAGGCCCTCGCCGGCAGCGGCGGCCGCTGCGTCCTCCAGGCCGCGCACCACCTCGACGAGCGCCGCGCGATCCGCATGGTCCCCGACTTCGTCCGGTACGCCGACGACGGCACCCCGCTGGCCGTGGCCGACGCCAAGTACAAAGCCGAGAAGCCCGCCGGCTTCCCGGACGCGGACATCTACCAGATGCTCGCCTACTGCACCGCGCTCAACCTACGGGACGGCCACCTCGTCTACGCCAAGGGCAGCGCCCCGCACACCGCCCACCGCGTACGGCACGCCGGCATCACCATCCACCAGCACGCCCTCGAACTCGACCAGCCACCTGCCGGTCTGCTCGCCGAGATAGCGGCCCTGGCCCAGCAGCTCACCGGGCACACCCCCCGCCTGTGCCCGCCCGACAATCGCACTCAGCCGAGGTCGTCGAACTCGCCATCCTTGACCCCGCCAACGAAGGCGTCCCACTCAGCGGGGGTGAAGAACAGCTTGGGACCCTCGGGGTCCTTGGAATCCCGCAGGACGTAGAGCCGGTCGCCGTCCTTGCGAACGACACCCTCGGAGACGACGGTGGCCTCGACGCAACTGCCGTCCGTGTAAACCCTCTGCACGCCGGGAACTGTCGAACGGAGACATCGCCGTAATCGGCCGCGACCTCACCCGCGCCTACCGAGACCGGCTCCCGTCAGGAGTGAGCCTGAGCGAAGATGAGTGCCTCGTCGTCATTCCCCGCAACATGATCCTCGCCGCCAAACCGGATATTTCAGATGCTTAACGACTCGCGGCGGATCGGGTAGACGCTGGTGATGCCCTCCGGTCACCACCAGCTTTACAGCGGATGCTGTCCGTCGCCGGACTCCCGGATGGACTCCACGAGTCTCCACACCGACGTGGACGGGTTCCGCATGTGGTCGTTTCCTTTGGGGTCGATGGCCCTGGCGCGCCGGCAGGCGTCGTCAACGCCGGCCTCGAAGTCGGCGAACCTGGTGCTTCCCTTGCTCCATCCTGGCAGTGCGCATTTCACCGCCTTCTCGACCTCACGCGCTGACTGAAAGGGAGCACGGTGCTCCTTGTGGTGCAGCAAGAGCCAGAAGTCGAAGCACGGGGTGGAGAGCCCGAGCTGGACCTCTCCGCCTGCCGTCGACAGCATCCGCTCGGCGAGGTCGCGATCGAGCTCCGTGTCGAGGACGCACCACACCTCGTCGCCGTCATCGTAATCATCGACGCGCCAGCGCCGTTGCGCCTCATCGATCACGCTGAGGTGGTCGACCTCGGGATTGACCACATCGAGCACAGGTCCGCCTCGCACCCGCATCCCCCGAAAGTAGAGTCTCTCGGTGTCACCTTCGCAAAGGATGAGAAAACGCTTCTTCTCGACTCGGGCTCCGGAGGGCCGACGCTTGAGGACGGACCTTCTCTCAATCTGCGACCGGCGTGTTGAGTTGCTGTTGCTCTTGGACTGTCGGGGGGACATGCGTTGAATCTACCCGCGTGGCGAGCGCCGCCATGAAGAGTTCGTCGTCGACATTGGGAACAGCACCGTATCGTCCCGTTAGGTAGCGACGCTCCCTGTTGTCCTCTTTTCGCGGTTTGAAGTCAGTCAGTGGGAAGAGCTGCGTACCGCCGTCCTCCCCCTTCTCGGTGAACCAGATCTGGTCCCGCCTGAGCACGTCTCGGCCTTGGACCCGGCCGAGCAACGCGGAGTCGTGGCTGGCGAAGATGAGTTGCGCGCCATGTGGATTGGTAACAGGATCCTGGAAAAGTTGGACCAGCTTGGCGCTGAGGTAAGTGTGCAGGCTGGTGTCCAGTTCGTCGACGAGGAAAACACCTCCACGCTCCAGGATGGGCAGCACCGAGACGGCAAGGCGGAACATCTGCTGGGTTCCCTCCGACTCCCCGTCGAAAGGGAGTGCGAACTCACCCGAGCCGCTCAGGTGCCGGAACAGCAGCCTGGTCTGACGCTGCGCCGTGAAGTCATCTCCGAGCCTGCGCCACCGCTCGGCCCGTTCGGCCAGTTCCTCGTCGGACTCCTCGACGATCTCGAAGCCGGCGATGCCCGTGTCCGCGGCACGCATGAGATTCACTATCCGGCTCTGAAGTTCGGGGAATCTCATGTTCCCCAATCTGTTCGCGAGCATCCCCATGGGCATGGTGAGTCTCGGCGAATGGAAACGTTGCTCGGCAAACCAGCCATAAACGGGCCTAAGAATATCTTTTCGAGCACGCGCCCCCACGGACAGAAGGAGCACATTCGGCTCCACAAGCTCCTCCAGACTCTTGACAGAGTCGGGAGTGTTCACTCCGTACGTGAAGCGGTCACCGCTGCGCTCGAAGATTTTCCGTTCTCTCTTGTGCGGGTAGCTGTACAGCCACTCCTCTACGACGGCGGCATCATCGACGGCGAACCCGTACGTGTACTGAACGCCGTCGATCGACACATCCACCACGTAGGTGGACGGCTCACCGCTGTCGAGTGCGAACGGGTTTCGCCGCATCCCTCCGCCAGGTTCGCTCTCCCGGAAGGACCACCTGACCAGGTGAGTCATGTATCTGATCGCGTCGATCAGGTTGGACTTGCCCGAAGCATTCGGCCCGAAGATCGCCACCACCGGCACGGCCTGCCACTCCCGGCCAGGCGCGTCCTGCTCGTCGTAAGCAGGTGTCAGCAACAGTTGCTGCTCCTCACGCAAGGAACGATGGTTGGCCACGCGAAAACTCAGCAACATCTCGCCTGTCACCCCCTTCTGGGCGGACTCAGAGCTTACATTCTGCAGAATAACCGCACGAGTGATCGCCGACTATGTTTGGCATGACTTGGGCAGGGCTCGGCCACGCCTTCGCGTCAGCCTGCCGCCGCCTGGTGGTGGTGGTGCTGGGCGAGCAGACGGAGGTTGGCAGAGTCCTGCGAGGCGGCATCCGGCCGGTCGGCGCGCAGCACGATCGACCAGTCGACGTTGTTGGCGTCGGTGGTGGTCCGCATCGCGGCCACCCCCCCGACCCGACTCGGCCGCGAGCCCATCGTCAGCGGCGACCTCGGGGGCGCACTGGACCGGAGCCGGGCCCGCCATTGCTTGGCACGACGAGGGTGCGGGTGCCCGCGACGAACGTGCTGCTGGCCGAGTTCCTCGGCGGCGGGCCCGAGCAGGTCAAGCTGGTGCAGTTGCATCCGTCGTACGCCTACGAGGACTTCTTCGAGGGCTTCCGGCCCCAGACGCCACTGGCCGGGCCCTGGCGGCCTCC
>NZ_BOOG01000006.1 GCF_016863115.1 Sphaerimonospora thailandensis
TCGACGGCCGACGCGACAGCCGAACATCTGACGACAACAGGACCGAAGATAGCGGCTCTGAAGGCAGCCGCTCTGAAGACAGCGGCTGTGAAGGCAACGGCTGTGAAGGCAACGGATCTCGTAATCTCGCACCCGATGGCCTCGCCTGCCGGGAGCGTGACATCGGAGACCTCGTGCCGGGAGGCTTCGCGCCCAACGGCCGGATGGCAGAGGACATCGGCACTGGGACCGGGAATGGCGACGAGTCGGGGAGCGGCAGCGGCACGGGGATCGGCACCCAGGCCGGTGACGGCGGCGATGCCGCAGGCACCACCGGTGCCGGCCCGACCCGGGCGAATCCCATCACCGGCCCTGCCACCGCCGGTCAAGAAGACCCCGACGAGCAGAGCCCGTCGACGCAGGCCGATCCGGTCATAGGCGCTCCCGGCGATCACGGACTGGACGATCCCAGCAGGGACGCCCCCGGCGGAGGTGATCCCCGCAGGGACAGACCTGACCGGGACAGACCTGGCAGAGGTGATCCCAGGAGGGGCGCTCCCGGCGGGAGCGGCAGCACCGACACGATCGGCCGCCCAGGCGCCTCTGATGGATGCGACGACATGGACGGGACCGATCTGACCTATGATCGCGAACCCACGGATCGCGAACCCACGGATCGCGAACCCACGGATCGCGAACCCACGGATCGCGAACCCACGGATCGCGAACCCACGG
>NZ_BOOG01000007.1 GCF_016863115.1 Sphaerimonospora thailandensis
ACCCCGACCGTTACGTACGCCGCCAGATCGGCCCCGACCGATGGGCCTTCACCTACATCGGCCCCTCCCACAATCGGAAACACCCGCGCGAATGATCGACCTACCCGGACACGGCAGTTGCGAGGAGTGAGTCGCGTCAGGAACGCTTCCAGAAGGCCCGGTGGCCGGGGGCGCTCGTGAGCGCGCTCAGCACGTCGATCGCGCGCTTCAGGAGATCGCCCGGGCGTAGGAGATCGCTCGGGCGTGCACCGGGCCGTTCCGCGCTCTCGAGCTCCTCGGCGAGGGCGGACAGCTCGGCGTGGTCGTCGGCCAGGTGGGCGATCACCCGCAGGCGGCTGCCCAGATCGGCCAGGTAGCGCCGGAGCTCCCGCTCGGGCAGCGTCGTCTCCACGGCGCGGAGCCGGGCCAGTTCCTCGGCCAGCAGCGGCCGGACGGCGTTGAGATCGGTGTCGAGATCGGCGTCGAGATCGGTTTCGGGCGAGTGCGGGGCCTCGTGCACAGGGGCTACCGAGGACCCGCGACTGGACCCGCGACTGGACCCGCGACTGGACCCGCGACTGGACCCGCGACTGGGCCGTCGGCCGGAGCCGGCGGGAGGCGGCGGAGCGAAGGTGATCGGGGCCTCGGCGACCATCGGGGCCGTCATCGGGCCCGTCATGGGAGCGCTGGCCGCCATCGACCTGACCGCTCCCAGCGCCATCGGCGCGCCCATGGGCATCTCCCAGCCGGACGGCGGCTCCACCGGCTGGATCACGTGGTGCTCCGGGCGGCCGTCGGCGGTCACCCGCGAGTCGACCGCGACGAACGCGGTGAAGCGGCACAGCACGCCGAACCGCAGCGACGTCGCCACGATCCGATCCTCCAGTGAGTGATCGCCGGCGGCGTACCGGTCCTCCAGCTCCCGCAGGTGAGCCCGGGCCCACACCGCCCGTGCCGCAGGGCTGTCGGCATGGTGACCGGTCACCCGCCGTTCCCAGGGCTCGCCGTCCGCCGTGAGGCCCCGTACGGCCATCGCCCCGGACGGCCGTCCCCGATAACGGCCGGAGACGGTGAGGGGCACGCCGGGGAAGAGCGAGCCGATGTCCGTGACGGTGCCCGGAACGAGGTCGAAGCCCCCAGGGCTCAGCGGTTCGGGACGCACCGTGATGTCCGTGACCAGTGGCGCGCCGATCCTGCGGTGGATGTGCTCCATCGCCTCGTCGAGCCGGTCCTCCGACTCGACCAGTTCGCAGCGGCCGGTGCCGAGCAGGGCGAGCCTGCCGAGGAAACCGGCGTTCACCGCCCGGTCGATGCCGACGGTGTGCACGCGGACCTCGCCGAGCCTACCCGCGGCTCGCTCCAGGATCTGGTCCTCGTTGCCCACCTGGCCGTCGGTCACCAGGACGAGCACGCGATCCCGCTCACCGGCCGGCTCACCGGCCCGCTCGCCGGCAGCGGCGCTGAGCAGGCCGAGCGCCTCCTCGATGGGCGAGAGCATCTCGGTGCCGCCACGCGCCTCCAGCCGGGCCAGATGCTCCACCGCGCGGTACCGGTTGCGGTCGGAACCGTCCACCAGCCCGCCGGGAAAGGCACGCTCGACCACGCTGTCGAACGCCAGCACGGCGAAGCGGTCCCGCGTGGTCAGCGTGTCGACGATCCTGGCCGCCGCCCGCCGGGCCGCCACCATCTTCCAGCCCATCATGCTGCCCGACCGGTCGAGCAACAGCACCACGTCGCGCGGCCTGCCCGCGGCCGCGGCGTCCGCCGGCGGCACGACGGTCAGCGTGAACGTTCCCTCCCCGGGGTCGCCGTCGTCAGGCGTCAGAGCCAGGGACGCGGAGGAGTCGAACGCCAGGCGCAGGATGAAGTCGCGGTCCAGCCGCTCGCCGGGCCGCAGGCTGATCGTGTCGCCCTCGCGGACGACCTCGTGCAGGCTGGAGCGGATCTCCCGCAGGCCCAGCCCGGCCGAATCCACCGTCGCCGTGAGCGACAGCCGTACCGGATTGGGGAACCCGGGGAGCAGCACCGGCGGGGAGATCCGGGACGCGTCGGGCGCCGCGTCGGTGTCCGGGATCACGCCGGAACCGGCAGGCGGCCCGTCCAGCGGGACCCCGGGAACATAGCGCGGGGCCACGACCAGCGGGAAGCGGAACTCGGCGGCGCCGTCTTCGTACGGCAGCGGCTGGCTCAGCGTGAGCCGTACCGTGACCCGCTCCGCGGGCGAGAGGTTGCCGACGCGGATGGTGAAGACGTCAGGCCGGTCCTCCTCGGCGATCGCGGCCCGCCTGCCCTCGGTGAGGGCGCGGTCGTAGTCGGCCCGCGCCTGCGCACGCTCCTTGAGCAGGCCCTCGATCACCCGGTCGCCGGCCTCCATGCGGAACGCGGTGACCGCCGCCCTCGGCGGCAGCGGGAAGACGTACGTCGCCTCGAGCGAGACGTCGAACGGGTTGCGGAACGCCTGCGTCACCTCGACCCCGGCGACCAGCCCGGTCACGCGGGCCGTGACGTCGACGCTTTCGAGCGGCAGGTTGCCGCGTTCGGTCTCCAGGGCCCCGAGCCCGGCGTCCTGCGCCGGACGGCACTCCTCCGGCCGAAGATGCGTGATGGGAACGGTCATGGCGATTTCTTCCCTTCGCGGGTGAGACCGAGTTCGGTGAGGGCGGCCAGCAGCGGACCGGCCGCCAGGCGGATGGCGGCGGCCTCGTCCGGGGTGGGGGTACGGCCGGCCCCGTCGAGCATCACCGTCACCCCGGGTGTGAGCCGTACGCCGAACACGACGCCGTCCGGCGGAGCCGATCCCGTCTCAGGCGCCGGCGCCGCCATCGTGTGCGCGGCGGTGTCCCGGACCCAGAAGCGGTCACGGGAGGCGGGCGCGGCCTCGACCGGCGGATCGGCGGGGAGGTCGGCGATCCGCTGGAGCATGGCGTCGGTCGCCCCGGCGAGCTCCGCCTGGATGGCGGCGATGGACAGGCCGTCGGCCTGACGGCGTTTCACCGCGACGAGCTGCAGCAGATGGCGCCGCCCGTAGATGGCGACCCTGCCCCGGCGGGCGAGTGGCGGGTCGAGCAGCCCGATCGTCGTGTACCACCGGATGAGCCGTTCGTTGGGCACCTCGCGGACGCGGCCGTTGACACCGCCATCGACACCGCCGTTGACACCGCCATCGACACCGCCACCGCCAAGCAGGGCCGCCGCCCGCCGCGCCAGCTCGCCGATCGTCCACGCCTCGTCCATTCCTCCACGATGACACTGTCATCATGACACTGTCAATGTTCCTCCGCCGCCCAGCCGCGGGCCCGCTCGACCGCCCGCTTCCACCGGGCGTACGCCCTGCCGTCGTCGGGAGCGGGTTCGAAGCGGCGGTCGAGCCGCCAGGTCTCGCGCAGTTCCTCGGGGGAGGACCAGACGCCCGCGCCCAGCCCGGCCAGGAACGCCGCGCCGAGTGCCGTCGTCTCCTGGACGACCGGCCGCTCGACCGGCGTGCCCAGTTGGTCGGCCTGCAGACGCATGAGCAGGTCGTTGGCGCTCGCGCCGCCGTCGGCCTTCAGCACCGCGGTCTCGACTCCCATCCCCCGGATGGCCTCGACGATGTCGCGCACCTCGAAGGCGATCGCGTCGAGGGCGGCCCGCACCAGGTGGGCGGCGCGGGTGCCGCGGGTGATGCCGAGGATGGTCCCGCGGGCGTCGGGATCCCAGTACGGCGCGCCGAGCCCGGTCAGGGCCGGCACGAACACGACGCCGCCGGAGTCGGGCACGCTCGCCGCGGCGAACTCCGAGTCGCCGGCGGCCTGGATCAGCCCCAGCCCGTCGCGCAGCCACTGGATCGCGGCTCCGGTGACGAAGATCGACCCTTCCAGGGCGTACGTCATCTCCCCGGACGGGGACTGCCAGGCGACGGTGGTCAGCAGCCCGGCGTCCGACCGTACGATCCGCCCGCCGGTGTTGACCAGGATGAACGAGCCCGTGCCGTACGTGCACTTGGCGTCACCGGGGGAGAAGCAGGTCTGGCCGAACAGCGCCGCCTGCTGGTCGCCGGCCACGCCGGTGATCGGCAGGTCGAGCCCGAGGAACGCCTCCGGTGAGGTCCGTCCGATCTCGCCGTAGTTGGGCACGATCCGCGGCAGCGCGGCCGGCGGCACGCCGAACAGGTCGCACAGCTCCGCTGACCAGTCGCCGGCCGCGATGTCGTACAGCAGTGTCCTGGCGGCGTTGGACGGATCGGTGACGTGCCGCGCGCCGCCGGTCAGCCGGGCGATCAGGTAGGAGTCGACCGTGCCGACGGCCACGTCCCCTGCCGCGGTGCCGTTCCAGGCGCGCGGGTCGTGCTCCGCCAGCCAGGTCAGCTTCGTGCCGGTGAAGTAGGGATCGAGGCGGAGACCGGTGAGCTCCGACACGCGCGGCTCGTGCTCGCGCATGCGTTCGCAGATGGCGGTCGTGCGCCGGTCCTGCCAGACGACGGCGCGGCGCGGCGCGGCCAGGGTGGTGCGGTCCCACAGCACCGCTGTCTCCCGCTGGTTGGTGATCCCCACGCAGCACGGCCGGGTGGACGCGGCGTCCAGGGCGGTACGGCAGGCCGCGAGCGTGGCCTGCCAGATCTCCTCGGGCACGTGCTCGACCCAGCCGGGATGCGGGAAGTGCTGGGCGAACTCCGCATACCCCCGGCCCTCGATCCGCCCGTCCCCGGTCACGACGAGGGCGGTGACCCCGGTCGTGCCGGCGTCGATGGCCAGCACGCCCATCTCCCGTCCCCCATCGTGGGAGACTGAGTGATTGGGAGTCGGCTGGGTAGGGGTGCTGGCCGTGGTGAGTTCGGTCACGTAACCTCGCTTTGGTCTATACCAATGTCGGTAGGCTGGGGCAGAATGCGGTGCGTCGACGCGGCGTACCGAACCAGTCTGGCCGTGTATTCCCTTATGGAGGAACCCGTCATGCGCATTGGAGTCCTTACCGGAGGCGGCGACTGCCCGGGGCTGAACGCGGTGATCCGCGCCGTGGTCCGCAAGGGCATCGGCGTGTACGGGCACGAGTTCGTCGGATTCCGGGCCGGCTGGCGTGGCCCCCTCGAGGGCGACACCATGCCGCTCGACGTCCAGGCGGTCCGGGGGATCCTGCCGCGTGGCGGGACCATCCTCGGTTCCTCGCGCACGAACCCGATCAAGATCGACGGCGGCGTCGACCGGATCAAGGAGAACCTGGCCGCGGCCGGCGTCGACGCCCTGATCGCGATCGGCGGCGAGGACACCCTGGGCGTCGCCAAGCAGCTCTTCGACCGCGACGTCAAGGTCGTCGGCGTGCCCAAGACGATCGACAACGACCTCAACGCCACCGACTACACCTTCGGCTTCGACACCGCCGTGAACATCGCGATGGAGGCCATCGACCGCCTCCACACCACGGCCGAGTCCCACCACCGCGCCCTGATCTGCGAGGTCATGGGCCGCCACGCCGGCTGGATCGCGCTGCACGCAGGCATGGCCGCCGGGGCGAACGTCATTCTCATCCCGGAGAAGCCGTTCGACATCGAAAGGGTCTGCGCCTACGTCGAGTCCCGGTTCAAGACGCGCTACGCCCCGATAATCGTGGTCGCGGAGGGCGCGCACCCGCTCGAGGGACAGATGACGCTGCAGGGTGGCGAGCTCGACGCGTTCGGTCACGTACGGCTCGGCGGAATCGGCGAGATGCTCGCCAAGGAGATCGAGAAGCGCACCGGCAAGGAGGCCAGGACGACGGTCCTCGGCCACATCCAGCGCGGCGGCACGCCGACCGCCTACGACCGCGTGCTCGCCACCCGGTTCGGGCTCGGTGCGATCGACGCGGTCCACGGGGGCGACTTCGGCAAGATGGTCGCCCTGCACGGTACGGACATCGTCCGGGTGAGCCTCGAAGCCGCCACCGCCGAGCTGAAGACCGTGCCGGTGTCCCGCTACGAGGAGGCCGAGGTCTTCTTCGGCTGATCGCGCCGAATGAACGTACGGCTCCCTGAACGTACGGCTCCCTGATCGTACGGCTCCCGCCACCATCGGCGGGAGCCGTACGCGTCTCTACTCGGTCTTGTTCGGCGGTGCTGATCGGCGGTGCTGTTCGGCGGTGCTGTTCGGCGGTGTGGCGGACTAAAGTAGTGGGCTCCCGCGTTGTGCTCTGCCGGAGGTAGGTAACGGAATGTCAGTGACGGCCGGATCGGCCCTGGGCGAGCCATGCGTGCTGCTCAAGCTGGGCGAAGTGGTCCTGAAGGGCAGGAACCGCGAGCTTTTCGAGATGCGGCTGCGGTCGAACATCAAGGGCGCGCTCAAGGACTACCGCGTCGAGGTCCGGCAGCGGCACGGCGTGATCGCGCTCTTCCTTCCCGAGGGGACCGCCGACGAGGTCGCCGAGGCCGTGGCCAAGCGCGTGTCCGACGTGCCCGGCATCGTGCTGGTCCACCTCGCCCGGCGGATCGCCAAGGATCCCGAGGCCATCACGAAGGCGGCCATCGAGCTGATCAAGGACTCCGACGAGGTGTCCAGGAACGCGCGTTTCGCCGTACGGTCGCGGCGCAGGGACAAGCGCTTCCCGCTGCGGTCCAACGAGCTCGACCGACTCGTCGGCGGCACGATCAACGACACCTACGGCCTGCCGGTGGACCTGAGCCGTCCCGAGCTGACCGTGCACATCGAGGTGGACAAGGACGAGGCGTTCCTGTTCACCGGGGGCCTGCCCGGGCAGGGCGGCCTGCCGGTCGGCTCCAGCGGGCGGGCGCTGGCGCTGCTGTCGGGCGGCATCGACTCGCCGGTCGCGGCCTACCGGATGATGCGCCGGGGTCTGCGGGTGGACTTCCTGCACTTCTCCGGCATCCCGTTCACCACCTCCGAGTCGATCTACAAGGCGTACGCGCTGGTCCGCAACCTGGACAGGTTCCAGGGGAAGTCGCGCCTGTGGGTGGTGCCGTTCGGCAAGGCCCAGCAGTCGATCAAGGCGTCGGGGCAGGACCGCCTCGCGGTGATCGCACAGCGGCGGCTGATGCTGAAGACCGCCGAAGAGGTGGCGCACCGCATCCGCGCCGAGGCGCTCGTCACCGGCGACTCGCTCGGCCAGGTCTCCTCGCAGACGCTCACCAACATCACGGCCCAGGACAACGCGGTCGACCTGCCGATCCTGCGCCCGCTCATCGGCCTCGACAAGACCGAGATCATGGCGGAGGCGCGGCGGATCGGGACGCTGCAGATCTCCGAGCTGCCCGACGAGGACTGCTGCACGTTGCTCGCCCCCCGCTCGGCCGAGACCCGCGCCAAGATCGAGGATCTCAAGCAGATCGAGCGGCGTCTGGACGCCGAGGACCTCGCCGTCCAGCTCGCCGACTCGATCCGCCCCTACAAGCTGGACGACTTCCAGCAGTAGACGCCGCTACACCGGGGTCGCGGCGGTGGACATCGCCGGAGAAACGGTGAGGGTGCGGTTCACCAGCGCCGGGAAGTCGCGCATGACGGCGGCGAGCTCGGCCAGGTCGCCGTCGACCAGGGCCTGCGGGCCGTCGCACAGCGCCTGGTCGGGGTTGGGGTGCACGTCGATGATCAGACCGTCGGCCCCGATCGCGATCGCGGCCCGGGTCAGCGGCAGCACGAGGTCGCGGCGGCCGCCCGAGTGCGACGGGTCCACGATCACCGGCAGGTGCGACAGCCGCTGCACCACGGGTACGGCCGAGATGTCGAGGGTGTTGCGGGTCGCGGTCTCGTAGGTCCGGATGCCCCGCTCGCACAGCACGATGTCGAGGTTGCCGCGCTGGGCGATGTACTCGGCCGCCATCAGCCACTCCTCGATGGTCGCCGTCATGCCCCGCTTGAGCATCACCGGCCTGCCGGCCGCGCCCACAGCCTGCAGCAGCGCGAAGTTCTGCGCGTTGCGGGTGCCGACCTGCAGCATGTCGGCGTACGACGCCACCAGCGCCACGTCGTGGGCGTCCACCACCTCGGTGACGATCGGCAGCCCGGTCTCCTCCCGGACGTCGGCGAGGATGCGCAGGCCCGCCTCGCCCAGGCCCTGGAAGGCGTACGGCGAGGTGCGCGGCTTGTAGGCACCCCCGCGCAGCAGCGTCGCGCCGGCGGCCTTGGCCATCGTGGCCGCCTCCAGCGTCTGCTGCGGGGTCTCCACCGCGCACGGCCCGGCGATCAGCGTCACCGTGTCCGGCCCGATCGGCACCCCGCGCACGGTCACCGTCGACCGATCGGGATGGTTGCCGCGGCTCACCAGCTTGTACGGGGCCGACACGCGCACCACGTCGGCCACGCCGCGCATGCCGCGCAGGTTCAGCGCCGTGAACTGGTCGACGTCGCCGATCAGCCCGATGATCGTACGGCTCACGCCCCGGCTGGCGAAGGCCTCACCCCCGGCCGTGGCGACGAGCTCGACGATCGCCTCGACGTCGTCCTGCGTGGCCTCGGGGGCCATGACGATGACCATGATCACTCCTTCTTCTGGGCGGACTTCTGGCGGACATTTCCGTAACAAACAGAAGACCCCGAGTCCATCCGGACCCGGGGCCTTCGTTCGCCTGGCTGTCAGCGCAGCGCTTGCGGGCGAGCGGTCCCCACGGGTCCGTCGCCATACCAAAACACGAAAAACGCAGAAGCGGTGCGCATGGTCGAAATATAGCGCATGCCTCGTGTCCGAACAGGAGGGGCCCGGCGGAGGGGACCGGTGGGAACCGGTCAGACGCCTGGTGGCAGGATGGCTGCGTGCCGGAGATTCCCGAACCGGAGATCCGTGACCCGGAGATCCGTGAACCGGAGATACGTGAAGTGGAGACCCGCCTGCCCCCGGGTCAGTACATCCCGAGGGGGCGGCCGATCCTCCACTACGGCAGGGTGCCGGCGTTCCGCCCCCAGACCTGGCGGTTCCAGGTCTTCGGCGCCACGGCGTCGGGGGATGACCACAAGTTCACCTGGGAGGAGTTCTCCCGGCTGCCCCGCACGACCGTGATGGCCGACTTCCACTGCGTCACCAAGTTCTCGATCATGGGGAACGAGTGGGGCGGGATCCCGGCGGCCGCCCTCCTGGAGCGGGTCCCGCCCGACCCCGGTGTGCGCCACGTCATGATCTGGGCCGAGTACGGCTACAGCGCCAACCTGAGGTTCGGTGACTTCGACCGGCCGAGCACACTGTTCGCCACCGAACTCGACGAGAAGCCCCTCACGCCCGAGCGCGGCCACCCGGTCCGTCTCGTCGTCCCCCATCTGTACGCCTGGAAGAGCGTGAAGTGGGTCCGTGCGGTCGAGTACCTGCTGGAGGACCGGCGCGGCTTCTGGGAGGAGCGCGGCTACCACAACATCGGCGACCCGTGGCAGGAGCAGCGCTACTCATATCAGGAGGACCCGGGCGACGGCCCACCCTGAGCTCTGCCAGCCGCTATTTTGGCCCGCGTGTCAACAGCCCTGTGTCTCACAGCCTTGTGGCTGCCGCTCTGCGGGATGTCCGCCCTCGCGGGGTACGGCCTGGGCCGACGGCGGGCCGGCCGCGACGGCCTGGCCGGTGAGGCGGGCGAGGCGGCCCATCTCGCCCTGCACATCGCCGGGCTGGCCGCGCCCTCGCTGCGGGCGGGCCTGAACCGCGACTCCGCGCGCCGAGCCGTACGGCACCTGCGTGCCCTGCTCGGCACCTCCGCGCTGGCGATCACGTCCCTCGACCGGGTCCTCGCCCGGGACGGTGAGGGCGCGCCGGGGGACGAGGCGATCCTCGCCGAGGCCCGGGCCGCGGTGCGGGCCGGTCGGCCCCAGATGGGCGCGGGGGAAGAGGTCGCGGGGGAGGGGGTGGTGGTGCCGCTGATCGTGGCGGGGCGGATGATCGGCACCCTCGTGGCCTACGACGCCGAGGCCGGTCCCTCGCTCGCGCGTACGGCGACCGAGGTGGGCCGCTGGGTCTCCGGGCAGCTCGAACTCGCCGAGCTCGACTCGTCCCGGCGGCGGACGCTCGAGGCCGAGACGCGCGCGCTGAGCGCGCAGATCTCGCCGCATTTCGTCTACAACTCGCTGACCACGATCGCGTCGTTCGTCCGGACGGAGCCGGAGCGTGCCCGCGAACTGCTGCTGGACTTCGCGGACTTCACCCGTTACGCGCTGCGCCGCACCCGGGACTTCACCACGCTCGCCGACGAGCTGAGCTGCATGGACCGCTATCTGGTGCTGGAACAGGCGAGATTCGGCGACCGGCTGCGCTTCACCGTGCAGGTGGCCCCCGAGGTGCTGCGCGTCCCGGTGCCCTTCCTGTGCCTGCAGCCGCTGGTCGAGAACGCGATCAAGCATGGCATGCCCGGTGAGGTCCGGGTGGTCATCAGGGACGCCGGAGCCGAGGCGCACATCTCGATCGAGGACGACGGGGTCGGCATGGATCCCGAGCATGTGCGCGCCATCCTCGGCGAGGAGCCGAAGGGGATCGGGCTGAGCAACGTCGACCTGCGGATGCGCCGCATCTACGGCCACGATTACGGCCTCGTCGTCGACACCGCACCCGGCGCGGGCACGAAGATCCAGCTCCGCATCCCCAAGACCCGCCCGCGGCCCACGCTGGTCTAGCTTCAGGTATCACTTGCGTAACCGGCCGGTTACAGGCACGGTGGTGGCCATGTTACGCGTCCTTGCGGTAGACGACGAGGTCCCCGCGCTGTCCGAGCTCGCCTATCTCCTCCGCCGGGACCCCCGCGTGGAGCAGGTGAAGACGGCGTCGGACAGCGGGACGGCCCTCCAGGACATGGTCCAGATGATCGCCGCGGGGGAGCGGCTGGACGGGGTGTTCCTGGACATCCGCATGCCCGGCCTCGACGGTCTCGATCTGGCCAGGCTCATCGGCGGCTTCCCCCTGCCGCCGAGGCTGGTCTTCGTGAGCGCCCATGACTGCGCCGTCCAGGCGTTCGAGCTGGAGGCCGTCGACTACCTGCTCAAGCCGGTGCGCCCGGAACGCCTGGCGGAGGCCGTACGGCGACTGGCGGCGGCGGTCGCGGCCGGTGAGGGGGAGACGGACCCGGACGACGTCATCCCCGTGGAGCTGGGCGGGCGCACGAAGTTCGTGGCGCAGCAGGACGTGTGCTACGCGGAGGCGCAGGGCGACTACGTGCGCCTGCACACGGCCGACGCCAACTACCTGGTACGGATGTCTCTGGCGGCGTTGGAGCGGCGCTGGGGCGGCTCGGGCTTCATCCGGGCACACCGCAGCACCCTGGTGAACGCCAGGCACGTGATCGAGATGCGGTTCGACGCTGGGCGGATGGTCCTCCAGGTGGGGGAAGAGGTGCTGCCGGTGAGCAGGAGGCACACCCGGCAGGTCCGGGAGTTGCTCGTCGGCCAGTTCCGTTGATCTTCGTGGCGCGCTACCGGGTTCTCCGGGACCGCTCGTCGCTCGGGATGGTCCGCTCGTCGCGATCGCCGGGGCCGTATGGCGCGAACTGGAGACCGCTCGTCTGAAGGGCCTCCCGGCGGCCTCATTACTCCTCGTAGTCTTTCGAGCGTCGCAAGACACGCCGCGTGGCCGACAAGGTGAGCGAGATCTGACCTCAAGGTCACAGGGCCGGGCTCGACTCGGGGGGGAAGGGCCCGGTCCGGCGTGGTGGGGAGTACGCGGACGCGATCCGGCAACACGGGGGCGCCGGATCGCGCCGCGATCTCCCGCAGACGACGTTCACCTGAGCTTCTTGAGCAGCTCGATGTCCTCCCGGTGCTTGTCCGCCTTGCCGGGCGTCTCGATGCAGACCGGTACACCCGCGGCGACCGGGTGACGCATCAGGTCGGCGAACGCCTGGGCGCCGATATGGCCGGCGCCGATGTTCTCGTGCCGGTCCCGCTTCGATCCGCATGCGTCCTTGGAGTCGTTGGCGTGGATCAGCTTGAGCCGGCCGGGGGCGACCTCGTGCAGCGCGTCCAGCGTGAGCCGTACGCCGTCGGGGGCGGCCAGGTCGTGGCCGGCGGCGAACGCGTGGCAGGTGTCCAGGCACACGCCCGCCTTCGGATGGAAGTCCAGCGCTTCCAGGTAGGGGCCCAGGTCCTGGACGGTCGCGCAGAGCATCCGGCCCTGCCCGGCCATCGGCTCAAGCAGCAGATCGGGGCCGTCGCCGGGGATCTCGTCCAGCAGCGGCAGCAGATGCTCGCGCACCTGGCGCATCGCGTCCTCCCGGGACTGGCTGACGGCCGACCCGGTGTGCACGACCACGCCGAGCGCGCCGATGGCGGCGGCCCTGCGCAGTGTGTGGCGGATGACGGCCACCGAGCTCTCCAGCGTGGCCTCGGTCGGCGAGCCGAAGTTGACCAGGTAGTTGGCGTGCACGAACGCCGGCATCCCGGACTCGCGCAGCTTGGCGTCCTCGGCGGGATCGCCCGCGCTCAGCGCCCAGCCGCGCGGGTTGCTGACGAACACCTGGATCATCTCGGCGCCGATGTCCGCGGCGTGGCGCAGCCCGCCGGTGGCCAGGCCGCCGGCGACGAAGACATGCCCGCCGATGAGATTGGAAGGAGTCATGGGGACCTCCGCGATAGTGACACCCCGATACTTTCCAGATAACTCTGCCTGGTCGCGTCCGGCGCTTTGTCACAACCTACAAATCGGCGCCGCGACGGGGGCGGCGGGTTGGGACTTCGCGCTGCTGGACCGGGCCGTCGGGCCGCTGTGTACTGCAAGCATGCGAGAAGTCAGCCGGGAGGAGCTCCGCTCCTGCTGCGCGTCCGCCACCTGGGTGTCGGCGGTCGCCGAGCGGCGGCCGTACCGGGATCTCGACGGACTGCGGCGGGCGGGCGAGGCGGCGATGGCCGCGCTGAGCTGGCCCGACGTGCTCGAGGCGCTCGCCGCGCACCCCCGCATCGGCGAGCGGGCCGCCGGGGACGGCCGGGAGACCGCCTGGTCGCGAGGTGAGCAGGCGGGTACGGCGGACGCCGACCGGCAGGTGCTCGACGCGCTGCGCGAGGGCAACGCCGCCTACGAGAGCCGGTTCGGCCACGTCTATCTGGTCTGCGCGACCGGGCGGAGCGCCGAGGAGATGCTCGGCCTGCTGCGGGTGCGGCTCGCCAACGACGCCGAGGCCGAGCGCGCGGTGGTCCGCGAGGAGCTGGGCAAGATCGCCGACCTCAGGCTGGCCAAGCTGTGGCAGGAGGCGCGATGAGCCTGTCGACCCATGTGCTGGACACCGCCGCCGGGCGGCCCGCCAAGGACGTGTTCGTACGGCTCTCGCGTCGTGCGGCGCATGGTTTCGTCCCGGTGGCCGAGGGCCGTACCGACGACGACGGCCGGATCCGCGCCTGGTCGCCGCTCGGACGGGAATGGCTGGCCGAGGAGGATCCGCGCCCGGGGACCTACCGGCTCGTCTTCGACACCGGCGCCTACCTGGGGGAGGGCGCGTTCTTCCCCGAGGTGAGCGTCGTGTTCACCATCCGGGACGCCGGCGAGCACTGCCACGTGCCGCTGCTGCTGAGCCCGTTCGCCTACTCGACCTACCGGGGGAGTTGATCGTGGTCGTCCTGGGACCCAACAGGTACGGCAAGGCAGAGACGAGAGTGGTGCAGGTCACCCGGCACGGGGACGCCCACCGAGTGAAGGACCTCAACGTCAGCACGACGCTGTCGGGTGACATGACCGAGGTCCACCTGAGCGGAGACAACTCGGCCGTGCTGCCCACCGACACACAGAAGAACACGGTCTACGCGTTCGCCAAGAAACACGGCATCGGCGCGATCGAGGACTTCGCGCTGCTGCTCGCCCGGCACTTCGTCGGCACCCAGCCGGCCGTCCGTCATGCCCGGGTCGCGATCGAGGAGTACACCTGGGAGCGCAACGGTTCGAATGGGCACTCCTTCGTCAGGGCCGGGCGGGAGACCCGCACCTGTGTGGCGCACGTCGACGGATCGGGGGAGCGGGTCGTCTCCGGGCTGCGTGGCCTCGTCGTCATGAACACCACGAACTCGGAGTTCCGGGGCTTCGCCAGCGATGAGTACACGACACTGACCGAGACCCGCGACCGCATCCTCGCCACGGAGGTCGCGGCGTCGTGGCGGCACGCGTATTTCCCCACCTATTGGGACAAGTCTCATGAAACGGCTCGGTGGGCCCTGCTCGCCGCGTTCGCCGACACCTACAGCCTGTCGCTGCAGCAGACCCTCTACGCCATGGGCTCGCGGGTGCTCGCGGAATGTCCGGAGATCTGCGAGGTACGACTCTCGCTGCCGAACAAGCACCACTTCGAGGTGGACCTGTCGCACTTCGGGCTGGACAACGACGGTGAGATCTTCTTCGCCGCCGACCGGCCGTACGGACTGATCGAGGGCACGGTCCTGCGTGAGGACGCGCCCGACGCCGGACCGGCCTGGGAGTAGCCGATGGACTTTCTGCGCGCCCGGACCTGGGCCGAGGCACTGGAGTTGAAAGCGGAGCGGCCGGAGGCGACGCCGATCCAGGGCGGCACCGACGTCATGGTGGAGATCAACCTCGACAGGGGCCGCCCCGCCGCCCTGCTCGACCTCAACACAGTCGGCGAACTGGCCGGCTGGTCGCGGGAGGGGGAGTGGATCCGCGTCGGCGCCGGGGTGACCTACGCCCGGCTGATCGACGAGCTGGGCGAGGTGCTGCCGGGGCTGGCCCAGGCGTCCCGTACGGTCGGCTCGCCGCAGATCAGAAACCGCGGCACGCTGGCCGGCAACCTGGGCGCCGCATCCCCGGCCGGTGACGGCCACCCGCCGCTGCTGGCCTCCGGCGCGGTCGTCGAGGCCGAGTCGGTGCGCGGGGTGCGGTTGATCCCGATCGCGCGGTTCTACACCGGGGTGAAGCGCAACGCGCTCGCCCCCGACGAGCTGATCCGCGCGGTGCGGGTGCCCACCGCCGCCGGCCCGCAGTACTTCTCCAAGGTCGGCACGAGGAACGCCATGGTCATCGCGGTGTGCTCGTTCGCGATCGCGCTCCATCCGGAGAATCGGCGGGTGGGGACCGGGATCGGCTCGGCCGCGCCGACGCCGCTGCGGGCCGTGGCGGCCGAGGCGTTCCTGGCGGGCGAGCTCGACTGGACCCTCGGCAGGGCGGGCGGCTCCGCGCTCGACCCGGAGGTCGCCGCGCGGTTCGCTGAGCTGGTGGCCGGAGCGGCCGCGCCCATCGACGACGTGCGGGGACGGGCCGCCTACCGGTCGCACGCCCTGGCCGTGATGGCCCGCCGCACGCTCGGCTGGGCCTGGCACGACTACCTGCGAGCGGGGAGGGGCGCGAGGTGAGGGTGAACGTCACCGTCAACGGCCGGAAGACGGCCGCCGACGACGTGTGGGAAGGCGAGAGCCTGCTCTACGTGCTGCGGGAACGGCTCGGCCTGCCGGGCGCCAAGAACGCCTGCGAACAGGGTGAGTGCGGCTCCTGCACGGTCTATCTGGACGGCACGCCGGTCTGCGCCTGCCTGGTCGCGGCGGGTCAGGCCGAGGGCCGTGAGGTGGTCACGGTCGAGGGCCTGGCCTCGGGGGACGCCCAGGCGGCCGGGGAGGGCGGCCTGCACGACGTGCAGCGCGCGTTCCTGGCGGCGGGAGCCGTACAGTGCGGGTTCTGCACGCCCGGGCTCATCGTGCAGGCGCACGCGCTGGTCGAGCGGGCGGCGGGGCGAGTGCCGGACGACGCCGAGATCCGCGAGGCCCTGGCCGGGAACCTGTGCCGGTGCACCGGATACGAGAAGATCCTCGACGCCGTCCGGCTCGCCGCCGCCCAACGCGCCACCCCCACCGCCCCCACCCCCTCGCCGTGATCTTGCAGAAACTCGCACCGATCCCGCCCGACCTGGGAGTTCTCCTTGCGTGATCTTGCAGTCCGCCGGCTCGTCATCGAGAACGCCTACATCGCGCCTGTGGTGGGCGAGGAGATCCCCTCCGGCCACATCGTCGTCGAAGGCGACCGGATCACCGCCGTGGGCCCCGGCCCCGCGACAGCCGTACCCGAGGGGGCCGAGCGGGTCGACGGCGCCGCCTGCCTGGCGACCCCGGGGCTCGTCAACACCCATCACCACCTCTACCAGTGGGCCGCCCAGGGGGTGACGCCCGACGGAACGCTGTTCGAGTGGCTGGCGGCGAGCTACCGGCTGTGGGCGAGGATGGACGCCGAGGTGGTGTCGGGCGCGGTCACGGCGGGGCTGGCCTGGCTGGCCAAGTCGGGCTGCACCACCTCGACCGACCACCACTACATCTTCCCGAAGGGCCGCGGCGACCTGTTCGAGGCCGAGATCGACGCCGCGCGACGGGTCGGGTTGCGGTTCCATCCGTGCCGGGGCTCGATGGACCGGGGGAGATCGCAGGGCGGGCTGCCGCCGGACGACATCGTGGAGGACGTCGACGACATCCTGCGAGCCACCGAGGAGGCGATCCGGAAATATCATGACCCGTCATTCGGGTCGACGGTGCGGGTCGCGGTCGCCCCGTGCTCGCCGTTCTCCGTGAGCGGCGATCTCATGATCCGCTCGGCCGAGCTCGCGCGCTCCCATGGCGTACGGCTGCACACGCACCTCGCCGAGACCGCCGACGAGGACGAGCACTGCCGCGAGCAGTTCGGCATGCTCCCGGCTGAGTACCTCGACGGTCTCGGCTGGCTCGGCCCCGACGTCTGGCTGGCCCACTGCGTCCACCTCACCGACAAGGACGTGCGCCGCTTCGCCGAGACCGGCACCGGCACGGCCCACTGCCCCTCCTCCAACGGCCGTCTCGGCGCCGGCATCGCCCGCGTTTCGGACCTGTTGCGCGCGGGCGCTCCCGTCGGGCTCGGTGTGGACGGCGCCGCCTCCAGCGAGATGACGCCGCTCGCCGGTGAGATCAGGATGGCGATGCTGATGCAGCGCGCCCGGTACGGCCCAAGCGCGCTGACCGCCCGCCAGGCGCTTGAGCTGGCCACCATGGGCGGGGCCAGGTGCCTCGGCCGGGCCACCGAGATCGGGTCGCTCGAGGTGGGCAAGCTCGCCGACATCGCCCTGTGGCGGATCGGCGGTTTCCACGCCGCCGTCGACGACCCCGTGGTCGCGTTCGCGTACGGCCAGACGCCGCCGCTGGCCCGGCTCCTGGTCGGCGGCCGGACCGTGGTCGAGGACGGCGAGCTCCGTACGGTCTCCGACACGGCGGCGGCCGAGGCGGGGGCGTGCGCCCACCGCCGCCTCCTGGCGGAGGCTTGAAGGCCGAGAGCGCGGCAGGTCCACGTACACGCGCCTGTGCAAGATCACGGACGGTGTCGGGGAAGGTCAGGAGGCAGGGGTGCGAGTTTCCGCAAGATCACGGACTGGGGTGAGGGGGCGTGTTCGATGTCGCCGGGTTCGAGCTTGTGGTGAGGTCACGGCGGGTGGTCACGGCCGGGGGGGAGCGTGCGCTGGCGGTGGCCGTACGGGACGGGAAGATCGCGGCGCTGCACGCGTACGACGATGTGACCGCCGACGTGCCGGACGCGCGGCAGGTGGTCGACCTCGGCGACGTGGCGCTGCTGCCCGGGCTGGTGGACACCCACGTGCACGTCAACGAGCCCGGCCGGACCCACTGGGAGGGCTTCGCCACGGCCACCCGGGCGGCGGCGGCCGGCGGGATCACCACGATCGTCGACATGCCGCTCAACTCGCTGCCGCCCACGGTCGACGTGGCCGCGCTGGAGACCAAGCGCCGGGCGGCGCAGGGGAAGTGCCACGTCGACGTCGGCTTCTGGGGCGGCGCGATCCCCGGAAACCTGACCGACCTGCGGCCGCTGCACGACGCCGGGGTGTTCGGGGTGAAGTGCTTCCTGTCCCCTTCGGGGGTCGAGGAGTTCCCCGCGCTGGACCGGGCCGGGCTGCGGGACGCACTGGCCGAGGTGGGCTCGTTCGACGGGCTGCTGATCGCGCATGCCGAGGATCCCGCGCTGCTGCGCGACCCCCCTGGTCCGAAATATGCGGATTTTTTGGGATCGCGACCGCAGGAGGCCGAGCGGCGGGCCGTCGAGCAGGTGATCGAGTCGGCCGCCGCGACCGGCGCCCGCGCGCACATCGTGCACGTGTCGGCCGCCGCCTGCCTGGAGCCACTGAGACAGGCACGGCGCGACGGGGTACGGATCACCGCCGAAACCTGCCCGCACTATCTGACACTCACCGCCGAGGAAGTCGCCGGGCCCGCGTACAAGTGCTGCCCCCCGATCAGGGAGGCCGCCAACCGCGACGCCCTGTGGGAGGCGCTGGCCGAGGGCGTCCTCATCGGCGTCGTCTCCGATCACTCCCCGTCGACGCCCGACCTGAAGGTCCCCGACTTCGCCGCCGCGTGGGGCGGCATCTCCTCCCTGCAGCTCGGCCTGCCCGCCGTGTGGACCGAGGCCCGGTCGCGCGGGTACGGCCTGCGCGAGATCGCCCGCTGGATGGCCGAGGGGCCCGCCGCGCTGGTCGGCCTGCCGTACAAGGGGGTGATCGACGTCGGGGCCGACGCCGACCTGGTGGCCTTCGACGCCGACGCCGAGTTCACCGTCGACGCGGCAGCGCTACACCATCGCAACCTGGTCACGCCCTACCACGGCCGGACGTTGACCGGCGTCGTCCGTACGACCTGGCTGCGCGGCGTACCCGTCGATTTCCTTACCCCTCGCGGGCGATTCCTGGTCGGATCATGAGCACGGTTTTAGGAAGTTCGCGGCAGGCAGTCGATGTGAGCCCGTTCACCCGGCTGCCCGATCTCGCCCTGCGGACGTACGGCGGGGCGGTCGTGGCGGCCAGCGACGAGTCGTTCGCCGAGCGGGAGGCGCTGATCAGGCCGGGCCGGCCCGAGTTCCGCCCGCACACGTTCGGCCCGAAGGGGCAGGTCTACGACGGGTGGGAGACCCGGCGGCGGCGCGGGCCCGGCCATGACTGGGCAATCGTACGGCTCGGCCTGCCCGGGATCATCCGGGGCGTGATCGTCGACACGGCCTGGTTCAAGGGCAACTACCCGCCGTACGCCTCAGTGGAGGCGTGCGCGGCCGAGGGACATCCGTCGGTGGACGAGCTGTCCGGGTGGGTGGAGATCGTGGCGAAGAGTCCGCTGTCCGGCGACGCCGTACACGAGTTCCCGGTCGCCGATCCCCGCAGGTTCACGCACGTGCGGCTGAACATCTTCCCCGACGGCGGCGTCGCCCGGCTGCGGGTGCACGGCGAGGTGGTGCCCGACCGGACGTTCCTGGACGGGCTCACCGTCGATCTCGCCGCGCTGGAGAACGGGGCCCGCGTCGTCTCCTGCTCGGACGAGTTCTACTCGTCGCCCAACAACGTGATCGCCCCGGGCCTGGCCCGTCATCAGGCCGAGGGCTGGGAGACCGCCAGGCGGCGCGGCGGCGGCAACGACTGGCTGATCGTGGCGCTGGCCGGCCCGGGCATGGTCGCCGTCGCCGAACTGGACACCGCGAACCTGATCTACAACGCCCCGGGCGCGGCCTCGCTGAGCGGAATCGACGCGCGCCGGGCCTCGCTCGACGACGCCGGCGCCTGGTTCCCGCTGCTGCCCAGAACCCGGCTCCAGCCGGACACCCGGCACCGGTTCCGCCTCGACGACGTCCGTACGGTCACCCATGTGCGACTCGACATCTACCCCGACGGCGGCCTCGCCCGCCTCCGCCTCCTCGGCGCTCTCACCCGAACGAGCGACCCGATCACGTTCGATTGACTACCGGTTCGGGAGAAGACCTGACTCACGCAGTCGGTCGAAGGCGCCCTCAACGTCGGCGGAAACACTGTGATCAACACCAGCCGGCCGGAGACCGGCCACTCGGCCCGCTCTCCGCGAACGCCTGGGCAAAGGCGCGATCACCAAGAAAGGCTCGGATTCCATGAGATAGTGGATGAAGCTGTCAGCCAATTCGGTGGAGATGACTGTTGAAGTTTAACCGTGAAGTTGCACAGGGCCGGCTGGCCGCGCTTATGGACCAGCCGGCTACCGGCGTGGGCCGTGCTCTCGATATGGGTGTCATCGAGTTCGGGGATATGATAAAGGGCCCGGGAAGCAGTTCGGGAAGCGCGTTCGCTCTGCATGCCAACTGCCCCTTCCGCCTGATGATGGAGGGGCGGATCCTGGTCGGGTCGGAAGACATGAAGTGGCTGGCCAAAGATGTCATGAACGGCTTCGCCGCGGACGACGAGCGTTCGGTCTATGACATACGGGTCGAAAGGATCGATGAGTTCTTTGTGGCATCGCATCCGAAAGTTTGGAGCGTGAATGTGTCATCGATCGGCGACGTACGTCTTGATCTCGAGGAGGACCTGGTCATCGAGGTCTTCGCGATGAGCTCTCGAAGCTCGGAAGCGTGGCGGTTCTTTCATAGATACGGGGAGCACTATACGTTTCCTGTGGACGGTGAACCCAAGGAGACGTGAAGATGGGTTTGCCTATTTCGCTGCCACTGTCAGGATTGGTTTCCCTTGTCTAAATCGAGGTATCGAACAAGTGGACCAGACAGAAAGGAGGATCTGGCAGCGATTTCCGGTCGGGCGGAGATCACGAATGCTCGCGTTCACAAGTTCTTCGTCGCTGTTGCGTTTGATCGGCAGAATCTCGCCTCGGTCACCGGTAACGAATTGTTCTTCCGGCGTTGCTCATTCATCGAGAGTGATCTGCGGTTGGCCACTCTTGACGGCTGCTCGTTCATTCGGTGTGACTTCGAGGGAGTCAATCTTCGAGGCGCTTCTCTTCGCCATGCCGGCTTCGCCGGATGCTCCTTTCGTGATGCCGATCTGCGGGATGCCGACCTGACCGGGGTTCGAATCACCTTCGCGGGCAGCCGCAACGATCCGAACCGCAAGGCGAGCAGCCTCCTGGGAGCGATGCTCGACAGGGCCGTCCTGACCGACGCCGAAATCGAAGCGGAGGCATGGCCGATGCCGTGATCGGTCGGATGTAGATCATGATGGTCCGGCCGGGCGTGATGTTCATGGATGCCGGACAACCTGCGGGCCTGCGTCGTACCCGGCGCTACAATCCGAACGAGCGACCCGATCACGTTTGATTTTGGATTCTGAGGTGCCAGGTGAATCACCGTGAATTCCTTTCGTCGGTGCACAAGAGGCCGAACATGTATGGCCTGGATGGCACCTATAACTCGGCTGTCGCTTTTATTCTAGGCTATGATTGCGGCAACGGCTCTTTATTTCTCGCAGGGTTCAGGGAATGGCTGGTAGTAAAATATGGGGAAGGTGATAATCTTGGATGGCCGACGCTGGTGAAACTACTTGCTCATGTAGATGGACAAGGTTTGCTGTATGATGCAGGAGTCGATGCTTTGGTTGTCG
The DNA here is from genome assembly GCF_016863115.1 of Sphaerimonospora thailandensis. Taxonomy (GTDB): domain Bacteria; phylum Actinomycetota; class Actinomycetes; order Streptosporangiales; family Streptosporangiaceae; genus Sphaerimonospora; species Sphaerimonospora cavernae. Next base: position 21,194 of record NZ_BOOG01000007.1, read on the forward strand.
ACACCCTGTTTCAACTGCTTGACGAATTCCTTGAGCAAAGAGATGAATATGGTGGGCTCGTAAAGATATTCGATAGGTATCTCGCTTGGTTGAAGAGTCAAGAGTGGTTTCGCTCTGAAACTCTAGAATAATTGGACGGGCCGGACGGGCTGATCGCGCGGATGGCGGGGTGCCGGACTCCTCGCCCGCCTCCGCGTCCTCGGCACCCTGACGCTACAGCCAGCAGTAGGATGAACCACTCAAATCGTGACCGGGGCCGGAAGGGACGCTTTCCATGACGATGGAGTCGGGCGTGGCTGCCTCCAGGTTCACGGTGGCTGGTTTTCTCGCCGTGGTGCGAACGCTTTCCTGCGCCGCCCTCGCCTACGCCGCGCTGTTCCTGACGCATCTGGCTTACCTGTTCGACGTGTACAAGTACGACTGGGAGCCAGAACTCGCCCACATAATCGACCCGGACGCCGTCGCCGCCATATTCTTCCTCCTACTCCTGGCTTTCATCCTCGCGACAGGTTCGGCTCTCCTCGTGCGACGGTATCTGACCACCTGGATCGTCTACGGACTGTTCGTGATCCCGGTCGCAATCCGGTTCAGCCAGATCCTTCCTCTTATGTAGGGGCAGTCGTCTGGTTATCCGTACCACCGTGCAGGAGGCGAGAGCCCCAGGAGGGGATTGACACTGCGGCCGCAGCCGGCGGATGCCGGTCAGTGCCAGATGGTGATGGTGGAGCCTGGGGGTTGATGGCCGCTGGGGCTCTCCCGGATGACGCGGCGGGTGCCGACCAGCTTGCGGGCCTTGACCTTGAAGCCGGCCGCCCTCAGCTCGCGCGTGGCGTCCTTCAACGCCTTGAACCGGACGTCGGGGACCACGACGACCCCGCCGGGGGGCTCGGAGTCGTTGTTGTCCCAGGGCCAGTGCCAGCCGTTGTCCGGCCCCTTGGAGACCGTCAGGCGGACCTCGATCCCGGCCTCGACCGGCGTGCCGCCGGCGGGGTCCTGCCCGATCACCGTGCCCGGTTGGGCGTCGTTGGCCGTCTCGTCGATCTGGACGTTGAAGCCCCTGTCACGCAGGAACCTCTCGGCCTTGTCGCGGGTCATGTCGGTGACGTCCGGCATGAGCAGACCGAGGCTGATCACCAGGTTGACGTTGCCGCCCTTCTTGACCCGCTTGCCCACCGACGGGTTGGTGCCGACGACCTGGTCGCGGGGCACCGTGTCGCTCTCCTTCTTGCTCACCCGGCCGATGGTCAGCCCCACCTCGGCGATCTTCGCCCGGGCCTCCGCCTCGCTGAGGTTGGCGACGTCGGGCACCGCGATGGTCTCCGGTCCGGCCGACGGGATCAGCGTCAGCACCGACCCCTTGGTGACCTCCGCTCCCGGGCCCGGCTCGGTGTCGAGGACGTTGTCCTTCTCCACCTTGTCGTCGAACCTGGCCTTGCCGACCTTCACCTCGAAGCCGTCCTTCAGCGCCGCCTGCCTGGCCAGCACGATGTTCTGGCCGACCAGGTCGGGCACCGTGATCGTACGACTCTGTGAGAACCACCAGCCGCTGAACGCTATCCCGGCGACCATCACCAGGGCCAGGCCGATGACGAACCAGTTGGACCGGCGCCGCAGGAAGCCGGCCCGACCGGCCGATCTGCCCGCGTCGGTCGGCAGTTCCGACCGCGGCTGGATCATCGTGTGGCCGGCGCCGCCGCCTCCGGCGCCTTCCCCGACATAGACCAGCGGGGGAGGCGCCTGGAAGCCGCCCGAAGAATGCGCACCCGCATGCTGACCGATGTGGCGCACCCCGTGCGGGGCCGTGTGCTGACCGGTCTGACCCGTCCGCGGCAGCCCGCGGTGCGTCTCGACCGCGGCGATCAGCATGGCGTTGGCGTCCGCCGGGCGCCTGGCCGGGTCCCTGTCGGTGGCCGCCCCGACGAGCGCGTCGAGCGACGGCGGCACGTCCGTCGCGATCGACGAGGGCGCGGGGACGCTGTCGTGGACGTGCTGGTAGGCGACCGACATCGGCGACTCGCCCTCGTACGGCTGCCGCCCGGTGAGCAGCTCGAACAGCATGATGCCCACGCCGTACACGTCGCTGCGCGCGTCGGCCTGGCCCGTGGTCACCTGCTCGGGCGACATGTACCCGATGGTGCCGATCATCATGCCGGTCTTGGTCTGGTTGGTGGCCTCGATGGCGCGGGCCAGGCCGAAGTCGACGACCTTCACCCGGCCGTCGTCGGCCAGCAGCACGTTCTCCGGCTTGACGTCCCGGTGGATGAGCCCGGCCTGGTGGGCCGAGCCGAGCGCGGCCAGGACCGGGATGACCATCTCCAGGGCCTCGCGGGCCGGCAGCCGCCCGCGCTCACTCAGCACATCGCGGAGCGTCCGGCCGGGGACGTACTCCATCGACAGATAGACGTTGGCACCGTCGGTGCCCTGGTCGAAGACCTGCACGATGTTGGGGTGCGACAGCCCGGCCACCGACTTGGCCTCGCCGATGAAGCGCCGGACGAACTGGGGGTCCTCGGCGAGCGAGCGGTGCATCACCTTGACGGCCACCGTGCGCTCGAGCCGGACGTCCAGGGCCAGATAGACGGAGGCCATGCCGCCCCGGGCGATCCGGGACTCGACGCGGTAGCGCCCGTCGAGCAGCTGCCCGATGAGCGGATCGCTTAGCGTCGTGTCCACCCGCCAGAGTTTACGGGTGTTTTGCCACCCGCAGGGTGCCCGAATCCCAAAACGAGACCTATCCCTAACCGTTCGCTGTCCGTTCCTTACCCTTTCCGGGCGGCAGGGCCACTACGACACGGCGGGGGAGGAGGCCTCGGCGTACCGCCGCCGCGGGATGCGCCCGGCGAGGCGGGCCTGCCGTCCCGCCGTGACGGCCGAGCGCATCGCCGCGGCCATCAGGTCGGGCCGCTGGGCCCGGGTCACCGCGCTGGCCAGCAGTACGGCGTCGCAGCCCAGCTCCATCGCGAGCGCGGCGTCGCTGGCCGTGCCGATGCCCGCGTCCAGGATCACCGGGACGCCCGCCGCCTCCACGATCAGTTCGATGTTGTGGGGGTTGCGGATGCCGAGGCCGGAGCCGATCGGCGCGCCGAGCGGCATCACCGCGGCGCAACCGGCCTGCTCCAGCCGCCGCGCCAGCGCCGGGTCGTCGCCGATGTACGGAAGCACCGTGAACCCGTCGGCGACCAGCCGTTCGGCCGCGTCGAACGTCTCGATCGGGTCGGGCAACAGCGTCCGCTCGTCGGCGATGACCTCCAGCTTCACCCAGTCGGTCTCCAGGGCCTCCCTGGCCAGCCGGGCGGTCAGCACGGCCTCCCCGGCGGTGTAGCAGCCCGCCGTGTTCGGCAGGACCTTGATGCCCCGGGCGCGCAGCACGTCGAGCACCGATCCCCGCGTCGTGGGGTCGAGCCGTCGCATCGCGACCGTGGTCAGCTCGGTCCCGGAGGCCTCCAACGCCTGGTCGAGCACCTCCAGTGAGGGCGCGCCGCCCGTACCCATGATCAACCGCGAGGAGAACTTCTCCCCGCCCAGGACGAACACGTCGTCGATCACCGCCGTCAACCTCCCTGCACCGCCGTCAGCACCTCGACCTGATCACCGGAGGACAGCCGCGTCGACGACCACGCGCTCCGGCTCACCACCTCGCCGTTCAACGCCACCGCGACACCCGCCGTCTGCCCGGTCAGGGTGCCTACGGCGACGCTCACGGTCGCCTCGTCGTCCAGCGCGGTCTCGACCCCGTTGACGATGACCTTCATCCGATGACCCTCATTCGGCGGACCTCATTCAGCGGACCTCATTCAGGGAACCTCCCGGGATCGCAGGACTTCACGACCTCCGGCACCGCTTCGCCGGTCAGGAAGGCCGCGACGGCCTCCGCCGTGATCGGGGTGAGCAGGACGCCGTTCCGATGGTGACCGGTCGCCGCGAGAACGTCGGCCTCTCCGGGCACGTCAAAGGGCCCGATGAGCGGCAGATTGTCCGGGGTCCCCGGGCGGAAGCCCACGGTCGTCTCGGCCAGTTCCATCTCGGTCAGCCCGGGGACCAGCTCGTGGGCGTCGCGCAGCAGCTCATACACCCCGCCGGCCGTCACCCGGCCGTCGAAGCCCAGCTCCTCCATGGTCGCGCCGAGCGTGATCTCGCCGTCACCGCGCGGGACCAGGTAGGCGGGCGACCCGTGCACCAGCCCGCGCACGCACCTCGTGAGAAACCCCCCGGGCCCGCGCAGCCGCAGGATCTGCCCCTTGACGGGTCGTACGGGCAGCCCGGGCAGCAGCTCCGGCGACCACGGGCCGGCCGCGACGACGACGCGCGGCGCGGCGACGACCCCATCGGAGGCCAGCCGTACGCCCCGCGCGGTGAGCGCGACGGCGCGATCGGCCACCACAGCGGCGCCGGCCCTGTCCAGCGCGGTGCGCAGGGCACGCGTCACCAGGCGGGGGTTCACCCAGGCGTCGTCCTCGGCGAGCATGCCGCCGCGGATCGACGGCGCGAGCATCGGCTCCAGCCTCCGGCACTCCCGCCCGGTCAGCCGTTCCACCCGCAGGCCGAGCGTCCGCTCGAAGGCCGCCAGCTCGTCCAGGTAGGCCATGTCGTCGGCGTCGTAGGCGATTTTCAGGGTGCCGTCGGTCCGGTAGTCGAGATCGACGCCGCTGTCGCCCTCCAGCTCGTCGCGGAACGACGGCCACAGCGCCAGCGAGGCGAGGCCGAGCCGCAGCACCGGCTCCTCGGTGTAGGTGACCTCGCTGACCGGCGCCAGCATTCCGGCCGACGCGTGCGTGGCGCCGCCGCCCGGGTCGGGGTCCACCACGGCGACGGACAACCCCCGCCGTGCCGTACGCCAGGCGACCGACAGTCCGACGATGCCGCCGCCCACCACGATCACATCCGGCGTGGTCATCAGCTCAGGCACTGCCCGCTCCCTTCGCCGGCATTACCCGGATCAGGTCGTCTGGCGGTCGAGAGCCTTCCGCTCTCCTCTCAGCCCGGAACGGCCGGGCTCCCGCGCGTCTTACGGCTTCAAGCCTAGCATTTGCCGAACTCGTTACCGGATCGGCATTGGCGTGCGCGCGGGTTGACAATCTATGGTCAAGATGTGGATCACGTCGTGGTGGTGGGGGCCGGCCTGGCCGGCGTACGGAGCATCGAGGCACTGCGCGCCCAGGGGTACGCCGGGCGGATCACGCTGATCGGCCAGGAACGGCATCGCCCGTATGACAGGCCGCCGCTGTCCAAGGCGGTGCTGCTCGGCGAGACCGACTCCACGGTGGTCGACTCCGACCTGGACGCCCTGGACGTACGGCTGTGCCTCGGCACGGCGGCCAAGGGCCTGCGCGACGGCGTGGTGGAGACGACCGAGGGCGAGGTGGACTACGACGGCCTTGTCATCGCCACCGGCGCCACCCCGATCCGGCTGCGCGGGGAGGGCCGCCAGCACGTGCTGCGCACCATCGACGACGCGATCGCGCTGCGCGAGCGGCTGGTCTCCGGGGCCCGGGTGGCGGTGATCGGCGGCGGCTGGATCGGCGCCGAGGTCGCGACCGCCGCGGCCCGGGCGGGCTGCGCGGTGACCGTGATCGAGGCCGGCGAGACGCCGCTCGCGGCCGCGCTCGGCCCGGACGTCGGGGGCCGCACCATCCCCTGGTACGCCGAGGCGGGCGTGGAGTTGCGGCTCGGCGCGATTGTCGGCACGGTCGACCCCGGCGGCGTCACGCTCATGTCGGGCGCCCGGGTCGAGGCGGACGTGGTGGTGACCGGTGTCGGAGTGCGGCCCGCCGTCGAGTGGCTGAAGGGATCGGGCGTCGAACTGGACGACGGCGTGCTCGTCGACGAGCACCTGAAGACGACGCTGCCCGGCGTGGTGGCGGTCGGCGACTGCGCGAACTGGTGGTCGCGCCGGTTCCGCCGGCGGCTTCGGGTCGAGCACTGGGACACCGCGCTCGGCGCCCCCGACACCGCGGCTGCCACGCTGCTGGGGGAGGAGGCGGTTTACGACCCCGTGCCGTACTTCTGGTCCGAGCAGTTCGGCCGCATGGTCCAGTTCGCCGGGCACCCGTCCGGCGGACGGCAGGGGCCGGCCGTACGGCCGCTGTGGCGCGGCGACCCGCGCACCGACGCGAAATGGACGGTGTGCTGGCTGACCAGGGAGGACAGGCTCACGGCCCTCCTCACGGTGGACCGGCCGCGCGACGTGGTCCAGGGCCGCCGCATCATCGAAGGGGGCCGTCGGCTCGACCTGGTCAAGCTGGCGGACCCGGCCGTTTCGCTTCGCGACTGCATCATGGCCTGAACAAGGTGTTTCGCGGCCGCTCGGCTGTGGTAATGGTGGTTTCGTGACACTTACTGTTGCACAGATCGACCCGGAAACCGACCAGCTCGTGGGGGAATGGCTCCCCCTCTCCGAGGCCGCCAAGAGCCTGGGGCTCACCATCGGCCGCGCCAAGCAACTCCTCAAAGACAAGAAACTCGTCGGCGTCCGCAGGGGCGGCGGCGAGCCACAGGTCCCGGCGGTGTTCGTCGCCGCGGGCGACGTGCTGAAGGGGCTCCCCGGCACGCTGACCGTCCTGGCCGACGCCGGGTATGACTCGGTCGAGTCGATCCGCTGGCTGTTCACCCCGGACGACTCGCTTCCCGGGTCGCCGATCGACGCCATCAGAGCGGGCCGGCACACCGAGGTCAAGCGCAGGGCCCAGGCACTGGGATTCTGACCGCCGGCCTCATGGCATTGTTGGTCGGATGAACGACATCCGGCGACAGCGCCTCGCGCAGGCCAGGCTCTATCTCTGTACCGACGGCAGGCGGGACCGCGGCGACCTGGAGAGTTTCCTCGACGCGGTCCTGGCCGGCGGGGTGGACATCGTCCAGCTCAGGGAGAAGGGCCTGGAGGCGCGTGAGGAGCTCGCCCTGCTCGAGGTCTTCCGCGACGCGTGCGACCGGCATGGCGCGCTGCTCGCGGTGAACGACCGGGCGGACGTCGCACACGCCGCCCGGCCGGACATCCTCCACCTCGGCCAGGACGACCTGCCGGTGCCGATCGCCCGGGACATCCTCGGGCCGGAGGTGCTGATCGGCAGGTCGACCCACTCGGCCGCGGAGGCTTCGGCCGCCGCGGACGAGCCGGGGGTGGACTACTTCTGCTGCGGCCCGACCTGGCCGACGCCCACCAAGCCGGGGCGGCCGGCCCCCGGTCCCGCGCTGCTCGAGCACGCCGCCGGCCTCGGCACGGCACGGCCGTGGTTCGGCATCGGCGGCATCGACCTGGGCACCCTCGGCGAGGTCATGGCGTACGGCGCCCGCCGCGTCGTGGTCGTCCGGGCGATCACGGAGGCCGACGACCCCGGGGCGGCGGCCGCCGAGTTCCGGACCCGGCTGGATGGCGTTCCGCTTTAGGCTGCTTCAGGCCATGTCAGGTGCGCCGGGTGGTGGCGGCGACGGCCAGGGCGGCCAGTGCCGTACGAGCCGTCTCGTCGATCGGGGCCTGCTCCAGCGCGTGCAGCGCGTCGTCGAGGTAGCGCTTGATCATGCCTTCGCACGCCGCGAGGGCGCCGGTGTCCTCGATGACCGACCTGAGCCGTTCGACGCCCCGCGCGTCGAGGTCCGGGTCGCCGAGCAGGCTCCGTACGGCCTGCGCCTGCACGTCCGACGCCTCGGCGAGGGCCCGGGCGATGAGCATGGTCCGCTTGCCCTCGCGCAGGTCGTCCCCGGCGGGTTTGCCGGTCTCGGCGGGGTCGCCGAAGACGCCGAGGACGTCGTCGCGGAGCTGGAAGGCGATGCCGATCTGCGTGCCGTACTGCGCGCAGAGCCGGTCGATCCAGTCGTGCCGTGCCCGCGCGGCGAGCACCAGCCCCAGCCGCAGCGGCTGCTCGACCGAGTATTTCCCGCTCTTGTAGAGGGCGACCCGCAGCGCGCCCTCGAACGTGCTCTCCCCCTGGGCCTGCTCCAGCAGGTCGAGGTACTGCCCGCACATGAGCTCGGTGAGCATGTGGTCGTGGACCGGCTGGGCGACGGCCAGCGCCTCGGCCGGCAGGCCGCTGGTCCGCCACATCTCGCCCGCCCACACGAGCAGCAGGTTGCCGAGGAGCACGGCCACGCCCTCGCCGAACTGCCCGGCCGAGCCGTGCCAGCCGGAGTCGGCGTGCACCTGCTCGAACCGGCGGTGCACCGCCGGCATCCCCCTGCGCACGTCGCTGGCGTCCATCACGTCGTCATGGATGAGCGCGCTGGCCTGCAGCAGCTCCAGCGACGCGGCCGCCATGTGCATCCCCGGCTCCTCGCCGCCGCCCGCCGCCCGCCAGCCCCAGTAGCAGAAGGCGGGGCGCAGCCGCTTGCCGCCGGTGAGGAAGCCCTCGGCGGTGGACAGCAGGACGGCCAGTTGCGGGTCGTCGAACAGCGGGCGCTGCCGGTCCAGGAACTCCCGGATCGAGCGGTCCACCTCGTGCCGTACGTGGTCGAGCGGTGCTGCGGAAGGGGTCATGCTCACGAGCCTAACCGCCGTTGATCGAATGTCATCCCTGTACCCTTGGTCCCATGGCTCTCGGTCTGCCCTCTCGGCTCCCCGATCGCGTCCCCACGGTCCGTGACCTGCTCGCGGCGGGGGAGCGGTCGTTCTCCTTCGAGTTCTTCCCCCCGAAGACGGACGAGGGCGAGCGCCAGCTGTGGCGGGCGATCCGGGAGTTGGAGGCGCTGCGGCCGACGTTCGTGTCGGTGACGTACGGCGCCGGCGGCGGCAGCCGCGACCGCACGGTGGACATCGTCGAGCGCCTCACGCACGAGACCACGCTCACGCCGGTGGCGCACTTCACCGCCGTGAATCATTCGGTCCGTGAGCTTCGTCACCTGGTCGGCAGGTTCGCCGACGCAGGCGTGCGGAACATGCTGGCTCTACGAGGCGATCCGCCGGGCCGTGACCCGCTGGACGAGTGGGAGAAGCACCCAGAGGGGGTCGGCTACGCGGAGGATCTGGTCAGGCTCATCCGCCAGGCGGGCGACTTCTGCGTCGGTGTGGCGGCATTCCCGTACAAGCACCCCCGGTCGGCGACCATCGAGTCGGACACCGAGTTCTTCGTACAGAAATGCCGGGCGGGCGCCGACTACGCGATCACGCAGATGTTCTTCCGCGCCGACGACTACTTCCGGCTACGCGACCGGGTCGCCGCCCACGGCTGCGACACGCCGATCATCCCCGGGATCATGCCCGTCACCCAGATGAGCACGATCGCCCGCTCCGAGCAGTTGTCGGGCGCGCCGTTCCCGCCTGAGGTCGCGGCGAGGTTCGAGGCCGTCGCCGACGACCCCGCGGCCGTCCGCCGCCTCGGCATCGAGCACGCCGTGGAGCTGTGCCGGAAACTGCTCGACGAGGGGGCTCCCGGCATCCACTTCATCACGTTCAACAGGTCGAGCGCGACGCGCGAGGTGTTCCAGGCGCTTCAGCCGGTCGGCGCCGCCGGCAGCGGGAGCCGGGCTCCGGCGATGACGTAGTTCTCGTATCCGCCGGGGAACTCGAACCCCGGAATGAGGTCGACGAAGCCGACGTCCCGGTAGAGATGGCGGGCCGCCGTGGGGGCGTCGTGGGTCGACAGCACGGCGGTGCGCTCCGGGCGGCCCGCGCAGATGGTGTGGATCAGCCGGCGGCCGATGCCCCTGCCCTGGTAGTCGGGGTGGACGTGGATCTCCGCGAGTTCCAGAGCGTCGCCCAGCCAGTCTTCACAGGCCTCGGGTCCGGCGTGATCACGCAGGCCCCGTCGGACCACGTCGTGCCACCACTGCCCGTCGGCGCCGTGGAAGCCGTAGGCGAATCCCACGATCTCCCGATCCTCGGAGACCTCGGCGAGCAGGCATACGAAGTCCGGGTAGGTGGCGTGGTTGCGCATGATGGCCATGCGCCCGGTCAGTTGGTCTGACGGCGGGTGCATGGCCGCCGTGTAGATGGCCAGCACCGTGCCCAGCACTTCCGTGAACTGGTCCGGCCCGACGCGCCGCAGTTGGATCACTTTCTGGAGACTAGCAAAGCTAACGCGCCACCTCGGCGGGCGTTCCGCCGGTGATTCTGGCCAGTTCGTCGAAGGTCGTGGGGAAGACCGTGTGCGGGTGACCTCCCGCGGCCCACACCACGTCATGCTTGCTCAGCCAGTTGTCCACCAGCGTCCGGATCGGGGCGGGATGTCCGACCGGGGCGACTCCGCCGATGGGCTGCCCCGTGTGCTCGCGGACGAACTCCGGGGTGGCCCGCCGTACCTTCCGCGCTCCGACCAGTTCGGCGATCGCAGCGGTGTCCACGCGATGGGCGCCGCTGGTCAGCACGAGCAGGGGGGATCCGTCGGCGTCGAAGATGAGGCTGTTGGCGATCGCCCCGATCTCGCAGCCGAGTTGGGCGGCGGCGGTGGCCGCCGTGGGCGCCGCCTCGTCGAGGACCTTGACCTGGCCCGCCACGCCGTGGGAGCGGAGGGCCTCCGCCACGCGGGCGGCGTTCGGATGCAACTTTTCTGACACCCGGCCACTCTAAACAGGTTGTCGAGAAACTCGTACGCTATAAGGTCCTTTGGTCCTTACTTGGGAATATTGAGAGGCTGGGTTGACCATGGGGGGTCCACGGCGGCTGGCCGCCGCCGCGCTGGTCACGGCCGGAGCCGTGACGTTCGCGGCGGGCGGTGTGGCCGGTCCCGCGCAGGCGCGGACCGCGCCGGCATCACAGCAGACGGCGCTGCAGGAGACGGCATCGCAACAGACGGCGCTGCAGGAGACGGCGCCGCACATGACGCTCAAACTCGGTGCCAAGGGCGCCGAGGTCAAGGCGTTACAGACCCGGCTCACCGAGCTCGGGTACGTGCCCGGAAAGATCGACGGCAGGTACGGCGGTGCCACGATGATGGCCGTCTGGGCGTTCCAGAAGGTACAGGGCATCAAGCCGACCAGCACGGTGGCGAGCCGGACCTGGGCGGCGCTGGAGAATCCGAAGGCGCCCAAGGTGCTGGTCCCGAAGGGCAGGCCGAACCGCGTCGAGGTGAACCTCACCCAGCAGATCGTGGTGCTCTACCGGGACGGCGAGCCGAAGGTGATCAGCCATGCCTCCAGTGGCAGCGGGATCCCGTACGTCGAGTACGCGACGTGGAACGGCAAGCGGCAGAGGTTCAGCGGCAGCGCCACCACGCCGACCGGCGACTACCGGACGACCTGGCGGGTGAGCGGCTGGCACCGGTCCTACCTGGGACAGCTGTACAACCCGATCTTCTTCAACGGCGGCATCGCCCTGCACGGAGCGCTGTCGGTTCCGCTGCATCCGGCTTCGCACGGTTGCGTGCGGCTGCCGATGCCGGTGGCCGAGATCCTGCCGGGCCTGCTGGGCACCGGTGTCCCCGTCCACGTGCGGGGCAGGTTCCACCGCTGATTCCTCCTGTCTGTTCCGCCACTGTTTCGAAACCCCGTTCGCTGACAATCTTGACAGCGAACGGGGTCGAATTTATGTTCGATGTTGTGGGACCTGGGCCGGAGGGGGAGAGGGGAAGCTCCTCGTCCGGCCACCCGCGGGCGGAATTTTTGTCGGTGTGATCTGCGACCGTGAGGTCACCGGCGAAGACCGCCGGAGTGCCACGACTCGAGGAGGCGGGCATGACTGAACGGAACGGGCCACGGGTTTCGCAGACTGTCCTGGCGCACCTCGCGGATGCCAGGGCGCGCCTGGCGGACGCGACCGCCGCGCCCACGCCCGCGAGCAGGTACGTTTCGGCTCACCTCGCGGCCCTGCGGGCGGCCGCCGGGATCCTGGCGGCCCGGCCGAGGCCCACCGACGGGCGGAGGCGGCGGCTGCGCAGCGCCTGGGAGCTACTGCCGGAGGTCGAGCCGCAGCTCGCCGACTGGGCGGCGTACTTCGCGGTCAGCGCCACCAAGCGCGCGGCGGCCGAGGCCGGCCTGGTCCGGGCGGTGACCCCGACGGACGCGGAGGAGCTCATCGTCGAGGCCGACAGGTTCGTCGGCGAGGTCGAATCGATCCTCGGCCTGCCGGGCCGGCCATCCCTCCCGATGGCGGGGTAGGCCGGCCCGGGCGTGCCGGTCGGCGGGACTGTCAGACGGCGTCCCGCTCCAGCGGGCAGCTCATGCACCGGGGCCCGCCCCGGCCGCGACCGAGTTCGTTGCCGCGGATCGTGATGACCTCGATCCCGTGCCTGCGCAGGTAGTTGTTGGTGGTGGTGTTCCGCTCGTAGGCGACCACCACTCCGGGCTCCAACGCCAGCACGTTGCAGCCGTCGTCCCACTGCTCACGCTCGGCCGCGTGCGCGTCCTGGGCCGGGGTCAGGATCTCGACGTCGTCCAGGCCGATGGCGCGTGCGATGGCCCGATGCATGTCCTCGGGGGCGTGGTCGGTGACCTTGAGCTCCTTGTCGTTGTCACCCGGCTCGATCGTGTACGACGGCAGCATGCCGAGCCCGGCGTACTTCACGAACTTCCCGACGTCGACCTGGGTCATCACGGTGTCCAGGTGCATGAAGGCCCGGGCCTTCGGCAGGTCGAGCGCCACGATCCTGGTCGCCGAGCCGGATCTGAACAGGTTCATCGCGAGCGTTTCGACCGCCTGCGGCTGGGTCCGCTCGCTCATCCCGACGAGCACGGCGCCACGGCCGATCACCAGGACGTCGCCGCCCTCGATGGTGGCCGGGGCCATCGGCGTGCCCGGTGACCAGACGTGATAACCGCCGTCCTCCGGCCTGTCGTAACCTCGGGCGAACAGCGGGTGCCACCGGTAGACCGCCTCGTAGTTGAGGGTCTCCCGCCTGCGGGCCTTCTTCCGCATCGCGTTGATGGACACCCCGTCGTACACCCAGCACGAGGCGTCCCTGGCGTACAGGTGGTTGGGCAGTGGCGGGAGGACGAAGTCGTCCATGCCGAGGGTGTGGAAGGCGATGGATTTCGGGTCGCAGCCCAGCTCCATGATCTCGCGCTTGGTGATGCCCCCGGTCAGGTACGGCGCGAGCACCCGGCCGTCCAGGGTGTCGAGCGCGCCGCGGATGGCGTCGGCGGCAACCGGGCCGACCCAGTGCTCGTCGACGCTGCCGTCGAGGATGTGCTTCCTGGCCTCGGGGATCGCGATCGTCTGCTCGATCATCTCGCCGAGGGTGTGGACCCGGACACCGCGCGCGGAGAGCACCTCGCACCACTCCTGGTGCTCCTCCAGCGCGCGGTGGACCCACAGCACGTCGTCGAACAGCAGTGCGTCCTTGTTGGTGGGGGTGAGCCGCTTCAGCGCCGGCTCGGGGATGTGGACCAGTACCTGCCGCAGCTTGCCGACCTCGGAACCGACATAGAACGACGTCGTTTTCTGCATGTCCCCCAAAATAGGTCAGGAATCCAGTCAGAAGGACTCGACGGCGCGGCGGGCCTCCGCGTCGAGCACCCCCCAGTTGATGAACTCCTCGGTCAGCTCGACCGGCGACCTGTCGTAGATCACCGCGAGCGAGCGCAGGTCCTCCTGGCGGATGGACAGCACCTTGCCGTTGTAGTCGCCGCGCTGGCTCTGGATCGTGGCCGCGTAGCGGGCGAGCGGACCGGCCTTGTCCTTGGGGAGCTGAGCCAGCCGCTCCAGGTCGATGACAAGCTTCGGAGCGGGCGCGAGCGGACTCGGCGCGGCCCCGCCGGGCAGGAGTTCCGACACCGGCACACCGTAGAAATCGGCGAGCTCGGCCAGCTTCTGCACGGTCACCGCACGGTCGCCACGCTCGTAGGAGCCCACGACCACGGCCTTCCACCGGCCGCGGGACTTCTCCTCGACACCGTGCAGGGACAGCCCCTGCTGCGTGCGGATGGCGCGCAGGCGTGCGCCCAGCGACTTGGCGTAGTCAGACGGCATCGTCGGCCCCCGGCTTTCTATGTCTGTTCTCACTTGATTGTGCGTCCTTGTCCTAAGCGTTCCGAACACCGGGGTTGGTGCCCCGCTAGGTACCTTCGGTGACCGCTGCGTCGGGTTTTACCCAGGAAGGTCGCGAGTTGTGGTTACGGACAGTGACGGTAAAGCTGTCCCTCCGAAAGGTCAAGCAGATTGGCAAAAAGAACGTCAAAGAGTGTGCGGCGTGCGCTCGCACGACCACCCCGACGCTCCCCGTAGGGTGCATGAGGCCTGCTGATACGCTTGCACGGCCAGAAACCCTTTAAGACTCGTCCTGTGAGGCGGGAAAGGTGGTGATTTTCGCGTGCCTGAAGTCGCCCGAAACCAAGCACGTGCCGTGCTTGAGGGGCCGGACATCCACCGGGCGCTGACCCGGATCGCACACGAGATCCTCGAACGCACCAAGGGCGCCGAGAACGTCGTCCTGCTGGGGATCCCCACTCGCGGCGCGACGCTGGCGTATCGCCTCGCCGAGCGCATCGCGCAGTTCGAAGGCGTCAAGGTCCCCGTCGGGGCCATCGACATCACCATGTACCGCGACGACCTGCGTCTGCGGCCCGCCCGCCCGCTGGGCCGCACCGACCTGCCCCCGGACGGGGTCGACGGCAGGACGGTCGTCCTGGTCGACGACGTCCTCTACTCCGGCAGGACGGTCCGCGCGGCGCTCGACGCGCTCAACGACGTGGGCCGGCCCAGGGCCGTCCAGCTCGCCACCCTCGTCGACCGGGGCCACCGGGAGCTGCCCATCCGCGCCGACTACGTGGGCAAGAACCTGCCGACCTCCAAGAGCGAGAAGGTCAAGGTCTACCTGGAGGAGACGGACGGGCGCGACGCCGTACTGCTCATCAAGGGAGATGCGCGATGAAGCAGCATCTGATCTCGGCGGCGGACCTCACCCGTGAGGACGCGCTGCTCATCCTCGACACCGCCGAGGAGCTGGCGAGGGTCTCGGAACGATCCATCAAGAAGCTGCCGACGCTGCGCGGCCGCACCGTGGTCAACCTCTTCTTCGAGGACTCCACCCGCACCCGCATCTCCTTCGAGGCGGCGGCCAAGCGCCTGTCGGCCGATGTCATCAACTTCTCCGCCAAGGGATCGAGTGTCTCCAAGGGCGAGTCGCTCAAGGACACCGCGCTCACCCTGGAGGCCATGGGCGCCGACGCGGTGGTCATCCGGCACGGCGCCTCCGGCGCGCCGCACCGGCTGGCGGGCTGGGTGCGCGGCAGCGTGGTGAACGCCGGCGACGGCACCCATGAGCACCCGACCCAGGCGCTGCTGGACGCGTTCAGCATGCGCCGCAGGCTGGGCAGGCTGGAGGGCCTCAAGGTGGCCATCGTGGGCGACGTGCTGCACAGCCGGGTGGCCCGCTCCAACGTCGCGCTGCTGCACACGCTCGGCGCCGAGGTCACCCTGGTCGCGCCGCCGACCCTGCTGCCGGTGGCGGTCGACTCCTGGCCCTGCCAGGTCGCCTACGACCTCGACGCCGTGCTGCCGAAGTCGGACGTGGTGATGATGCTGCGCGTGCAGCTCGAGCGGATGAACGCGGCCTACTTCCCCTCCGCCCGGGAGTACAGCCGCCGATACGGCCTCGACCGCGACCGCTTCGCCCGGCTGCACGACGACGCGATCGTCATGCATCCCGGGCCGATGAACCGCGGCATGGAGATCTCGGCCGAGGTCGCGGACTCCGCGCGCTCGACCATCGTGGAGCAGGTCGGCAACGGCGTGACCGTCCGCATGGCCGTCCTCTATCTGCTGCTGGGCGGTTCCGAGCCCGCGATCGGAGGGACCGAGTGACCACCATCCTCATCAAGGGCGCCCGCATCCTGGGCGGGGCGCCGCGCGACATCCTCATCGGCGACGGCATGATCACGGAGGTCGGCGAGCGGCTCGGCGACCGGGACGGCCAGGTCGTCGACGCCGACGGCCTGATCGCCCTGCCCGGCCTGGTCGACCTGCACACGCACCTGCGCGAGCCCGGCCGGGAGGACGCCGAGACCGTCGAGACCGGCACCCAGGCGGCGGCCCGCGGCGGCTTCACGGCCGTCCACGCGATGGCCAACACCTCCCCGGTCGCCGACACGGCCGGCGTGGTCGAGCAGGTCTGGCACCTCGGGCGGACCTACGGGCACTGCGACGTCCAGCCGGTCGGCGCGGTCACCTCGGGCCTGGAGGGCCGCCAGCTCGCCGAGCTCGGCGCGATGGCCGAGTCGGCCGCCCGTGTCCGCGTCTTCTCCGACGACGGCAGGTGCGTGTCGGACGCGGTGCTGATGCGGCGGGCGCTGGAGTACGTCAAGGCGTTCGACGGCGTCGTGGCCCAGCACGCCCAGGAGCCCCGCCTGACCGAGGGCGCCCAGCTCAACGAGGGCGAGGTGTCGGCCAGGCTCGGCCTGACCGGCTGGCCGGCGGTCGCCGAGGAGGCGATCATCGCCCGTGACTGCCTGCTCGCCGCGCACGTCGGCTCCCGGCTGCACGTGTGCCACGTCTCGACGGCCGGCTCAGTGGAGATCATCCGCTGGGCCAAGTCGAAGGGCTGGGACGTCACGGCCGAGGTCACCCCGCATCACCTGCTGCTCACCGACGCGTGCGCCGAGAGCTCGCCGCTCGGGCCGTACAACCCGATCTACAAGGTGAACCCGCCGCTGCGCACCGCCGAGGATGTGCGGGCGCTGCGCGAGGCGCTGGCCGACGGCACGATCGACTGCGTCGCGACCGACCACGCCCCCCACCCGGCCGAGGACAAGGAGACCGAGTGGGCCGCGGCGGCCATGGGCATGATCGGACTGGAGACCGCCCTGTCCGTCGTGCAGGAGGCCATGGTCGAGACCGGCCTGCTCGACTGGGCGGGCGTGGCCGACCGCATGTCGGCCCGGCCCGCGCGGATCGGCAGGCTGGCCGGGCACGGCCGCCCGATCGAGGCCGGCGCCCCGGCCAACATCACCCTTTACGACCCGGCCACCCGCACGCGGGTGGATCCCACGGCGATGACCTCAAGGAGCCGTAACACGCCGTACGAGGGCATGACGCTGCCCGGCGGCGTCGTGGCCACGTTCCTCCGCGGCCGCCCAACCGTTCTCGAAGGGAAGCTTGTATGACGACAGCTCTGCTCGTGCTCGAGGACGGCCGCGTCTTCGAGGGAACCCCGTACGGCGCCGTGGGGGAGACGTTCGGCGAGATGGTCTTCAACACCGGCATGTCCGGCTACCAGGAGACGCTCACCGACCCCTCCTACCACCGGCAGATCGTCGCGATGACCGCGCCGCACATCGGCAACACCGGCGTCAACCTGGAGGACCCCGAGTCGCGCAAGGTCTGGGTCGCCGGCTACGTCGTGCGCGAACCGGCCCGCCTCGCGTCGAGCTGGCGCTCGCACGGTTCGCTGGAGGACTACCTGCGCGACCAGGGCGTGGTCGGCATCGCCATGCCCGGCACCCGTGCGCTCACCCGCCACCTGCGCGAGCGCGGCGCGATGCGCGCCGGGGTCTTCTCCGGTACGGCCCTCGCGCCGGTCGAGGACTTGGTGGAGCGGGTGCGGCGCTCGCCCGGCATGGCCGGGGCCGACCTGTCCGAGGAGGTCTCCACACGCGAACCGTACGTCGTGCCGGCGACCGGGGACCGGCGGTTCACCGTGGCGGCGATCGACCTCGGCATCAAGGCGATGACGCCGCAACGGCTGGCCGAACGCGGCTGCGACGTGCACATCCTGCCCGGGTGGGCCACCGCGGCCGACATCCTGGCGCTGAACCCCGACGGCGTGTTCTTCTCCAACGGCCCGGGCGACCCGGCGACCGCCGACAGGCCCGTCGAGGCGCTGCGCGGCGTGCTGGAGGCCGGAGTGCCGTTCTTCGGCATCTGTTTCGGCAACCAGATCTTCGGCCGGGCGCTCGGCCTGGGCACCTACAAGCTGCGGTACGGCCATCGCGGGGTGAACCAGCCGGTCAAGGACATGCGGACCGGCAAGGTGGAGATCTCCGCGCACAACCACGGCTTCGCGGTACAGGCCCCGCCGGACGGGCCGTTCGACACGCCGTACGGCCCCGCCGAGGTGAGCCACGTGAACCTCAACGACGGCTGCGTGGAGGGGCTGCGGCTGCTGGAGCGGCCCGCCTTCAGCGTGCAGTACCACCCGGAGGCGGCGGCCGGGCCGCACGACGCCGCGTACCTGTTCGACGAGTTCTGCGAGTTGATGGGGGAGAAGAAGGGTGCCTAAGCGCACGGACATCAGGTCGATCATGGTGATCGGCTCCGGGCCGATCGTGATCGGACAGGCCTGCGAGTTCGACTACTCGGGCACCCAGGCCTGCCGCGTGTTGCGCAGCGAGGGCTTCCGCGTGATCCTGGTCAACAGCAACCCGGCCACGATCATGACGGACCCGGAGTTCGCCGACGCGACCTACGTCGAGCCGATCACACCGGACATCGTCGAGAAGATCATCGAAACGGAGCGGCCGGACGCGCTGCTGCCCACGCTGGGCGGCCAGACCGCGCTCAACACCGCGGTCGCGCTGCACGAGGCGGGCGTGCTGGCCAGGTACGGCGTCGAGTTGATCGGCGCGAACTTCGACGCGATCCAGGCGGGGGAGAACCGCGAGCGGTTCAAGGAGATCGTCGCCAAGGTGGCCGACGAGCGCGGCCTGAACGCCGAGTCGGCGCGCTCGCGGATCTGCCACACGATCGACGAGTGCCTGTCGGCCGCGGCGGAGCTGGGCTACCCGCTGGTGGTCCGGCCGAGCTTCACGATGGGCGGCGCCGGCTCGGGCTTCGCCCACGACGAGGAGGATCTGCGCCGCATCGCCGGGGCGGGCCTGGACGCGTCCCCGACCACCGAGGTGCTCCTGGAGGAGTCGATCCTCGGCTGGAAGGAGTACGAGCTGGAGGTCATGCGCGACCGCGCCGACAACGTGGTGATCGTCTGCTCGATCGAGAACGTCGATCCGATGGGCGTGCACACCGGCGACAGCGTGACCGTGGCCCCGGCGATGACGCTGACCGACCGCGAGTACCAGAACATGCGCGACGTCGCCATCGCGGTCATCCGCGAGGTCGGGGTCGACACCGGCGGCTGCAACATCCAGTTCGCGGTCGACCCGGCCACCGGCCGGATGATCGTCATCGAGATGAACCCGCGGGTGTCGCGCTCCTCCGCGCTGGCGTCGAAGGCCACCGGCTTCCCGATCGCCAAGATCGCGGCGAAGCTCGCCGTCGGGTACACCCTCGACGAGATCCCCAACGACATCACCCGGGAGACCCCGGCCTCGTTCGAGCCGACGCTCGACTACGTGGTCGTCAAGGTGCCCAGGTTCGCGTTCGAGAAGTTCGCCGAGGCCGACAAGACGCTCACCACGCACATGAAGTCGGTCGGCGAGGCGATGGCGATCGGCAGGTCGTTCCCAGAGGCCCTTCAGAAGGCCCTCAGATCGCTGGAGAAGAAGGAGACGTCCTTCGCGTGGGCGGGGGATCCCGGCGACCTGTCGGAGCTGCTGAGAGCCTGCGGAACCCCGCATGACGGGCGGCTGCGCACGATGCAGCAGGCGATCAGGGCCGGGGCCACGCCGGAGCAGCTGTGCGAGGCCACCGCGATGGACCCCTGGTTCGTGGACCAGCTCTTCGCGATCGACGAGCTCGCCCGCTCGATCGCCGGGCTCGGCTCGCTCGACGCGCTGGACACCGCCGCGATGGTACGGGCCAAGCGGTACGGCTTCGGCGACGCCCAGATCGCCGAGATCCTGGGCGTGGGGGAGGCGGCGGTTCGCGAGCGACGGCACGCCGCTGGCGTGCGGCCGGTCTACCACACGGTCGACACCTGCGCCGCGGAGTTCGCCGCGCGCACGCCGTACCTCTACTCGACCTATGACGAGGAGACCGAGGTCCCGCGGGGCGACCGCCCGAAGGTGATCATCTTGGGCAGCGGGCCGAACCGGATCGGGCAGGGCATCGAGTTCGACTACGCGTGCGTGCACGCGTCGTTCGAGCTGGCGGCGGCCGGCTACGAGACCGTGATGGTCAACTGCAACCCCGAGACCGTCTCGACCGACTACGACACCTCCGACCGGCTCTACTTCGAGCCGCTCACGCTGGAGGACGTCCTGGAGGTCGTCCACGCCGAGCAGGCCACCGGCCCGGTCGCGGGGGTGATCGTCCAGCTCGGCGGGCAGACGCCGCTCGGGCTGGCCCAGGCGCTCAAGGACGCCGGCGTGCCGGTGGTCGGCACGTCGCCGGAGTCGATCCACCTCGCGGAGGACCGGGGCGCGTTCGGCCGGGTGCTGGCCGAGGCCGGTCTGCCCGCGCCCAAGCACGGCACCGCCCACACCGTGGACGAGGCACGCGAGGTGGCGGCGGAGATCGGCTACCCGGTGCTGGTCCGCCCCTCCTACGTCCTGGGCGGGACCGGCATGGCCATCGTGTACGACGACCACACGCTGAGCGCGTACATGGCCAGGGCCGCCGCCAGGACCGGCGTCGAGCACCCGGTGCTGATCGACCGCTTCCTCGACGACGCCATCGAGATCGACGTGGACGCGCTGTTCGACGGGGAGGAGCTCTACCTCGGCGGCGTGATGGAGCACATCGAGGAGGCCGGCATCCACTCCGGCGACTCGGCCTGCGCCCTGCCCCCGATCACGCTGGGCGGCCACGACATCAAGCGGATCCGCGCCGCCACCGAGGCCATCGCCAGGGGGGTCGGCGTCCGGGGCCTGCTGAACGTCCAGTACGCCCTCGCCGCCAACGTGCTGTACGTCCTGGAGGCCAACCCCAGGGCGAGCCGTACCGTGCCGTTCGTGTCGAAGGCGACGGCGACGCCGCTGGCCAAGGCGGCGGCCCGGGTGATGCTGGGCGCGACGATCGCCGAGCTGCGCGCCGAGGGCATGCTGCCGGCCGACGGCGACGGCGGCACGCTGCCGCTGGACTCCCCGATCGCGGTCAAGGAGGCGGTGCTGCCGTTCAACCGGTTCCGCGGGGTGGACATCGTGCTCGGCCCGGAGATGCGCTCCACCGGTGAGGTGATGGGCATCGACGAGTTCTTCGGCACGGCCTTCGCCAAGTCGCAGGCGGCCGCCTACGGCACGCTGCCGACCAAGGGACGGGCCTTCGTCTCGGTCGCGAACAAGGACAAGCGGGCCATGATCTTCCCGGTGAAGGCGCTGGCCGACCTCGGGTTCGAGATCCTGGCCACGGAGGGCACGGCCGAGGTGCTGCGCAGGAACGGCGTCCATGCCAAGATCGTGCGAAAGCACAGCGACGGAACCGGATCCGACGGCGAGCCCACCATCGTCCAGCGGATCCTCGACGGCGAGGTGGACCTCATCGTGAACACCCCGTTCGGCAGCCCCGGCCAGTCCGGGCCGCGGCTGGACGGGTACGAGATCCGGACCGCCGCCGTGCTGCGCGGCATCGCGTGCGTCACGACAGTGCAGGGCCTGGCGGCCGCCGTCCAGGGCATTCAGCACTTCGTCCGGGGGGATGTGGGCGTACGGTCGCTCCAGGAGCACGCCAGGAGGCTGAGGGAGTAGGAGCAGGGGAGTGGCCGGTAGTCCGGTACAGATGACGGGCACGGTGCTGACCACGCGCCGGGTGGACGCCTATCATGCGCTCACTGTCGTCGCGCCCGGCATCGCCGACCGGTTCCGGCCCGGCCACTTCGTCACGGTCGCGGCCGGCGGGCGCGACACGTCGATGCTCACCCGCCGGGCCCTGACCGTGCACGACGTCAAGCCGGACTACGGTGGCACGGTGGAGCTGGTCTTCGCCGTGCGCGGCGCGGGAACCGCCTGGCTGGCCGAGGTCAAGGCGCGCGACACGCTCGACCTCGTCGGCCCGCTCGGGCGGCCCTTCCCGCTGCCCCGCGACCCGTGCACGTGCGTCCTGGTGGGCGGCGAGTACGGCTCGGCCTCGCTGTTCGCCCTGGGCGACGCCCTGCAGACGCGCGGCTGCCGGATCGACTTCGTGCTCGGCGCCACCACCGCCGAGCGGGTCTTCGGGGCGCTGCGGGCCCGCCGGATGGGCGAGACGACGACGCTGACCACCGAGGACGGCTCGCTCGGCATGCGCGGCAAGGTGACCGACGTGCTGCCCGGCGTGATCGCCGACGCCCGGGCCGACGTGGTCTACGCGTGCGGCCCGATGGCGATGCTGCGCGGGGTGACCGCGGTGGCCGTCGAGTTCGGCATCCCCGTCCAGGTGGCCGTGGAGGAGCACATGGCCTGCGGCATCGGCGTCTGCATGACCTGCGTCGTTCCCGTGATCGGCGAGGACGGCGTGACCCGGATGCTGCGCGCGTGCGTGGAGGGCCCGGTGTTCCGCGGTGAGCGGGTCCGCTTCGACGACGTCGGGACGATCCCGTTCGACGCCCTCGGCGCCCCCGGAGGGCGCAATGTGTGAGTCCGGGCGAGGTGAGCTGACATAGGCGCCGACCTCCGGAGCTACCTGGCCCACGTGGAGCTGCCCAACCCCGTGCTGACGGCCGCCGGCTGCGGGGGGACGGGCCGGGAGCTCGCCCAGTTCTTCGACGTCGCCCGGCTGGGCGCGTTCGTGACCCGGTCGATCACGATGGCGCCCAGGGCCGGGCGGCCGACCCCGCGGATGGCCGAGACGCCCTCCGGGCTGTTGAACGCCGTGGGCCTGCAGGGGCCGGGAGTGGAGGCGTTCCTGGAGCGTGAGCTGCCCTGGCTGGCCGAGCGGGGTGCCCGCACGATCGTGTCCGTCGGCGGCGGCACGGTGGCCGAGTTCACCGCGCTGTCGCGGCGGCTCGCCGACGCGCCCGGGATCACCGCCGTCGAGGTCAACCTGTCGTGCCCCAATGTCGAGGACCGCGGCAGGATGTTCGCCCGCGACGGCTCGGCCGCCGCCGAGGTCGTGGCCTCGGTGCGGGCCGCGATCAGGTACGACGTGCCGGTGATCGCCAAGCTGTCCCCCGACGTCGCCGACATCGTGGCGGTCGCGCGGTCGTGCGTGGACGGCGGCGCCGACGCCCTCGCCATGATCAACACGCCGGCCGGGATGAGCATCGACGTGGACGCCATGCGGCCGACGCTCGCGGCCGGCGCGGGCGGCCTGTCAGGCCCTGCCGTACGGCCCCTGGCGGTGCGCTGCGTGTGGCAGGCGCACGCGGCCCTGCCCGGGGTGCCGATCATCGGCATGGGCGGCGTGACGACCGGCAGGGACGCCCTGGAGCTCATTCTGGCGGGCGCCTGCGCCGTCGCCGTGGGCACCGCGACGTTCCACGACCCGTACGCCTGCCCGCGCATCCTGAGAGAGCTGGAGGAGCTCCTCACCGAGCGCGGCTTCGACCGGCTGGCCGACGCCGTCGGCCTGGCCCACCGCCCCGCGGGGACGGGACCCCGCGGCAGAACCGATCTGGAGGAGAGTTCCCTGTGACCACGCCCGCTCCCATCGCCGTCGCCCTCGACGCGCCCGACCTGGAAACCGCCGCTCGCTGGGCGGGCCTGGTGACGCCGCACGTCTCCACGGTGAAGGTGGGGCTGGAGCTGTACCTCCGCTACGGCCCCGACGTGATCGCGTCGGTGCGCGGCGCCAGCGGCGTGCGCGTCTTCCTGGATCTCAAGCTCCATGACATCCCCAACACCGTGGCGGCGGCCGCCCGCGCGGTCGCCCGGCTCAAGCCCGCGATCCTCACCGTCCACGCCGCCGGCGGGCCCGCGATGGTCCAGGCGGCCGTCGCGGCGGCCCCGGACGCCCAGATCGCGGCCGTGACGCTGCTGACGTCGCTGTCAGACGCCGATCTGCGCGAGATCGGCATTCAGGGACCCCCCGACGACGCGGTGCGCCGTATGGCCGCTGTGGCCGTGGGCGCGGGCGCCCAGGCCCTCGTCTGCTCGCCGCGCGAGGTCGCCGCGCTGCGGGCGGAGGTCGGCCCCGGGATCACGCTCATCACCCCGGGTGTGCGGCCCGCCGGCGCCGACGCTCAGGATCAAGCAAGAGTAGCGACTCCGGAGGACGCGATCGCAAACGGGGCCGATCTTCTGGTGATCGGGCGGCCGATCACGGGTGCCCCTGATCCGGGCGCCGCCGCCGCCTCGATCGCCGCAACGTTGCGCCGGATGACGGACAAAGAGTGACTTTTCGATTACGGATAGTAGTAGTATCAATTTTGTGGCCGGAGAAACAGCCTTTCACGTTGCCGTACCGGCCCAAGACCAGCTAGTTTCCCCTCCCGTCCGAGTACATCGACAGAAATTCGAGGTGACCCGGCGTGGCTCTTCCTCCCCTGACCCCCGAGCAGCGCGCCGCAGCACTTGAGAAGGCTGCCAAGGCACGCAAAGAGCGTGCCGAGGTCAAGAACCGTCTCAAGCACGGCGGTGTTTCCCTGGCCGAGGTGCTGAAGGATGGGCAGACCGATGACGTCATCGGCAAGATGAAAGTCTCGGCTCTGCTGGAGTCGCTCCCTGGCGTGGGCAAGGTCCGCGCCAAGCAGCTGATGGAGAAGCTGGGCATCGCCGAGTCCCGCCGCGTGCGGGGCCTCGGCGCCAACCAGCGCGCCTCCCTGGAGCGAGAGTTCGGCGGTGCCGAGAGCTGATCTCGGCAGAGTACGAACTTGATCCACGGGGGTAACGGAGTGGCCGACATGTCCATACACGGCGGTGACTCCTTGCCGCACGACCGACGCCTGACGGTCCTGTCCGGTCCGTCGGGTGTCGGGAAGTCCACGGTCGTCGCCGAGCTCCGGCGGTCACACCCCGAGGTGTGGCTGTCGGTCTCGGTGACGACCCGGAAGCCCCGCCCGGGGGAGACGCACGGCGTGGAGTACTTCTTCGCCGACGACGCGGAGTTCGACCGGCTGATCGCCTCGGGGGAGCTTCTGGAGTGGGCCGACTTCGCCGGCCACCGGTACGGCACGCCCCGCACGCCCGTGCTGGAGCGGCTGACCGCCGGCGTGCCGACGCTGCTGGAGATCGATCTCCAGGGAGCGCGGCAGGTGCGTGCCGCCATGCCCGACGCGCTGCTGGTCTTCCTGGCTCCGCCGAGCTGGGAGGAGCTGGAGCGGCGGCTGCGCGGCCGGGGCACCGAGCCTCCCGACGTGATCGCCCGCCGCCTCGAGGTGGGGCTGACCGAGATGGCGGCCGAGAAGGAGTTCGACCTCACCATCGTCAACACGACCGTCAAGGACGTGTGCCACCGGCTGATAGCCTTGATGGGAAGCTCGTCTTCTAGCTAAGGGAATACCAACGTGGCAAGCATCGCCGGCTACGCCGAAGGCATCACCAACCCGCCGATCGACACGCTGCTCGACATCGTCGACAGCAAGTACAGCCTGGTGATCATGGGTTCGAAGCGGGCGCGCCAGATCAACGCCTACTACTCGCAGCTCGGTGAGGGTCTGCTCGAGTACGTCGGGCCGCTCGTGGAGACCCACGCTCAGGAGAAGCCGCTGTCCATCGCGCTGCGCGAGGTCAGCGAGGGTCTGCTCACCGCCGAGCCCATCGAGTCCTGAGCCGGGCCGTGCCTGTCGCGTCGGTGGTGCTGGGCGTCAGCGCCGGCATCGCCGTTTACAAGTCGTGTGAGCTGCTGCGCCTGTTCACCGAGTCCGGTCATGACGTGCGGGTCGTGCCGACCCGCGACGCGCTGCGTTTCGTCGGGGAGCCGACCTGGGCGGCGCTGTCGGGCAACCCGGTGACCACCGAGGTGTGGGAGTCCGTGCACGAGGTGCCGCATGTCCGCATCGGGCAGCGCGCCGACCTGGTGGTCGTCGCCCCCGCCACCGCGGACGTCCTCGCCAAGGCCGCTCACGGCCTCGCCGGCGACCTTCTCACCAACACCCTGCTGACCGCCCGCTGCCCGGTCGTGTTCGCGCCCGCGATGCACACGGAGATGTGGGAGCACCCCGCCACCCGCGCGAACGTCGCGACGCTGCGCGCGCGGGGCGCCGTCGTGATCGAGCCGGCCGTAGGCAGGCTCACCGGCGCCGACACCGGTCCCGGACGGCTGCCCGACCCCGCCGAAATCTTCGAGATCTGCCGCAGGGTGCTCGTCCGCGGAGTGCTCGCCGGCCGCGCCCTCGACCTCGCCGGTCGGCACGTCGTGATCTCGGCCGGCGGGACCCGTGAGGTGATCGACCCGGTCAGGTTCATCGGAAACCGCTCCTCGGGGCTGCAGGGCTACGCCCTGGCCCGCACCGCCGTCGCCCGCGGCGCGGAGGTCACGCTCGTGTCGGCCAACGTCGCGCTGCCCGATCCCGCCGGAGTCAAGGTGGTGCGGGTCGAGTCGGCCCGCGAGTTGCGTGAGGCGGTGCTCGACGCCGCCGGCGTCGGGCCCGATGGCGCCGACGCCGTCGTGATGGCGGCGGCCGTCGCCGATTTCAGACCCGACCGGCGGAGCGATACCAAGATCAAGAAGTCGTCGGCCGAGCCGGACCCCATCCGCCTGGTGAAGAACCCGGATGTGCTGGCCGAACTGGGCTCGCTGCGCCGGGACGCCCTGGAGCGGGGCGGGCGGGAGCCGTACCCGCGGGTGATCGTCGGGTTCGCCGCCGAGACCGACGACGTCCTCGCGAACGGCCGGGCCAAGCTGGCGCGCAAGGGTTGTGATCTGCTGGTCGTCAACCAGGTGGGGGAGGGCCTCGGGTTCGGGACGCCGGACAACGCCGCGGTGGTCCTGCGCGCGGACGGCGGCGCGGTGGAGATCCAACGGGGTCCCAAAGAGGATCTCGCCGACGTAGTCTGGGACTTGGTGGCGGAGCGACTTTCCTGACAGCCGCCACGACAGGTGCGTGCCGCGAGGGAGCCGATCGTCATGCCCGTGCCCGCCGCGACCAGAGAACGCTGCCGCTCGATGCTCGGCCCGGGCGAGGACATCCGCTACGTCTTCCCGGCCCTCGCGATGTCGCCTCCGGCCACGGCCACCTTCCTGGTCGTCGTGACCGACCGGTCGGTCACCCTGTTGTCGATGGCCGGCCGTGACTCGCCGTCGGGTGTGTGGGCGACCTACCCGCGCCGCACCCGGCTGGGCCCGATGGAGTTGCGGCCGATCGAGTTCGGCTCGGGCCCCCGCATCGAGATCGACGGGATGGTGTTCGAGGTCGAGGTGGAGTACGCCGCGGTGGTGGCCGCCGCCGACGCCGAGGCGTTCTCCCCGGGGGACCTTCCCCGCGACCCCCTGCCCGACTTGTGACCGCTAGACTCGCGTGAGCATCACAAAATCTTGAACGTCAGCAGCCGCTGCATGAGGAGCCACGAGTTGTCCCGTCGCCTGTTCACCTCCGAGTCGGTCACCGAGGGCCACCCGGACAAGATCGCCGACCAGATCAGTGACGCGATCCTCGACGCCATGCTCAAGGACGACCCGAAGAGCCGGGTCGCCGTCGAGACGCTGATCACCACCGGCCAGGTCCACGTCGCCGGCGAGGTGACGACGGAGACCTACGTCGACATCCCGGCGTTGATCCGCGACAAGATCCTGGAGATCGGCTACGACGCGTCCCACAAGGGCTTCGACGGCGCCTCCTGCGGCGTTTCGGTGTCCATCGGCGCCCAGTCGCCCGACATCGCCCAGGGCGTCGACTCCGCCTATGAGCTCCGCGAGGGCGAGGGTGGCGACGACTTCGACCGTCAGGGCGCCGGCGACCAGGGCCTGATGTTCGGGTACGCGTGCCGGGAGACGCCCGAGTTGATGCCGCTGCCGATCACGCTGGCGCACCGGATGGCACGGCGGCTGGCCGAGGTCCGCAAGAGCGGCCAGGTGCCGTACCTGCGGCCGGACGGCAAGACCCAGGTGACGATCGAGTACGACGGGGACCGCCCGGTCCGCCTCGACACCGTCGTGGTCTCCACCCAGCACGCCCCGGAGATCGACCTGCGGGAGATGCTGACCCCCGACATCCGCGAGCACGTGGTGGAGCCGGTGCTGGCAGATCTGGAGATCGAGACCGAGGGCTACCGGCTGCTGGTGAACCCGACCGGCCGCTTCGAGATCGGCGGCCCGATGGGCGACGCGGGCCTCACCGGCAGGAAGATCATCATCGACACCTACGGCGGCATGGCCAGGCACGGCGGCGGCGCGTTCTCCGGCAAGGACCCCTCCAAAGTGGACCGCAGCGCCGCGTACGCGATGCGCTGGGTGGCCAAGAACGTCGTGGCGGCCGGATTGGCCGACCGCTGCGAGGTGCAGGTCGCCTACGCGATCGGCAAGGCCCAGCCGGTCGGCCTCTTCGTGGAGTGCTTCGGCACCGAGAAGGCCCCGGTCTCCGCGATCCAGAAGGCCGTCCTCCAGGTCTTCGACCTGCGTCCGGCCGCGATCATTCGGGACCTCGACCTGCTGCGCCCGATCTACTCGGAGACCGCCGCCTACGGCCACTTCGGCCGGGACGGCTTCTCCTGGGAGTCGACCGACCGGGCCGACGCGCTGCGCGCGGCAGCCGGGCTCTGACCGCCCCGCCGTACGCCTCCGGCCGCACGGACGTCGTCCTCTTCTGATAGGACGTAGGACGTGAGTGTGCCGTCGCAGGAGGCGCTCGTGCCCGCACCGGCGACGAGCGGCCGGAAGGGCGCGCGGCAGGCGGCCGGTGAGCTTCCGGTCGCCCGGATCGTCGTCGACACGCCGCTGCCGCATCTGGACCGGCCGTTCGACTACCTGGTGCCCGCGACGGCCGACGCCGTCGCGGTGCCGGGCTGCCGGGTGCGGGTCCGCTTCGCCGGCCGGCTCACCGACGGCTTCCTCCTGGAGCGGGCCTCGAGCAGCGAGCACCGGGGACGTCTCACCTTCCTGGAGCGGGTGATCTCCCCCGAGCCGGTCCTGACGGCCGAGATCGCCGGGCTCGCGCGGGCCGTGGCCGACCGCTACGCGGGCACGATGTCCGATGTCCTGCGGCTGGCGGTCCCGCCGCGCCACGCCAGGGTCGAGGCCGAGGCGAGCGCCCCCGCCCGACTGGCACAGAACCCCATGTCTCCCCCGGAGAGCGGTGATCTGGGCGCGGCCGCATGGGCCGCCTATCCTACCGGGCCGTCGTTCCTGGCCGCGCTGGCCGAGGGCCGCTCGCCGCGCGCGGTCTGGACGGCCCTGCCCGGCGTCTCCTGGCCGCAGGCGATCGCGGCGGCCGTGCGGGCGACGCTCGCGAGCGGTCGCGGCGCGGTCATCGTGCTGCCCGACGGCAAGGACGTGGCCATGATGGCCCGGGCGCTGGAATCCACCCCGCACGTCGCGATCACCGCTGATCTCGGGCCTGCCGAACGCTACCGCCGCTGGCTCAGGGCATTACGTGGAGAGGCCGCGGTCGTCGTCGGCAACCGCCCCGCCGCCTTCGCTCCGGTGGCGTCCCTGGGCCTGGCCGTCATCTGGGACGACGGGGACGACCTGCACGCCGATCCGCATGCGCCGTACCCGCACGCCCGCGAGGTGCTGGCCCTGCGCGCCCACCGGGCGGACGCGGGCCTGCTGGTGGGCGGTCACGCGCGTACGGCGGAGGCGGCCCTGCTGGTGGCGACGGGCTGGGCACGGTCGCTCGCCCCCCGGCGCGAGGAGATCCGGGCCAGGGCGCCGAGGGTGCGCCCGGCCGGCGACGACGCCGACCTGGCCCATGACGAGGCGGCCAGGGCCGCCCGGCTGCCGACCATCGCCTGGCGGGCGCTGCGGCGCGGGCTGGAGAGCGGGCCGGTGCTCGTCCAGGTGCCCAGGAGGGGATACCTGCCCGCGCTCTCCTGCCGGACCTGCCGGAGCCCGGCCCGCTGCCCGGCCTGCCGCGGGCCGCTGGCCCTGCGCGGCGGGCATGCCGTGCCGTACTGCCGCTGGTGCGGGCGGATCGCGGGCGGCCGGCGCTGCCCGTCATGCGGCGACGACCGGATCCGCGCGCTGATCGTGGGGGTTCGCCGCACGGCCGAGGAGCTCGGCCGGGCGTTCCCGTCCGTCCCGGTCAAGACGTCCGGCAGGGACGGGGTGCTCGCCGCGGTCGGCGCGGCTCCCGCACTGGTCGTGGCCACCCCCGGCGCAGAGCCGGTGCCCGACGGCGGCTATGCGGCGGCCGTGCTGCTCGACGGGTGGGCGCTGCTCGGCCGCCCGGACCTGCGCGCCGCGGAGGAGACGCTGCGGCGCTGGATGAACGCCGCGGCGCTGGCCCGGCCGGGGGCAGAGCTCGTCGTGCTGGCCGACTCGGCCGTCCCCGCGGTGCAGGCCCTGGTGCGTTGGGACCCGGTCACCTTCGCCGAGCGCGAGCTCGCCGACCGCGCCGAGCTGGGCTTCCCCCCGGCCGTGCGAATGGCCACGTTGACCGGCCCGGCCGCCGCCGTAAGGGAGACGCTCGCCGGTACGGCCCTGCCGGACGGGGCCCAGGTCCTCGGCCCCGTCCCGGTGGAGGGCGAGCTGGAGCGTGCCATGGTCCGGGTGCCGCGTGACCGGGGACCGGCGCTCGCCCGTGCGCTCAAGGGCGCGAGCGGGGCGCGATCCGCGCGTAAAGCGGCCGACGTGGTGCGCGTGGCCGTCGACCCGCTCGACCTCATCTGACCGGAGTAGCAAGATCACGTACGAGGTGACCGATTCGCTATGGGGTCGGTGAGCCGTTAGCGTCTTCCTGTGTCGATCGAATGGGTGAACCGGGCCATCGACGGCCTTCGCACGTGGGGGTGCGAGAAGGGCGTGGAGGTCGACGTCGACGAGGTCCGTCTACTGTGCGACTACGCCAGCGACTATCTGGAGGTGAGGGAGCTCGGCGACTTCCGGCCGGGCACCTTCGAGGAACTCCTGCTGGAGATCTATCCGAGGAAGGTCATCGCCCCGCCGGAGAGCGCGCCGGAGACCATCGACGCGGCTCGCACGCTGGTGGAGTTCCTCCTCGACACGGGGGAGATCGGCGGCAAGGTCGCCATCAGGATCCGGGAGACCATCGACGAGATCGAGCCCGAGATGCCCCGGGCGCTCGCCGACACCACCAAGTTCGGCATGGCCAAGAGCATCTTCAGCGCCATCGGGCCCGACTCCCTGGAACTGGTCGAGCCCGGCTCGGCCGACTGCGACTGCCCCGGCTGCGCGCCGCTGCCCGCCGTACGGCTCCCGCCCGCCGCCGAGATCGCCGCCGCCGTGCGGGAGGCGCCCCTGCTGCGTGACGCCCACCACGTCGTGACGTGGCTGGTCGACGGCGGACGCACCACGACGACGCGCAAGGCGCTGCGGGTCAGGGACGCCCGCGACGTCGCGGCGCAGGCGAGTGTGGAGCGGCCGGCCCTGGCCTGGCGGCTCGCACTGGACCTGGGGTTGGCCAGGGTGGAGAGGACCGTCGTCGTGGCGGGCGAGGGGTTCCGTCCGCTGGCCTCCCGGGCGGACGAAGAGGTGCTCGACCTGTGGGCGGGGACCATTGAGTTCCTGATCGAGGCGCCGGTGGCGGTCACCGGGGAGCCCGCCGTCGACGAGGAGATGTACTCGGTCCACGACCTGCTCTACCGGCTGCAGGCGCCGGTCCCGAGTGAGGCGGTCGCCGAATACCTACGCGAGATCGCGGCCGGTCGACCTTCCGCGTCGACCGAGCACGGCCCAGTAGACCACGGCCCAGTAGCGGGCGGGCCGGCCGAGGGCGGGCCGATGAACATATGGTCCGACGGGCGACTGGACGCGGCGCTCGCCGGCCTCGCCTACACGGGAACGGTCCAGATCACCGAGGACGGTCTGACCCTGACTCCGCAGGGCCTGTGGGGGCTGCGGGAGATCTATTCGGAAATGGGGCTGGACGCCCCGGTCGCGCCGGATCTCGCCGAGGGCGATGCGAGCGGGCTGATCGCGGGCCTCATCAGCGACGGCCTGCCCGCCGAGGTGGCGGAGCGCGACGTCGCGGCATGGCTGGTCCGCCGCACCCCCGAGCAGGCGGCGACGGAACTGCTCGCCGCGGTGGCGGGCACGCCGGCCGAGGTACGCGGCATCGCCGTCACGATCGTCGACCGGCTGGGCGTGGAGGCGGCCCCGGTCGTCCGATCCTGTCTGGACGACCCGGAGTTGCGGCCGCACGCCGCCCACTGGCTGTCCGCCCGGGGTCTGGAAGCCCCCGTGCTCACCCACGAGGAGGTGCTGTGGGTCACGGTCGACATGCTGGCGCTGGCGCTGCCGGCGGCTGAGGCCGACCCGGACGGCTTCGCGGAGAACATCGCCGTGTCGGGACCGCCCGCCCATCTGATCGAGGACATGTGGCGGGTCGAACACCCCGACGTCGTCGAGGTTCTGGAACTGCTCGGCAACTCCCTGTCCGATCGAGTGGCGGCCAAGGCGGCCAGGAAAGCGGCGTTCAAGGCCCGTTCGCGGGGCATCCGGTGACTGGAGTGGAGTAAGTTGCTGCAATGGCCGACAGCGACGTGCTCACATTCCCGCCGGTCGACCTCGCCCCTGACGAGGAGTTGGCGCGGATGGTGCGAGATGCGCCCATCGTAGGCGACGCCGTACGGCTGGCCGGCTGGACCGGCGTGCGCGAGGTCACCGAGCGGGGGCTGCTGACCGACGCCGACGCTCGCGGGGCCGTCGCCGAGCTCGGGCTGAACGGCGCGTGGCTGCACCTGCTCTGGGTCGTGGCGGTCAACGGCCGGCTCCTCGATGTGACGCCCGGCGGCAGCGCCCGCCCCGGTCCCGGGGCCGCGGACCCGATGGAGTTCTGGGACGGCGTGGTCATGGACATACTCGACCGCACGGAGGAGGGCCTGACCGGGTCCAGGGTCGTCGACGAGCATCTCACCGAGATCCTCGCGACCATCTACTCCGTTCGCGACGGCATGCCGATGGCGAACCTGGCCGGTGGCATCCTCCAGGCGCACGAGGTCGGCTGCGGCGCCCGCCAGACCGAGCTCAGGCGGCTGCGGATGACGCTGCCCGGTGAGCTGGCCGAGGCCATGGCGCTGCTGGAGTACTGCGGGCTGATCGAGCTGACCGGCGATCTCGTACGACTCACCGAGCCCGGCGTATGGGCCGTACGCCGCGATCTGCTGCGGGAGGGGCACGACGCGCCCTCTCTGCGCGAGGTGGCGGCCTTCGCGGGGCAGAGCGCCGGGGAACTGATCGACGCCATGCTGACCGGCCGGGCGTCGGCCAGCGCGGCGACGCTGTGGCTGGAGCGCCGAGCCCCCGAGGACGCCGCCCGCGAGCTGGTCAAGATCGCTTCATCCGGCAACGCCGCCCAGCGCGGCACGGCCGGGACCATCCTGGAGGAGCTGGGCCCGGAGGCCGAACACGCCGTACGCGAGGCCCTCGGTGAGCCGATGATGTGGCGGTACGCCGCGGCGTGGCTGGGCGTCCGCGATCTGGACGCCCCGGCGCTGGGCGAGGGAGACGGCGCCTGGGTGGCCGTGGACACCCTCGCTGCCCTGCTC
This sequence comes from Sphaerimonospora thailandensis, assembly GCF_016863115.1. Classification (GTDB taxonomy): domain Bacteria; phylum Actinomycetota; class Actinomycetes; order Streptosporangiales; family Streptosporangiaceae; genus Sphaerimonospora; species Sphaerimonospora cavernae. The sequence goes on from NZ_BOOG01000007.1 coordinate 54,344, forward strand.
TACCTGGGCGCCCCCATCGACTCGGTGGCCCATTTCGACATCCTCGGGGAGGACCTGCTCGTGCTGGTCCCCGAGATGGGACGGGTGGATCACCCCGACACCCTCGCCGTGCTGGAGATGCTCGGCAGGCACCACCCCGAGCCGTTGATCGCCAAGACGGCACGGAAGACGGCGATGAAGGTCCGCTCAGGTCCCTAGCCAGGACTCGCGCTCGTGACGGTCGGCACCTGCTGAACACCCCCTAGACTGAGGTGATATTTCGACGTCGTGATATGAACGGAGCCGATCGTTGGCCATTCAGCCGATCCGCCTTTTCGGCGACCCGGTGCTGCGCACGCCGGCGGAGCCGGTGGTCGACTTCGACAAGGAGCTGCGCAGGCTCGTCAAGGACCTGACCGACACGATGATGGACGCGCCGGGTGCGGGCCTGGCCGCGCCGCAGATCGGCGTCGGGCTGCGGGTGTTCACCTACTACGTGGACGAGCAGCTCGGTCACGTGATCAACCCTGACCTCGACCTGTCGGACGAGATGGACGAGGAGGGTGAGGAAGGCTGCCTGTCCTTCCCCGGCATGTCCTTCCCGACTCCGCGTGCGATCAGGGCGGTCGCCAAGGGCTTCAACATGTACGGCGATCCGGTCGTCCTGGAGGGCACCGAGGTGATGGCCCGCTGCTTCCAGCACGAGACCGATCACCTGGACGGCGTGCTGTTCATCGACCGGATGGATCCCAAGCAGCGCAAGCTGGCGATGAAGGCGATCCGTGAGTCCGAGTGGAGCGGCCTTTCCGCGCCGGTCGTCAAGTTCTCGCCGCACGCCACCCAAGGGAAGGCCCTGTAGTGCGCCTGGTCTTCGCCGGCACTCCGGACACCGCGCTCCCGTCGCTGCGGGTCCTGCTCGACTCGCCCCGCCACGAGGTGGTCGCCGTCGTCACCCGCCCGGATGCCAGATCCGGCCGGGGACGCCAGGTCCATCCCAGCCCGGTGGCTCAGCTCGCCGAGGAGTCGGGCATCGAGGTGCTCAAACCGGTGAAGGCCGGAGACGTGGAATTCCTCGACCGGCTCAGGGCGATAAATCCGGACTGCTGCCCGGTTGTCGCCTATGGCGCTTTGCTGCCGCAGGCCGCCTTGGATATTCCGCCGTTTGGCTGGATAAATCTCCATTTCTCGTTGCTGCCCGCGTGGCGGGGCGCCGCCCCGGTTCAGCATGCCGTACTGCACGGCGACGAGATCACCGGCGCGACGACCTTCCGGATCGTCAAGGAGTTGGACGCCGGCCCCGTCTTCGGCTGTGTGACCGAGCAGGTCCGCCCGGACGACACCAGCGGCGCGCTGCTGGCCAGGCTCGCCGAGTCGGGTGCCGGGCTGCTCGCGGCGACGCTCGACGGCGTCGAGGACGACGCACTGGAGGCCCGCCCGCAGCCGGCCGACGGGGTGAGCGTCGCACCGAAGATCGAGGTCGAGGACGCGCGCGTCGACTGGGCGGCCCCGGCCATGCGAGTGGACCGGCTGGTACGCGCCTGCACGCCCGCGCCGGGCGCGTGGACCGAGTTCCGCGGTCAGCGGGTCAAGATCGGCGCGGTACGGCTCGCGCCGCAGGCATCGGCCGCGCTCGCGCCCGCCGAGATCAGCGCCGCGAAGAACACCGTGCTCGTCGGCACCGGCACCCACCCGGTGGAGCTCGGCGAGGTGCAGCCGCAGGGCAAGCGGGTGATGACGGCCGCCGAGTGGGCGCGCGGCGTCCGCATCGCCGGCCCGTCCGGTGGCGGCCCACTTGACGGTCTGGAGCGCTTCGGATGACGCGGCGGCACTCCGGAAGGCGGCCCACAGGCACGCAGGGGTCCGGCACGCAGGGAACTGGACAGCCGGGATCTGGACGGCAGGGATCCGGACGGCCGGGGCCCGGCAAGCGGCGGCCCGGCGGCAGGCCCGACGCGGCGAGGAACGCGGCCTACGACCTGATGAGGGCCGTCGACGAGCGTGACGCGTACGCCAACCTGCTGCTGCCCACGCTGCTACGCAGACGCGGCATCGCGGGCCGGGACGCCGCCCTCGCCACCGAGCTGGCCTACGGCACGCTGCGCGGCCTCGGCACCTACGACGAGATCATCGCCGCCTGCAGCGATCGGGCTCCCGAGCACGTGGACCCGCCGCTGCTGGACGCCGTCCGGCTCGGCGTGCACCAACTCCTGCGCACCCGCATCCCACCGCACGCGGCGGTGAGCGCCACGATCGATCTGGTCCGGCACCGGGTCGGTCCCGGCCCCTCGCGCTACGCGAACGCCGTGCTGCGCAAGGTCGCCGGCCGCACGCTGGAGGAGTGGCTCGCCATCGTGGCCCCGCCCCGCGAGGAGGACCCGGTCGGTCACCTCGCCGTGGCGTACAGCCACCCCCGCTGGATCGTGAACGCGCTGCGCGACGCGGTCGGCGGCGACGTGGACGAGACCGCCGCGCTGCTGGCGGCCGACAACGAGCGGCCCCGGGTGGCGCTGGTGGCGCGTCCGGGGCGCTGCTCCGTCGACGAGCTGGTCTCGGCGGGTGCCGAAGCCGCCGGCTACTCGCCGTACGGCGCCTATCTGCCCGAGGGGGATCCGGCGTCGATCCCGGCGGTGGGCGAGGCGCGCGCCGCGGTGCAGGACGAGGCGAGCCAGCTCGTCGCGCTCGCACTCACCCGAGTGCCCGTCGCCGGCAGGGATCGCGACTGGCTGGACATGTGCGCGGGACCGGGTGGGAAGGCCGGGCTGCTCGACGCGCTGGCCGCGCAGCGCGGCGCGAGGCTGCTCGCCGCCGACGTCCAGTACCACCGCGCCCGGCTCGTCTGGGGGACGACCAGGGAGGCCGCGGTCGTGACCGCCGACGGGACCGAGCCGGCCTGGCGGCCAGGGGCGTTCGACCGGGTGATGCTCGACGCCCCCTGCACCGGGCTGGGCGCCCTGCGCAGGCGGCCCGAGGCCCGCTGGCGGCGCGATCCCCGCGACATCCCCGAACTGACCCGGCTGCAGCGGCGGTTGCTGGACTCGGCTCTGCGAGCCGTACGGCCCGGCGGAGTGGTGGCCTACGTGACCTGCTCGCCGCATCTGGCGGAGACGTCCGCCGTGGTGGGCGAGGTGCCGCGGGAGCGGGCAGAGGTGCTGGACGCGCGGGAGTTCCTGCCCGAGGCGCCGGGGCTCGGCGACGGCCCCTACGTGCGGTTCTGGCCGCACCGGCACGGCACAGACGCCATGTTCCTGGCGCTGTTGCGGGCCAAATAGACTCCGGGACTATGGCCGTACAGATCTCGCCCAGCATCCTGTCCGCCGACTTCGCCCGGCTCGCCGATGAGGCGGCCCGGGTCGAGGGCATCGCCGACTGGCTGCACGTGGACGTCATGGACTACCGCTTCGTGCCCAACCTCACGCTCGGCCTGCCGATCGTGGAGGCGCTGCTCAAGGCGACCACGACGCCGCTCGACTGCCACCTCATGATCGAGGAGCCGGACCGGTGGGCGCCGGACTACGCGGAGGCGGGCGCCGCCAGCGTCACCATCCACGCCGAGGCGGCCAGGGCGGCCGTGCGCACACTGCGGGCGATCCGCGCGGCCGGGGCCAGGGCGGGCCTGGCGCTGAACCCGGCCACACCGGTCGAGCTCTACGAGGACCTGCTGCCTGAGATCGACATGCTGCTGGTCATGACCGTGGAGCCGGGCTTCGGCGGGCAGAGGTTCCTCGACATCATGCTGCCGAAGGTCGCCAGGGCCCGTGCGCTGATCGACAAGTACGGCGGCGACGTGTGGCTCCAGGTCGACGGCGGGGTGTCGGAGACGACCATCGAACGCTGCGCTGAGGCCGGGGCCGACGTGTTCGTGGCGGGCAACGCCGTCTACAGGGCCGACGACCCCGCCCGAGCCGTACGGAACCTTCGCGCCCTCGCCGAGAAGTCGATCCCCGCCTGATCTGTCAGGCGAGGGCGGGGTCGAGGACGACGTCGTCGCCCTGGACTGTGGGAGCTTCGGGGAAGTGGCAGGCCGTGAGGTGGCCCTCCCGGTTGCCGTTCAGCCGCACCAGCGGGGGCACCTCGGCGGCGCATTTGTCCTGAGCCTTCCAGCAGCGGGTGCGGAACCGGCAGCCCGACGGCGGGTTGATGGGGGAGGGCACGTCGCCGGCCAGGCGGATGCGCTCCCGGGGTTCGCCGTCCACGTCGGGCTCGGGCACGGCCGACAGCAGCGCGTGCGTGTACGGGTGCCGTGGCCGGTCGTAGATCGACTGCCGGTCGCCCACCTCCACGATCTTGCCGAGGTACATCACCGCCACGCGCTGGGAGAAGTGGCGGACGATGGCGAGATCGTGCGCGATGAACAGGAACGCGATGCCGAGATCGCGCTGCAACTCCTGCAGCAGGTTGACGACCTGCGCCTGGATCGACACGTCGAGCGCGGAAACCGGCTCGTCCGCGATGATCAGTTTGGGGTTGAGCGCCAGCGCGCGGGCGATGCCGATGCGCTGGCGCTGCCCGCCCGAGAACTCGTGAGGGAACCGGTTGTAGTGCTCGGGGTTCAGGCCGACGATCTCCAGGAGTTCCTGCACCCGCTTGCGCCGGCCGCCCGTGGGCTCGATGCCGTTGACCTCCATCGGGCCGCTGATGATCGTGCCGACGGTGTGGCGGGGGTTGAGTGAGCTGTAGGGGTCCTGGAAGATCATCTGGATCTCCGGCCTGATCGGCTTGAGCCGGCGCCGGGAGTCGTGGGCGATGTCCCGCCCACCGTAGAGGATCTTGCCCGCCGTGGGTTCCAGCAGGCGGGCGGCGAGCCGTCCGGTCGTCGACTTGCCGCAGCCCGACTCGCCGACCAGCCCCACCGTCTCGCCGACCCCGATCGTGAGGTCGATCTCGTCCACCGCGTGGACGCTGCCGACCTGACGCTTGATCAGCACGCCGCCCCGGATCGGGAAGTGCTTGACCAGCCCCTGCAGCTCCAGCAGCGTCTCGTTCATGCGCGGTCCTTGATGTGGGTGGTCTGGGCGGTCTGTGCGGTCTGTGTGGTCTGTGTGGTCTGGGCGGCATGGGCGACGGTGCGGAGGTCCGTCTTCTGACGCAGGGTGAGGTAGCAGGCGTCCCCGTGGCCGGCGTCGGGAGAGATCTCCGGCCGCTGGGTGCGGCAGAGTTCGGGCCCGGCCAGCTCCGGATAGTCGCAGCGCGGGTGGAAGGGACAGCCCGGTGGCGGGTTGATCAGGCTCGGGGGAGTGCCGCGGACCGGCCTCAGCGGCACGTCCACGGAGGTCCCGAGACGGGGCACGGAGGAGAGCAGACCCCACGTGTACGGGTGCCTGGGCGAGCCGAGCACCTCCCGCATGGTGCCGCGCTCCACGGCTCGGCCGGCGTACATCACCAGCACGTTGTGGGCGGTCTGGGCGACCACTCCGAGATCGTGAGTGATCAGGATGATGGCGGTCCCGGTCTGCTGCTGCAGGTCCTTGAGCAGGTCGAGGATCTGTGCCTGGACGGTCACGTCGAGCGCGGTCGTGGGCTCGTCGGCGATGAGCAGGTCCGGGTCGCACACCAGAGCCATCGCGATCATGACTCGCTGTCGCATTCCGCCGGAGAACATGTGCGGGTACTCGTCGACCCGGACCTTGGCGTTCGGGATGCCGACGCGCTCCAGCATCTCGATGGCGCGCTCACGGGCCTCCCGCTTGCTCGCACCCTTGTGCTTGCGGTAGACCTCGCCGATCTGGCGGCCCACGGTGTGGAACGGCGACAGCGCGGTCAGCGGGTCCTGGAAGATCATGGCGATGCGATTGCCGCGCAGCCGCTCCATGGTGGTGCGGTCCGCGCCGAGCAGTTCCTGACCTTCCAGCCGGACCTGGCCGCCGATGTCGGTGCGCTCCGGGTCGTGCAGGCCGAGGATCGCCAGGTTCGTCACGGACTTGCCCGAGCCGGACTCGCCGACGATGCCGAGCGTCGTCCCCTTCTCCACGTCGAATGAGAGCCCGTCGACCGCCTTGACGATCCCGTCCTCCGTCTGGAAGGAGACGTGCAGGTCCTGAACGGACAGGAAGGGTGTGATCGGGGTCAAGCCGGGACTCCTAGCTCAGGCGGACGCGCGGGTCGATGACCGCGTAGAGCGCGTCCACGATGATGTTGAAGACGACGATCGCGGCGGCGGCCAGCAGCACGGTCGCCATGAGCATGGGCAGGTCGGAGTTGACCACGGACTGGATCGAGAGGCGGCCGACGCCCTGGAGGCTGAACGTGGTCTCCGTGATGATGGCTCCGCCGATGAGCACGGCGAGGTCGACGCCGAAGATCGTGGCGATCGGGCTCAGCGTGCCGCGCAGCGCGAACCGTGTGATCACCGTGCGTCCGGACATGCCCTTGGCCCGGGCCGTACGGACATAGTCCTCCGAGAGTTGCTCCACCATCGTCGAGCGGGTCATCCTGGTGTAGTTGGCCGTGGAGATCATGGCCAGTACGAGCCAGGGCAGCAGCAGGCCGTACGCCCACTCGAGGGGGTTCTCGGTGAAGGGCACGTACCGTGGCCGCTCGATCAGCTGCCACTGGAAGACCAGGAAGTACATGGCGAGGGTGCCCACGAAGTAGATCTGCATCGACGACCCGATGAGCGAGGCCACGCTGGCGATCTTGTCCAGTGCCTTGCCCTGGTTGAGTGCGGCGATGACTCCCGTGCCCACCCCGAAGATCAGATAGATCACCGAGGAGCCGATGGTCAGTGAGATCGTGACCGGCAGCCGGTCGATGATCGTGTTGAACACCGGCGCGCGGTTCACGAACGAGTAGCCGAGGCAGGGCGCCGAGCAGTGCCCGAGACCCTCGTAGTCGCGCCCTACGAAGACTCCGGCCAGCCACTCGAGGAACTGCACGAAGATCGGCTGGTCCAGGCCGAGGTTGTGCCGGGCCTGCGCCAGCGTCTCGGGCGGGCAGACCTTTCCGCAGGCGAGGCGGGCCGGATCACTCGGCATGGCGAAGAAGAGGAAGAACGTCACGGCGGCGATGATCACCAGGGTTACCGCCGCCGCGACCGTCCTCCGGGTCAGGAACCGCAGCATCGATCAGGGCTTCACGAAGATGGTGTTGGGGGAGACGACCCAGCTGATGGGGTCGATCTCAGCGCCGCCGACCTTGGAGCCGCGCAGTTGCAGGCCGACGTTGTTCAGTCCCGGAACCAGCGGAGTGATCGTCTCCATGATCTTCTTGTCCAGTGCCGCCCAGGCCTTGTTCGCCTCGTCGACGTCGGCGAGGCCCTCGATTCGCTTGATCTCCGCCGTGACCTCGGGGTCCTTCAGGTGCGACTGATTGTAACCGCCGTCCCGGACGGGCCCGAAGATGACCGGGAAAACGGTGGCCGCGGTCGGCCAGTCGGCGCCCCAGCCGCCCCAGTACATGTCGAGGCCGTTCTCCACCTTGCCGGTCGCGTCGTACCAGGTCTTGGTGTCCATCGGCTTGGCCACGATCTTGATTCCGATCTTGGCCATCTGGTTCTTGATGGCGACCGTGACGCGCTGCTCGGTCGGCGTGTTGTTGTAGCCGTACACGATCGTGGGGGTGGGGTCGCCGGACTGCGCGAGCAGTTCCTTGGCCTTGTCCAGGTCACCCTCGGGGTGCTGCTTGAAGCCGAAGACGTCGTAGTCCTCCCAGCCGGACACGCTGGGGTTGAGGATCGTGGTGTTGATGACCGAGGTGTCCGGGCCGCCGGTGATCGTCTGGATCTGCTTCGTCGGCCAGGCGTAGGCGATCGCCTGGCGGATCTTGACATCCTTCACCCGGTCGAGGTTGAAGTAGTAGTAGTCGCCGTACGGCGAGGGCCGGCGCATGATCCGGTCCTGCAGGCTCTTGTCCTGCAGCACCTGCTGGGTCCGCTCTGCCGCGACATGGGTGTAGAAGCTGAACGTCTTCTGGTCGTCACCGGTGTCCGCGACGAACCGGTCGGTCACCGCCAGCGCCTGGTAGCCGAACTCCAGGTGCCACTTGTCCGGGTAGGCGCCGCGGATGGGGTCGGTGGCCGGGTCCCAGTTGGGGTTGCGCTCCAGGTCCATGGACTTGTCGAGGGAGTGGGCCGCGATGATGTACGGCCCGCTGGACACCGGGGTCTTGTCGTACTTCTCCTTGGTGTCCTTCGCCTTGGGCACGATGCCGTAGCCGGTCATCGCCAGCGCGTAGTTCGCGTCGGCGTGCGGCTCGTTGAACTTGAAGACCACCGTCTTGTCGTCCGGCGTCTCGATGTTGCCGAGTTCCTTGCCGTCGTACGGACCCTTGTAGGACTTCTTGTAGTCCTCTTCGGTCAGCCACTGCTGGATGTAGGGCGGGCCCTCGGTGATGAACGGCGCGAAGAGCCGTTCCATGCTCCACTTGACGTCCGCCGAGGTGATGGGGGAGCCGTCCTGCCATTTCACCCCGTCCTTGAGGGTGAAGGTCCAGGTCTTGCCGCCGTCGGACACCTGTCCCGCGTCGGTGGCGAGGTCGCCGACGACCTTGTAGTGGTTGTCCCCGACCTTCTTGTAGCCGGTGAGGCCGCGGGTGATCAGCAGGTGGAAGTTGGCGGTCACGTTGTCGTAGACCCGGCCCGGGTCCAGGTGGGGGTAGTCGTCGCGGTCGATCATGTTGACCGTGCTGCCCTTGACGACGCCCTCCGGCTCGATGGCGGGTCCCTTGGAGTCGTCGGCGGTGCCGACCTCGATCTTCGGCGGGGCGAACAACTCGGTGAGGTTCGTCTCGGACGGGCGGGGCGCGCTGCTGCTGCCGGCGTCCGCCGATCCTCCGGCGTTGCCCTTCGCGCACGCGGCGGTGAGCGCGAGGGTTCCTATGGCGAGAACGGCCAGTGCCGGCCGTCGTCGTGTTGACATTTCCACTCCTGAGCTAGGGGGGACGACAGGGGGGTGAAGGTCCGACGGGGGATGAAAAGACATGGTCAGGTAGGGCGACTCAGTGTTTGATCTTCGGGTCGAAGGCGTCACGCACCGAGTCGCCGAGCAGGTTGAAGGCGATCACGAAGATCAGCAGCGCGACGCCGGGGAACATGAGGTAGGTGATGTCGTCCTGGTACACCTCGGTGCCGCGCAGGAACATCCGGCCCCAGTCGGGCGTGGGCTCCATCATGCCGACCCCGAGGAACGACAGCGCGGCCTCGCTCGTGACGTACAGGGGCAGTGCGAGCGTCGCCTGGACCAGGATCGGCGTCCACAGGTTGGGCAGCAGCTCCTTGAAGATGATCCGGGTGGGCGAGGCCCCGGTGACCCTGGCCGCCTCCACGAACTCGCGCTCCCGCAACGACAGCACGTAGCCGCGCAGGAGGCGGGCCAGGCTCGCCCAACCGAAGACGGTCAGCATGATGATCAAAGTGGTGGCGCTCATCAGGGCCGACATCTCCTCGCCGGGCGAGACGAGCAGGTTCCAGACCACCGGCATGAACGCGATGATGAACAGCGTGCTCGGGAAGGACAGCATGATGTCGATCACGCGGCCGATGAGATTGTCGGTCCGTCCGCCGGTGTAACCCGCCACGATGCCGACCACGACGCCGAGGATCGTGGTGGTCAGCGTCGCCGCCAGCGCGATCAGCAGCGAGGTGCGGATGCCGTACACCAGCTGCGTGAAGACGTCGCGGCCGAGGCTGGGCTCGATCCCGAACCAGAACTCCGAGCTGATGCCGCCGTTGGGCAGGAGGGGATACCCGTACTCGTTGAGCAGGCCGGGGTCGTCCAGGCCGTAGGTCGTGTAGGGGTCCTTGCCGTACAGCAGGGAGATGAGCGGCGCGGCGACGGCGACCAGGATGAAGAACAGGACGATGACCGCGGATGCGACTCCCGTTCTGTCGCGCCGGAACCGCCGCCACATCAGCTGCCCGGGTGAGCGGCCGACGAAGGCGGAGGCGGGCTGCGCCGGCTCGGCGGAACCTGCGGTGTCCGCGGTGGCGTCGGTGCCCGCCGGAGAGGGGGCCGGAGAAGGGAACGTCATGGGTGCGGTGCTCCCGGGGTGGACCGTCAGCGAGTCGGATGCGGTCCGACTCTAGGGGAACCTTCGCAACTTATTTTCCGTGGGTCAATGATTTCCACAGGGCGTGGGAGTTCTTGTTTGCTTCGTTGTTCAAAATAAATCACCTCGTGTCCGGTAACTCGGTTGACCTGCGCAGATGTGATGAGAGAAGCTCGATATTACACAAATGCTCTTGTGTCACAATTCTGTGACACAACCAGTACCAGATCCTGACAGGACCCGAGCGGGGCTGGGGTGGAGGCGACAGAGCAATCCCTCCATAACGGTCACGGGGGCAGGCATGGCACACTGGTTGGCGACAGAGCGAGCGTGCTCCGGGGTCGGTGTAATTCCGAACCGGCGGTGACGCCCCGCGAGGGGTGAAGTCCGCGACCCGGCCGAAGCCATCGGCCGGTGGACCTGGTGAGATTCCGGGACCGACGGTGAAAGTCCGGATGGGAGGAAGCGCGCGAGCGGGCGACCGCGCCGAGGAGGCGCAGCCGTCCGTTGACGTGATGCGAAGCCGCATCTTCCCCGGGGCCCGCCGTGACGACGCGTCCGGCGCAGGCGGGAGGGAAGAGCGATCGGCCTCTCTTGGGATCTCTCCTTCTCTCCTTCACCCACGCCGGGCTTCCCCCGAAGGAGAGTTGAGATGTTCACCGGAATCGTCGAGGAGCTCGGCGAGGTCGTCGCCGTCGAGCCCGGAGACGGCGGGGGCGCGAGCCCCGGACCGAGAGACGGCGGGGACGGGGACTCGGCGCGGCTCACCGTGCGCGGCGAGCTCGTCACCGGGGACGCACGTCTCGGCGACTCGATCGCCGTCAACGGGGTGTGCCTGACGGTGACCTCCGTCGAGGGGGCCGCGTTCACCGCCGACGTGATGAAGGAGACGCTCGACCGCTCCTGCCTCGGCGTGCTGCGGCCCGGCTCACGGGTGAACCTGGAGCGTGCCGTACGGGTGGACCAGCGCCTGGGCGGGCACATCGTGCAGGGCCACGTGGACGGCACGGGGGTGATCCTGTCCCGAGAACCGGCCGCGAACTGGGAGATCGTACGGATCTCACTGCCTGCCGATCTCGCCCGCTACGTGGTGGAGAAGGGGTCGGTCGCGGTGGACGGCGTCAGCCTCACCGTGGTCGAGGCGGCGGCGGACTGGTTCTCGGTCAGCCTGATCCCCACCACACTCGAGCTCACCACCCTCGGCGGCAAGCAGCCGGGCGAGCCGGTGAACCTCGAGGTCGACGTGATCGCCAAGTATGTCGAGAAGCTGACCGCCGGGATGCGGGCATGACCGGCGGAGGCGGTGGCGGCGTGACCGAGGACAGGCTGGATCCGATGAACGAGCGGGACCCGATGATCAAGCTGGATCCGATCGAGCGGGCGATCGCCGACATCCGCGACGGCAGGCCCGCCGTGGTCGTCGACGACGAGAACCGTGAGAACGAGGGCGATCTCATCTTCGCCGCGGCCAAGGCCACGCCGGAGCTGCTCGCGTTCATGATCCGGCACACCAGCGGCGTGATCTGCGTGGGCATGGAGGGCGCCACGCTCGACCGGCTCGGGCTGCCGCTGATGGTGCACGACAACCGCGAACGGCTCAGAACGGCGTACACGATCAGCGTGGACGCCAGGGACGGGGTGACCACCGGCATCTCGGCGGCCGACCGGGCCAGGACGATCCGTACGCTGTGCGACTCGGCGACCGAGCCGTACGAGCTGGTGCGGCCCGGCCACATCTTCCCGCTGCGCTACCGGGAGGGCGGCGTTCTCGTACGGCGGGGCCACACCGAGGCCGCCGTGGACCTCGCCAGGCTGGCCGGGCTGTCGGGCGCCGGCGCCCTCGCCGAGATCGTGAACGACGACGGCACGATGGCCCGGCTGCCGAGGCTGCGCGAGTTCGCCGACGAGCACGATCTCGCGCTCGTCTCGATCGAGCAGCTCGTCGAGCACCGCAAGCGCTCTGAGCGGATGGTCACGCGGGTCGCCGAGACCCGCATCCCCAACCGGTACGGCATGTGGCGCGCGTACGGCTTCGCCAGCGCACTCGACGGCGGCGAGCACGTGGCCCTGGTGTACGGCGATCTCGACGGTGGCGAGAACGTGCTGGTGCGGGCGCACTCGGAGTGCCTCACCGGTGACGTGCTCGGCTCGCTGCGCTGCGACTGCGGGGTGCAGCTCGACAACGCCATGCGCATGATCGCCGAAGAGGGCCGGGGCGTCGTCGTCTACCTGCGCGGCCACGAGGGCCGCGGCATCGGCCTGCTGGCCAAGCTCAGGGCGTACGGCCTGCAGGACAACGGCAGCGACACCGTCGACGCCAACGTGGAGCTGGGGCTGCCGGTGGACGCGCGGGAGTTCTCCAACGCCGGGCAGATGCTCGCCGACCTCGGGGTGAAGTCGGTGCGGCTGCTGACCAACAACCCGGCCAAGGTGCGCGGCATGGACGGCTACGGCGTCAAGGTCCTCGGCCGCGAGCCGATGCCGGTCGCGATGAACCCGTACAACGAGACCTATCTGTCGGCCAAGCGCGAGCGGCTCGGCCATCACATTCCCGAGGGGGGCATCGCATGAGCGGAACGGGGCGCCCGGCGGCGGCGGCGGTGGAGGCGGGCGGCCTGACCGTCGGCATCGTCGCGGCCCGCTGGCACGAGGAGATCACCGACAGGCTGACGGCCAGGGCCGAACAGGCGGCGAAGGACAGCGGCGCGGTCGCGGTCACCGTCCGGGTGGCGGGCTCGCTGGAGATTCCGGTCGTGGTCCAGGCCATGGCCCGGCGCTACGACGCGGTGGTCGCGCTCGGCGCGGTGATCCGCGGGGACACCGCGCACTTCGACTACGTGTGCGACTCGGTGACGGCGGGCCTGACCAGGGTGTCCCTGGACGAGTCCACCCCGGTGGGGAACGGGGTGCTCACATGTGACACCCTTGATCAGGCGGTCGAGCGGTCCGGCGGGCCCGGTAGCAAAGAGGACAAGGGATACGAGGCCACCATCGCGGCGCTGGAGACGGCCCTCGTCCTGCGCAGCCTGACGATCTGAGCGCGTCTGAGGGAGGGTCGCGTCAAATTGGTCATATGGAAGCCGGGGAGCCCCAGTTCGTGGTTCAACCGTTCGGCGGTCGGCGTGACGATCTGTGGAGTGAGCCGCTGTGGGTGAGCAGGTCCCACCGCCGCTGCCGGTGACGTGGCGCCCCCGGCGCGCCACGATCATCGCGTACGGCATGGCGGTCGTGATGGTCGTCGGCTCGGTCGTCCTGGCGATCACCCTGCCGTCGGGCATGTTCCATCTGCCCGACAGGATCGGCATGGTGGTGTTCGGCCTGCTGGTGGCCGGCGCGCTGCATCTCCTCGGACGGCTGCGGGTGGAGGCCGACGAGCAAGGCATCACGATCGTGAACGCGCTTCGGGTGCACCGGTACGAGTGGCCCGAGGTCCTGGACGTCACGATGAACGAGGGCGACCCCTGGCCCAAGATCGACTTCGCGAACGGCCTCACCATCGGCGCGATGGGCATCCAGAGCACCGAGCGGGAGCGCTCGCGCCGGGCGGTCGCCGAGTTGGGCGCCCTCATCCGCGATCGCGGCGAGGCCCCCGACCGCGTTTGACGGCGAAACAGCCGAATCGGCCGGATTCTTTGGCGGATTCGGCCGATTCCCAGCGGATCAGCGGCGACGTAGCCTGTGCGTGTGCTGCGGCGGACAATCAAGGCATCTGACATCCAGTCGCCGGCCATGCTGGCAGACCTTCTCGACGGGCACGACTACCTGGCGGACGAGGGTCTGTCGACGGCGGCGTACCTCGCGCTGCGGATGGGCCGCCCGCTGTTCCTGGAGGGAGAGGCGGGCGTCGGCAAGACCGAGCTGGCCAAGACCCTGTCGGCGGTCCTCGACGCGCCGCTGATCCGGTTGCAGTGCTACGAGGGGCTGGACGCGGCCCAGGCCCTCTACGACTGGGACTTCGCCCGCCAGCTCCTGCATCTGAAGGCGGCGGAGGTCGCGGGGGTGACCGACGCCGCCGCGCTCGAGGGCGAGATCTACGACCGCCGGTTCCTGGTCGCCCGGCCACTGCTGCGGGCCCTGGAGACCCAGCCGAGCGTGCTGCTGGTGGACGAGATCGACCGGGCCGACGACGAGTTCGAGGCGTTCCTGCTGGAGGTCCTGTCCGACTTCACCATCTCGATCCCGGAGCTCGGCACGATCCGGGCACAGACCCCTCCGGTCGTCGTGGTGACCTCCAACCGGACGCGTGAGGTCCACGACGCGCTCAAGCGGCGCTGCCTCTACCACTGGCTGGAGCATCCCGGATTCGACCGCGAGGTGGCGATCCTGCTCAGGCGGCTGCCCGGCTGCACCGAGCGCCTGGCCGCCGACGTCGCCGAGGCGGCGGCCCGCATGCGCCGGGCCGACCTGGTCAAGCCGCCGGGGATCGCCGAGACGCTCGACTGGGCCGCCGCCCTGCTCACGCTGGGCGCGACCCGCCTCGACCCGGGCCTGGCCGCCGCCTCCCTGGGCGCGCTGCTCAAATACCGGGAGGACCAGGAGGCCGTCCGGGCCGAATGGAACGGGCGCCATGCCTGACGCGGGGTCGACGGCACGGGCGATGGCGGAGGTCATGGCGGGGTTCGCCCGCACGCTCCGGGCCGCCGGGGTGCCCGCCGACCACCACCGCGAGCAGAGCTTCCTCGAAGCGCTGGCCCGGCTGGACGCCGGCAGCGAGCGGGACGTCTACTGGGCGGGCCGCCTCACGATGTGCGCGAGCCCCGACGACGTGCCCCGGTACGACCGCTGCTTCGCCGCCTACTTCGGCGGGCGGCGGCCGCACCCCGGCAGGGCCGGCATGACCGTGACCATCATCCGCGCGATCGCCTCGCCGTACGGCTCGGGCGAACCGGAGACCGGCGGCGAGACGACCGCGCTGCCCGCGACCGCGAGCGAGGCGGAGGTGCTGCGCCACCGAGATGTGGCGCACCTGACCGAGGCGGAGCGGCGTGAGGTCCACCGGCTGCTGGCGCTGCTGCGCGGCGAGCGGGAACGGCGCTCCTCCCGGCGGTTCCGGCCGTCGCACCGGGGTGTCCTGGACGGCCGTCGCACGGTGCGGGAGGCGGTGCGGCGGGGCGGCGATCCGGCCCGGCTGCGGCTGCGCGCCCACCGGGACCGGCCGCGCCGGGTGGTGATGGTCGTGGACGTCAGCGGCTCGATGACGCCCTACGCCGACACGCTGCTGCGCTTCGCCCACGCGCTGGTCCGCACCGAGCCGAGGGCGACCGAGGTGTTCAGCGCGGGCACCCGGCTCACCAGGATCACCGCCGAGCTGCGCCACCGGGATCCGGACACGGCGATGCGGGCGTGCTCGGCGGCGATCCCCGACTGGAGCGGCGGGACCCGGCTCGGTGAGGAGCTCAAGGCGCTGCTGCGGCTGCCCGACCCGCGCGGCGCGACCGTCGTGATCGCCTCGGACGGCTGGGAGCGGGGCTCGGCCGACCTGCTGGGCGCCCAGATGGCCCGCCTGTCCCGCGTCGCCCACCGGGTGATCTGGGTCAATCCGCACAAGGGCGACCCGGCGTACCGGCCGCTGACCGCCGGGATGCGCGCCGCGTTGCCGTACGTCACGGACTTCGTGGCCGGGCACAGCCTGGCCGCGTTCGAGCAGTTGGCCGCGCTACTGGGAGGTGCCCGAGCCGATGCGTGATGTGCTGCCCCAGATCCTCGGATGGTGGGAGTCGGGGGAGCGGTTCGGGCTGGCCACCGTGGTCGGCACGTTCCGCAGCGCGCCGCGCCCGCCCGGCGCGTCGATGGCGGTGCTCGGCGCCGAGGCCGTCGGCAGCGTGTCGGGCGGCTGCGTCGAGGGCGCGGTCTACGAGCTCGCGCGGGAGGTCGTGGCCGGCGGGCCGCCGGTGCTCCAGCGGTACGGCGTGAGCGACGACGACGCCTTCGCCGTCGGGCTGACCTGCGGCGGCATCATCGACGTGTTCGTCGAGGCCGTGTGCGAGGAGACGTTTCCCGAGCTGGGGGAGGTGGCCGCGTCGATCGAGGCGCGCCGCCCGGTCGCCGTGGCCACGATCGTGGCCGGGCCCGGCACCGTCGGGGCCAGGCGCGTGGTGTGGCCCGACCACGCCTCCGGATCGCTCGGCTCGGCCCGGCTGGACGACGCGGTGGACGACGACGTGCGCGGCATGCTCGCCCAGGGGCTGACCGGCGTCCGGCGCTACGGCGCCGAGGGCGAGCGGCGGCTGGACGACCTGCAGGTGTTCGTCCACTCGTTCGCGCCGTCGCCGCGGATGCTCGTCTTCGGCGCGATCGACTTCGCCGCGGCCGTGGCCCGCGTCGGCAAGTTCCTCGGCTATCACGTCGTCGTCTGCGACGCCCGCCCGGTGTTCGCGACGGCCAAGCGCTTTCCCGAGGCGGACGAGGTGGTGGTCCGGTGGCCGCACGACTACCTGTCCTCCGTCGAGGTCGACGAGCGGACCGTCGTCTGCGTGCTCACCCACGACCCCAAGTTCGACGTCCCGCTGCTCGAGGTCGCCCTGCGGACCCCGGCGGCGTACATCGGCGCGATGGGCTCGCGGCGGACCCACGACGACCGGCTCGCCCGGCTGCGCGAGGCGGGTCTGTCGGAGGCCGAGCTGGCGCGGCTGCGCTCGCCGATCGGGCTCGACCTGGGGGCCCGCACCCCGGAGGAGACCGCCGTCTCGATCGCCGCCGAGCTGATCAAGCTCCGGTGGGGCGGCTCCGGTCATTCCCTCAGTGAGACGACCGGCCGCATCCACGGCGACGGGTGAGGGTGATGGGGGAGATCGCCGGTGTGCTGCTGGCGGCCGGCGGCGGCAGCCGGCTCGGGACGCCGAAGGCCCTGGTGGAGTTCGCCGGCGAGCGGCTGGCCGAACGCGGCGTGCGACTGCTGTCCGAGGGCGGCTGCCACCCCGTGGTCGTCGTGCTGGGCGCCGCCGAGATCCGGATCAGCGGGACGGTGGCCGTGTGCAACCCGGACTGGGCGAGTGGCATGGGCTCGTCCCTGCGCGTCGGCCTGGGCTCGCTGCCCGCCGCGGCCGTCGCCGCGGTGATCGCCCTCGTGGACCAGCCGCTGGTCCGGCCGGCCGCCGTGGCGCGGCTGATCGAGGCGTTCCACGCCGGCGCCACGGTCGCGGTCGCCACGTACGGCGGGGCGCCGCGCAACCCCGTGCTGATCGCGCGCGGACACTTCACGGACGTGTGCGCGCTCGCCGAGGGCGACGTGGGGGCGCGGCCGTTCCTGCGGGCCCACCCCGAGCTGGTGACCCCGGTGCCGTGCGACGACGTGGGCGACCCGGCCGACGTCGACACCCCGGAGGATCTGGCCGCGGTGCGTCGTCAGGCGGTGCGACCGCGAGAGGCCGGATGACGGGGGCGTTCCGGCGGACCGCACGATTTCGGGTTAGCCTTGTCACCGAAACGGAACAACGTTCGGTTCGGGTGGGCGTACGGAAGGACGAAGCGGATGCGGATCGGGATGGCCCTCAACTACGCGGGGGGCTTCAAGGAGACCGTCGCCGAGCTGTCCGACTACGAGAAGGCCGGTCTGGACATCGTGTTCGTGCCCGAGGCCTACAGCTTCGACGCGGTCAGCCAGATGGGGTACATCGCCGCGAAGACCGAGCGCCTCCAGATCGCCTCGGGCATCCTGCCGATCTACTCGCGCACGCCCACGCTGCTGGCCATGACGGCGGCCGGCCTGGACTACGTCTCCGACGGGCGTTTCACGCTCGGCATCGGCGCGTCCGGCCCCCAGGTGATCGAGGGCTTCCACGGCGTGCCGTACACGGCGCCGCTGGGCCGTACCCGCGAGATCGTGGAGATCTGCCGCAAGGTGTGGCGGCGGGAACGGCTGGAGCACGCCGGCAGGCACTACACGATGCCGCTGGAAGGCGGCACCGGCCTGGGCAAGCCGCTCAAGCTGATCAACCATCCGGTGCGGGAGCGGATTCCCATCGTGATCGCGGCGATCGGGCCGAAGAACGTGGAGCTCGCCGCCGAGATCGCCGAAGGCTGGGAGCCGATCTTCTTCATGCCGGAGCGGGCCGCCGACGTGTGGGGGCCGTCGCTGGCCGCCGGCCGGGCGCGCAGGGATCCCGCGCTGGGCGAGCTGGACGTGATCGCCCAGGCGGTGCTGGCGATCGGCGACGACGTGGCCGGCATCCTCGAGCTCGGCCGCTCGATGGCGGCGCTCTACATCGGCGGCATGGGCGCGCGCGGCAAGAACTTCTACAACGACCTGGCCCGCCGGTACGGCTACGAGCGGGAGGCGGAGCTGATCCAGGACCTCTATCTCGCGGGCCGGAAGAAGGAGGCCGAGGCCGCGGTGCCGGGTGAGCTGCTGGAGCGGATGTCGCTGATCGGTCCGGAGGGCCATGTGAGGGAGCGGCTGGCGGCCATGCGCGAGGCGGGCGTCACCACGCTCAACGTGACCCCCGTCGCCGCCACCCACGGCGACCGCGTCCGCCTCATCGAAAAGATCAGAGAACTCGCCGCCTAGGGTCGGGCCGGCGGGTCGTTGAGACAGGCGGCGAAGATCCGTTCGAGCCGTGCGGTCAGCACGTCCGGGTCGGCGGCCTCGATGGTCCGCGGATCGGTGAGCCTGCGCAGCGGACCGGCCCCGAGGATGACCATCGTGGCGAGCAGCGCGCGCTCCCGGACGTCCGGGCCGCTCAGCCGGGCCTGGAACGCGTCGACCATGGCGGATTCGACCCGCGCCCGCAGCACCGCCCGGATCTCCGGGCTCGCTCCGGCCCGGTCGATCACCCGTACCAGCGGGTCGCGGCTCCCGGTGCTCAGCCGCCGGGCGACGCGGGCGGCGAGCCGCGCGGGCAGCTCCTCCGGGTCGCCCTCGATCTCGGATTCCAGCGTGGATCCGCTGATCAGGACCTTGGTGAACAGGTCGGCCTTCGACCCGAAGTAACGGTTGACGAGCGCCGGGTTCGCCTCGGCCGCCGACGCGATCATCCGGATCGTCACATGGTCGTAGCCGTGCTCGCTGAACAACTCGCGCGCGGCCGCGAGGATCCGCTCACTGGTGGCCGCCCGATCTCGTGTCACCTTGCGTAGGTTATCGTGGTTCGCAGGTAAACAAGCGTCTACTAAGGGCGAGGCCCAGTCCAGGGAGGACGATCCCGGCCGAGAGGAGATCGCGTGACCCAGGAGATGGTGCGGGAAGCGGCGCCGAGGTCGTACACGCATCGCGAGGTCATCAAGATCCTGTCCGGGCTGTTGCTGGCCCTGCTGACCTCGATGATCTCGACGTCCGTCGTCGGTACGGCACTGCCGACGATCGTGGGCGAGCTCGGCGGGCAGGAGCAGTACTCCTGGGTGGCCAGTTCGACGCTGCTGACGATGACGGTGTCGACCCCGCTGTGGGGCAAGCTGTCCGACATCTTCGGGCGCAAGCTGATGTTCCAGCTGGCCCTCGGGCTGTTCGTGGCGGCGTCGATGATGGCCGGTCTGTCGCAGAGCATCGGCATGCTGATCGCGGCGCGCGCCGCACAGGGTCTCGGGAGCGGCGGCCTTTCCGCGCTCGTCCAGGTGATCCTCGGCGACGTGGTCGAGCCGCGTGAGCGTGGGCGCTACCTGGGCTACACGGGGGCGGTCTTCGGGGTCGCCACGGTCGCCGGTCCACTTCTCGGCGGCTTCATCGTGGACACCGGGTGGCTCGGCTGGCGCTGGTGCTTCTACGTGTGCGTCCCGCTCGCGGTCGTGGCGTTCGTCGTCATCCAGAAGGTGCTGCGGCTGCCGCGCGTGCGACGGGACACCAAGATCGACTGGTGGGGTGCGACCACGCTGACCGGCGGCGCCGCCACCCTGATGCTGCTGCTGTCACTGGGCGGCCACGAGTTCGACTGGGGTTCCCCCTGGACGTACGGCCTCGGCACGCTCAGCCTGGTGCTGTTCGCCCTGGCGATCCCGGCCGAGCGCAGGGCCGCCGACCCCATCCTGCCGCCGCGGCTGTTCCGCGACCGGACGTTCGTCCTGGCGAGCCTGGCGTCGCTGCTCGTCGGCATCGCGATGTTCGGCGTGATGATCTACCTGCCGCAGTATCTGCAGATCGTCAAACGCCTCAGCCCGACGGACTCCGGGCTCATGACACTGCCCATGGTCATCGGCATGTTCGTCGCGTCGATCACCTCGGGGCGGATCGTGACCAGGACCGGCCGGTGGAAGGCGTTTCCGGTGGTCGGCATGACGCTGGTGACCGTGGGCATGTGGCTGCTGTCCCGCCTGGAGGTCGGCTCATCCTCCGTGGTGATCGGAGTCGACATCGCGATCGTCGGCGTGGGGCTCGGGCTGGGCATGTACATGCTGCTCCTCGCCACGCAGAACTCGGTCGAGCGCCGCGACATGGCGGTCAGCACCTCCGGTGTCACGTTCTTCCGCAGTCTGGGCGGCGCGGTCGGGGTGGCGGCCTTCGGCGCGATCCTCAGCAACCGGGTGCGGGACGAGTTGGCCACGATGCTCGACGCCCGGTCCGCGGGCCTCGCGCTGGGCACCCCGGACGCGATCCACCACCTGCCTCCCCAGGTGCAGGACGTCGTGATCCAGGCGTTCTCCTCGGCGACGCGCACGGTCTTCCTGGTCGGGGCGCCGGCCGCCGCGCTCGGCCTCGTCGCCGTGCTCTGCCTGCGCGAGGCGGTGCTGCGCTCCGCGCGTTCCACCGCGGAGCCCCCGCAGTAGATCCACATCCCGGTCGGTAGATCCACGCAGTAGAGTCCAGCCGTGTCATATGCCTCACTTCACGCCGTGCGCCGGGCCCGGTTGGCCGCGGCGTTCCCCGAACACGGTGTCGCCGCGATGCTCGTCACCTGCCCCGTCAACGTGCGCTACCTCACCGGGCTGTCCAGCTCGAACGCCGCGGTGCTCGTCGGCACCGGCGGGCTGGCCGTGCTCGCCACCGACTCCCGGTACGCGGAGACGGCGCGGCGGCAGTGCCCGGACGTGGAGGTGGTCGTCGGTCGCGACGTGGCCTGGGTGCTGATCAACCGCGCCGACGCCGCCGCGGCCGGCATCGCGGTCGAGGCCGACCACATGACGGTGGCCCGATTTCGATGGCTCGGCGGCCAGCTCGTCCAACGGCTCGGCCGTGACCCGCTGACCCCGGTCAGCGGGCTCGTCGAGGCGGTGCGCGCGGTCAAGGACGAGCAGGAGATCGACGCGCTGCGCCGGGCCTGCTCGATCACGGATGAGGCGTTCTCCCAGGTCGTCGAGCGCATCACCCCCGGTGTCACCGAACGGGAGATCGCCAGATGGCTGGAGGTCCGGATGGTGGAACTCGGCGCGGACAAGCCGGCGTTCGACTCCATCGTGGCGGCCGGTCCCAACGGCTCGATCCCGCACCACTCGCCCTCGGACCGGCCGATCCGTTCCGGCGACCTGGTGACCATGGACTTCGGCGCCCGCTACGGGGGCTACCACGCCGACATGACCCGCACGGTCGCCGTCGGCCGGCCGGCCGACTGGCAGCGCGACCTCTACGAGCTCGTACGGCGGGCTCAGCACGCCGGGTGCCTCGCCGTACGACCCGGTGCGACGGCTCATCAGGTGGACGCGGCGGCGCGCGAGGTGATCGTGGCGGCGGGTCACGGGGAGCACTTCGAGCACGGGCTGGGCCACGGGGTCGGCCTGGAGATCCACGAACAGCCGTTCCTGGGCCCTGACAGGACCGGTAGACTAGAGGATCGAGTTCCGATCACCGTTGAGCCGGGGGTGTACCTGCCGGGCAGGGGCGGCGTGCGCATCGAGGACACGCTGGTCACGCGCGACGACGGGCCGGAGCTTCTCACACTGACCACCAAGGAGCTGCTCATCCTGTAGGGCAGCCGCATGCGGGAGACCACGTGGCGACGACGAACGACCTGAAGAACGGACTCGTGCTCAAGCTCGACGGCGGCGAGCTGTGGGCCGTCGTCGAGTTCCAGCACGTCAAGCCGGGCAAGGGCGGCGCGTTCGTCCGCACCAAGCTCAAGAACGTGCTGACCGGCAAGACCCTCGACCGGACCTTCAACGCCGGTGTCAAGGTCGACGTGGCCAACGTCGACAAGCGCGAGATGCAGTACTCCTACCTCGACGGCGACGACTTCGTCTTCATGGACACCGAGACCTTCGACATGGTCAACGTGGCGCGTTCCGTGGTGGGCGACGCCGCCAACTACATGCTGGAGAACACCACGGCGACCGTCGCCTTCAACGAGGGCAACCCGCTGTACGTGGACCTTCCGGCGGCCGCCGAGCTGACGATCTCGCATACCGATCCGGGCCTGCAGGGCGACCGCTCCACCGGCGGCACCAAGCCCGCCACCCTGGAGACCGGCGCGGAGATCAAGGTTCCGCTGTTCATCACGACCGGCGAGAAGGTCAAGGTCGACACCCGTACCGGCGAATATCTCGGTCGGGCCTGACGTGTCGGCTCGGGGGAAGGCGCGCCGCCGCGCGCTGGACGTCCTCTTCGAGGCCGAGGCGCGCAGGGAGAGCCCGCTCAGCGTGCTGGCCGAGCGGGTGGAGCGGTCGGATCCGCCGGTGAACGAGTACACCTCGAAGATCGTCGAGGGTGTGGTCCGGCACCTGGAGCGCGTCGACGAGTTGATCTCGACCTACTCCGAGGGGTGGACCCTGGAGCGGATGCCGGCGGTCGACCGGAACATCCTGCGTGCGGGGACCTTCGAGATGCTCTGGTCGGACGACGTCCCCGAGGGCGTGGTCATCAGCGAGTGGGTCCATCTGGCGGGGGAGTTGTCGACCGACGAGTCGCCGCAGTTCGTGAACGGCCTGCTGGCTCGTTTCAAGCAGCTCAAGCCGTCCCTGTCGCTCTAGAAGCGCTGCCGCATCCGGCAGCGCGGCCGGTGAAAGTAGGAGGCCGCACGTGCGTGACGCCACACGGCAGACCGTCGTCTGGGAGGCGCTGCGCGCCGTACTCGCCCGGCGGTCCGCGGCCACCGGCCGCGACTCGCTCGACATCGTCGACGCCGGGGGCGGCACGGGCGGCTTCGCCGTACCGCTCGCCAAGCTGGGACACGTGGTGACCGTGGTCGATCCGACGCCCGACTCGCTGGCCGCGCTGGAACGCCGCGCCGCCGAGACCGGCGTCGGTGTCAAGGGACTGCAGGGCGACGTGGCCGACCTCGGCGACCTGCTCGAGTACGGCAGCGCGGACCTGGTGCTGTGCCACAGCGTTCTGGAATATGTCGACGATCCGGCGAAGGCGCTCGGCGCCGTCGGCGGCATCCTCCGTGAGGGCGGCGCGGTCAGCGTGCTCGCGGCCAACTCGGTGGCCGCGGTCGTCCACCGCGCTCTGGCGGGCCAGTTCGACGAGGCTCGACGGCTGCTGCTGACCGAGCCGTCGGGAAGGCGGTTCTCCCGGGAGGCACTGGCCGGGCTGCTCGCCGCAGCGGGGTTCACGGTGACCGAGGTCCACGGTGTACGGATCTTCGCCGAACTGATGCCGGGCATGACGGCCGAGAGCGATCCCGACGGGCTCATCGCGCTGGAGCGGGCGGCGGCCGGCCACCCGGTGCTGCGCGACATCGCCGCCCAGCTTCATGTCATCGCCCACCGATGACATCGCCCGGGCAGATGAAATCACCCAAGATTTGACGTGCTTCGAATGACTGTTCGGGTAGAGTCGATGACGTGTCCCGGAAACAGATCATCATCGGCGGCGTCGGCGACGAGGCCGGTCGTCGGGCCGATCGAGGGGGCGGCGGTGCGGCCGACGACAGCGGCTGTCCGATCCTGCACGTGGACATGGACGCCTTCTACGCCAGCGTGGAGCTGCTCGACCGGCCCGAGCTGAAGGGCACCCCGGTCATCGTGGGGGCGCCCGGGGCACGCGGCGTGGTGCTCAGCGCCACCTATGAGGCCCGGCGGTTCGGCGTCCACTCGGCGATGGCGATGACCCGGGCTCGCCGCCTGTGCCCGGTGGCGACGGTCATCCCGCCCCGTCACGGCAGGTACGCCGAGGTCTCCCGGGGCATCAGGGAGATCTTCGAGGCCATCACGCCGCTGGTCGAGCCGATCGCGTCCGACGAGGCGTTCCTCGACGTGGGCGGGGCTCGCCGCAGGCTCGGGCCGCCCGCGCTCATCGCCCGGATGATCCGCGAGCAGGTGGCCGAGCGTCATGGCATCACCTGCTCGGTGGGCGTGGCGAGCAGCAAATTCGTGGCCAAGCTCGCCTCCCGCGCGTGCAAGCCGGACGGGCTGCTGGTCGTCCCGGCAGACCAGGTCGTGGAGTTTCTCCATCCGCTGCCCGTCGGGGCGCTGTGGGGCGTGGGCGAGCGCACCGAGCAGGCCCTGGTGCGGCTCGGCATACGGACGGTGGGCGACCTCGCCCGGGTGCCCGTCGCCACGCTCCAGCGCGAGTTCGGGGCCGTCGGGGCCCACCTGGCGGAGCTGGCCTGGGGCCGGGACGACCGTCCGGTCGTGGCCGACGCCCCGGACAAGAACATCGGCGGTGAGGAGACCTTCCCCCACGACGTGGACGACCCGGAGACGATCAGGCGGGAGCTGCTGCGGCTGTCCGAGCGGGTCGCGGCGCGGCTGCGGGCGGGCGGGCACGTCGGCAGGACGGTCAGCGTGAAGCTGCGCCGTTCCGACTTCACGACGATCACCCGGTCTCGGACGCTCCGAGAGGCGACCGACGTGGCGAAGGAGATCTACGACACGGCTCGCGCGCTCTACGAGGCCGCAGGCCTGGAGCGGGTGCGCCTCAGGCTGGTCGGAGTCAGGGTGGAGAATCTCCGCCCGGCGGCGACGGCGACCCGCCAGCTCTCCCTGGGCGAGCGGGAGACGGGCTGGCGGGAGGCCGAGTTGGCCGTGGACCGGGCGACCCGGCGTTTCGGGCCCGAGGCGGTGCGCCCGGCGTCACTGGTGCGGCCTCCGTCTGGTGCAATGGGTCCATGACGTCGCCTCCGGTTTGGCCCGCGTTGGACGTTTTCTTTCGCCTACGTCTACGGGCTCGTATTCTGGGGATAACCGACCGCGAGGTCTGGACACCCCGCGTCGTCTGTAGCCGTTTTCCCCTGAATGGGGCCGTCCTTGGGAGGCGCCGTGCCGCTGTCTGAGCACGAGCAGCGCTTGCTCGACCAGATCGAGCAGGCCCTCTACGCCGAGGACCCGAAGTGGGCCAATAGCGTCCGAACGAGAGATCCGCGCAACCATTACAAGCGCCGCCTCGTGAAGGCCTGGATCGGCTTCGCCCTCGGCGTGGTGATGCTGATGGTCGGCGTCGTGGCGGCGCAGATCCCCCTCGGTGCCGCCGGGTTCGTCGTGATGCTCGCCGCCTGCCTGTGGGGGCTGTCGAGCTGGATGCGCATGAACGGATTCGGCGAATCCTCTTCCTCTTCCTCTTCCTCCGGCGCCAGTCCCCGCGGTCGCCGGCCCAGCAGGAAGCAGGGCTTCATGGAGCGGATGGAAGAGCGCTGGCGCCGCCGCCGCGACGAGCACTGACCCCCGTCGTCCCCCTTCCCCGACAGGACCGCGAACCCGGCCCGCCGCCCCGCACCCGGGGGGCGGCGGACCGGGTTCAATCCCCGGTACGCCCCAGGTCGTTCCCTAACGGCGGATGACGGACAGGTCGAAGACATCGAGCGCCCGTCCGCCGAGCGCGCGGATGCGTAGCAGCGTCGACGTGGGGGCCAGGCCGATCGCGAGCCGCCGCCCCCGTGAGATCTCGCGCGCCAGCGCCCGGCGCACCCTCGCGAGATCGGCGGGTCCGGGGATCGTCTCCCCGGGAGTGCGGGCGTACCGGAGCCGTTCCTGCGCCGAAACGATCCGGGCCACGGAAGCGGCCTCCTCGTCGTCCATTCCGTGGGTCAGTCGCCTGCCCAGCGCGCGCGGGCTCTCCCCGGGCTCGCGAGCCAGCCCGAGATCGGTGAGCGTGTCGCACAGCTCGGCCCAGGCCGCCTCGACTGCGGGAGCGGGCGCGGCGCCGAGCAGCGTCCGCCGGCGCCGCAGCCGTGCCGCCATCCGGATCCCCGCCGGCACCAGGACCAGCAGCAGGACGGCGGCCGCCGCCGCACCCACCTTGACCGCCGTCGGCACCCCCGGGTCCACCGGCACGGGCGCACCGCCGAGCTCCCGGTCGAGCCTGCGCCGGTCCGGCCGGAGCGGACCGCCCGCCTCGTCGGTGTCGTCGGAGCCGGCCGAAGAGCCGCCCGAGGAGCCGGGCGTGGGCGCCGCCGTCGAGGTCACCGGCAGCGTGTACTGCGGCGCCTGGGCCGTGCCCTGGCCGGCGCCGCCGCCCGGGGTCGGCTCGAACCGCAGCCATCCGACACCGTCGAAGTACAGCTCGGGCCAGGCGTGGGAGTCGTGAGTGCGCACGGTCCAGACCTCGCCGGTCCTCGTGCCGCCGGTGTAACCGGTCGCGACCCGGGCCGGAATGCCGAGCGTCCGCGCCATCACGGCCATCGCACCGGCGAACTGCTCGCAGTATCCCTTCCTGCTCTCGAGCAGGAAGTGCGTCAGCGCGCGCGGGCCGCCGTACGACGCGTCCAGACTGTAGGTGAAGCCGCCCGTCCTGGTGAACCATTCCTGGAGCTTCACCGCCTTCTCATACGGCGTGGCGGCCTGCCCGGTCACCCGGGCGGCCAGGGCGCGGATCTCCGGATCGAGCGTGCCGGGCAGCTCGAGATAGGGGCTGTCGAGCTCCGGATCCGCCGCCGTCGACAGCCTGAGTTGCTCGGCGGTCGGCTCCGGCTCGCCGGTCAGCACCCGGTATCGCAGACCCGCCGCCTCGTCCTGGGTGGAGAACACCAGCAGCGAGGGACGGTCGGCCCGCCAGTCGCCGTCCACGTCGACCCGGGTCGCCGGATACGGCAGGGGCAGGAAGTTGAGCCTGCTGATGTCCTCGCTGATCGTGATCTGGGTCTCCGCCTGGCGTGTCGCGACGCCGGGGCCGAGCCCCGGGGCCGGGGGGAGGGGACCCTCCGACACCCGGTCCTCCTGGCGTCCCTGCAGCCTGCCGACCCTCCAGGTCGTCCCGTCGAACCTGTCCAGGGCGTAGATGCGCAGGTAGCGGGAGCGGCCGTCGCTGGAGGTGTAGGTCAGCACGGTGGCGTTCTCCGGCTGCCTGAGCTGCCAGCCCAGCTTGACCATCGCGTCCGGGACGCCGATGCTGCCCCCGCCCGGCCCTGAGCCGTTGCCCACGCCGAATCCGAACAGCGGATCGGGCGCCAGCGTCGGCAGCAGCCCGGGGAGCAGGATCGCCAGCGCGACGGCCATCACGCCGATCCGCTTGCCCGACAGCGCCAGCCGTCCCGTGTCGGGCAGCACCCCGGCGGCGGCGAGCCGCGACCGCCGTACGACCACGGTCCGCCCCCAGCGGCTCAGCCGTTCCCGGCCGTCGGCCACGAGCAGTCCGACGTACCCGAACGCCGCGATCACGAACGCGGGCCAGCCGAGCGGGTCGGCCATCACGGCCGCGGGCACGGTGAACAGGGCCAGCAGCGGCAGCCCGGCCGTCGCGGCGCGGCGCAGCCGTACCGCGAGGAGATCCACGAGGATCGCGACCAGCCCGACGCCGCCCGCTGTGAGCAGGCAGACCGCCGGATCGGCGGGCACGGGTGCGGCGTAGCGCTGGATGTCGGCGAAGCCCTCGCTGAGCAGGGAGGCCAGCCGCACCATGGAGTCCCTGGTCGGGATCACCCGCAACCATGCCTGGTCGCCGGCGAAGGCGGCGGTCAGGTAGACGCCCAGCGCGGCCGCCATCGCGGTCATCGCCGCCCAGGTGGAGGAGGCCCAGACGGAGGAGGCACGGCCGGGCGGGGCGAGACGGGACAGGAGCATCCCCGCCGCGGTCGTCACCAGGACGGCGCCCATGCAGGTCCAGAACCAGGCGCCGCCGCTGAACAGCGGGTAGAGCGTGATCGTGACGGCGGCCGTGGCCAGCCCCGCGGCGACCGGCAGTTTCATCGGATGCCCGCCCTCCTGTGCGCGGCCTCGGGCCAGACGGCCGCGAGTGAGACGCCGGCGGAAAGACGGATCACCCGCCATCCGGCGGCGGCCAGTACGTTCTCGACTGCCTCGTCGATGCCGGGGCTCGTCGGTGCGTCTGAAGTGGTGTCCAGAAAGACCGCGATCCCCGTCACGCCGGGCTGCTTGAGCCGGGCCAGTTCCCGGGCGTCGGTGGAGTCGACCGTCCCCAGCACGGCGACGATCAGGCCGTCGCCGCCGCCCTGCCGCAGCGCCGCGATCCCGTGCTCCAGCGACCGCGCCGAGCTGTGCCGTACGACCGAGAGCGCGTCGAGCAGTGACCACGAGGCACCGGTGTCGGCCAGATGCTGCGCGCCCTGGTCGGTGATCAGGCGCAGGCCCAGCCCGTCGCGCGACAGGTGCACGCCGATCGAGGCGGCGGCCGAGACGGCGACCTCGAACGACGACCGGGGGCCATCGCCGCGGTGCGCGCACCTGCGGGTGTCCAGCAGCAGCGCGCCCCTGCTCTGCCACTGCTGCTCCTCGCGTCTGACCATCAACTCGCCGTGCCGCGCGGTCGACCGCCAGTGGACCCGGCGCAGGTCGTCGCCCCGGCGGTACTCGCGCGGCGCCACGTCGTCGTCGCCCGCCGCCGCCACCGAGCGGGTACGGCTGTCGCCCCCGCCCGTCCACTCGCCGGACAGGCGTACCGGGGGCAGCGGCACCACCTCGGGGGTGACCACGAGCACGTCGGTGATCGTGAACGATCTCGTCAGCTCGACCAGCCCGAACGGGTCGGTGATCCGGACGGACAGCGGGCCGAGGGGGAAGCGCCCCCGCAGTTCGGACCGCACCTTGTAGTCGATCTCCCGGACGCCGTGCGGCTCCACGCGGTCGAGGACGAACCGCGGGCGGGTGCCCAGCGCGTACGGAAGGGTGTCCTCGACGAGCAGCAGCCCGGTCGGCAGACGGGTGACGTTCTCCAGCCGCAGGGTGACCGTGCCTTCGCCGCCGACCTGGACCCGGGAGGGGTCGAGCCGCCTGGCGCAGGCCAGCCGGTACCGGGTGCGCGCCACGATCAGCGCCGCGAGCAGCGGCATCGCGATGATCAGGACGGCCACCCGCAGCAGATCGTGCTCCCCGAGGAACAGGGCGCACAGCGCGGCCGCGGCCCCCGAGGCGAGAAACGACCGCCCCCGGGGGGTCAGGGCCTTCAGACCGATCATCTGGCGTCCGGCACCGGAACGTGGCGCACCAGGTCGGCGATCACCTGCTCCGGCCTGCGGCGCTGCCCCTGGGCCTCGACGCTCGGCAGCAGCCGGTGTGCCAGGACGGGGACGGCCAGATCCTGCAGGTCGTCGGGGATCACATAGTCGCGGCCGGACAGCGCGGCGTGCGCCCTGGCGCCGCGCACCAGGTGCAGCGTGGCGCGCGGGGAGGCGCCCACCCGCAGGTCGGGAGAGTTCCTGGTGGCGGTCACCAGGTCGACCGCGTACTGCTTCACCGGTTGCGAGACGTAGACCGCGCGCACGGCCCGGATCAGCCCCATCACCTCGGCGGTGGTCGCCACCGGCTGCAGCTTTTCCAGCGGCTGGGAGGCGCCGTGGATGTCGAGCATCTCCATCTCGGCCGCCGGGGCGGGATAGCCCATGGCGATCTTCGCGGTGAAGCGGTCGCGCTGGGCCTCCGGCAGGGGATAGGTCCCCTCCATTTCGATCGGGTTCTGGGTCGCGATGACCATGAACGGCGGCGCGAGTTCATAGGTCACGCCGTCCACGGTCACCTGCCGCTCCTCCATGCACTCCAGCAGCGCCGACTGCGTCTTCGGCGAGGCCCGGTTGATCTCGTCGCCAACGACGACGTTGGCGAACACCGGTCCGGGTTTGAACTCGAACTCCCTGGTCAGTTGGTTGTACGCGCTGACCCCGGTGATGTCGCTGGGGAGCAGATCGGGGGTGAACTGCACGCGCTTGACAGGGCAGTCGATCGAGCGCCCCAGGGCCTTGGCCAGCATGGTCTTGCCGACGCCGGGCACGTCCTCGATGAGGAGGTGACCCTCCGCCAGGAGCACGGTGAGGGTGAGGCGGACGACGTCGCTCTTGCCTTCGATCACGGATTCGATCGCGCGGCCGATCCGGTGTGCGATGTCGATGTCCGTGTCGATCTCGACGTCGGAGGTTGCTGCCACCGGGCCTCCATAAATGGGGGTTAATCCATCCTTTTTGTTTCTTGTGGTACCGACCCTATGACTCCCGAGGTTCCCGGGCGAGTTTGTCTACGTAGCACCTTCGTCCGAATCCCGTGACAAACGCCGCGCGCTTTCCTCTCGTACGGCTTCGCCTACGCCGTCGGGGTTGGCGGGCCTTGGCGCCCCCCACTTCGCCCCACCCGTATTTACCTGGGAAAACGCGGAGAAAATGACACGACGACACGCGGTGAATCAGTTGACGGTGGAGAGAAGTGGAGTATGGTGGTGCGCAGTGGAGAGCAGAGGCTGTAGCGCCGAGCGCTCCGCAAGACACGGGAGGTGGGTCCGGTGTTCCTCGGCACCCACCCTCTGCGTCTCGATGACAAAGGACGGCTGTTCCTGCCGGCGAAGTATCGCGAGGAGCTGGCGGAGGGTCTTGTGATCACCAAAGGCCAGGAGCGCTGCCTCTACGTCTTCCCAGTAGAGGAGTTCCAGCGCATCACCGAGGCCCTGCGCACCGCTCCGGTGACGGCCAAGGCGGTCCGTGATTACAGCCGTGTCCTCTTCGCCGGGGCATCGGACGAGACGCCGGACAAGCAGGGGCGGATCACGATTCCGCAGAGCCTCAGACGGTACGCGGGTTTGGAACGCGACTGCACGGTCATCGGTGCGAACACCAGGTTGGAGATCTGGGACGCCCAGGCGTGGGAGACCTACCTGGCCGCTCAGGAGCAGGAGTTCTCCGACCTGTCTGAGGAGGTGTTGCCCGGGATCCTTTGATCGATCCGACTGTTTGATCGAATGACCCGTCGTGACGTTCGGCGAGGTCTCCACCCGCTCCCATGTGGCGGCAGCTGATGCACCTTCCCCGGTGTCAGATGTCAGGGCCGGCGATGCGGATGGGGACCTGGCCGGACGATATAAAGGGGCCGGACGATATGGGGGGCGGAGGGCGTTGTCGCAAGACTCTGGGCAGCCGGGTGGTCACGTTCCGGTCATGATCGGTCGCGTTCTGGAGCTGCTCGCTCCCGCGCTGGCCGGGCCGGACCCGGTCGTCGTCGACGCCAATCTCGGCCTCGGCGGTCACGCGGAGGCGCTGCTGGCGGCCCATCCGGCCCTGCATCTGATCGGCATCGACCGCGACCCCACCGCCATCGAGCGGTCCACCCTACGGCTCGCGCCCTATGCCGGGCGGACCACCCTCGTGCGGGCCGTCTCCGACGAACTGCCCGCCGTGCTGGCGGCGGCCGGACGACCCCGCGTCGACGGCGCGCTGTTCGATCTGGGGGTGTCCTCGCCCCAGCTCGACGAGGCCGAACGTGGGTTCGCGTACTCCTATGACGCCCCCCTCGACATGCGGATGGACCCCGACCAGGAGCTCACCGCCGCCGACGTGGTGAACACATATTCGGTGGCCGAGATCACCCGCGTGCTGCGAGACTACGGCGAGGAAAGATTCGCCGCGCGCATCGCGAACCTTCTCGCCCGGGAGCGCGTCGAACATCCCATCATGACGACCCGACGACTTGCCGATCTCGTACGGACGGCGATCCCCGCCGCGACGAGGCGGACGGGGGGAAACCCCGCCAAAAGAACGTTCCAAGCCCTGCGCATCGAGGTCAACCAGGAGCTGGCCGCCCTGGAGCGCGCCCTGCCCGCGGCCCTCGACGCGATGGTGCTCGGCGGGCGAGTGGTCGTGCTCGCCTATCACTCACTGGAGGACCGGCTCACCAAGCAGGTCCTCGCGGCGCGAACCAGGGACACCGGCCCCCCCGGGCTTCCGGTCCCGATCGAGGCCCACCAGCCCCGGTTCCGCCTTCTGACGAGGGGAGCGGAGCTCCCGGACGACGACGAGGTGACCCGTAACCCGCGGGCGGCCTCGGCCCGTTTGCGGGCGGCAGAGAGGATCCGCCAGGGATGAGGACGGCGCAGCAGCCACGGCCGAAGAGCACATTCGAGAGCAGGACTCAGATCAAGACACAGGCCAAGCCCCAAGCCAGGACACAGGCCAGGCCCAAGCCCGAGACACGTCCCGACCCGCGGCCCAGGCGGGAGGTCGGGCGCGTCAGGGTGACCCGTACGGCGACGGCGGGGGCGACCGCACCGATGCGGCGGGCGCCGCGGGCGCCGTTCGTGCTGCTCGTCATCGGTCTGATGTGCGGCGGCCTGGTCACCCTGCTGCTGCTCAACGTAACGCTCGCCCAGGGGACGTACAAGGAGAGGGACCTGCGGTCGAGCATCGACGAGCTGCGCCAGCAGGCGGCGCTCCAGGAGAAGCAGGTTCGGGACGCGAGCCAGCCGGAGGCTCTGAAGAGCAGGGCTCCGTCCGACCTGGTGTGGGATGACTCGCCGCCGTCGTTCATCACCTCGCGGCCGGTGGACGGGACCAGGTGAACCCTGGCGGGAGGAGGCGGCCGCCGCGGCCAGGGGGTGGGGGACCGGTCGACGGTCGTCCGCCCAGGCCGCCGCGCCCGCCCGGCCCGCCTCGTACGGCACAGCCCCCGCAATCACAGCCGCGGGCGCCGCAGTCCGGTCGGTCGTCGTCGCAGCGGGCGGCCCAACAGGGGGCACAGCGGGGGGCCCAACAAGGGGCCCAACAAGGGGCCCAACAAGGGGCACAGCGTGCGTCCGGTCCGCGCCGCCGGTCCGCGCCGCCCCCGCCCCCGCCGCGGCCGCCCGCCGTGCTGCGGCTCAGTGATCCCGGGCGGCGGCTGAACGCCGGGCTGGTCGTGATGGCGTTCGTGCTGTCCCTGCTCGCCGGTCGGCTGGTCCAGCTCCAGGGCCTGGACTCCAAGGTGCTCCAGGCGAAGGCCGCGGACCGGCGCGAGCAGTCGGAGAAGCTGCCGGCGCGGCGCGGCTCGATCACCGACATCGCGGGTCACGAGCTCGCGGTGACCGTCGAGGCGCGTGAGATCTACCTCGACCCGAAGGTGGTCGAGCCCGCCAAGCGGGACCTGGTCGCCACCACCCTCGCCACGGAGCTGAACCGTTCGAAGGAGGAGATCGCGGCCAAGCTGGCGAAGACGACCTCGCGCTATGCGGTGGTGGCGCGGGACGTCGATCCCCTGCACGCCAAGAAGATCATGAGCTTCGGGTTCAGGGGGGTCGGCGCCAAGCGGACCTACTACCGCGAGTACCCGGGCGGCAGGCTCGCCGGGGGCATAGTCGGATTCGTCGGTGTCGACGGGTACGGCCTGGCGGGCATGGAGAGCGCCTTCAACAAGGTGCTCGCGGGCCGCGACGGCGAGCAGAGCTTCGAGACCGGCGGGGAGGGGCAGCGCATCCCGATGACGCGCAGCACCCGCCAGGAGCCGGTGCCCGGCCGCGACGTGCGGCTGACCATCGACAGGGACATCCAGTGGGCCGCGCAGGAGGCGATCGCCGAGCAGGTGAAGGCGTCGCGGGCGCGCAGCGGCAGCGTGATCGTCATTGATGTGCCGACCGGCCGGATCGTGGCCATGGCCAACGCGCCCGAGGTCGATCTCACCCACTGGCAGGACTCCCCGCCGGGGGACCGGCGCAACCGGGCCGTGTCCGAGGTGTTCGAGCCGGGCAGCACCAACAAGGTGATCACCGCGGCGGCGGCGATCGAGTCGGGCACGGTCAGGTCCGACACGGTGTTCCGGGTGCCCGACAGCATCCAGTGCGCCGACAGGCGGCTCAAGGACGCGCATCCGCACCCGCCGGAGTCGCTCACCTTCGCCGGGATCATCGCCGAGTCGAGCAACGTCGGCACGATCATGGCCGCGGAGCGGATCAGCAGCCAGCGGCTGTACGACATGTTCCGCGCCTTCGGGTTCGGCGCCAGAAGCGGCGTCGGCCTCCCGGGCGAGGAGGCGGGCCTGCTGCCCGGCTGGCAGGGCTGGTCCGGCAGCCAGCGCTGCACCATCGCCTACGGCCAGGGCATCTCGGTCACCGCCCTGCAGATCGCCAGCGTCTACCAGACGATCGCCAACGGCGGGGTACGGGTCACCCCCACGATCGTCGCGGGCACCACCGACGGGCACGGACGGTTCGTCCCGGCCCCGGCGCCGAAGCGGACCCGGGTGATCAGCGAGCGGACCGCCCGGGAGATCTCGCTGATGCTGGAGGCCGCCGTCGGACACGATGGTACGGGAACGGAGGCGGCGATCCCCGGCTACCGGGTCGCGGGCAAGACCGGTACCGCGATGAGATATGACCAGGAATGCGGGGGATACTGCGGATATACGGCGACGTTCGTCGGCTTCACGCCGGCGGACAAGCCCCGGCTGATGGCTCTGGCCGTCATCCAGGATCCGAAGAAAGGTCACTACGGCGGCACCGTGGCCGCCCCCGTGTTCAGGAATGTCATGACATTCGCGTTGAAGACCAGGAAGATCCCTCCGACGGGTACGAAGACGCCCGACGTCGTCCTTCGTGCACACCGGTAGGAGGTACGCTCTCGCCGTGCGTCCCCCGTCCTCGATGCGTCCCGCCGCCGTGGTGGCCCGCCCGCTGTCCGGCCTCACGGCCCTGCTCGGCGCCGGCGCCGTACCCTCTCCCGGAGCCAGAGCGGTCCGGGGGACGGTCACCGGCATCTCGATCGACTCCCGCCGCGTCCGGCGCGGCGACCTCTACGTGGCGCTGCCCGGGAAGTCCTCGCACGGCGCGGAGTTCGCCGCCGACGCGCTCGCCTCGGGCGCGACGGCGATCCTGACCGATCCCGCCGGACGGGACCAGGCGGCCGCGACCGGCCTGCCCGTGCTCGTGGTGCCCGACCCGCGCGCGCTGCTCGGGCAGGTCGCCGGATGGGTGTACGGCAGCGCGGCCGACGGCATGACCGTCATCGGCGTCACCGGCACGAGCGGCAAGTCGACCACCACCTACCTGCTGGAGGCGGGCCTGCGGGCGGCGGGCCACCGGACCGGACTGGTCGGCGGCGTGGAGATCCGGGCGGGCGATCTGCGGTTCGTCCCCGAGCTCACCACTCCGGAGGCGTCCGACCTGCAGGCGCTGTTCGCGCTCATGCGCGAGCAGGGTGTCACGGCCGCCGCGATGGAGGTCTCCAGCCACGCTCTCGCCCTCGGCCGGGTGGACGGCATCTCCTACGATGTGGCGATATTTACCAATCTCTCGCAGGATCACCTGGACTTCCACCGAGATCTGGACGACTACTTCGCGGCCAAGAAGCGGCTGTTCACCCCCGAGTTCTCCCGCGTCGGGGTGGTGAACACAGACGACGTCCATGGCCGCGAACTGGCCGGTCTGGCCAAGATCCCGATCACCACGTTCTCCGCCGCCGGAGCGCCGGAGGCCGACTGGCGGGCCGTCGACGTCCGTCTGGGCGCCGACGGCAGCACCTTCCGGGTGGTCGGCCCGGGCGGCGTCGAGGTGGACGCCGCCGTGGCCCTGCCCGGGTCGTTCAACGTCTCCAACACGCTCGGCGCGCTGGTCGCGCTGGTGGAGGCGGGGATCCCGCCGCAGACGGCGATGTCCGGCATCGCGACGTTCGGCGGTGTTCCCGGCCGGATGGAGCGGGTGCCGGGCGCCGGGGACTACCAGGTGATCGTCGACTACGCCCACAAGCCGGGGGCGGTCGAGTCGGTCCTGCGTTCACTGCGCGCGGTACTCGGATCAGGGCCAGGCCCGGGGCCGGGTTCGGGGCCGGGATCGCGCGGTCGGCTCACGATCGTGCTCGGGTGCGGCGGTGACCGCGACCGCGGCAAGCGGCCGATGATGGGCGAGGCCGCCGCCCGGCTCGCCGACGTGGTGATCTTCACCAGTGACAATCCGCGCAGCGAGGACCCTCTGGTGATCTTGTCCGCGATGCTGGAGGGGGCGCTGCGGGTGCCGCCGGACGAGCGGGCCCATGTGATCATGGAGCCGGACCGGGAGGCCGCCATCGACCTGGCGATTTCAGGTGCCGCGCCCGGAGATGTGGTAGTTGTGGCGGGCAAGGGGCACGAGCAGGGCCAGTACGTCGGAGGCACGGTCATCCCCTTCGACGATCGTGACGTGGCCGCGCGGGCCATAGCGCGGGCCATCGCACGGAGAGAGAGCAGGAAAGACGCATGATCCCGTTGCCGCTGGCCCGGGTGGCCGAGATCACCTCGGGCGCGCTGAACGGCATGGCCGACCCCGGCGCGGTGGTCCGCGGGCCCGTCGTGATCGACTCACGGGCCGCCGAGCCGGGCTCGCTGTTCGTGGCGATCAAAGGTGAGCGCGCCGACGGACACGACTTCGCCCAGCAGGCCTGCGCCACCGGGGCGGTCGCCGTGCTCGCGTCCCGGCCGGTGGACGCTCCCGCCGTGATCGTGGGGGACGTGGTGGCCGCCCTCGCCGCCCTCGCCGCGGCCGTGGTGGCCGAGCTCCCGGATGCCGCAGTCGTGGGGGTCACCGGATCGCAGGGCAAGACCACGACCAAGGACCTGCTGTCCGCCCTCGCCGCCCGGATGGGGCCCACCATCGCACCCGTAGGGTCGTACAACAACGAGATCGGCCACCCGCTGACCGTGCTCAAGGCCGACGAGAGCACCCGGTTCCTGGTCCTCGAGCTCAGCGCGCGGAACGTTGGTCACATCGCCTACCTGGCGAGGATCGCCCCGCCCCGGATCGGGGTGGTGCTCAATGTGGGCGCGGCCCACCTCGGGGTCTTCGGGAGCCGGGAGGCGATCGCGCAGGCCAAGGGCGAGCTGGTCGAGGCGCTGCCCGATGACGGCGTGGCCGCGCTGAACGCCGACGACCCCCTCGTAAGCGCGATGGCCGAGCGGACGCGGGCCAGGGTGACCTACTTCGGGCGGTCACCGCGAGCACACGTCCGGGCCGAGGGAGAGACGCTCGACGGGCGTGGCCGGGCCTCGTTCACGCTGCGCACGCCGACCGGATCGGCGCCGGTGCGGCTGCGGCTGCACGGCGCGCACGCGGTCGACAACGCGCTGGCCGCCGCCGCGGCGGCCTACGAGATGGGGCTCCCCGTGGCGGCGATCGCCGAGGAGCTGTCGCTGGCCGAGCCGCGCAGCCGCTGGCGCATGGAGGTCACCGACCGGGCCGACGGCGTGACCGTGGTCAACGACTCCTACAACGCCAGCCCCGACTCCGTCCGGGCGGCCTTCGCCGCCCTGGCCGCGATCGGCGCGGGCAGGCGGCGGTTCGCCGTGATCGCCGCCATGCGGGAACTCGGCGAGTACGGCGCGGCGCTGAACGAGGAGTTCGGGCGGCTCGCCGCCGACGCCGGTCTCGACGGTCTGATCGTGGTGGGGGAGGAGGCCGAGCACATCCTCTCCGGAGCACGGGGCGCGGCAGGCATGCCCGGCCCGGGGACGCTCCACGTCCCCGACGCGGCGACGGCCGGGGTCGAAATGGCCGGCCGGCTGGCACCGGGCGACGTCGTACTGGTGAAGGGGCCGCGTGCGGCCGGGCTCGAACGGGTCGCAGCGGCGATCCTCGGAGGTGAAGCGCGGTGAGGAACATCCTCATCGCGGCGGCGGTCTCGCTGCTGCTCTCCATGGTCGGCACGCCGCTCGCGATCCGGTTGTTCGCCCGGCGCGGCTACGGCCAGAACATCCGGGAGGAGGGGCCCTCAGGTCACTACGACAAGAAGGGCACCCCGACCATGGGCGGCACGGTGATCGTCATCGCGACGCTGATCGGCTACTTCACCGCGCATCTGACGACCATGCTGTCGCTCAACGTCGACCCGCCGACGGCGTCGGGGCTGCTGGTGCTGTTCCTGATGACCGGTCTCGGTGTGGTCGGCTTCCTCGACGACTTCATCAAGATCTACAAGCAGCGGAGCCTGGGGCTGCGCAGCGGGGCCAAGGCCGCCGGGCAGCTCGTCGTCGGGGCGATCTTCGCGGTGCTGGTGCTGCGGTTCCCCAACGCCTACGCCCTCACCCCGGCCGAGACGAGGCTGTCCTTCCTGCGGGACTTCGGGCCGTCGATCGGCATCGTCGGCTTCATGATCTGGGTGCTGTTCTTCATCGTGGGCTTCTCCAACGCGGTGAACCTGACCGACGGCCTCGACGGTCTGGCCTCGGGCGCCACCTGCCTGGTCCTCGCGGCGTACGTGCTGATCGGCAACTGGCAGCTGCGCAACAGTTGCACCACGGTCGGATTCGGGCCCAACTGCTACTGGGTGCGAGATCCGCTGGACCTCGCCGTGGTCGCGGCGGCGGTGCTCGGCGCCTGCCTCGGATTC
This sequence comes from Sphaerimonospora thailandensis, assembly GCF_016863115.1. Taxonomy (GTDB): domain Bacteria; phylum Actinomycetota; class Actinomycetes; order Streptosporangiales; family Streptosporangiaceae; genus Sphaerimonospora; species Sphaerimonospora cavernae. The sequence goes on from NZ_BOOG01000007.1 coordinate 92,572, forward strand.
CTGTGGTGGAACGCCCCGCCCGCCAAGATCTTCATGGGGGACACCGGCTCGCTGGCGCTGGGCGGTGTGATCGCCGGTCTCGCCTTCACCACCCGCACCCAGCTCCTGCTGGTCATCCTGGGCGGCCTGTTCGCCATCATCACGATGTCGGTGATCATCCAGGTCGGCTTCTTCAAGATGACCAGGAGACGGGTGTTCCGGATGGCTCCGCTCCAGCATCACTTCGAGCTGTCCGGATGGGCCGAGACCACCATCGTCGTCCGGTTCTGGCTGATCGCCGCGCTGTGCGTGGCCGGCGGTCTCGGCCTGTTCTATCTCGAATGGGTGCCCAAGTAGTGAGCGTGGTCGTCGCAGGTCTGGGAGTCTCCGGCACGGCCGCGGCGCGGGCGCTGGCCCGCCGCGGCGAGCACGTCGTCGTCCTGGAGTCGGCCGACGGGGAACGGCAGCGGGCCGCCGCAGCCGATCTCGCGTCGCTCGGCGTGGAGGTGCGGTTCGGCGAGCAGGACGAGCTGCCGGAGGGGGCGTCGCTGGTCGTCGTCTCGCCGGGCTGGCGTCCCGATCATCCGCTGGCGGCCGCCGCCCACCGCGCCGGGGTCGAGGTGATCGGGGAGGTGGAGCTGGCCTGGCGGCTGCGCGACGACGCGCGCGGGGCCCCCTGGCTGGCGATCACCGGCACCAACGGCAAGACCACCGCGGTCCGCATGCTCACCGCGATGCTCACGGCCGCCGGACATCGGGCCGCCGCCGTCGGCAACGTCGGCGACCCGATCGTGACCGCGGTGACCAGAGAGGGGGCGGCCAGAGAGGGGGTGGCCGGAGAGGGGGCGGCCGAGCCGTACGACGTGCTCGCCGTCGAGCTGTCGAGTTTCCAGCTCCACTGGTCGAAGAGCCTCGCGCCGCTCGCCGCCGTCGTGCTGAACGTCGCCCCCGACCACATCGACTGGCACGGCTCCTTCGAGGAGTACGCGGCGGCCAAGGCGCGGATCTACCCGGGCGCCCAGACCGTGATCTACAACGCCGACGACGAGGGGTCCGCCGCGCTGGCCGCGCCGTACGGGCGGAGGGTGGGCTTCACGCTCGGCGTGCCGCGCCCCGGGCAGCTCGGCGTCGTGGAGGACCTCCTGGTCGACCGCGCGTTCACCGCCGACCCCGTTCACGAGGCCGCCGAGCTGGCGGGCCTGGCCGACGTGCGGCCGTTCGCGCCGCACAACGTCGCCAACGCGCTGGCCGCCGCCGCCCTCGCCAGGGCGTACGGCGTGCCGCCGGAGGCCGTACGGCGCGGGCTGGCGGAGTTCGTCCCCGACCCGCACCGGATCGCCCACGTGGCGACCGTGGGCGCAGTGGACTATGTGGACGACTCCAAGGCAACCAATCCGCACGCCGCCGCCGCGTCGCTGGCGGCCTACCGGTCGATCGTGTGGATCGCTGGCGGCCTGCTCAAGGGCGCCGAGGTCGACGACCTGGTACGGCAGGCCGCCCCACGCCTGCGCGGCGCCGTACTGCTGGGCGCCGATCGCGAACGCGTGCGCGAGGCGCTCGCGCGACACGCGCCGGATGTCCCCGTCGTCGACGTGCCCGGACAGGAAACTGGCATCATGGACCGCGTCGTTACCGAAGCAGCCGCCCTCGCCTCCCCCGGGGACACCGTGCTGCTGGCCCCCGCCGGGGCGTCGCTGGACATGTTCACGAGCTACGGGGCACGTGGGGAGGCCTTCGCCGCCGCCGTGCGCCGCCTGGCACAGCGGTGACCGCGGCGGAGGCGGGAACGGAGCCGCCGGCGGAGGGCCGCGTAGCCGCGCTCCGGGAGCTGCTGAACCGCCCGCTGGTGTCGTACTACCTGGTGCTCGGCTGCAGCGCGCTGCTGCTCGCGCTCGGCCTGATGATGGTGCTGTCCGCTTCCAGCATCGAGGCGCTGCAGGAGACCGGCAGCCCGTTCTACTGGTTCATCAAACAGTCGACCTCGGTGGCGCTCGGCGTCCCGCTGATGTGGGTCTGCTCCCGGCTTCCGCAGCGGTTCTTCCGCCTGGCCGGCAATCCGCTGATGGGCGTCTCGATCCTCGGCCTGGTGATGGTGATCTTCCTGGGTCAGGAGGTGCTGGGCGCGCAGCGGTGGATCTCCATCGGGCCGTTCTCGGTCCAGCCGTCGGAGCCGGCCAAGCTCGCCCTGGTGCTGTGGGGAGCGGACATCCTGGCGCGGCGGGCGCGCGGCGGCCGCATCGAGTGGCGGCACCTGATGATCCCGCTGATGCCCGGTCTCGCGCTGCTCGCGGTGCTGGTGCTGATCGGCCGCGACCTCGGCACGACGCTCGTGCTCATGATGATCTTCCTGGCGCTGCTGTGGGTGGTCGGCGCGCCCGTGCGCCTGTTCGCGGGGGTCCTCGGGCTGCTCGCGCTGGCCGCCGCCATGATGATCGTCGTCACGCCGTGGCGGCTGGAGCGCGTGACGAACTTCATCAACCCGTGGGCGGACCCTCAGGACTCCGGTTTCCAGGCCGTCCAGGGGCTGATCGCGATCGGGTCGGGCGGCTGGTTCGGCCTCGGCCTGGGCGCCGGCCGCCAGAAGTGGGGCCACGTGCCGCACGCCGAGAGTGACTTCATCTTCTCGATTCTGGGTGAGGAGCTCGGCCTGATGGGCACCCTTGTGGTGGTCGCGCTGTTCGGCCTGCTCGGGTACGCCGGGCTGCGCATCGCCTCCAGGGTGAACGACCCGTTCATCCGGCTGTCCTCGGCGGCCACCGTCGCCTGGATCGCCGGGCAGGCGATCGTCAACATCGGCGCCGTGATCGGCGTCCTGCCGATCACGGGCATCCCGCTGCCGCTGGTGTCGTACGGAGGGTCCGCGCTGTTGCCGACGCTCGCCGCTCTTGGCATGTTGTTGTCGTTCGCCAAACGGGAGCCGGGCGCGGCGGCGGCCTTGGCCGTACGTGGACCCGGACCCGCCTCCCGGGCTCTAAGCTGGCTTGGCCTGGGTGGCCGCCCGAGGCGTGAGACGACGCGGAACAGAGGAGTGACATGAGGGTGGTCCTCGCCGGCGGGGGGACGGCCGGCCATATCGAACCGGCGCTCGCGCTTGCTGACGCGCTTCGCGAGCAGGACCCGGCGATCGGGATCACGTGCCTCGGCACCGAGCGGGGCCTGGAGACCCGGCTGGTGCCCGAGCGCGGCTACGAGCTGGCTCTGGTCCCCGCCGTGCCGCTGCCTCGCTCGCTCACGCCGAAGCTCCTCACCGTGCCCGGCCGGCTCGCCGGGGCGATCAGCACGGCGGCCGGGATCCTCGACCAGGTGAGGGCGGACGTGCTGGTCGGGTTCGGCGGTTACGTCGCGACGCCCGCCTATCTCGCCGCGCGACGGCGCGGCGTCCCGATCGTCGTGCACGAGGCCAACCCCCGCCCCGGCCTGGCCAACCGGCTCGGCGCGCGGCTGACCGACCACGTCTTCACCGGCCATCCGGACACCCCGCTGCCGAACGCGCAGTACATCGGCATCCCGTTGCGCCGCCAGATCGCCGGGATGGACCGGCTGTCGCTCGGCGACAAGGCCAGGTCGTACTTCGGTCTGGAGTCCGACCGGGTGACGCTGCTCGTGTTCGGCGGCTCCCAGGGCGCTCGCTCGATCAACAAGGCCGCCCTGGCGGCCGCGCCCCGGCTGCGGGCCGCGGGCGTCCAGGTGCTGCACGTGATCGGGCCCAAGAACACGGTCGAGGTGGAGCCCCCGCCAGGCGACCCGCAGTACGTGATCCTGCCGTACATCGACCGCATGGATCTGGCCTACGCCGCCGCCGACCTCGTGCTGTGCCGCAGCGGGGCGATCACCTGCGCCGAGCTCACCGCGGTCGGACTGCCCGCCGCGTACGTGCCGCTGCCGCACGGCAACGGCGAACAGCGCCTCAACGCCCAGCCCATCGTGCAGGCGGGCGGTGGGATCATGATCGATGACGCGGACCTCTCCGCCGAGTGGATCACTGCGACGCTGCTGCCCATTCTGAACGACCCCGAGCGCGTGGTCGCCATGTCCGAGGCCGCGTCCCGGATGGGCCGCGCGGACGCCGACGCGACGCTCGCACGCAAGGTTCTGGAGATCGTTTCCCGATGAGTCTCGTCAAGCTCGTGGACCCCGTACCGGCGGCCGATCTGGGCCGGGTGCACCTCATCGGCATCGGAGGCGCCGGGATGTCGGGCATCGCCCGGATCCTGCTGAAGCGCGGGGTTGCGGTGTCGGGCAGCGACGCCCGGGTCTCCGACATGCTGGACGAGCTCCGCGGGCTGGGCGCCGACATTCACGTCGGCCACGCCGCCTCCCACGTCAAGGACGTGGACACGGTCGTCGTGTCGACCGCGATCCGCGACTCCAACCCCGAACTGGGGGAGGCGCTCCGCCGGAACCTGCGGATCATCCCGCGCGCCGCGGCGCTCGCCGCCGTGATGACGGGCCGGACCGGCATCGCCGTAGCCGGGACCCACGGCAAGACCACGACCAGCTCGATGCTCACCGTGGCGCTGCAGAAGTGCGGCGAGGACCCGTCCTACTGCGTCGGCGGCCGGCTCGTCACCACGGGCCTGGGCGCCGACGACGGGACCGGAGAGGTGTTCGTGGCGGAGGCGGACGAGAGCGACGGCTCGTTCCTCATGCTGACGCCGGACGTCGCGATCGTGACCAACGTCGAGGCCGACCATCTGGACAACTACGGCGACCCGCAGGCCGTGCACGAGAGCTTCGCCCGCTTCGCCGAACGTGTCGGCTCCATCCTGGTGGTCTGCGCCGACGACCCGGGCGCGGCGGCGCTGGCGCCCCTGGCGCGGGCGCGCGGCCTCGAGGTCGTGACGTACGGCGAGGCCCCGGCGGCGGACATCCGCACCGTCGACATCGTCCCGCGCGGCCTCGAGGTCGAGTTCCACGTGGCCGGGCACGGCGGCGTCCGCCTGGCCGTGCCGGGACGGCACAACGCCGTGAACGCCACCGCGGTGATCGCCGTGGCGCTCCGCCTCGGCCTGCCGTTCGACGAGGTCAGGGAGGGGCTGGCCGCCTTCACCGGGGCGAAGCGGCGGTTCGAGGCCAGGGGCGAGGCCGGCGGCGTGTCCGTGTACGACAGCTACGCCCATCACCCGACCGAGCTGACCGCCGACCTGCGCGCCGCCCGTGACGTGGTCTCCGGCGGCGGTCCCCTCCGCGGTGGGCCCCTCCATGGTGGACGCGTGATCGCGGTCTTCCAGCCGCACCTCTACTCGCGCACCAGGTTCTTCGCCGCCGAGTTCGGCGCGGCGCTGGGGCTCGCCGACGAGGTCGTCGTGCTCGACGTGTACGGCGCGCGGGAGGACCCCGAGCCCGGAGTCTCCGGCGCGCTCGTCGCGGGCAAGGTGCCGCTGCCCTCCGAGCGGGTGGTCTACGCGCCCGAGCGTGCTTCGGTTCCCGCACTGGTCGCCGCCCGGGCCAGGCCCGGCGACATCGTGCTCACCATGGGTGCTGGAGACGTCACGGATCTCGGTCCCCGCATCGTCGCCGAGCTGTCGGCGAAGTGAATTTCCTCACGTCGGCCTTCCCGAGGGGAAGCAGGACCGTCCGGCGTACGGCCCTGGCGGCCCTGCTCATGGCCGGCGTGGTGGGCGCGGCGACCTGGGTGGTGTTCTCCTCCTCCGTGCTGGGCGTGCGGCAGGTGGAGATCATCGGTAACACGCGCGTGCCGGCCGAGACGCTGCGGGCGGCCGCCGCCGTTCCCGTCGGCACCCCCCTCGCGACCGTGGACGTCGAGGAGGTGGGGCGCCGGCTGCGCGCCGTGGTCGAGGTGGAGTCGGCCCGGGTGGAGCGGGAGTGGCCGGGGACGCTGCGGATCAGCGTGGTCGAGCGCACCCCGGTGGCCGTCGTGCCGCTGACCGAGCCCTCGACGAACGGAGCACCGGAGACAGGGGCCTCGAAGAACGGGGTGGCGGAGGTGTCCGCTGTCGTGGACCGCTTCGGCGTGATCCTCGAACGGGTGGCGGTGGCCCCGCCGCGGCTTCCGATGCTGCGGGTGCAGCACCCCGCCCCCGACGACCCCGCGATGCGTGCCGCGCTCGCCGTACTGGGCGCTCTGCCGGACGACGTGCGGGTGAGCGAGGTGCGGGTGCCGTCCGTCCGGGCCATCACGCTGATCCTCGCCGACGGCCGTACCGTCCTGTGGGGCGATGCCGGGCACGCCGCGGAGAAGGGCCGTGCCCTCGCCGCCGCTCTCGAGCGACCCGGGACCTTCTTCGATGTGAGCACTCCCCGGGTGGTGACGGTCAAGTGAGAAATTTCAAGGGAGGGAATAGGACAGCCCGCGACACGCCGGGCGACCTTCCGGCGCGGTTAGTTGACCCTGGGGGATGGGCAACCCTACTGTCCGTATCAATCCTCAGGTTGACATAACTCTAAATCTCAACTTGAGGGTGAGAGTTGAGACAGCGCGGGCGTGGCCCGCATGGAACGTAAACGAGCGGAAAGGCCCCTCGTCGTGGCAGCACCGCAGAACTACCTCGCGGTCATCAAGGTCGTCGGCATCGGCGGCGGCGGAGTCAACGCCGTCAACCGGATGATCGAGGAGGGACTCAAGGGCGTCGAGTTCATCGCCATCAACACTGACGCCCAGGCGCTGCTGATGAGTGACGCCGATGTGAAGCTCGACGTCGGACGGGAGCTCACCAGGGGCCTGGGCGCCGGCGCCAACCCCGAGGTGGGCCGTAAGGCGGCCGAGGACCACCGAGAGGAGATCGAGGAGGTCCTCAAGGGCGCCGACATGGTGTTCGTCACCGCCGGCGAGGGCGGCGGCACGGGCACGGGCGGCGCGCCCGTCGTGGCCCAGATCGCCCGCTCGCTGGGCGCCCTGACCATAGGAGTGGTGACCCGGCCGTTCAGTTTCGAGGGCAAGCGCCGGGCCATGCAGGCCGAGGCCGGCATCGAGACCCTCCGCGAGGAGGTGGACACGCTGATCGTCATCCCGAACGACCGGCTGTTGTCGATCTCCGACCGCCAGGTCAGCGTGCTCGACGCCTTCAAGGCGGCGGACCAGGTGCTGCTGTCCGGTGTCCAGGGCATCACCGACCTGATCACCACGCCCGGTCTCATCAACCTCGACTTCGCCGATGTGAAGTCCGTCATGTCCGGCGCGGGATCGGCTCTGATGGGCATCGGCCACGCGCGCGGCGACGATCGCTCGGTCGCGGCGGCCGAGATGGCCGTGTCCAGCCCGCTGCTGGAGGCCAGCATCGACGGCGCCCACGGCGTCCTGCTGTCCATCGCGGGCGGCTCCGACCTCGGCCTCTTCGAGATCAACGAGGCGGCCCAGCTCGTCTCCAACGCCGCCGCCTCGGATGCCAACATCATCTTCGGCACGGTGATCGACGACGCGCTCGGTGACGAGGTGCGGGTGACCGTGATCGCCGCCGGCTTCGACGAGCCGGCCCCGGCCAAGCCGGCCGTCACACCGCTGTCACGGCCCCAGCAGGCTCGTCCGGCGTCGTCGGCCCCGCCGGCCCCGTCGGCTGTCCCCGCGGCCACCCCGCCGGCTCCGGCGTCCCGGCCGACTCTGGCGGCCGCGTCGACGCCCGCTCCGGCCCCGGCGCAGCCTCCGGCGCCTCCCGCTTCGTCCGCTCCGGCACCCGCGCCCGCTGCGGCGGCCAGGCCGGAGCCGCAGGTCGAGCAGGCGCCCGCGAGTGGTGCCGGGACCGCCGCTGGATCGGCCGCGTCCACCGGAGGCGCCGGGACCGCAGGTTCCGGGGGGATCGGGGGTTCGGGCGGGGGCGCCGGTTCCGCGGGGAACACGGGACCGCTGTCGATCCCGAGGCCCGCGCCCGAGCCGCCGACCCCGATCACCTCACGGGTCAACCGGCCCGGTCCCCGAGTTCCAGTGGTGTTCGAGGAGCAGGAGGAGGAGCTCGACGTGCCGGATTTCCTCAAGTGAGAAGAGAGGAGATCAAGGCGGGCCTGGCCGAGGTGGAGCGGCGGATCGAGGAGGCCTGCCGGGCCGCCGGCCGGAGCAGGTCGGAGATCACGCTGATCGCGGTGACCAAGACCTACCCCGCCTCGGACGTACGGCTGCTCCACGAGCTCGGAGTCCACGACATCGGGGAGAACCGGGACCAGGAGGCGGCCGGCAAGGCCGCCGAATGCGCTGATCTCGACCTCACCTGGCATTTCATCGGTCAGTTACAGACCAACAAGGTCCGCTCGGTCGCCTCCTATGCCGACATGGTCCACTCCGTGGACCGGCCCCGGCTGGTGGAGGCGCTGAGCCGCGAGGCCGTCCGGGCCGGACGCGAGATCGGCTGCCTCGTCCAGGTCACGCTGGATCCCGTCTCGGGGCGTGGCGGGACCCGGCCGGAGGAGGCTGCCGCGCTCGCCGGACTGGTCGCGGCGGCGGAGGGCCTGCGGATGCGGGGCGTCATGGCCGTGGCCCCGCTGGGCGGGGACCCGGCGGAGGCGTTCGCCCGGTTGGACGAGATCGCGGAGGCCGTACGGAAGGAACACCCGGGGGCGGACGTCGTCTCGGCGGGGATGAGCGGGGACCTCGACCAGGCGATCGCAAACGGCGCGACACATGTGCGGATCGGTACGGCGTTGCTCGGCCGTAGAAAGCCCTTCGTCGGGTAATGTCCCCCAAGCGGACCTTGGTGTCCCAATAGGCACCAGACAGGCGGGAGGACGACGAGCGATGGCCGGCGCGATGCGCAAGATGGCGGTCTACCTCGGTCTCGTGGAGGACGACCGCTACGAAGACAGGTACGCGGCCGAGTACGGCCACGACGAGGACTACGCCGACGACGACTACGAGACGTCGTCGCGGCGTGAGGACACCGCCGAGACGGCCGTCCCCGCCCCCCGCCCCTCGACGCCGGTCCTGGAGCGCCGTACCACTGATCTGGCGCGTATCACCACCCTGCATCCGCGCACGTACAACGAGGCGCGTACGATCGGCGAGCACTTCCGGGAGGGCACGCCGGTCATCATGAATCTGACAGAAATGGTCGACAGTGACGCCAAGCGGCTTGTCGATTTCGCGGCAGGTCTCGTCTTCGGCCTCCATGGCAGCATCGAACGTGTTACCAACAAGGTGTTCCTGTTGTCTCCCGCCAACGTTGAGGTGACCGCCGAGGACAAGGCCAGAATCGCGGAACGCGGCTTCTTCAATCAGAGCTAGAGTTCCATCATGAACAGTAACCGGATGGAGGCGGGGCTGGGCCGTGGGGATCATTAGAGAGATCGTGGTCTTCGCCCTGTACATCTTTCTGCTTCTGCTGATCGGCAGAATGATCATAGATACGGTGCAGGCGTTCGCCCGCAACTGGCACCCCTCCGGGTTGGTGTTGGTGCTGGCAGAGGCCATATACACCGTGACAGATCCTCCTCTCAGGTTCCTCCGCCGTTTCATTCCGCCCCTCAGGTTGGGTACGGTGGCCTTTGACCTGAGCTTCACAGTGCTGTTCATTGTGATCTTGGTCTTGATCCAAGTCGTGTAGCGCTTCGTTGATCGGGTGCCGTCCGACCGGACAGAGACTCCAAGCGCGCCAAGGAGACCCAAAATGCCGTTGACGCCCGCTGATGTGCGGAACAAGCAGTTCAGTACCACCAGGCTGAGGCCGGGGTACGACGAGGAGGAGGTCGATGCCTTCCTCGACGAGGTCGAGGCCGAGCTCGACCGCCTCATCCAGGAGAACGAGGAGCTCCGTGCGAAGCTGACCGAGTGCCTGAGGGGCAAGGTGCCCGGTGGTATGGGTGGCCCCGGCGGCGTGGGCATGGGGGGTCAGCCACCGATGGCCCCCGCTCCGGTCTCCGATCCCAAGCCGGAGATGATGGTCCCGCAGCCTGAGCCGATGAAGGCCCCCGAGCCCCCTCGCCCCGAGCCGGTCCCCGTCGGAATGGGCATGCCGCCCGCCGAGGACAACATGGACACCGCGGCCCGCGTGCTGGCCCTCGCCCAGCAGACGGCCGATCAGGCCATCGCGGACGCTCGGCGTGAGGCCGACGAGACGGTGACGCGCGCCCGGCGTGAGGCCGACGACATTCTCGGCAAGGCTCGCCGTCAGGCGGAGCAGATCATCGGCGACGCCCGAGCCCGTGCGGAGACGCTGGAGCGTGACGCGCAGGAACGGCACCGCCAGGCCATGGGCACGCTGGTGCAGACCCGTGACGAACTCGAGCGCAAGGTCGAGGAGCTGCGCAGCTTCGAGCGTGAGTACCGCAGCCGCCTCAAGCTGTACCTGGAGAACCAGCTCGCCGAGCTGAACGTCTCGGCCGAGGGCAGCGGCGGGTTCCCGATCGTCAGCGGCGCACCTGCGATGGCGCATGCGGTCGCTCCGGGTCCCCAGCCGATGACCGGTGCTCCGAACCCGTTCGCTCAGGAGAACCCCCAGCACTCCGCCGGCTTCCCGGGCCCCGACGGCCCGCACAACGACCGTCGGTAAGGTTCGCGTCCCCTTCCCTCAGCCGCGAACCCGGTAACTCGGAGTACCCCCCGTGATCCTCATCAGTGCCGCACTGGTTCTCGCCGCCATCGTCCTGCTCATCGCGGGCGTGGTGCTGGCGAAGCCGTTCCTCGTGATGTGGTCGATCGTGATCAGTGTGCTGTCCGCGGTCTGCCTGTTGATCGGGGCTCTGCTGAGGCGCCATGAGCTGTTCCCGGCGGGCAGGGGCACTGCCGTCGGGTCGGCTACCACCCCCCAGGGTCCCTCCGTCCCCTCTCCGTTCACGGCCGCCGTCGCGCACGCCGGAAATCTTCCGGTCGGTGCGATGATCGGTGGGACGCCTGGGCAGCTCCCTCATCACGGGGCGGTCGCCATGCCGCCCCCGGCACCGGCCCCCATGCCGGCGGCCGCGCCGATCCCCCGTCCGCCGGTCCCGGCGGCGCACGGGTTGGGGTCCGACTCCATCGTGCTGGTGATCCCCGGCCGCAGGCGGTTCCATCTGCCGAACTGCCGTCAGCTCGTGGGACGCGATGTCGAGGAGCTCACTGTCGAGGAGGCCCGTGAAGAGGGCTTCACCTCGTGCACGACGTGTCAGGCCGAGGGCCAGAAGAGCCCGGAGGCCCCCGACAGCACCGAGATCCTCGCGAGCATCGAGACCCTCGCGAGCACCGAGACCGTCGAAAGGTCTGAGAGCCCGGAGAGCCCGGAGAGCCCCGAGAGCGCCAACGGCCCGGAGAGCCTTGAGAGCTCATCACGTACGGCAGACCCCGCAGGTCTCGAGAAGCCCGTGGGTCCCGAGAAGCCCGAAGGCGCAGAGCGCGGCGACGCCGACCCGGACACCCCCGAAAGCACTGTTCCCTCCGGTCTGGACTCCCACCGACCGGGCTCCGATGAGCCGGATCCAGCGGACACCGCTGAATTCCCGGCGATAACCACCAAGCTCTCCGGACCGCAGTCGCCCGTCTCATCCGATACGGGCGCCTCATCCGATGAGGGTGTCTCATCCGCGACCGTCTCACCCACGACGCCGGTCGCATCCAAGGCCGAACCGATCGACTGGTTCAAGCGGCCGAGCCCCGCACCCGCAGGGGCCGCCGCCACCGAGCGGGTGGAGCCGGCCGAGACCGCGGAAGCCGGGCGCGCCGGCCTCCGTGTCCCGGCAGGCTCCACCTCCACCACTTCCGGCACGACTTCCGGCACCACTCCCGCCGTCAGCTCTTCCTCCGGTGCCACTGTGCGGGTCATGGCCGGCACCCGGCGCTACCACCGCGCCGAGTGCCCACTGCTGCGTGCCGCCGATGACGCGGGCGTCGAGACCATGTCCGAGCAGGAGGCCGAGGCGGCCGGCCTGACCTCCTGCTCGGTCTGCTCCGCTACGCCTTCCTGAGCTGGAAGGCGAGGCCGAGGTCGGACTCCTCGTGCCGGGGGAGCGCCTCGTCCGGCGAACCCTCGGTGAAGCTCACTGCGAGGACCTCGTCCGCGACGACCTGCCCGCCGTCGCGCAGCGCCTCCGCCACCTCGCCGTCGGCCGACCACCACAGCTCGATCCGATCCGTGATCGACAGCCCCGTCGACTTGCGGGTCTCCTGAACCAGCCGGATCACCTCGCGGACCACCCCGGCCCTGCGCAGCTCCTCGGTGATCGTCAGGTCCAGCGCCACGGTCTCGCCAGTGCCGGTGTCCACCGCCCCGGTCTCCACCGCCCAGCCCGTCCTGGGCTGCTCAGTGATGATCACGTCGTCCGGGCCGAGCTCGACCGCGCCGAGATCTTCGATCTCCACCACCATGGCCGTACCCGACCGGATCGTCTTGGCCAGGGCCGTGGGGTCGGCGGCGGTCACCGCGGCGGCCACCTGCTTGGTGCGCGAACCGAACCGCTTGCCGAGGGTGCGGAAGTTCGGCTTCACCGTGAACGTCACCAGGTCGGCGGAGAACGTGGACAGGTCTTCCAGCCGCTGGACGTTCAGCTCGTCCGCGATCAGCCGACGCAGATCGTCGGGAATCCCTGCCCAGCCCTGAGCGCCGATCAACGCCCGGCCGAGCGGCTGCCGCGTCTTCACCGACGACGAGGCGCGGGCCGACCGGCCCAGTTCGACGATCCTGCGCACGAGGGCCATCCGCTCGGACAGCTCGGGGTCGAGCAGAGCGGTGTTCACCTCAGGCCAGGTCGCCAGATGGACCGACTGCGGGGCCTCCGGGGCGCGGAGCACGTCCCACACGTAGTCCGTGATGAACGGCACCAGCGGCGCCATCAGCCGGGTGACGGTCTCCAGGCACTCCTGCAGCGTCGCGAACGCCGCCGCCTCTCCGGACCAGAACCTGCGGCGGGACCGCCGGACGTACCAGTTGGACAGGTCGTCCAGGAACTCGGTCAGCCGTCGCCCGGCCCGGGCGGTGGCGAACTCGTCCATCGACGCGGTGACCTCGGCCACGGTCCGGTGCAGTTCGGCCAGTGCCCACCGGTCGATCAGCGGGCGTTCGCCGTACGGCGGGGCCTCGGCGAGCCGCTCCGGCGACCACGACTCCGCGTTGGCGTACAGCGTGAAGAACGAGGTCGTGTTCCAGTAGGTGAGCAGGACCTTTCGGACGATCTCCTCGAGTGCGGCGTGGCCGATCCTGCGGGGCGCCCAGGGGGAGCCGGAGGTCGCCATGTACCAGCGGAGGGAGTCGGCGCCGTGCTGGTCCATGAGCGGCATCGGCTGGAGCACGTTGCCGAGGTGCTTGCTCATCTTGCGGCCGTCCTCGGCGAGGATCAGGCCGAGGCACAGCACGTTCTCGTACGACGACCGGTCGAAGACCAGCGTGCCGACCGCCATCATCGAGTAGAACCAGCCGCGGGTCTGGTCGATCGCCTCGCAGATGAACTGGCCCGGATAGGACTTCTCGAACACGTCGGCGTTGACGTGCGGCGCGCCCCACTGGGCGAACGGCATGGCCCCCGAGTCGTACCACACGTCGATGACGTCGGGCACCCGCCGGGCCTCACCCTGACAGGTGGGGCAGTGGAACGTCACGTCGTCGACGTACGGCCGGTGCGGGTCGAGCGCGGTCAGGTCGCGCCCGGCGAGCTCGCCGAGCTCCTTGAGCGAGCCCACGCAGGTGACGTGGTCGTCCGGGCAGGTCCACAGCGGCAGCGGGGTGCCCCAGTAGCGGGACCGCGACAGCGCCCAGTCGACGTTGTTTCGGAGCCATTCGCCGTACCGGCCGTGCTTGATCGTGTCCGGGAACCAGTTGGTCCGCTCGTTCTCGGCGAGCAGCTTCTCCTTGATCGCGGTCGTTTTGATGTACCAGGACGGGAGCGCGTAGTAGAGCAGCGGCGTGTGGCAGCGCCAGCAGTGCGGGTAGCTGTGCTCGAAGTGGCCGCCGCGGAAGAGCAGGCCGCGCTCGCGCAGGTCCGCCGTCAGCCGCTCGTCGGCGTCCTTGAAGAAGACGCCGCCGACCATCGGCACGTCCGGCAGGAAGCGCCCGTCCGGGCCGATCGGGTTGACCACCGGCATGCCGTACCGCTTGCAGACGGCCATGTCGTCGGCGCCGAACGCGGGCGCCTGGTGGACCAGGCCGGTGCCGTCCTCGACGGTGACGTACGTGCCGAGCACGACGTAGTGTGCGTCCTCGATGTCGACCAGGTCGAACGGCCGGGAGTAGGTCGTGTGCTCCAGCTCGGCGCCGGAGAAGGTCGCCAGCACCTCGGCGTCCTCGCCGAGGACCCGCGTGAGCAGCGGCTCGGCCACCACCAGCACCTCGTCGCCATGCCTGGCCGCGACGTAGGTGACGTCGGGGTGTACGGCGACGGCGGTGTTGGACACCAGGGTCCAGGGGGTGGTGGTCCAGATCAGCAGCGACGCGCCCAGCTCGGCCGGCGGGCCGGAGGTGGCGGGCATGCGGACGAACACCGAGGGGCTGGACACGGTCTCGTACCCGCCCGGCTGGCCCAGCTCGTGATCGGACAGTCCGGTGCCGCAGCGCGGGCAGTAGGGCGTGATCCGGTGGTCGCGGAACAGCAGTCCCTTGTCCCAGATGACCTTGAGCGACCACCAGACGGCTTCCACGTACTGGGGGTCCATGGTGCGGTAGGCCTGGGACATGTCGACCCAGTAGCCCATCCGCTCGGTCATCTCCTCGAACGCGTCCACGTGCCGCAGCACCGACTCGCGGCACTTCGCGTTGAACTCGGCGATGCCGTACGCCTCGATCTCGGGCTTGCCGGACAGGCCCAGTTCCTTTTCGACGGCGACCTCGACCGGCAGGCCGTGACAGTCCCACCCCGCCTTGCGGGGGACGTGGTAGCCGCGCATCGACTTGTAGCGGGGGAAGACGTCCTTGAAGACGCGGGCCTCGATGTGGTGGACGCCCGGCATGCCGTTGGCGGTGGGCGGGCCCTCGTAGAACACCCAGGACGGGCCGTCGGCGTTCTGCTCCAGCGAGCGCTCGAACACCTTCCCGTCCCGCCAGCGGTCGAGCACCTCGCGTTCCAGGGCCGGCAGGTCCACCTGCGCGGGCAGCGAGCGGAAATGAGGGGAAGAGTGGGAAGACATCGTCGGGCGGAACCTCCACGCGTGGTGATGACATGGCGCGAAGGGACGAAGCCGCCGACGGCTCCGCGGTACCACCCTTCTTGGCGCCCTGACACTCCTGAAGTTTCCGGCACTCCTGAAGTTTCCGGACGCCCTCTCGTTTCATCCTGCTGCCGGTTCTACTCGGCCGCCGTGTCAGCGGCCTTTCTTCCGGCGGCTCCGGGGTGATGTTCCCACCGCGACCCGCCCCGGGCTCACACCGTCCCCGGGTCGCTCGAGCGAGTGGATGCGGAGGTACTCGTCCCCATCGACGCCGTGCAGACTATGACGATAACGCAGACCGGGCGCCAGGACTTCCTGATATTGGCCCCGAGGGTCTGTGGGGCCGCCTACTGGAGGCGGCGGAGCAGCGCCTGCTTGGCCGTACTGAACTCCTCGTCGGTGAGCACGCCTGATCGGTGCAGCTCGCCGAGGTCGGACAGGCGCCGGATGAGAACGTCGTGATCGTCATGGGCGTCGGCGGCGGGTGGGGGAAGCGCGAGAGGCTCCTGCACTTCGCGTGGCAGGCGGGCGACGACGGCGGCGGCGACGAGGGCCGTGGTGCCGCCGAAGCGCTGGATGCCCCAGGACAGACAGTGCGGGTCGTTTTCCGGTGATCCGCCTGGGCCGCCGCCCTTGTGGCGGAAGCGGAGGGTGCCGTAGCTCACCCCGGACTGGGGTTTCCATTCCACCCCGGCCAGATCGGACAGGGCGAACTCCTGAGGGCCCGCCGCCTCCTTGACCGACTTCGCGAACATGGTCCAGTGGATGCGCACGTGTTCGCCGTCGAAGTTGACGGTGCCGTCGCCGGCGGAGGCCGTCAGCGGTACGGCGGGGCCGGGCAGGAGGAAGTCCTCGCATGGGCCGCTCGGGATCTGCCAGATCCGCAGGGAGTCGCGGATCTCGTCGGCCAGGTATTCGGCGGCGCCCGTACGGTCCTTGGGGACGGCCAGACGGTAGGGGTCGGCCGGGGCGTCCAGCCCTCCGGCTACGGCGTCGGTCAGCGGGTCGGCTCCCTTCCGCAGTCGAAGCCGCAGGTGGCCACCCTTGCGTGCGGGCTCGAACGCGGCGCCGGCGATCGCCTCGAGCGGCACCGCCAGCTCTCCCAGAACCTTGCGCAGCTCGTGGACGTCCTTCCCGCTGCCCGGCACGATCCGCAGGTGCTCACCGTCGAACGTCCAGGATCCGTCCGAGACGAAGATCTCCGCCATGCCGCCAGCCTAAGTCATGACGGCTCCGTCGAAGTGTCTCGCCCAAGGTACGAAACAACCGGTGGGGAGCGTTAGGGCCGCCGGCAGGCGGGTAAGCGGCAACGGGGCAGGAGATAAGAAAATGGCACAAAAAGTACGCGAAGTGATGACCCCTGCGCCGGTCACCGTCCCCAGCGATGCCAGCATCGTGCAAGCGGCGAGGCTCATGCGCGAGCACAACATCGGTGACGTGCTGGTGACCGAAGACGACAGGCTCTGCGGCGTGATCACCGATCGGGACATCGTGGTGCGCGCCGTCGCCGACTCCCGCGACCTGACCGCGACAGCGGTGGCGGCGGTCTGCAGCAGTTCCGGCCTGGCCACGGTGACACCCGACCAGGACACCACCCAGGCCTTGAGGCTCATGCGTGACAAGGCCATCCGCCGGGTCCCCGTCGTCGAGGAGGGACGGCCTGTGGGCGTCGTCTCGCTCGGCGATGTCGCACTGGAGCGAGATCCAGCTTCGGCGCTGTCGGACATCAGCGCCGCCCGGCCCAATACCTGAGTCCCCCTCCAGGCATGGCCACCCGCCGGTGTTCGCTCCGGCAGCCGTGGAAGGCGCAGCGAAAAGGAGGAGACGATGCGACACGACGAGTTCATCGGACAGGTTCAGTCACGGGCCAAGCTGGCCGGCCGCGGTCAGGCCGAGCGGGCCAGCCGGGCCACCCTGGAGACGCTCGGCGAGCGTGTGCCCGAAGGGCTCGCGGGCAACCTCGCCGCGCAACTGCCCACCGAGATCGGCGAGCATCTGCGACGTACGGAGATCGAGGGAGGCCTCGGCACGGGAGAGCCCTTCGGACGGGACGAGTTCATCCACCGGGTGGCCGACCGAGCGGGCGTCGACGAGCCTCAGGCGGTTTACCTGGCACGCGTGGTGCTCGAGGTCACGGGCGAGGCGACGCAGGGAGCCCTGATGGACAAGGTGCGCGACAGCCTCCCGGAGGACCTCAGGCCGCTCGTCACCTCCGGTAGCCGGGGTTCCATGGGTTGATGCCCAGGCCGGCGGCGTTCCGCCGCCGGCCCGAAGGCGGGGCGTCGCGGTCAGCGGTGGGAGGCCTGCTTCGCATGGGCCTTGGCCTCCACCCGGAGGCGGTGGTCATTCGAAGAGGGAGTGCCCGTCGCCTCGCCGGGCACGGCGGCGGATCACCACCACCAGGTCGACGACAGCGATGAGCGCGAGTCCGGCCAGGCCGATCGCGAGCACGGTCAGCCCGGCCGCTACCGCCAGTGCCGCGAAGAGCACGCACACGACCAACCCGAAGGCCGCCAGTGCGATCCGCAGATTGAGCGCGCTGCGCGGCGGTTCGCTCGTGGGTGAGAACACCGACCAGAACCTGTCACGGGCAGACCTACGGTCCTGGTGGACGTTCCGCGGCCCGGTGCCGCTCCCGAGCCGGCCGCCTCCATGCGTTTTTCCCATGTCGTCCTCCCTTCCTTCCTCGCCCCCTACCCCGAACCGCTCGATGACGGACACGTGACCCTCACCGGTGGCGCGCCCGAGACGACCGGCTGCTCTGCCCGCGTCGCTGACCGGTCACCGCTTTCTCCGCCATGATCGGACTTGACGGAAGGGAGGTTCTGCTTTCGTGACCGCCAGAGTCATTCTCATCACGCACGCGGAGACCGCCGCCACGCTCGCGGCCCGGTTTCCCGATGACGATGCCCTGACCGCGCGGGGGCGCGAAGCCGCGATCGCCGCATCCCGGGCGCTGCCGGCCATCGACGGCGGCTGTGCGGGCCCCGAGAGAAGCTGCATGCAAACGGCGGCGGCACTCGGTCTCGACGTTGTCCCGGAACCGGAGCTGCGCGACCTCGACGTGGGGGATTGGCGCGGCCGACGCCTCCAAGAGATCGAGGCCGAGCAACCGGCGGAGCTACTCGGTTGGTTGACCGACTCCCGGGCCGCGCCGCACGGCGGCGAGTCGGTCTGTCAGCTCATCGACCGGGTGGCCGGGTGGCTCGAGACAGGTGCGGAAGGACGCTCTCGCATCGTGGCGGTCACACACCAGGCCGTCGTACGGGCCGCGGTCCTTCATGCGCTCGGCGCGCCGCCGTCCGTGTTCTGGCGGATCGACGCCCGCCCCCTCTCGCAGACCCGGCTCTCCCGGCACGGCGGGCGCTGGCGGCTGACCGAGACGGGGCACATCCTGGGCGTCGACGCCTGAACCGGTAGGGGATCGACCGCGGCACCCGTCCGGGTCTGACGCCACCCCGCAGGGGGCGCCAGACCCGGAACGGCAGGACCGGGCTCATCGAACCGGGCTCATCGAACCAGCCGGGGTCCCATCACGCCGACATGGTCACCGACCTGGTCAGACGCCTGCGGGAGCCGGCCTTCTGGCCGCGCCCGTGCCGGTGAACACCCGCTCGGCGAGGGTCCCGAACAGCAATCCCAGCGTTGCCCACGTGGTGGCCTGGATGGCCAGGGACGCCAACCGGAACCGCCACAGCACGGTGGCGGAGAAGTCGGCGGGGACCTCATCGATCGATGGCATCACCAGGTAGATGACCATGACGATGACGACGAAGACTCCGACGGCGGTGAGACCGGCGTTCCATCCGCCCAGCCGGGCGACCAGCCGGCGCCCGGCGTACCCGGCCAGACCGGCCGCGAGCAGACTCAAAACGATCAGCGTGAAGTAGAGCCCCGTGCGAGTACCGATGGTGTCGGGGTCGCCCACCGCCGGTGGGCTGGGAGGGTACTTCAGGAACGGGACGACGTACACGGTCACGAACCCGGCCAGTGCCACCAGGGCCGAGGTCACATGGGGTCGGTGGGAACCGATCCGGCCATGGGCGAGGGCGAAGGCGATCGAGAACAGACCGCCGAATGCCACGCCGAACACGGCGAGGGCGGTGATCAGGCCGAAGGTCTCCTGAACGGTGCGGGAGACGAGCTCCGGCTCGGTTGCCTCGCCGGCGGCCGCGGCCTTGGCCTCCTCGAACGAAATGGCCAGGGCCACCTGGGGTTCACCGAGGAACCACGCGACGACATAGGCCAGTGCGGCGGCGGCCAGGCCGACGAGCATGCCGCGGATCAACAACGATCGCATCATGAGTGGCTCTCGATCGTCAGTGGCAGGGGAACCCGAGCAGGTGCCGCCCGTCGTGGACGAACTCGTGCACTGTATGACCGCTGATGATGGAGACGGCCCCCTGCTCGGCCCCGACGAAGTAGATCAGGATGAGACCGAGCACCGCGGTGAACACCGCCCAGGGAACGATCTCACGCACCGGGATGCGCAACGAAACAGGCCGGGCTGAAGGAACGGCTACATTGGCCACGGTTTCTCCTCTCGGGGTCGCACGCCCCGACGATGGAGGACAACGGGTCAGTTTCCTGACTCCCGGGTCGACGCGCCTTCCGACCTTCCCGCTGCTCAGCCGTGGTCACTCGTGAAAGGCGCTTACCGGTTACAGTGGCGGGACCGTCCTGGAATCACACCAGGTTCCTGCACACCGTTGCCTCTGTCTTGACTTGTCTCAATGAGATTCCCCTGTCCCGCCCGTCACGTCAAGCGGGACATAAGGGGCAGAGTGTTTGTTTGTTCCGCTGGACGGCGACGACCTGGAATCAGAAGTCGGCGTCGAAGCTGACCGTGCCGGTCACGCCTACCTGATATGCCGACACCCGCCGCTCGAAGAAGTTCGACAGCTCCTGGACGTCCTGCAACTCCATGAAGGCGAAGGGGTTCTTCGCCCCGTACAGCGGTGCGATGTCCAACTGGGCCAACCGGCGATCGGCGACGTGCTCCAGGTAGGCCCGCATGTCGACGATCGGCATGCCGGGCACTCCGCCGCCGAGCAGGTCCTCGGCGAACTGGACCTCGCATTCCACCGCCTCGGCGAGCATCTCGCGGACCTGGTCGGCCATTTCCTCGTCGAACAGCCCCGGCTCCTCCTGGCGGACCGTTTCCACCACGTCGAACGCGAAGGCCATGTGTACGGACTCGTCGCGGAACACCCAGTTGGTCCCCGAGGCGAGACCGTTGAGCAGGCCACGCGAGCGCAGGAAGTACACGTAGGCGAACGCCCCGTAGAAGAACAGACCTTCGATGCACGCGGCGAAGCAGATCAGGTTGAGCAGGAAGGCCCGCCGATCCTCCCGGGTGCGCAGCTCGCGCAGTTCGAAGATCGAGTCGATCCAGCGGAAACAGAAATCGGCCTTGCGCCGGATGGACGGGATGCTCTCGACCGCCGCGAACGCCGCGAACCGCTCGTCCTCGTCGGGTACGTACGTGTCCAGCAGGTTCAGGTAGAACTGGACGTGGACCGCCTCCTCGAACAGCTGCCGGGACAGGTAGAGGCGGGCCTCGGGGGCGTTGATGTGCTGGTAGAGGTTGAGCACCAGATTGTTGGCCACGATCGTGTCGCCGGTGGCGAAGAAGGCGACCAGGCGGCTGACCAGGTGCCGTTCGGCGGGGGAGAGCCGGTCCAGGTCCTTGAGGTCGGAGTGCAGGTCCACCTCCTCCACCGTCCAGGTGTTCTTGATCGCGTCCCGGAACCGGTCGAAGAAGTGCGGGTAGCGCATCGGCCGCAGGGTGAGGCTCATTCCCGGGTCGAGCAGCATCAGCGTCTGCGGGGCAGTGGTCATGACTCTCGCCTTTCGAGTAGTGCTTGGGGGGTCGGGGAGACGCGCGGCTTTCCCGCGGGCGTGCTCATTGACATGCGTCGCACGACTCCGGGTTCTCCAGCGAGCAGGCGAGCGCCTCCTCGGCCGTCACCGTGGTCTTCCCGGAGGCCGTCTGCGTCTTCTGCGCGGTGAGGGACACCGTGGCCTGCTGGATCCGGGTAGCAGGACGGGACCGCAGGTAGTAGGTGGTCTTCAGGCCGCTCTTCCAGGCGTACAGGTACATCGAGGAGAGCTTGTCGATGGTCGGCGCGCTCATGAACAGGTTGAGCGACTGGCTCTGGTCGATGTACGGCGCCCGCGCGGCGGCCATGTCGATGAGTGCTCGCTGCGGCAGCTCCCAGGCTGTGCGGAACAGTTCGCGCAGCTCCGCAGGGAGTTCCCCGATGCCCTGGACCGAGCCCTCGGCCCGCTTGATGGCGGACCTGATGTCCTCGTTCCACAGGCCGCGCGCCTTCAACTCCGCTACCAGCGCGCTGTTGATCTGGAGGAACTCACCGCTGAGGGTCTCGCGCTTGAAGAGGTTGGACACCTGCGGCTCGACGCACTCATAGCAGCCGGCGATGGACGCGATGGTCGCGGTGGGCGCGATCGCGATGAGCAGCGAGTTGCGCAGCCCGTGCTCGGCGATCCGCTCGCGTAGCGCCGTCCAGCGCTCGTTCTGAGTGCCGGTGACCTTCCACAGGTCAGGCTGCAGGAGTCCGCGGGCGGCCCGGGTCTGCCGGTAGGCCGGATGCGGGCCGGACCTCGCGGCCAGGTCGGCCGAGGTCTCCAACGCCGTCAGGTAGATCTCCTCGGTGATGAGGGTGGACAGCTCCTTCGCCCGGGGGGAGTCGAACGGCATCCGAAGCGCGAAGAAGACGTCCTGCAGGCCCATGACGCCGAGGCCGACCGGACGCCATCGGGGATTGGCGGCCGCGGCCTGCGGGCTCGGGTAGTAGTTGACGTCGATGACGCGGTCCAGGAAGGTGACCGCGGTGCGCACGGTGGCGCGCAGCCGCTCCCAGTCCATCTCGCTTCCGGTCAGGTGCGCGGCGAGGTTGACCGAGCCGAGGTTGCATACGGCGGTCTCGGCATCACTGGACACCTCGAGGATCTCGGTGCACAGGTTGGACAGATGCACCACGTTGCCGGGCTCAGCGGTCTGGTTGCACAGCCGGTTGGACGCGTCTTTGAAGGCCATCCAGCCGTTGCCGGTCTGGGCCAGCGTGCGCATCATCCTGGCGTACAGGTCCCTGGCCCTGACCTGACGGACGTATCGGCCGGCGTCCTCGGCGGCGCGGTAGACGGCGTCGAAGTCCTCTCCCCACAGGTCGGGCAGCTCCGGGACCTCGTTCGGGTCGAACAGCGACCACATCGCGTCGGCTTCGACCCGGCGCATGAACTCGTCCGGGATCCAGTTGGCGAGGTTGAGGTTGTGGGTGCGGCGGGCGTCCTCGCCGGTGTTGTCGCGCAGTTCGAGGAACTCCTCGATGTCGGGGTGCCAGGTCTCCAGGTAGACGCAGGCCGCACCCTTGCGGCGGCCGCCCTGGTTGACGGCGGCCACCGACGCGTCGAGGGTGCGCAGCCACGGCACGATGCCGTTGGAGTGCCCATTGGTGCCCCGGATGAGCGCCCCCCGTGAACGCACCCGTGACCAGGAGATGCCGATCCCCCCGGCGAACTTCGACAGCTGCGCCACCTGGGCGTACCGCTCATAGATCGAGCCCAGCTCGTCGCGGGGGGAGTCGACCAGATAGCAGGAGGACAGCTGGGTGTGCCGGGTCCCCGAGTTGAACAGCGTCGGAGAGCTGGGAAGGTAGGCCAGCGACGACATCAGCCGGTAGAACCCGATCGCCTCGGCCGGCGTGGTCGCCAGGCCGCACGCGACGCGCAGCAGCCAGTACTGCGGGGTCTCCAGCACCAACCGGGTGGAGGGATGCCGCAGCAGGTAACGGTCGTACACCGTGCGCAGGCCGAAATATTCGAACCGCAGGTCGCCCCCGGAGTCGATCGCGTCATCGAGCTTGCGGGCATTCGCGGTCACGAATTCGACCGTGACGTCGCCGATCAGCCCCTGCGCGTGCCCGAGCCGGATCGCCTGGCTGAACGAGGCCACTCCCTGGCCGCGGACCTCCTTGTCGATGTACCCGGCCAGCAGCCTGGCGGCCAGGCGCGAGTACTGCGGCTCCTCGCCGATCATCTCCGCCGCGGTCTGGATCGACAGCCGATCCAGCTCGGCGGTCGTGGCCCCGTCGTACAGGCCGCTGATCGTCTTGGTCGCCACACGGAGCGGATCCACGTCAGACAGATCGTCGGCCCAACGCTCCACAGCCCGGACGATCTTGTTGACGTCGACCGGCTCGCTCGTCCCGTTGCGCTTGCGTACGTGCATCTGCACTCGTCGCGGCATCGACACCTGCCGCTCGGCATCCGCCGACGACATCCCGCCCGGCGACACCCCGGTGACCGTCACAGCTCTCTCCTCGCGAACTCGATCCACAGGACCGAGACAGCGCGGGGGAGGCATGCCGGCGAGCTCGCGAAAACGGCTGCGCCAGAGCCATCGGCCGTCCCGCGCGGCCTCCGACCAGCCGCACACCCACTCATCGGTGCGCGGCGCGCTGGCAGGTCTTCGGACTCGTGGGCGCTGCGGCCAGGTCGCCGCGTGTGCCTACTGGTTGTCGCTTCCCAGATCGCTCGTAGGCCGGATCCAGTGCGTGTGACAACGGTCGTTCCCACTCACCGCTGCGGGGCAGTCCCGGACTCGCACCGGGTTCCCTCTTTCCTCGGCCGTCCTGGATGGACGGACGAACCAGCTGCACCAACCACCATATATAGGGGGCTGGGAAAAGTCACACCCAACATGTCGGGCCACAGTGGTCACATGTCCTTTGCGTGCCCGGCAAGAACGGCCTTTCGGCAGAGAGCCGGGGTGTAGGGAGAGAACATGGGCGCAGCCCGCGATCAAGAGCACCGAGAAGACTCTCTCGAACTCGTCGGCGCCCGCTGCCGCCGGTGAGCGCGACGGCCGACTCACGGTCGAAAAATCAAGAAGCCGCTCGGATCCGGGCGCTGAACTGATGCTTCACGGTGGGGCTACCTGGACTCGAACCAGGGACCTCTTCCTTATCAGGGAAGCGCTCTAACCGTCTGAGCTATAGCCCCGCTGGACGCCGTCGCGTCATCGTAGCGTACCCGGGGGTCGCGGATGTCGCCAGATGCGCGGAGGGGCCGCGGGTGGGTAGGACCGGGCGCGCCTGGGAATACGTGGGAGGAACATACGGAGATGCCGCGATTGTTGTGCGGGTAGGCGCCCTTCACGGGCGCCGTGTGTCTTCGTGGACGTCCAGGACGACGAGGAGGAACCGGGCCGATGTGTCACCGGTCGCCTCCGAGCTGCCCGGACCAGCCCATGTGCTCCATCACCGCTCCTGAATAGAGGGAGGCCCGCAATGGCCACGCGCACGGCGAGAACCGCCACCAGCGAAGACATCTGGTCCGAGGATGAGCTTGCCGAGGTCCGCGAGCGGCTGCTGCATGAGGTCGACGAGCTGAACGCCGACATCGCGAGGGCTGAGGCGCAACTGGCGTCGGGGGATGTCAGCCAGGGCGCTGGGGACGACCCCGCTGACGCTGGGGCGAAGACATATGAGCGCGAGCGTGAGATCGCCCTTACCCTGAATGCGCGAGAGTTGCTCGCGCAGAACGAACGGGCGATAGCCCGTGTCGACGCAGGGACCTACGGAGAGTGCGAATCGTGCCACAAGCCGATCGGCAAGGAGCGCCTTCTGGCGTTCCCGAGGGCGACGCTGTGCGTAGCGTGCAAGCAGCGGGAGGAGCGCCGCTGAGTGAGGAATCGCAGAACCGCCCTCCTC
The DNA here is from genome assembly GCF_016863115.1 of Sphaerimonospora thailandensis. Classification (GTDB taxonomy): domain Bacteria; phylum Actinomycetota; class Actinomycetes; order Streptosporangiales; family Streptosporangiaceae; genus Sphaerimonospora; species Sphaerimonospora cavernae. The sequence continues at coordinate 117,274 of NZ_BOOG01000007.1, forward strand.
GGGCGCGCAGGGTAGCCGTCCTCGCCACCCTGGCGGCGGTGATCTACGCGCTCGATCTGGTGAGCAAGTTCCTGGTGGTGGAGTTCCTCGAAGACAAGGAGCCCGTCACCGTCATCCCCGGTGTGCTGGTGCTGAACGTGATCCGCAATCCCGGCGCGGCGTTCAGCATCGGCACCGGAATGACCGTCGTCTTCAGCCTGATAGCCGCGGGCGTGGTCTTCGCGATCATCCGTACGGCACGGCGGCTGCGCAGCCTGCCCTGGGCGGTCACGCTCGGTCTGTTGCTCGGCGGGGCCGTGGGCAACCTGACGGACAGGATCTTCCGGGCGCCGGCTCCGCTCCAGGGCCACGTGGTCGACTTCGTCCAGGTGTTCCCCGTGACCCGGTTCCCGGTGTTCAACGTGGCGGACTCGGCGATCGTGTGCGGCGGCGTCCTGGCCGTGTTCCTGGCCTGGCGCGGCTACCAGATCGACGGCACCCGGCACAACGAGCAGGAGGTGGAGGAGACCGATGGGTGACCGGCGTAGCCTGCCCGTACCCGACGGCCTGGAGGGCGAGCGCCTCGACGCCGCCCTGGCCCGCCTTTTCGGTTTCTCCCGGACCCGGGCCGCCGAACTGATCACCTCGGGTGAGGTGCTGCTCGACGGATCCGTCCCGGCGAAGTCCGACCGGGTCCACGCGGGAGCCTGGCTCGATGTGACGATCCCGCCGCCACCCGCCGCCCCGATGCCGGTGGCGGAGCCGGCGCCGGGCATGACGATCATCTATGAGGACGACGACATCGTCGTGGTGAGCAAGCCGATCGGCGTGGCCGCGCATCCGACCGTCGGCTGGACCGGCCCCACCGTGCTCGGCGGTCTGCTGGCCACCGGACACCGGGTGGCCACGAGCGGGGCGGCCGAGCGGCAGGGCATCGTCCACCGGCTCGACGCGAACACCACGGGCGCGATGGTCGTGGCCAAGAGCGAGCACGCCTACTCCCGGCTCAAGCGGGCGTTCAAGGAGCGTACGGTCGACAAGCGCTACCACGCGCTCGTACAGGGCCACATGGATCCGCTGCGGGGCACCATCGACGCGCCGATCGACCGGCATCCGTCCGGGGACGGCCGGTTCGCCGTCGTGGCCGGAGGCAAGGAGTCGGTCACCCACTACGACACCGTCGAGGCGTTCCGGGCGGCCTCTCTGCTCGACATCAAGCTGGAGACCGGCCGGACCCACCAGATCCGGGTCCACCTGTCCGCGCTCCGGCATCCCTGCGTCGGCGACTTCCTGTACGGCGCCGACCCCACCCTGGCCGCCAGGCTGGGGGTGGCCAGGCAGTGGCTGCACGCGGCGTCCCTCGCCTTCGAGCATCCGGCGACGGGGGAGTGGATGTCGTTCACCAGCGATTATCCGGCCGATCTGGCCCACGCACTGGAGATCGTCAACGCCGAGAGCTGATCCTCCTGTCCCCGCCCGGCTCTCCCTTCGGTTGGGTTTCAGGCCCGGCGATGGGCTTCGCCGCTGACTTGTCGGCCGGGGGCCGGGCCGTTCTGGTGGCGTAGACCGTCACGGTGGGCGTGCCGACCGAGGATTCGGGCACTTCGGCGGCGTCGGTTCTCGCGGTCACGAAGGCCAGTGCGCCCACGGCCAGGCCGACGAGCGTGACCAGGGCGGATGCACCGATGACGGTGTTCCACGGCGAGCGCCGCGCCCGGGGTGAGGCCTGCGGCACGGGGGAGCCGTACCTGTAAGTGAGCGTGTCCGGGATGAGCGGGCCGGGAGTGGGCGCGGTGGCCTCGGTGAGGGTGCCGGAGCGCGGGGCGTGGCGAGGACCCGGCCGCTGAGCCGGCCGCTGAGCCGGCACGATGGGGCCGGTCGACCGTCCCGTGGCCACGTTGTGCAGGTGCCGGGCGGCCTCCTGCGCCGTCATCCGGCACGCCGGGTCCTTGACGAGCAGGCCGTTGATCACCGGCGCCAGCGGTCCCGCGTGGCGCATCGGGCCGGGGTCCTCATGCAACACGGCGGCCAGCGTCGCGAGCGCGCGCCCGCGCTGGAACGGCGACCGCCCCTCGGCGGCCACGAACATCGTCACGCCGAGCGACCACAGATCCGACGCCCACTCCGTCCGCGTGCCCGCCGCACGCTCCGGGGCGATGAACGCGGGTGTGCCCACCAGCATGCCCGCATGCGTCAGGGGCGAGTCGCCATCTATGGCGGCTATCCCGAAATCGGTCAGTACGGCACGGCCCTCATCGGTGATGAGCACGTTGTCGGGCTTCACGTCACGGTGCAGGACACCGGCGGCATGCGCGGCGCGCAGTGCGGCCAGCACCTGCGCGCCGATCTCGGCCACCCGCCGGGGCGGCAGCGCGCCCTCCTCCCGGATGATCGACCCCAGGGTGCGCGACCGCACCAGCTGCAGCACGATCCAGGGATGGCCGTTCTCCTCGAACGCGTCGTACACCGCGGCGACGCCCGGATGGCTCAGCCGTCCGGCGGCCCTCGCCTCCCGGAGGGTCCGTACCATGAAGATTTCCCGGTCCGGCCCGGTCATCTCGGCCGCCTCCCGGAGTTCCTTGACGGCGACCTCTCGTTCCAGGACCTGGTCGACGGCTCGCCACACGACTCCCATGCCGCCGTGCCCGAGCGGCTCGATCAGGCGGTAGCGCCCCGCCACGACTCGTTCTGAGATCGTCTGCGCATCAGCCATGGATCACGCGCTACTCACGGCATCCGGGGGCTAACTCCCAGCGACGTCCCGGCTATCGTGGGCGGAATGTGTCGGCGAACACCCGGAAGTAGGACAGTCCCGTGGTCCAGCGGGCGTCCGCGACCTGCCAGTAGACGGCGAAGCAGCGGCCGTCGGCCAGCCGGAACCCTCGGTCCAGCACCCGGACCTTGCCAGATCTGTGGGTGGCGGTGAACTCCCAGTCCGCCGCCGGGACTCCGCGATAGCGCAACGGTTCCAGCCTGATCCGCTCGTAGCCGGGCAGCAGGCCTTTCCCGGTCGAAGCCGCCTCGACCAGGGCCAATTGGGCGAGCGGATCCTTCTCCTCCCACTGGGTGACGTCGATCAGCAGGTAGTCCGGGTTCCCCGGGCGACGGAACCACACCCGGGCCGCCTCACGGTCGTACGCCTTCCAGCCGCGCGGGAGCGCCACCGAGAAGCCCAGCGGATCGTGGTGCATCGCCCAGCCCCTGGGCAACGACCTGCTGGGGGCCGGTGAGGGGACTGGTGAAGGCGGGGGAGTGGTCGCCTCGGTCGCCTCGGTCGGTGCGGGAGCCGTGGGGGGAGCCGTGGGGGGAGCCGAGGACGGGGGCGACGCGTCCGCTGAGGCGGAGGGCCCGGCGATCAGTGTGTGGTACCCGTACCAGCCGCCCGTTCCGAGTCCGGCGACCAGCAGGGGAAGCAGGGCGAGCACGATCACCCGGCTCCGGCCGGCAGGCCGGACGGTACGGCTGTCGGCCGGGCTCGGCACGGTGCTCCCCGAGCCGCCCGGGGAGCGCACCGGAGGCGCCGTCGGGTGAAAGGCCGAAGGGACCGCCGGGTGGGAGCGGACACCCGTCTGGCCGCCTGTCCCACCGCCCGCTGAAACGGCGCCGAGCATTTCGGCGGTCTCCACCGCGTCGATCCGCCGGGCGGGGTCCTTGTGGAGCAGGCCCATGATGACGGGGGTGAGCGGGCCCGCGCGGCGTGGGGGTTCCGGCTCGTCGTTGATGACGGCGGCCATCGTCGCGATGGGCGTGTTGCGCTCGAAGGGCGGCCGGCCCTCGACCGCCGCGTACAGCGTCGCCCCCAGCGACCACAGGTCCGACTCCGGCGTGGCGGGCAGGCCGTTCAGCCGTTCGGGCGGCAGGAACGCGGGGGTGCCGCTGATGGAGCCCGTCATGGTGAGCGCGGTCTCCCCGGGCAGGGTGGCGATGCCGAAATCCGTCAGCACGACCCGGTTGCCCGCGCTGAGCAGCACGTTCTCCGGCTTGACATCACGATGCAGCACTCCGGCGGCGTGGGCCGTGCACAGCGCGTCCAGCACCTGCAGGCCGATGGCCGCCACCCGCTCGGGCACCAGCGGCCCGTGCTCGCGCAGCACCTCTCCCAGGGATCGGGCGTTGACGAGCTGCATGACGATCCAGGGCCGCCCGTCCTCCTCGATGACGTCGTGGACCACGACGACGTTCGGGTGGTCGATGCGGCCGGCGGCGCGTGCCTCACGGATGGTCCGCAGGTTGAACTCCCTGCGATCCTCCTCGCTCATGGGGTGACAGAGGACCTCTTTGACGGCCACCGGACGGTCCAGCAGCTCGTCGTGAGCACGCCAGACGACCCCCATGCCGCCGCGGCCGATGGGTTCGAGCAGGTGATATCTGCCTGCCACACGGTGCCCGTCCCGCACGCGGCCCCCCTTCTGGAACTCCTGCATCGTCCCACAATTCGGGCCTCTGCAATGCGGGGCCGTACGAGCACGGCACAGAACAGACTGTCGAGGTCTGTTTATTGCATTTTGCCCCTTTTATTCGGAGTCGGCGACCATCCGACGGACAAGGCGCTGTTTCACTTTGCGGGCTTGAAGGTGGCGGCGATGGTCTCGAAGAGCTTCCTCTTCTCTTTCCAGTCCTTGTCCCGGGTCTTGTAGAGCAGCGCGTAGCCGTTGTTCTTGTCGGTGACGAAGCCGCGGTCGATCACACGAGACCGGTACCGGCTGTCGCCGAAGGTGAACTCCCAGTCGGCCGCGGTCTTCCAGTACCCCTTGACCTCTCTGATCTCGATGAGCTTGTAGCCGGGGAAGTTCCGGCTCATGCCCGGCACGTCGCGCCGCCAGACCTTCAGAGCGTCCGACTCGGGACTGGAGGTGTGGTGAACCTCCAGGTAGGTGTGTTCGTTCCCGCGGAGGCGGACCTCGCCGTTGCCCGTGCCGTCGACGTGCCACCCCTTCGGTAGTGCGAGGGAGAACCCGCTTGGGTGCTTGTACTTGTGCCAGCCCTCGGGAACGTCGGCGGGCTCCGACGCCGCGGGGGTCGGGTTCGCCGTGTCGTCGGGTGTGGGCTCGGGCGAGGGAGACGCCTGGTCGTCCTCTTCCGCGGAGGGGGAGGCCACCGGTGGGGCGGCCTCGGAGGCGGCGGTCCCGGCCTTCGGCGACTTCTTGCTCTTGGGCGATGCCTCTGCCGGGGATGTAGCCGTGGCCTCTGCCGCCGGGCCGGGCATCTGGGCGGACGAGCGCTCGCCGTCACGCAGCCCCAGGTAGCCCGCCACTCCCGCGATCATCACGAGCACCGGCACCAGCACGAGCGCCACCTTGGCGAGGGGCATCGGCCGCCGCTCGACCGGGCGGGTGCTCGCCGCCCACCCCGCGCTCGGCTGGGCGGGCACCGCCGCTCTGGCCGGGTCCGGTACGGCAGGCGTCGGCTCTTTCGCGCTGCCGGCATCGACTGGTACGGCCTTCGCCGCCGGTGGCGGCGCCTGCGCCCCGGTCTCCGGCATGGGCATGGCCGTACGGCGCGCCTTCCTGGAGCCGGGGGAGGAGTCAGGGGAGGAATTCTTCGCCTCGGGGCCGTCATCGCCTTCGGCGGTTGCGGCTGAGGATTCAGCCACACCGTTGGAGGTCGATGCGACGTCCCGATCGGACGAGGCATCGACGACCGGCCCGGTGGCGGGCTCCGCGGTGCCCTCGATCTTCTCGGGCTTCTCAGACTTTTCGGGCCTCTTGGGCTTTCCGGGCTTGTCGTCCTTGGTCAACCTGCCGGCGTGCGGTGATGCCACCGCGCCGGAGCGCTTGCTGCCCGAAGCCTTGTCGTCGGCCGCCTCGTCCGGGCGGGCCTTGTCGGTGCCCGCCGTACCGGCCTTGGCCTGATCAGGTTGCGCCTCACTCATGGGGAGGCCGTCGGCGCCGAGAGCGGGGAGGGGCGAGGTGATCTCACCCGGGCCTGCCGCGTCCCCCTCGTTCACCGCACCCGTGCCCGGGAGCGGCTTGCGATCCCCCGGGCTCGACTTCTCCTGGCTCGGCTTTCCCTTGCCCGAGGGGGCCTTCCTGGTGGCGGCGCTGCGATCGTCCTCGGCGGGCCGTTCCGCCTCCGAGGCGTACGGCCTGGCCCCGGCGCGAGAGGCGTCCCCATCTGTCGGGCCCGCTTCGGGTGTCGGGGACTTCGTCGCGGTTTCAGCGGGAGCGGCGGGGCGGGCGGCCTGCCGCAGCAGCCGGGTGACCTCGTCGTATCCCGGCCGGTCCTCTGGTTCCTTGGCGAGCAGCCGGGTCAGCACCGGGCCCAGCCGTCCGGCGTGCTTGGGCGGCACCGGCTCCTCGTTGAGCACGGCGTGCATGGTCGCCATGGCCATGCCCTTGTCGTGGGGCGGCCTGCCCTCCACCGCCGCGTACAGCGTGGCCCCCAGGGACCACAGGTCGGACTCGCGCTGGGCGGCCGACCCGCGAAGCCGTTCCGGTGGGATGAAGGCCGGGGTGCCGACGAGGCCGGTGCGGGTCATCGTGGAGTCCGCCTCGATGCGGGCGATGCCGAAGTCCGTCAGCACCACCCGGCCGTCCTCGGCCAGCAGCACGTTCTCCGGCTTGACGTCGCGGTGCAGCACGCCCTGCCGGTGGGCGGCCCGCAGGGCGTCGAGGACCTGCAGGCCGATCTCCGCCGTACGCTCCGGGGTGAGCGGACCGTCCTGCCTGATCACCTGTCCGAGCGACCGGGACGGCACGAGCTGCATGACGATCCAGGGCCGGTCGTCCTCCTCGATCACGTCGTGGACGACGACCACGTTGGGATGGGTGAGCCGACCGGCGGCGCGGGCCTCCCGCATGGTCCGGCGGTTGAGATCGCTCAGCTCGTCGCCCATGGCGCTGTCGAAGCGGACCTCCTTGACCGCGACCTCGCGATCCAGCAGCTCGTCGTGGGCCCGCCACACGACACCCATGCCACCCCGGCCGATCTGCTCCACCAGGTGGTACCGGCCCCCCACGAGCCGGCCTTGCGCTTGCGCCATCTAATCCCCTCCCGGACGGAAGAATCGTCCCACGGATGGCAAAGGGATCAACTCGGGCGAATCGCTACCGATCCACCTATTCCGGCATATGAGACAGATCGTTTCGGGTCCGCCGACGTGGTGCTAAGGTCGAAGACATGGCTCAGTGCTTCACGTTTACGCAGCCGGCTCCGGGAGGGCCGGTCGCGCGATCGTGAGTTAGCGACCATCCGGAGCCGGCTGAAGGCAGAGACGCCCGTCTCTGCCTTTTTGGTTTGACTCAGCCGGCTCGTGGGCCGGCCTGACAGTGGAGGCCATATGTCGAACGCAGTCCAACTCGACCGCCGAGCCGTACGGGGCCGAGCCGTACGAGTGGGAGATCTGACCATCGGCGAAGGCATGCCCGTCGCCGTGATCGGCGGGCAGGACGCCCGATGGCTGAGTCTGCGCGGCCATCATGGCGGGATCCCGGCTGACGAGGTGATCCGCCGGGCTCGGGCGGGCTGGGATGGGCCGCTCCTGGTCGAGCCGTTCTCGGCGGCGGATCTGGACGCGATCGCGCGGCATGCCGACGGAGTGGTGGTCGGCGCGGCGTGGATGCAGGACTTCGCCCTGGTCCGGGCGGTGGCGCGGCTCGGCCTGCCGGTGATCGTGCAGCGCGGCCGGGCCGCCACGTTGGAGGAGTGGCTGGCCATCGTGGACTACTGCGTCGCCGAGGGCAACGACCTGGTGGTGCTCTGCGAGAGCGGCAGCCGTACGCCTCTGGAGGGGGTGCCGCTCGACCTCACGCTGATGCGGGCGGCACGGGAGCGATCGGGCCGTCCCGTGATCGCTTCGATCGGCGGCGGGGACTGCGGCGGGGACGGCGGCGCGGATGCCGGTGTGCTCGCCGCCGCGGCGGTGGCGGCCGGGGCCGACGGCCTGCTGCTCGATCCCGGGGCCCCTTCCGCCGTGGTGACCGCGGCGCACGAGGCCGCGACGGTGCTGGCCCCCCTCATCCGGCCCGAGGCGCCCGCCACGCTGGCCGAGGCGAGGGCGGCGATCGACCGGGTCGACGCCGCGCTCGCGACGCTCCTCGAACGCCGGGTGGCACTGGCCGGGACCATTCAACGTCTCAAGCCCGTCGGCGGCTTCCAGGGGCGGGACATGGAGCGTGAGCGCCGGCTGGTCGCCGCGATGGCTCGCCGCGCGCCCCGGCTGGGCGAGGAGCGGCTCGCACCGGTGATGAACGCCGTGATCGAGGCCGGACTGCGGCTCGCCGAAGCGGAACGCGGGGATGCGCGACTCCGGTCCCACGGGTCCCCGGATCACGCGTAGGCTCTGACGCGCGGGGCGCGCGGCATGCGTCGGGCGGCCCGGAGGGCGGCGCGGCGAGTTGGGGGTCCCATGGGTGATTCGTTTGTTCATCTGCACGTTCACACCGAGTACTCGATGCTGGACGGGGCGGCCCGGCTCAAGCAGATGTTCAAAGTCGTGGGCGAGCTGGGCATGCCCGCGATCGCGATCACCGACCACGGCAACATGCACGGGGCGTACGACTTCTACAAGCAGGCGACCGCCGCCGGGGTGAAGCCGATCCTCGGCATCGAGGCGTACGTGGCGCCCGAGTCGCGGCTGCACAAGAAGCCGGTCCGGTGGGGCGAGCCGCACCAGAAGGGCGACGACGTCTCGGGCAGCGGTCACTACACCCACATGACGATCTGGGCCCGGAACAAAGCGGGCATGCACAACCTGATGAAGCTCTCCTCCCGGGCCTACACCGAGGGCTTCGTACGCAAATGGGCCCGGATGGACGCCGAGATCCTCGCGGAGCACTCCGAGGGTCTGATGGCGACCACCGGCTGTCCTTCCGGCGAGGTGCAGACGCGCCTGCGGCTGGGGCAGTACGACGAGGCGCTCAAGGCGGCCGCGAAGTTCCAGGAGATCTTCGGGAAGGACGACTACTACCTGGAGGTCATGGATCACGGGCTCGACATCGAGCGCCGGGTCCGGGACGGGCTCATCCGGATCAGCCGGGAGCTGGACATCCCGCCGCTGGTCACCAACGACTCGCACTACACCTATGAGTCCGACGCCTCCGGCCACGACGCGCTGCTGTGCATCCAGACCGGCAAGCAGCTCAGCGACACCGACAGGTTCCGGTTCGACGGCACCGGCTACTACCTCAAGTCGGCCGACGAGATGCGGACCGTCGACTCCTCCGAGCTGTGGCAGGAGGGCTGCCGCAACACGCTGCTGGTCGCCGAGAAGGTCGATCCCTCCGGGTTCTTCGAGTTCAAGAACCTGATGCCGACCTTCCCGATCCCGGACGGCATGACCGAGGAGGAGTACTTCCGGCAGCAGATCTGGGCGGGGATGGAGCGCCGTTTCCCCGGCGGGGTGGACTCCGAGCACCGCGCCTGGGTCGAGAACGAGATCGGCGTCATCCTGCAGATGGGCTTCCCGAGCTACTTCCTCGTGGTCGCCGACTTCATCATGTGGGCCAAGAACAACGGCATCCGGGTGGGGCCGGGCCGTGGTTCGGCCGCCGGGTCGCTGGTCGCGTACGCGCTCGGCATCACCGACCTCGACCCGATCCCGCACGGGCTGATCTTCGAGCGCTTCCTCAACCCCGAGCGCGTGTCCATGCCCGACATCGACATCGACTTCGACGAGCGCAGGCGGGCCGACGTGATCCGCTACGTCACGGAGAAGTGGGGCGCGGACAAGGTGGCGATGATCGCTACCTTCGGCACCATCAAGGCGAAAGCCGCCATCAAGGACGCCGCCCGTGTCCTGGGATACCCGTACGCGCTGGGCGACCGCGTGTCCAAGGCGTTCCCCCCGGCCGTGATGGGCAAGGACATCCCGCTTTCTGGCATCTTCGACTCCGAGCACCCGCGCTACAACGAGGCGGGTGAGCTGCGCAAGCTGTACGACGAGGACGTCGACGTCAAGGCGGCGATCGAGCTCGGCAAGGGCCTGGAGGGGCTGATCCGGCAGACCGGCGTGCACGCCGCCGGCGTGATCATGTCGGCCGAGCCGCTGACCGACTACATCCCGATCATGCGCCGCGACTCCGACGGCGCGATCATCACGCAGTTCGACTACCCGACCTGCGAGACGCTCGGCCTGCTCAAGATGGACTTCCTGGGCCTGCGCAACCTCACGATCATCGACGACTGCCTGAAGATGATCGAGGCGAACACCGGGAACATGATCGATCTGCTGGAGCTCCCGCTCGAGAACGCCAAGGCGTACGAGCTGCTGGCCAGGGGCGACACGCTCGGCATCTTCCAGCTCGACGGCGGTGGCATGCGCACCCTGCTGCGACTGATGAAGCCCGACAACTTCGAGGACATCTCCGCCGCCCTCGCGCTCTACCGGCCCGGCCCGATGGGCGCCAACTCCCACACGAACTACGCGCTGCGCAAGAACGGCCAGCAGGAGATCACCCCGATCCATCCGGAGTTGGCGGAACCGCTCAAGGACATCCTCGACACGACCTACGGCCTGATCGTCTATCAGGAGCAGGTCATGGCCATCGCGCAGAAGGTGGCCAACTACACGCTCGGCGGCGCCGACCTGCTCCGTCGCGCGATGGGCAAGAAGAAGAAGTCCGAGCTGGACAAGCAGTTCGAGTTCTTCGAGAAGGGCATGAAGGAGAACGGCTTCTCCGATGCCGCGATCAAGGCGCTGTGGGACATCCTGCTGCCCTTCTCCGACTACGCCTTCAACAAGGCCCACACGGCCGGGTACGGCCTGGTTTCGTACTGGACCGCCTACCTCAAGGCCAACTACCCCGCCGAGTACATGGCCGCCCTGCTGACGTCCGTCAAGGACGACAAGGACAAGAGCGCCCTCTATCTGAACGAATGCCGCCGCATGGGCATCAAGGTGCTCCCGCCGGACGTCAACGACTCCGACTTCGACTTCACCCCGCGCGGCACCGACGTCCGCTTCGGCCTGTCGGCCGTACGGAACGTCGGCGGCAACGTGGTCGACGGGGTCATCGCCGCGCGCCGGGACAAGAGCAGGTTCGCCGACTTCAAGGACTTCCTGCGCAAGGTCCCGGCCGTCGCCTGCAACAAGCGGGTCATCGAGTCGCTGATCAAGGCGGGGGCGTTCGACTCGCTCGGGCACGTGCGCAAGGGCCTGATCATGGTCCACGAGCAGGCCGTCGACGCGATCATCGATATCAAGAAGAACGAGGCCATCGGCCAGGACTCGCTGTTCGGCGCGGCCGACGGCGGCGAGGACCAGACCTTCGACGTGCAGATCCCGCCGGGGGAGTGGGACAAGACCACGTTGCTGCAGTTCGAGCGCGAGATGCTCGGCCTGTACGTCTCGGATCACCCGCTGCTCGGCGTGGAGCACATCCTCGCCTCGGGCGCCGACTGCTCGATCGCCGCCCTCCAGGACGAGAGCCGTCCGGACGGTCAGATCATCACGGTCGGCGGCATCCTGTCGGGCCTGCAGCGCAAGGTCACCAAGAAGGGGGACACCTGGGTTCTCACCGAACTGGAGGACCTGGAGGGCTCCATCGAGGTGATGATCTTCCCGTCGGCGTACCAGTTGTGCGCCACGATCCTGGCCGAGGACGCGATCGTCTTCGTCAAGGGCAGGCTCGACAAGCGGGAGGACGTCGCGAAGATCATCGCGATGGAGGTGACCGCCCCGGACCTCACGACCGAGTCGGGTGGGCCGCTGGTGGTCAGCCTGCCGGTCGCCCGGTGCACCCCGCCGGTGGTCGGCCGCCTCAAGGAGGTGCTGACCACCCATCCGGGCACCACCGAGGTCCATCTCCAACTCCACAACGGGCCGCGCACGACGGTCATGCGCCTTGACGACCGGCTCAGGGTGACGCCCTCACCCGCGCTCATGGGAGACCTCAAGCAGCTCCTCGGCCCCGCCTGTCTGGGTGCCTGACGTCTGGGCGCCTGGCCGCTGGGCGCCTGGCCGCTGGGCGCTCGGCACCCCGGTGCTTGACCCGGCTCCTGTTCTGCTTGGGCTGTTTCCTGGCCTCGGCGGGCCTGACCTCGGCCGGCTTGGTGCGGGTCGGCTTGGTGCGGGGCTTGGTCTTGACGGACTTGGTGCCGGTCGGTCGAGTATGGGCGGGCTGGGTGGCTGTCCGGCGGCCGCGCGCCACCCGGTCGGCCTGTCGTCGGGGCCGCGGTGAGGACCGGCCTGAGCCGGGGGAGGTCCGGCTCGTCCCGGAAGCCCTCTGAGCCCCGACCCCCGTGCTGTTCCGCGTCCCATGTGTCCGGGTCTCATGTGTCCGGGTCTCATGTGTCCGGGTCTCATGCGTCCGGGTCCCGCGGGTTCGGGTCACCTTGGCGGCCTGTGCTCCGTGAGCCTGGGCGTTCGTCCGGGCGACAGGGTTCGCCTCGCCGGTCTGCACGGTGCCGGTCTGCACGGTGCCGGTCTGGGTCTCCCTCGTCTGGGTCTCTCCGGTCTGGGTGGCGTTGGTCTGCTGCTCGTCGTGCCGTCTCTCGCGGCGCTCGGCCTCCCGCTTGCGCTTCTTCTTCTCCTTCTCGACGAACTCCTTCAACCCAGGCGTGAAACCGCCGCCGAACCGATCCATGTCGGGCGGGACGAAGTCGTACGCCGGGGTGCCCCGCAGGGCCTGCCGCATCGAGTCCCCCCAGATCGGACCGGGCAGGGACGCCCCCTGAACGGCGCCGTAGTAGCGCCCGCCGATGGTCACGCCGGTGAGCGGGTGGCGGTAGGAGCCCCGGATGTCGCCGATGCTGACCGCGGCGGCGAGCGTTGGGGTGTAACCGGCGAACCAGGCGGAGGTGTACCCGTTGTTCGTGCCCGTCTTGCCCGCCTGCGGACGTCCGATGGACTGCCCGCGCATCGTCCCCCTGGTGAAGACCCCGCTCAGCACGTGGTTGACGGCGTCGGCGACCTCGGGCTCGAGCGCGGTCACACAGTCCGGCGGCACCTGCTTGCGACTGCCGTCCTTCTCCACGACGGCGGTGATCGCCATGGGCCGGCAGTAGCGTCCCCGCGCCGCGAACGCCGCGAAAGCGGCGGCCACCGTCGTCGGGTCCATCTCGTTGGCGCCGAGGGTGAACGTGGGCACCTCGTGCAGCGGTCGGCCGTCGGCCCGCGCGATTCCGAGCGCCTGTGCGGTCCTGACCACGTTGCACAGGCCGACATGGCGCTCCAACTCCATGAAGAAGATGTTCACCGAGTTCCAGGTGCCCATCTCCAGGCTGAGCGGCCCGCCCCGGCCCTCACCGCCCGCGTTGTGGATCGTCGTCCTGGGGTCGTTGACGGCCTTGCCCGAGCAGTCCCGGTAGCCGCCGGCCGGGACGAAAGCCCCGGGGATCTGGAACCCGTCGCCGAACCGCATGCCCTGCGACAGCGCGGTGGCCAGCGTGAACGCCTTGAACGTCGATCCCGCCTGCAGGCCGAGTCCGCCGCCGTGCGCCTGATCGGCGGCCAGGTTGTAGGTGGTGCGCGCCCCGAGGCTCCGGTTCTTCGGGTTGCGCCCGTACCGCTTGCTGACCGCCATCGCCCGGATGAACCCGGTGCCCGGCTCGATCATGCTCTCGGCGGCCACCTGGGTGTCCCGGGGGTGTACCCGGGCCGAGATGGCCCGCTCGGCCGCCCGCTGCGCCACCGGGTCGACCGTGGTCCACAGCGTGAGCCCGCCCCGCTGGAGGCGCCGCTCACGCTCGGCCCGCGTGCTCCCGAACGCGGGATTGGTCAGCACCTCCTGCTGCACGTACACGCAGAAGAACGGGTATGCGCTCGCTCCGCAGCCGCCGGGCTCCGCCCGCATGCGCAGCCCCAGCGGCATGCCCTGTGCCGTTCGTGCCGCGACCCGGCCTATCATCCGCAACTCGGCCATCCGGCCGAGCACCAGGTTACGCCGGTCGAGCAGCCGGGCCCGCTGCTCGGCGCCGATCGACGGATCGGTGTCGTACGGCGCCCGCACCGCCCCGGCGAGCGCGGCCGCCTGGGGGAGCGTCAGGTCGGCGGCGTCGACGCCGAAGAACCGCTGGGCGGCGGCCTGCACCCCGAACGCGCCGGCGCCGAAATAGGCGATGTTGAGGTATCGCTCCAGGATCTCGTCCTTGGTGTACTTCTGCTCCAGCGCCAGCGCGTAGCGCAACTCGGTGATCTTGCGGTGGATGTTCCGTACCCGGGCCAGGGCGCGCTCGTGGGGGGTCTCCGCCTGGGTGACCATGATGTTCTTCACGAGCTGCTGGGTGATCGACGAGCCGCCCTGTCGGATGCCGCCCGCCCTGGTGTTGGCGATGAGCGCCCGCAGCGTGCCCTTGACGTCGAGCCCGCCGTGCTCGTAGAACCGGGAGTCCTCGATGGCCACGATCGCCTGCCGCATGGCCGGGGCGACCCGGTCGAGCGGCACGGACTGCCGGTTCTGGTAGTAGAACTGCGCGATCTGCCTGCCGTTCCGGTCCAGCAGCCGGGTCATCTCGGGCAGACGGTCCTCGCTGGGCGGCGGCGGCAGGCGCGTGAACATGGACGTGGCGTTCCTGGCGGCCAGGCCGGCCCCGCTCACCAGCGGCATGGCCAGACCGGCGACCAGGATTCCCCCGGCCGCGCCTGCCAAGCCCAACGCGGCGACAGCGCCGAGTAGACGAGAGGTCACGGAAATATCAGTGCGACCCCGGGATCAGGTCCAAACGCGATCCGGCGAAAGCTTTACATCGGCCTGCTGATCTTCAACCCGAGTGAGGTGAACTGCTCGAAAGGCCGGTGGTATCCCCGTTCGATGTGGTTCACCCCGCGCAACGTGGAGGTCCCCTCCGCCACCGCCGCGGCCAGCACCGCCGAGAAGCCTGCCCGGATGTCCGGCAGCGTGACGTCGGCCCCGCGCAGCTTCGACACCCCGTGCACCACAGCCGAGTGCTTGGCGTTGGTGTCGTGGTAACGGCAGGCCGGGCCGCCCAGGCACTGTGCGAACACCTCGATCTCGCAGCCCAGCTTCTGCAGGGCCGGCACGTACACGAGCCGGTTCTCGAAGACCGTCTCATGCAGCACCGACATGCCCTCGGCCCGGGTGAACAGCACCATCAGCGGCGTCTGCCAGTCCGTCATGAACCCGGGATGGGTGTCGGTCTGCACGGCGGCCGCCCGCAGCCCGTCGGCGGCCGAGGCGCACAGCCACTCGTCGGTGATCTCGAACCGCGCGCCCATCCTGGCGAGTGTGGTGATGGCGGTGACCAGGCGGTCCTGCGGGCAGCCGTGCACCCGCACCTCGCCCCCGGTGACGAGCCCCGCCACCAGGTAGGAGAACGCCTCGATGCGGTCGCCGGCCAACCAGGTGGAGGCCCCGTGCAGCCGCTCCACGCCCTCGATGACGATGCGCCGGTCCGGGCTGAGCTCGATCATCGCGCCCATCCGCTGCAGGAACAGCGCGAGCTCCACCACCTCCGGCTCCATCGCGGCGCCCTTGATGACTGTTTTTCCCTCGGCGAGCACGGCCGACATCAGGATCGTCTCGGTGGCGCCGACGCTGGGATAGGGCAGCGTGATGCGGCTGCCGCGCAGCCGGGTCGCCTTGGCGGTGATCCCGTTGTCGCCGACCTCGATCTCCGCGCCCAGCGACCGCAGCGCCTCGACGTGGTAGTTGACCGGCCGCCGCCCGATCGGGTCGCCGCCCACGAGGGGGACGAACGCCTCACCGGCCAGGTGCAGCAGCGGGCCGAGCATCAGGATCGGGATGCGGTTGAGGCCCGTGTACTCCTCCGGGACGCGGGGCCTGATGTCGGTGCCCCGCTCGACGGTGATCTCGCCCGGGGTGATCTCCACATGGATGCCGAGGGCCTCCAGCATCGCCGCCGTCAGCCCCACCTCGCCGACCTCGGGGGCGTTGTGCAGGGTGCTCGGGCCGGTGCCCAGCATGGCCGCGACCATGTGCTTGGACACCGCGTTCTTCGATCCGCGGACCTCGACGTCCCCCCGTAGCGGGCCCGACGGGTCGATCTGCCACACCTCTTCCCTGCTGTGCCTGTTGACTCGCTCGCTCTGCTCGCTCACGTTGTCTCCTCGAGTGCGCAGGTGAACCAAGAGTAACCGGCTGGATCGGATCAACAGGTAGCAGGTGGGACCTAGGTACTATCTGGACGGTGCGGTATCTGAGGGGCAATTCGCAGGTGGCGGCGCTTACCGTCCTCGTCCTGGCACCGCTCGGCGTGGTGGCCGGATTCATATGGTCGGCGGTGGCGCCGGCCTCGCGGTTCGTCGTGACCGACGCGGGCCCGATGCTCGCCGATCCCGTGGCGCAGACCCTGATAGAGGCCGACGGCTGGTTCGCCGTCATCACCGGCGGGTTCGGCCTGCTCTGCGGCATCGCGGGGTACGCTCTGGCCCGTCGGCGGCCCGTCCAGGCACTGGTGGGCCTCGCGGGCGGCGGCCTGCTCGCCGGTCACCTCGCGCTCCTGGTCGGCGGAACGGCGAAGGGAACGATCCGGGCGGCCGCCCCCGGCGGCTTCACCACGACCACCTCACTCGGCGTGACCGCGAACGGCGTGCTGTTCGCCTGGCCGATCCTGGCCACCGCCGCCTTCTGGATCATCGAGTTCGTGGTCTTCTCGCAGGAGCGCCGCGAGGTGCGCGGGAGCTGATCCGGCTCAGGAGCGGGCGGGATGCCTGCGCCAGTGTTCGGTCGCCCGCTCGAAGGCGTACCCGAGCCGCAGCACCTCCGCGTCCGCCCACGGCCTGCCGACGACCTGCACGCCGACCGGCAGGCCGCCCGAGGTGAACCCGCACGGCACCGACAGCGCGGGCGCGTGCAGCACGCTGATCCAGTAGCAGGAGCGCATCCACGCCAGATAGTCGGGCATCGGCTGCCCGGCGACCTCCGTGACGTACGGATCGTCCACCGGGAACGGCGGCACCTGGCTGACCGGCGCCACCAGAAAGTCGTAGTCGTCGAAGAACGCGCGCATCCGGTGGAACAGCCCGGTGCGCAGCCGCTCGGCCCGGGCGAGGTCGGCCCCGGTGACCTCCCGCCCCCGCTCGATGTTCCACGCCACGTTGGGGCCGACGCCGGGGATGCCGTCGAAGTTGAGCGCGTAATACCACGCCCGGTAGATCCGGAAGGCGTCCTCGGCGTCCGACAGGTCGAGATCCACCTGCTCGACCTTGGCCCCCAGGCCCGCCAGCACCGCCGCGGCCTCCGCCGTCGCCCTCGCCGTCTCCGGATCGACCGGCAGCCCGCCGAGGTCCGGGCTGAACGCGATCCGGACCCCTGTGACGTCGCTCTCCAGTGGGGGCGCGAATGCCGAGCCGTCCTCCCTGATCGAGTACGGCGAGGCCGGGTCGAAACCGGCGATGGCCGACATGAACAGCGCGAGGTCGCCCACCGTCCGGGCCATCGGCCCCGAGACCGGCAGCGTCAACCACGCGGCCGTGGCCGATCTGGACGGCACCCGTCCCGGCGTCGGCCGCAGCCCGGCCACGTTGCAGAACGACGCGGGGTTGCGCAGCGAGCCGCCCATGTCCGAGCCGTCGGCCAGCGGCACCATCCGGGTCGCGAGGGCCGCCGCGGCGCCGCCGCTGCTGCCGCCGGCGCTTCTGGACAGGTCATAGGGGTTGCGCGTCGCGCCGAACACCTCGTTCACCGTGTGCGAGCCGGTGCCGAACTCCGGGGTGTTGGTCTTGCCGATCATGATGCCGCCGGCCTCGCGGATCCGCCGTACGAGCGGGTCGTCCTCGGTGGGGACGTGGTCGGCGAACGCGCGCGAGCCGTACGTCGTGCGGACCCCGGCCGTGTCGGCGAGGTCCTTGTGGGCGACGGGCAGCCCGTGCAGCGGGCCGCGCCAGTGGCCGCGCGCCAGGTCGGCGTCGGCCTGCCGGGCCCGGTCGAGCGCCCGGTCGGCCACCAGCGTCACGATGGCGTTGACCTCGCCGTTCACCTCGTCGATCCGCCGCAGGCACGCCTCGGCCAGCTCCACCGCGCTCACCTTCCGGGTGCGCAGCAGCTCGGACATCTCGATCGCGGTGAGGTCGTGCAACTCGGTCATCGACAATCCCCCCAAGAGCATGCGTCCGGCCGGCTCGTACGGCTGTCACCTCCGAGTCTCCCCGACCCGCTCCGCCTCCCGCGATGTCAACACTCGCCGATCAACCTCGGTCAGTTTTGCCGATCACCCTACGCATGCAAGCTGCATGCTAGTATGCAGGCATGGGAACAATTCAGATTCGCGATGTCCCCGATGTGACTGAGCGGACACTCAAGGCGCGGGCCGAGCGAGAGGGTAAGTCGCTGACGGCCTACGTGCGCGACCTGCTGAACGAGGAGGCGGCCACTCCTGCGCTGGACGAGGTGATGGCCAAGATCGCTACTGATGAGCCGGTGCCGTACGACCCCGACTTCGTGCGCGAGACGATGCGTGAGGGCCGCCGGTGACCATGGTCGTCGACGCCTCGATCGTTTTCCGCCTGCTGGCCAACGTGAAAGGCGACGATCTCCTTCGGCGACGGTTGACCCGGAAGCTGCACGCACCGGCGCTGATCGACGTCGAGATCGCGTCCGTGGTGCGTGGACATGTGATCACCAGTAAACCGGAGGTGCGCATCTCAGCGGATCGGGCCGCAACCATGCTGGAACGCTACGCGCAGCTTAAGATCGTCCGGCATTCCATGTTGCCCTTGCAGCCACGAGTGCTGGAGCTTCGGAACAATCTCACCGCCTATGACGGCATGTATGTCGCCCTCGCGGAACTACTCGGGGTGCCGCTGCTCACCGACGACGCGAAGTTCGCAGGTTCGACCGGACACCGCGCGGAGATTCACCGCTATCCGCCGCCATGGCAGGCCGATCAGCCGCCCGAGGGCGGTTAGACCGTTCGGCCCGGCAGGCGGCGGACGCCGACGGCTACTCCGGGGCGTAGGCGAGGTTGGGGCGCAGCCAGTGTTCGATCTCCGGCAGGGGGAGGCCGCGCCGTACGGCGTAGTCCTCGACCTGGTCCCGGTTGATCCGTCCCACGGTGAAGTAGCGCGACGACGGGTGAGCGAAGATCAGCCCGCTGACGGCGGATCCCGGGGTCATCGCGCCGGACTCGGTCAGGCCCATGCCGACCCGCTCGGCGTCGAGCAGGTCGAACAGGATCCGCTTCTCGCTGTGGTCGGGACAGGCGGGGTAGCCGAGCGCCGGGCGGATGCCGCGGTAACGCTCGGCGTGCAGGTCCTCGATGAGCGGGTCGGCGTCGGGCTCGAACCAGGCCCGCCGCGCCTGCAGGTGGACGTGCTCGGCGAACGCCTCGGCCAGCCGGTCGGCCAGCGCCTTCACCATGATCGCCCGGTAGTCGTCGTGCTCGGCCTCGAACTCGGCGGCGAACTCGTCGGCGCCGTGGATGGCGACGGCGAACCCGCCGAGGTGGTCTCCGGCCGGCGCCAGGTAGTCCGCGAGGCACCGGTTGGGCCGGCCCTCGGGCTTGACGGTCTGCTGCCGCAGCATCGGCAGGCGTACGGCATCGCCCGTGCCGGTCTCGATCACGATGTCGTCGCCGTCCGAGCAGGCGGGCCAGAAGCCGTACGCGCCGTGCGCCCGCAGCCGGCCGCCCGCGATGATCCGGTCGAGCAGGGCGTTGGCATCGTCGTAGAGTTCGCGGGCCACCGGCTGGTCGAGAATGGCGGGGAACTTGCCCTTCAGCTCCCAGGCGAGGAACAGGAACTGCCAGTCGATCATCGCGCGCAGCTCCGCGAGGTCGGGCTGGACGATGCGGACACCGGTGGAGTCCGGCACGGGCAGGTTCTCGAACTCGACCCGCTCGGGGTTGGCGCGAGCCTGCGCGAGGGTCAGCATGGGCTGGTGCCGCCGGTTCTCGTGCTGCTCACGCAGCCGCTCCTGCTCGGCCAGGTTGCGCGTGACCAGTTCTTCGGCGCGTTCCGGGTCGAGCAGGTCCGACACGACGCCGACCACGCGGGAGGCGTCGAGCACGTGGACCGTCGGGCCGTCGTAGGCGGGGGCGATCCGGACGGCGGTGTGCTGGCGTGAGGTCGTGGCTCCGCCGATCAGCAGCGGCAGCTTCAGGCCGCGGCGGCGCATCTCCTCGGCGACGGTGACCATCTCGTCCAGCGATGGGGTGATCAGCCCCGACAGGCCGACGGCGTCGGCGCCCTCGGCGACCGCGGTGTCGAGGATGACGCTCGCCGGGACCATGACGCCGAGGTCGACGACCTGGTAGTTGTTGCAGCCGAGGACGACGCCCACGATGTTCTTGCCGATGTCGTGCACGTCGCCCTTGACGGTGGCGAGCACGATCTTTCCGCTGCCCTTGCCGCTGTCGGCGCTGACGCCGAACTTGAGCTGGGCCTGCTCTTTCTCGGCCTCCATGTACGGCTCCAGATAGGCGACCGAGCGCTTCATCACCCGGGCGCTCTTGACGACCTGCGGCAGGAACATCTTCCCGGAGCCGAACAGATCACCCACGATCTTCATGCCGTCCATGAGCGACCCCTCGATGACGTCGAGTGGGCGGGCCGCCCGCTGCCGGGCCTCCTCCGTGTCGGCCTCGATGAAGTCGACGATGCCGTGCACGAGCGCGTGCGCCAGCCGCTTCTCCACGGGCGCGTCCCGCCAGGCCAGGTCGACCGTACGGCGGGACGCGGTCCCGCTCACCGTCTCGGCGAACGTGACGAGCCGGTCGGTGGCGTCGGGCCGCCGGTCGAACAGCACGTCCTCGACGAGCTCCAGCAGGTCGGCGGGGATGTCCTGGTAGACGGCGAGCTGCCCGGCGTTGACGATGCCCATGTCCAGGCCGGCCCGCACGGCGTGGAGGAGGAACGCCGAGTGCATCGCCTCCCGCACGGTCTCGTTGCCCCGGAAGGAGAACGACAGGTTGGAGATGCCGCCGCTGGTCCGCGCGCCGGGACAGCGCTCCTTGATGAGCGGCAGGGCGTCGATGAACGCCTTGGCGTAGCCGTTGTGCTCGGCGATGCCGGTGGCGACCGCGAGCACGTTCGGGTCGAACACGATGTCCTCAGCGGGGAAGTGCGCCTCCCGCGTGAGCAGGTCGTAGGCGCGGCCGCAGATCTCCACCTTGCGCTCGACGGTGTCGGCCTGGCCGCGCTCGTCGAAGGCCATGACCACCACGCCGGCGCCGTAGTCCCGGATGACCCGCGCCTGCTCCAGGAACGGGCCCTCACCCTCCTTGAGGCTGATCGAGTTGACGATGCCCTTGCCCTGCACGCACTTGAGCCCGGCCTCCAGCACGCTCCACCGCGAGCTGTCGATCATGATCGGGATGCGGGCGACCTCGGGCTCGGTGGCGATCAGGTTCAGGAACGTGGTCATCGCCTGCTCGCTGTCGAGCAGGTCGGCGTCCATGTTGACGTCGAGCACGTTGGCCCCGCCGCGCACCTGGTCCAGTGCGACCTCGACGGCGGCCTGATGGTCGTCGGATTCGATCAGGCGGCGGAAGCGCTTCGACCCGGTGACGTTGGTGCGCTCCCCGATCATCACGAACCCGGTGTCCGCGCCGATCTCGAACGGCTCCAGGCCGCTGAAGCGGGTGGTGGCCGACGGGTCGGGGGCCTGACGCGGCGGCAGGCCGGACACCGCGGCCGCGATCCGCTCGATGTGCTCGGGGGTGGTGCCGCAGCAGCCGCCGACGGCGTTGACCATCCCCGCCGTGGCGAACTCGCCGAGCAGCCCTGCCGTCTCGTGCGGCGTCTGGTCGTACCCGCCGAACGCGTTCGGCAGGCCGGCGTTGGGATGGCAGGCCGTGTAGGTGCCGGCCAGCCGGGACAGTTCGGCGACATGCGGGCGCATCTCCTCGGCGCCCAGGGAGCAGTTGACCCCGACGACCAGCGGGTCGGCGTGCTCGATCGAACGCCAGAACGCCTCGACGGTCTGCCCCGACAACGTGCGTCCGCTCAGGTCGACGATCGTCACCGAGATCCACAGCGGCAGCTGCGGAGCGACGTCGCGGGCCGCCGCGATCGCGGCCTTGGCGTTGAGCGTGTCGAAGATCGTCTCGATCAGCAGCAGGTCGACGCCGCCCTCGGCCAGCGCCTGGATCTGCTCCGCGTACGTCTCACGAACCTGGTCGAAGGTGACCGCCCGGTAGGCGGGGTCCTCCACCCGGGGGGAGAGCGAGAGCGTGACGTTGAGCGGCCCGACCGACCCGGCGACGAAACGCCCGCCGGCCTCGTCCGCCGCCTGGCGGGCCAACTGCGCGCCCCGCAGGTTCATCTCCCGCACCAGCGACTGCAGCCCGTAGTCGGCCTGGCCGATGCTGGTCGCGGTGAACGTGTTCGTCGTGGTGATGTCGGCGCCCGCCGCCAGATATCGCCGGTGGACGTCGAGGATGAGGTCCGGCCGCGTCAGGTTCAGCAGGTCGGGGTCGCCGGTGACGTCACGCGGGTGGTCTCCGAGCAGCTCCCCGCGGTAGTCGGCCGGGGTGAGCCCGGCGCCCTGGAGCATCGTCCCCCAGGCCCCGTCGAGCACCGCGATCCGCCGATCCAGCAGCTCCCGCAGGGCCCGCGTACGGATGTCGGCTCGGTCGTCGTGCTTGGAACGTGTGTTCACCGGTCGCCTCCCGGTTCTCGGGAGGCGCCCTTGACGAAACGTCGCCCGGCCGAGCGTGGCGGGCGTCAGCCCGTTGCAGCGCCTCTCGACCGGGACCTCAACCGTACCGAAAGGTGACCAGAAAAATCTACTTCGTTAATGGGGAATCGAAAGCGCTGGGCACCGGTGCCCTACGCTTCGAGGCGTGGGCAAGAACAACAAGAGCAGGGGTGGCCAGGGCACTCCGGCGACGGTGGCGCTGACCAAGGCGGGCGCAGACTTCACCCTCCACACCTATGAGCACGATCCGAACGCGCAGGCGTACGGCGAGGAGGCCGCCGACGCGCTCGGCCTGCCGTACGAGCGGATCTTCAAGACTCTCGTGGCCGAGACCGAACGCGGGATGGCCGTCGCGGTCGTCCCGGTTGCGGGCAAGCTCGACCTGAAGGCGTTCGCCTCCGCCCTGCACGGCAAGCGCGCGACGATGGCCGAGGCCGCCAAGGTGGAGCGGACCACCGGCTACGTCGTCGGCGGCATCAGCCCGCTCGGCCAGCGCAAGCAGTTGCCCACGGTCGTCGACGAGTCCGCGCTCGGCTTCGAGACCATCTACTTCTCGGCCGGACGGCGCGGCCTGCAGATCGAGACGACTCCCGCCACCCTCGTCGAGCTCACCGGCGCCTTCGTCGCCTCGATCTCCAGAACCGACTGAGGGGGCTCTGTGGGAGCTGTGGTCGCGCCGCGCGGGCGGCTGCTGCTCGTCCTGCGGTTCGCCTTCGACGGCGAGCGCATCAGCGCCATCGACGTCACCGGCGACCCCGCCCACCTGCGCCGGACCTGGATCGGCGTCATCCGAGGTCCGCTGGAATGAGCCGGAAGCTGGGGGTCTGGCTGTGTAGGGGGCGAATAACGCGAAAGTGACGATGGTCGAGAGTGAGGATGGAATCGGTTCGATAGCGGTCTGCGAGAATGACGTTGATCGCGTCGGTGAGGCCGATGTTGAGGTCGGCGTACTTGGCCAGCAGGGGACGGGCTGCGAGTAGGTCTTCTTCACCGATGGTGGGGATTTCGAAGCCGCCGTTGGTGAGGGCGTCGATGGCCTGGAGTGATCCGGCGGCCCCCAGGCGGCTGGCCAGCATGTAGTCGACCTCGGCCAGGACCAGGGGAGAGACGACGGGTGGCTCGTCGGCTTCGGCCAGTGCGCTGCGCACCTTGTGATGTGCGGGATGCTTGGCGGCCATTCCGGCGAGCAGTCCGGAGGTGTCAGCGATCAGACGTGGCATCGCTGTCCTCTAGATCGCTCCATGAGAAGCCGTCGGCACCGAACCCCGCGGCGAGTTCCTCCTCCACGCGATCAGGCAACGAGGCGTCCAGGGCGTCGAAGACGGGCAAGGTGGCTGTGGGCCTGGCGGGCTCGTCTGCGAGCAGACGGTCGATTGCTTCTCGGATCAACTCTGCCTCACTACGGTGGCGACGGCGAGCCGCCTGAGACAGGCGATGCTTCGCGTCAGAGGACAGATAGACCGTAGTACGCATCATACTCATGACATATATGGTACCTGCGGACCTCAGCCTGAAAAAGGCCAGTCCTCAGCGGAAGAATTCCTCTTCTGATCGTTTGACGGGGGGCGGGGAGACTCGGATACGACAGCGTCCGTTTGGTGGGACCTCCGACCGGGACCAGGCCGAGGACTGTGCCGTACGGCGTCAGGGATCAGGGGGAGACCGTCCGGATGCGGAGGATCTTGGCGAGGAACATGACGCCGGTGACGAACAGTACGGGTCCGATGAGCTGCCCGACCAGGTAGAGGCCTTCGGCCGGAAGCGGCGCCACACGTTTGATCGGACTTTGTCAGTCGATGGCGGGAGTGTGCCGGGAGAGAAGGATCACATGCGGGTGGTCGCCGATGGTGCCAGGGGGGTCGTCGGCGGGCAAGTCTGCCTGTTCGGCGGGCTGGCCGTGTGCGTCGCCCTGCGGCCGGAGGGTCTGGGCGCCAACCACGGCATGAGCTGCTACGGCCGGTCGAGGTCGCGCGACGATAGCAAAATTGTGTTTTACTCGTCACCCTGAGTCACAGGCTATGCTATAGATGCATAGTACTATGCATCTATGCGGGAGCCGTCACCCATGCTGCTGCCCCTGCTTCGCTCCAGAGCGGTGGGCGAGTTGCTCGCTTGGCTCTATCTCCATCCGGAGGGCGAGTACTCAACGACCGATCTTGCCGCACGAACGGGTACGTCGCAGTCGACAGTGAGCCGTGAGGTAGACCGGTTCACCAGTGCTGGGCTGACGGTCGAAAGGCGGCATGGCAACCTCCGTCTTATCCGCGCCAACAACGACACGATCGTCGCGAAACCGCTCACTGATCTGTTGGCGGTGACTTTCGGTCCTGCCGCGGTCCTGCCGCCCCTCCTCCAACCGCTCTCGGGCATCGACGAGGCGTACATCTACGGTTCCTGGGCCGCCCGCTACGCGAACCAGGCCGGGCCTCCCCCTCGGGACGTCGACGTCCTCATCGTCGGTACCGCAGACGACGACGAACTTTACGACGCGGCGCGAATCGCTGAGGGCATCCTCGGTCGTGAAGTGAACATCAGCCGAATCTCGCGGGCATCATGGATCGAAGACGTCGACAACCCGTTCGTGAAGTCCCTGCGGAGCAGACCTCTCTATCCCCTCCAAATTGCGAAAAGGGCCGCGTCATGAGATGGACGCAAGGGCGCGACAAGATCGACGCGATGCTGGCTTCGGGACAGATGGAACGCGTGCCCCCAAGCCGAGAGCACGCCGAAACCCTGCTCGACCAGGGCACCGGTCCGACACTCCAGAGATCACCTACGACGATGTCGTACAGGACCTGGCAAGGGCTGAGGAGTTCCTGGCGCTCGCCGTGAAAGTTCTGGACCAGATGAGCCCATATTGAGTTGAGGGCTTGCTGCTGGATGGTCCCCAATAGACCTACGACGTCGGCCCCGCGCTGCCCCGGACTACGGGAGCCGTTCCCGTCAAGCGCCGGTCATCCGGTGGGCGAGACCCTGTGCCCGCATGGTGGACGGGAAGAAGGAGTGGCTGCCGGTTCTCCGTAGACTGTTACGGTGATTTCCCGTATCGACCTGCGCGGCTCCCTGCCCGGGGACCTGCGCGACGTGCTGCCCCGCGCCGAACTCGACGTCGAGGCCGCCCTGGAGAAGGTGCGGCCCATCTGCGAGGAGGTGCGCCATCGCGGTGCGGCAGCCGTACGGGAGCTGACCGCGAAATTCGACGGCGTCGAGCTGGAGCGCGCCCGCGTGCCCGCCGCCGAGCTCGACCGGGCCCTGACCGCCCTGGACCCGAGGGTGCGCGCCGCGCTGGAGGAGTCGATCAGGCGGGCCCGTCTGGTCCACCGCGATCAGCGCCGCACCGACACCGTCACGAACGTCGTGCCCGGCGGCACCGTCACCGAGCGGTGGGTGCCGGTCGGCAGGGTCGGGCTGTACGTGCCGGGCGGCCGGGCCGTCTACCCCTCCAGCGTGGTCATGAACGTGGTCCCCGCCCAGGAGGCGGGGGTGCCCTCGCTCGCCGTCACCTCCCCTGCCCAGGCGAACAGGGCCCAGGCGGACTTCGGCGGCCTGCCGCACCCCACGATCCTCGCCGCGTGCGCGCTGCTCGGGGTCGACGAGGTGTACGCCGTGGGCGGCGCGCAGGCCGTGGCGATGTTCGCGTACGGCACCGAGGAGTGCCCGCGCGCCGACATGGTGACCGGGCCGGGCAACATCTGGGTGGCCGCGGCCAAGCGGCTGCTCAAGGGCCGCATCGGCATCGACTCCGAGGCCGGGCCCACCGAGATCGCGATCCTCGCCGACGAGACCGCCGACCCCGTGCACGTCGCCGCCGACCTGATCAGCCAGGCCGAGCACGACGTGATCGCCGCCTCCGTGCTGGTCACCACCAGCACCGCGCTGGCCGACGCGGTGGAGAAGGAGTTGCCCGGCCAGGTGGCCGCGACCCGTCACGCCGAGCGCGTCACCGAGGCGCTGGCCGGCCGGCAGTCCGGCATCGTGCTGGTGTCGGACATCGAGGACGGGCTGGAGGTCGTCGACGCCTACGCCGCCGAGCACCTGGAGATCCAGACGGCCGACGCCGCCGCGGTCGCCGCCCGGGTGCGCAACGCCGGGGCGATCTTCGTCGGGCCGTACGCCCCGGTCTCCCTGGGCGACTACATGGCCGGGTCCAACCACGTGCTGCCGACCGGCGGCTGCGCCTGCCACTCCTCCGGGCTGTCGGTGCAGACGTTCCTGCGCGGCATCCACGTCGTCGACTACACCCGCGAAGCGCTCGCCGAGGCCGCGCCGTACGTCTGCGCGCTCGCCGACGCCGAGGACCTGCCCGCACACGGCGCCGCGATCCGCGCCCGGTTCGACTGGAACATCCCCTCATGACCCTTGACGATCTGCCGCTCCGCGACGACCTGCGCGGCAAGCAGCCGTACGGCGCGCCGCAGCTCGACGTGCCCGTCCAGCTCAACACCAACGAGAACCCCTACCCGCCGTCGGCGGCGCTGATCGACGATCTCGCCCGGGCCGTACGGCACGGCGCCGCCACGCTCAACCGCTATCCCGACCGGGACGCGGTCGAGCTGCGCAAGGACCTCGCCGACTACCTCGGCCACGGCCTGACGGCCCGGCAGGTGTGGGCGGCCAACGGATCGAACGAGATCATCCAGCAGATCCTGCAGGCGTTCGGCGGCCCCGGGCGGTCGGCCATCGGCTTCGAGCCGTCCTACTCCATGCATCCGATCATCTCGGGCGCCACCGGCACCCGCTGGATCGAGGCCGCCCGCGACGAGGGCTTCGCGATCGACCCCGAGGCCGCCGCCGCGGACATCCGCCGTCACCGCCCCGACGTGGTCTTCCTGACCTCCCCGAACAACCCGACCGGTACGGCGCTGCCGCTCGACGTGATCGAGCACGTCCTGCGGGCGGCCCCCGGCATGGTGGTGGTCGACGAGGCCTACGCGGAGTTCGCCAGGGAGGGCACGCCGTCGGCGCTGGCACTGCTGGCGGACCATCCTCGGCTGATCGTCACACGGACCATGTCGAAGGCGTTCGCCATGGCCGGGACCCGCCTGGGCTACCTGGCCGCCGACCCGGCCGTCATCGAAGGGCTGTTGCTGGTCCGCCTGCCGTACCATCTGTCGACCCTGACCCAGGCGGCCGCGCGGGTCGCGCTCGCGCACCGCGCCGAGCTGCTCGGCACGGTCGACGCGCTGCGCGCCGAGCGCGACGCCACGGTGGACTGGCTGCGCGGGCTCGGTCTTACGGTCGCCGACTCGGACGCGAACTTCGTGCTGTTCGGGCGGTTCCCCGACCGGCACGCCGTCTGGGAGGCGCTGCTGGAACGCGGGGTGCTGATCAGGGAGACCGGCCCGCAGGGCTGGCTCAGGGTGTCGATCGGCACACCGGAGGAGATGGCGGCCTTCCGCGCCGCCCTGGAAGCCGCCCTGGAAGGGGTCATCAAATGAGTGTCGAGCGTCGGGGCCGGGTCGAGCGCAGCACCAAGGAGACGTCCGTGCTGGTCGAGGTGGGGCTCGACGGCACCGGCATCGTCGACGTCTCCACCGGAGTGGGGTTCTTCGACCACATGCTGGCCCAGATCGGCAAGCACGGGCTGTTCGACCTGACGGTGAAGACCGAGGGCGACCTCCACATCGACTCACACCACACGATCGAGGACACCGCCCTCGCGCTGGGCGCCGCGTTCCGCGAGGCCCTGGGCGACAAGTCGGGCATCCGGCGGTTCGGCACCGCGTCCTGCCCGCTGGACGAGGCGCTCGCCCAGGTCACCGTGGACCTGTCCGGCCGGCCGTACCTGGTGCACACCGAACCGGCGGGCATGGCCCCCATGATCGGGCCCGAGTACGACACCACGATGACCCGGCACATCTTCGAGTCGTTCGTCGCGCAGGCGGCGATCTGCCTGCACGTGCACGTGCCGTACGGGCGCAACGCCCACCACATCGTGGAGGCGCAGTTCAAGGCCCTGGCGCGGGCCCTGCGCGAGGCCTCGGAGCGGGATCCGCGGGCGAGCGGCGTCCCCAGCACCAAGGGCGTGCTCTGATGACCTTCGCCTCGGTCGGAATGATCTTCGTCGGCCTCTTCCTGGTCGGCGGGGTCATCTCCGGGCTGCGGCAGGGAATCAAGCCGCTGGCGGTGCTGTCCGGTGTGGGAGCTGTGCTGGCGATCACCGCGGGGGTGATGTGGTGGGAGTGAGAAAGCGCGTGGTCGTGCTCGACTACGGCTCGGGCAACCTCCGCTCGGCCGAGCGGGCGCTGGCGCGGGCGGGCGCCGACGTGACGGTGACCGCCGACTTCGACGTGGCGCTCGACGCCGACGGCCTCGTGGTCCCCGGCGTCGGCGCGTTCTCCGCGTGCATGGAGGGACTGCGGCGGGTGCGCGGCGAGCAGATCATCGGCCGCCGCCTGGCCGGCGGACGTCCCGTGCTCGGCATCTGCGTCGGCATGCAGATCCTGTTCGAGAAGGGCGTCGAGCACGGCGTCCACACTCCCGGCTGCGGCGAGTGGCCCGGGGTCGTCGAGCGGCTCGATGCCCCCGTGCTGCCCCACATGGGCTGGAACACGGTGGCGGCTCCCGCCGGCTGCGCCCTGTTCCGCGGCCTTGACGCCGGCACCCGCTTCTACTTCGTGCACTCCTACGGGGTGCGGGAGTGGCGCCTGGAGGCGGGCCCCGGCTTCGCCGAACCCCTCGTCGCATGGACCGAGCACGGGGGGCCGTTCGTGGCCGCCGTCGAGAACGGGCCGCTCATGGCGACCCAGTTCCATCCGGAGAAGTCCGGAGACGCGGGAGCCGTCCTTCTGTCGAACTGGCTCGGCACGCTGTGACCCTGTTTCCTGAACCCATGCTGTGAACCTGTACCTGGCGGTGCCCGTCCTAATCGTAGGGTCCGCTGATCCCGGTGCTCGGCACCATCGTCTCTGACCGGAGGTCGTGTTCCAATGTCGCTCGTATTGCTCCCAGCCGTGGACGTCGCGGACGGCCAGGCCGTCCGCCTGGTGCAGGGGGAGGCGGGGACGGAGACCTCGTACGGGGATCCGCTGGCCGCCGCGCTCGCCTGGCAGGAGGCCGGCGCGGAGTGGATCCATCTGGTCGACCTGGACGCGGCGTTCGGCCGGGGCGGCAACCGTGAACTGCTCGCCTCGGTGGTCGGGCGGCTGGACGTGGACGTCGAGCTGTCCGGCGGCATCCGCGACGACGAGTCGCTGGCCGCCGCGCTGGCCACCGGCTGCCGCCGGGTCAACATCGGCACCGCCGCGCTGGAGGATCCGGCCTGGTGCGCCAAGATCATCGCAGAGCACGGCGACCGCGTCGCGGTGGGCCTGGACGTCCGGGGGACCACGCTGGCCGCCCGCGGCTGGACGCAGGAGGGCGGCGACCTGTGGGAGGTGCTCGACCGGCTGGAGTCCGAGGGCTGCCCGCGCTACGTGGTCACCGACGTCACCAAGGACGGCACGCTCCGCGGCCCGAACATCGACCTGCTGCGGCAGGTCTGCGCCAGGACCGAGCGGCCGGTGATCGCGAGTGGCGGCGTGTCGTCGCTGGACGACCTGCGCGCGCTCGCGACGCTCGTACCGGAGGGCATCGAGGGCGCGATCGTCGGCAAGGCGCTGTACGCCCAGGCGTTCACGCTGGAAGAGGCGCTGGCGGCGGTGAGCGCCCGATGAGCGGTGATGCCGACGCGCACGGCCGCATCT
Source organism: Sphaerimonospora thailandensis (assembly GCF_016863115.1). Taxonomy (GTDB): domain Bacteria; phylum Actinomycetota; class Actinomycetes; order Streptosporangiales; family Streptosporangiaceae; genus Sphaerimonospora; species Sphaerimonospora cavernae. The sequence goes on from NZ_BOOG01000007.1 coordinate 147,434, forward strand.
TCTCGGGAGGCCCCTGGGAGGACCGGTACGGCTACGCCCGCGCCGTCGTCGCCGGGCCGTACGTGCTGGTGTCGGGCTGCACCGCCACCGTCGGAGGCGAGGTCCAGCACGTGGGCGACGCCTTCAACCAGACCCTCACCGCCATCTCCATCGCGCTCGACGCGGTCGAGAAGGCGGGCGTCTCGATCGACGACGTCGTCCGCACCCGGATGTTCGTGGTGAACGCCGCCGACTTCGACGAGGTCGGGCGGGCGCACGGCCAGGTGTTCGGCGCGGTACGGCCCGCCTGCACGAGCGTGCAGGTCGCCGGGCTGGTCGACCCCCGGATGCTGGTCGAGGTGGAGGTCGAGGCATATCGGGTCGATCGAGGAGAGGAAACGCGATGACGGTCGCCGTTCGGGTCATTCCCTGTCTCGACGTCGACGGAGGCCGGGTCGTCAAAGGGGTCAACTTCGAGAACCTCCGCGACGCCGGTGACCCGGTCGAACTGGCCCGGCGCTACGACGCCGAGGGGGCCGACGAGCTGACGTTCCTGGACATCACCGCCTCGTCCGGGGAGCGGGAGACCATGCTGGAGGCGGTCCGCCGTACGGCCGAGCAGGTCTTCATCCCGCTGACGGTCGGCGGGGGCGTGCGCACGGTCGAGGACGTGGACCGGCTGCTGCGCGCCGGGGCCGACAAGGTCGGGATCAACACGGCCGCCATCGCCCGGCCCGAGCTGCTGACCGAGGCGTCCCGCCGGTTCGGGGCCCAGTGCATCGTGCTGTCCGTGGACGCCCGCAGGGTCGTCGACGGGCCGCCCACCCCGTCGGGGTTCGAGGTGACGACCCACGGAGGCCGCCGGGGCACGGGCATCGACGCGGTCGAGTGGGCGGCGCGGGCCGAGGAGCTCGGCGTGGGGGAGATCCTGCTCAACTCGATGGACGGCGACGGCACGAAGTCGGGATACGATCTGGAGATGATCCGGGCCGTCCGCGCCGCCGTCTCCGTGCCGGTGATCGCATCCGGCGGCGCCGGCAGCCTGGCGGACTTCCCGCCCGCGATCGAGGCCGGCGCCGACGCCGTGCTGGCGGCATCGGTGTTCCACTTCGGCCAGCTCAAGATCCAAGAGGTCAAGGACGCACTGCGGTCCGCCGGCCACCCCGTCCGCTGACCCCCTTCGCACACCCCTTGCCGTGATCTTGCGATAACTCGCACGTGGGTGCCATGAGCAGGCATTTCTCGTTCCATGGTCTTGATCTGCGCAGGTCAGGAAGCCGCGTTGCGAGAATTCGCAAGATCACGGGGGTTGGGGGGATGGAGTGGCCGGGTGATGGAGGGATGACGGGGCCGGACGCGGAACCTGCTGACGTCTCGTAGAGTCTGAGATGATCACCGAATCGCCATCTCAGGAGACTCTCGAATGTCCGAACCCCTGGCGCAACCGGCCTCGCTCGAGGAGGTCCGCGGCCGGATCGACGAGATCGACGCGCGGCTGACCACCCTGCTGGCGGACCGTCAGCTACTGGTCCGGGCGGCGGCGGCCTTCAAGCGGGACGAGCGAGCCGTCCGCGCACCCGACCGGGTCGAGCGCGTGGTGGCGGCCGCGCGTGAGCGGGCCGCCCGCGGCGGACTTTCCCCCGATGTCGCGGAGGCGGTGTGGCGGGCGATGATCGGCGCCTTCATCGATTACGAACTCGCCGAGCACCGCGGTCGCCCTGATCAGGACGGCGGGCCGGCCGACATCATCCCAGCACCGAGGTGAAGAACGTCGCCAATCGCGACGCACCGGTGTTGACCGTCTCGAAGACGCCCTTCACGGCGGCCGCGGCCGCGTGCGGCTGGCTGTAGAGGTAGAAGCACACGAACGCGATGGCCGCGTACGTAAGAACCTTCTTGACCTGCATTGGGGAGCCTCCTGCAGTCAGTTTCCCGGCTGTTTGTACCCGGCGACTGAAATGATCATAACTAGCCGCGAGGACATGAGGCTCTACCGCCCCTCATTTCGCAACGAGAGAGGTGAAGAACGCCCCGAGGCGCTCGGCTCCCGTGGTGATGCCGCCGAACACGCCCTTCACCGCCGCGGCGGCATTGGCCGGCTGGGTGAACAGATAGAAGATCACAAAGGCGACGGCCAGGTAGGTCAGCACTTTCTTGGTGTTCATCCGGGGCTCCAACCATGATGCGTTGACCACATGCTGCCTCATGGAGCCAGGGCGATGTGGCTGATTCGCCTACCCGTGCGCGCGTGTCGGGTGAGTCGTCACATACCGAAACGGGTCCGCCGCAGGAGGTCCACCGCGGCGGCGTCGCCCGAGTAGGAGACCTCGGCATGCTCGCCGCGCCCGAAGGCGAACAGCGTGAGCTCGGCCGGCTCCCCGCTGACGACCACGGCGGGCTCGGCCCGCCTGCCCGCCGTCTTCTCCCCGTTCGTCCGGCCCTCACTCGTCCGGTGCAGCACGACGCCGACGGGGGAGCGGCGCAGCAGCAGCCGGGCGCCGGAGCGCAGCCGCTTCCACAGCAGGTCCTGCAGGTCCGCCGGGAGCGTGCGCCGCGTCCATCCGGGCTGGGCGCGGCGGACGTCCTCGTGGTGGATGAACAGCTCCACCGTGCCGATCAGCTCGTCGAGGCCGGGCAACCCGTACGGGGACCACGCCGGCGGCCCCTGCCGTACGAGATCGACGAGCTCGGGGTAGGGGTGCCGGGACGTGAGCCGTTCCTGTACGGATCGGGTGTAATCGGACAGGAACCGGATCGCGATGCCCGGAACGGCGTCGAGACGGCGCTCGCGGAGCGCGAGATGGGCGGCGAGGTCCTCGGTGGTCCAGCCCTCGCACAGCGTAGGGGCGCCGGGGCCGAGCCGGTCCAGCAGTTCGCAGAGCGCGGCGCGCTCCCGTCGGGCATGCGTCACGCGATCAGCCTAACTCTCCGCCGGAATAACCGATTGATCGCCGTGATTGGGAGGGACTAGGACCAAGGGCTGGGCGCCTGTCCGGCTGAGGGCCGATCCGCACACCGTCCCCGCGTGTGTAACGTCCCCTCCGTGGGCGCGTGAGCGCCCGGGTCTTTCCCCCGATCGAGAGGAAGCACGCCGCGTGACCGCAGAGTCCACAGAGTCCGAGGAGTCGAGAGCGTCGGCCCGCTCTGTCATGCTCCAGGGCCTTCGGGTGATCTGGGTGGCCGTCAGGGCGGAGCCGGGCGTGTTCACCGGCGCGGTTCTCGCCAGCGCGCTGTACGGTGCGATGACCGTGGCCTCCTCCTGGGCGCTGGGCTGGGCGACCGACCACGCCGTGCTGCCCGCGTTCGGCGGGGATGGCGGTGACGGCGGTGACGGCGGAGGGGCGGCCACGGGAGCGCTGCTTCTCGCCGCACTGTTCATCGTCGGCGTGGCCGTGTTCAAGGCGGCCGGCGTCATGGGACGGCGCATCCTCGCCGGGATCATGCAGTACCGCATGCAGGCGCGTTCCAGGCGTGAGGTGACCCGGCAGTACCTGCGGCTGCCGCTCTCCTGGCACCACAGGCATCCCACCGGTCAACTCCTGTCCAACGCCAACTCCGACGTGGAGGCGGCCTGGGGCCCGCTGGCGCCGCTGCCCATGGCCGTCGGAGTGATTGTGATGCTCGTGACGGCCGCCGTGGCGATCGTGCTCGTCGACCCCGTCCTCGCGCTCGTCGGATTCCTGATCTTCCCTGCGGTCGCCCTGCTCAACCTGGTCTACCAGCGCAGGCTGTCCCCGCTGGCGATGCGGGCCCAGCAGCTCAGGGCCGAGGTGAGCGAGGTCGCGCACGAGAGCTTCGACGGGGCGCTGGTGGTCAAGACGCTCGGTCGGGAGGACGCCGAGACCACGCGCTTCCAGGCGCGGGCCGACGAGTTGCGCGACGCGAACATCGCCGTCGGGCGGGTGCGCGGACTGTTCGACCCACTGCTGGAGGCGCTGCCCACACTCGGCGTGCTCGCCGTGCTGCTCGTCGGCGCGGCCCGCCTGAAGGCCGGCAGCGTGGCCACCGGCGACCTGGTCCAGGTGGCCTACCTCTTCACGCTGCTCGCCTGGCCGATCCGCGCGCTCGGCTGGGTGCTGGCCGAGCTGCCACGTAGTGTCGTCGGCTGGAGCCGGGTGCGCGAGGTGCTCGACGCCACCGGTTCCATGACGTACGGCGCGGCCGCGCTCGACGGCGACGGTCCCGCACGGGTGACGGCCGAGAACGTGCGGTACGGCTACGACCCCGCCTCGCCCGTGCTGAAGGGCGTGTCCTTCCGGATCGAGCCGGGGCGTACGACAGCCGTCGTCGGGCAGACCGGTTCGGGCAAGTCCACGCTCACCCAGCTCCTGGCCCGCCTGATCGACCCCGACCACGGCGCGATGCGGATCGACGGGACCGACCTGCGCGAGGTGGCCAGGGGCGGGGTGAGCGGCGCGGTGGCGCTGGTCCCCCAGCAGACGTTCCTCTTCGACGACACCGTGCGCGGCAACATCACGCTCGGCCTCGACGTGCCGGACGAGAAGATCTGGGCGGCGCTGCGGCTGGCCCAGGCCGAGGGGTTCGTCAGCGCGTTGCCGTCCGGGCTGGACACCCGTGTCGGCGAGCGCGGCGCGACGCTCTCCGGCGGCCAGCGGCAGCGTCTCGCGCTGGCCCGGGCGCTCGTACGGGAGCCGCGGCTGCTCATCCTCGACGACGCCACCTCCAGCGTGGACCCTCAGGTCGAGAAGCGGATCCTGCACGGCCTGCGGGAGGAGTCGGCCGAGTCGACCGTGGTCGTGGTCGCGTACCGGATGGCGACGATCGCGCTGGCCGACGAGGTCGCCTACCTGGAACACGGCACGGTGGCCGATCACGGGCCGCACGATGAACTGCTGGCACGGTGCGAGGGCTACCGCGCGCTGGTGACGGCCTACCAGCGCGAGGAGGCCGAACGGTCCGCGCTCGACGAAGCCGTCGCTGAGGCCGTCGACGAGGCCGTCGACACTGACGAGGAGGTTGTGGCGTGACCGCCGTGGATGAGACCGGAGGGGAGACCCTGCGGGCGGCCGAGCGGACCGCGGTGGAGACCATCCGCCATGGCCTGCGCCTGTCGCCGGAGTTCCGGCGCGGGCTGGCCGGGACCCTGGCGCTGGCCGTGCTGGCCACGATCGGGAAGATCATCGTGCCGGTCGCGGTCCAGCAGGTGATCGACCGGGGGCTGCGCGGCGGAACGCCCGACGTGCCGTTCATCAGGAACGCCGTCCTCCTGTGCGCGCTGGCCGTACTGCTGACCGCGCTGTGCGGCTACCTGATGAACGTCAGGCTCTACCGATCCACCGAGTCGGGGCTGGCCACGCTGCGCGGCAAGGGTTTCCGCCACGTGCACGACCTTTCCGTGCTGACGCAGAACACCGAGCGGCGCGGGGCCCTGGTGTCGCGGGTGACCGGTGACGTCGACCAGATCAGCGCGTTCATGCAGTGGGGCGGCCTGACAGTCATCATCGCGCTCGGGCAGCTCGTCGTCGCGACCGTGCTGATGGCCGTCTACTCCTGGCAGCTCACGCTGCTGGTCTGGGTGTGCTTCCTGCCGGTGATGTTCGCACTGCCCAGGTTCCAGCGCATGGTCTCGCGGGCGTACACGAAGGTGCGTGAGCGGGCCGGCGACGTCCTGGCCGCCGTGAGCGAGTCGGTCGTCGGCAGCGCCGTCATCCGGGCGTACGGCTCGGAGGACCGTACGGCCGAGCGGATCGACAGGGCGGTGAACGGCCAGCGCAGGGCGCAGACCCGGGCTCAGATGATCATCGGGTTCACGTTCCCGACCACGGAACTGGTCGCGGCCGTCGCCATCGCCGCGGTGATCATCCTCGGCGTCCACCTGGGCGTGGCCGGTTCGATCACGCAGGGGCGGCTCATCGCGTTCCTGTTCCTGATCACGCTGTTCATCAGCCCGCTGCAGACCGCGACCGAGGTGCTGAACGAGGCGCAGAACGCGATCGCGGGATGGCGGCGGGTCCTGGGCGTGCTCGACACGCCGGCCGACGTGGCCGACCCCGCCGACGGCGTGACGCTCCCGCGCGGCCCGATCTCGGTCGCCTTCGAGCGCGTCGGTTTCGCCTATCCCGGCGGACCGCCCGTGCTGCACGACGTCTCGGTGGAGCTCACGCCGGGTACGCGGATGGCGGTCGTCGGGGAGACCGGCTCGGGCAAGACGACGTTCGCCAAGCTGCTCACCCGGCTCATGGACCCCACATCGGGCCGCATCCTCGTCGACGGCGTCGACCTGCGCGAGGTCAGGTTCTCCTCACTGAGGGAGCGGATCGTCATGGTGCCGCAGGACGGCTTCCTGTTCGACGCGTCGCTGGCCGACAACATCCGGTTCGGCCGGCCGTCGGCGTCGGACGAGGAGATCAGGCTCGCCCTGACCGAACTCGGCCTGGCCGACTGGCTCGAGGGCCTCCCGGCCGGTCTGGGCACCCCGGTGGGGCAGCGCGGCGAGTCGCTGTCGGCGGGGGAGCGGCAGCTCGTCGCGCTCGCCCGCGCCTACCTCGCCGATCCCGACCTGCTGCTGCTCGACGAGGCGACCTCGGCCGTGGACCCCGCCACCGAGGTACGGCTCGCGCGGGCGCTCGACGGGGTCACCCGGGGTCGGACCGCCGTGTCGATCGCGCACCGGCTGTCCACCGCCGAGGCGGCCGACGAGGTCCTGGTGTTCCAGCACGGCCGGATCGTTCAACGCGGCCCGCATGCCGAGCTGGTCGAGCAGGACGGCGTCTACGCCGACCTCCACGCCTCCTGGGCCTCCGCCATCGGCTCCTGATCCCCGTACGCGCCGTCCCCCGGCGTGGTGGGACGGTCGGCCGGCTGCGGCAGAATTGGCCCATGGCCCTCGACCCGAAGATCGCCGAACGGCTCAAGCGCACGCCCGACGGGCTGGTGCCCGCCATCGTCCAGCAGCACGACACCGGCGAGGTGCTCATGCTCGCCTGGATGGACGACGAGGCGCTGCACCGTACGCTCACGACGGGCCGGGCGACCTACTGGTCGCGCAGCCGGGGCGAATACTGGGTGAAGGGCGACACCTCAGGGCACGTCCAGTGGGTCAGGCATGTGGCGCTCGACTGCGACGGCGACACGATCCTGCTCAAGGTCGACCAGGTGGGGGCCGCCTGCCATACCGGCGACCGCACGTGCTTCGATGCCGATGTGCTCAAGTCGACCATGCCCGCGGTGAACGCTCCCGGCCCGGACCCGAGCACGTGACGGGTTCCGACACGGCGGCGGCCCGTACGGCCCGGCGCTCACTGGTGATCTGGCTCGCCGTCTGCGCGGCGGGCGCCGGCCTCGTGCTGCTGGCGGCCGGCCGCACCTGGGTCACGGCCGTGTACGGCTCGGAACTCGGCCAGATCGGCTCGGGCAGGGTCGACCTCACCGGAGGCGATCTCGTGGCCTGGCTCACACCCGCCGCCCCGGCGGCGCTCGCGGCCACGGTGGCCGTGCTCGCGACCCGCGGCCTCGCCCGGCGGGTGATCGGCGTGACGATCGCCCTCTTCGGTGTCGCGATCGCCGCCGCCGCCTGGGAAGGGACCCGGGAGCAGACGATCGCCGACGCGGCCCGTGAGCACATCACGACGGCCCTGGTGTCCACCGGTTCCTACGCCATCGAGGGGCAGGCATGGCCGGCGGTCGCGGCGGCGGGCGGGCTCATCCTGGTGGCCGGGGGAGTGGCGACGGCGCTCAGAGGCGGGCGCTGGCCCGGAATGTCCGGCCGGTACGACCGTCCCGGAGGCGGGAGCCGTACCGCGGCGGGCGGCGGGGGGAAGACCGGCGAGCGGGCGATGTGGGACGCCCTCGACGAGGGCATCGACCCCACGTCTTCGTGAGTCTCTGACTTTCTGTGACTTTTGACTTACAGACGGGCCGCGATGTCGTATAACCGAAAAAAGCAGCCCAGCAGTGCCGTCTGGAAGTTTATGCGGGACCGGCTTTTGGGGTTCTCAACATTTAGGTCACAAGTCGCCCACAGAATGCGGTTTTATTCACGATTGCGGCTTGATGTCGCTAAACTTCCGGCCGTCCTCAATGATCGCACAGGAGCCGGCCATGGGTAACGAATATCTGCCGAGCGGCCCCGGAGACCTCGGTGTCCGGCCGCCCGGCGGCCAGTCTTCAGGCGGTTTCGCGGGCTAGCCCCGACCCGGGTTTCACCCGATCACCCCCCTTAGAACAGGAGCTCAGCAATGGCATATGACAACAACCCGGGCTACCCCCCGCCTCCGCCCGGCGCCTTCCCTCCGCCTCCGCCCGGCGGTCCCTTCGGCCCGACACCGCCCAACAACCACCTGGTCATGGCGATCGTCACCACGGTCCTGTGCTGTCTGCCGCTGGGTGTCGTGTCCATCGTCTACGCGACCCAGGTGAACTCGAAGTGGGCCGCCGGCGACTACCAGGGCGCCATGGCCGCCTCCGAGTCGGCCAAGAAGTGGTGGTTGGCCTCGCTGCTGACCGCGCTCGTGCTGTTCGTGCTCTACATCATCTTCGTGGTCGTACTCGGCGCGATCAGCTTCAGCACCTCCGCCTCGCTGGACTGATGACATCGAACGTCTACGCGCGGCGCGGCATGGACCGGGTGCGGTCCGTGCTCGCGCCGTTCGGCGTGGCGGCGGTCACCACGGCTGCCTTCGTCTACGTCGCATCCGTGGATCCGAACCAGCCCGGGCACTATCCCACCTGTCCGTTCCTTTTCCTCACCGGGCTGTTCTGCCCGGGGTGCGGCACGCTGCGCGCGATGCACGCGCTGGGACACGCCGACGTGATCGCCGCGATCGGGTTGAATCCGCTCGCCGTCGCCACGGCGCCGTTCCTCGCTTTCTGGTGGGCCCGCTGGACATTGCGATCATGGCAGGGACGGCCGGCGCGGACGAGCCTCGCGCATCCCGCGTACCTGTGGGCGTTCCTCGCCGCCGTGATCGTGTTCTGGGTCGTGCGGAACCTGCCCTTCGGGCGCTTCCTCGCCCCCTGAGAGCCGCCCAAGGGCCCCTTGGGGCTTCTTGAAGGGTCCCGGAACGACCCGGTGGCCGAGCGGCGGGCCGCAGACCGATACCATCGCAGGGCAGGACAGAGCAGTCGACCGGAGGGACCCTTACGCCGTGAGCGTTCTCGAGGACATCATCCTGGGCGTCCGGGAGGATCTCGAAGACCGGCAGAAGATCGTGCCGCTCGACGAGCTCAAGGAGCGAGCGGCGCGTGCCCCGCAGCCCCGGGACGCCTACGCCGCGCTCGGCGGCGACCGGGTCTCGGTGATCGCCGAGGTGAAACGATCGAGCCCGTCGAAGGGCGCGCTGGCCGCGATCGCCGACCCTGCGGCGCTGGCGGCCGACTACGAGGCGGGCGGCGCCCACGTCATCAGCGTGCTGACCGAACGGCGCAGGTTCGCGGGCACGCTGAGCGACCTCGCGGCCGTGCGTGCCGTCGTCGACGTGCCGATTCTGCGCAAAGACTTCATCGTCACCTCCTACCAGCTCTGGGAGGCCCGCGCACACGGCGCGGACCTCGCCCTGCTGATCGTGGCGGCCCTCGAACAGCCCGCGCTGGTCTCGCTGATCGAGCGGGCCGAATCGATCGGCCTGGCCCCGCTGGTGGAGGTGCACACCGAGGAGGAACTGGACCGGGCGGTCGACGCCGGGGCGAAGATCATCGGTGTCAACGCGCGGAACCTCAAGACGCTCGAGGTGGACCGCGACGTGTTCGCCAAGCTCGCACCCAAGATCCCGGAGGGCGTCATCAAGATCGCCGAGTCGGGGGTGCGTGGCCCGCACGACCTGCTGGCCTACGCGCGCGCCGGGGCCGACGCGGTGCTCGTCGGCGAGAGCCTGGTCACCGGCAGGGACCCCAGGGCGGCGGTCAACGACCTGGTGACCGCCGGCGCCCATCCGGCCTCCCGCCAGGACAGCGGACACTAAAAGGGACACGAGAAGCAGGCGTAACGAGAGCGCCGCTCCGCCGTACGGCACCGGGCGGAGCGGCCGCGTCAGGCGGAAGACGCACAGGCAAGGAGGCCATGTGACCGCGACGGAAGACACCTTGCGAACTTCCGCCAGTCTGGCGGAGGGGCTCACGCCCGCCGATTCGGCGGCGGGCGGGGCCCGCGGTGATGATCCGGACGCCCGCGGCAAGTTCGGCGTCTTCGGCGGCCGATTCGTGCCAGAGGCGCTCATCCCGGCATTGGACGAGGTGGCCGCCGAGTACGAGAAGGCCAGGAACGACCCCGCCTTCATCAGCGAGTTCGATCACCTGCTGCGGACCTACGCCGGCCGGCCGACCACGCTGACCGAGGTCCCGAGGTTCGCCGAGCACGCCGGCGGCGCGCGGATCGTGCTCAAGCGCGAGGACCTGACGCACACCGGCGCCCACAAGATCAACAACGTGCTCGGCCAGGCGCTGCTCACCAAGCGGCTCGGCAAGACCCGGGTGGTCGCGGAGACCGGCGCCGGCCAGCACGGGGTGGCCACCGCCACCGCCGCCGCCCTCATGGGCCTGGAGTGCGTCATCTACATGGGCGCCGTCGACTGCGAGCGGCAGGCGCTCAACGTCGCCAGGATGAAGCTGCTGGGCGCCACCGTCGTCCCGGTCGCCAACGGCAGCCAGACCCTCAAGGACGCCATCAACGAGGCGTTCCGCGACTGGGTCACCAACGTCGACCGCACGCACTACCTGTTCGGCACGGTCGCCGGCCCGCACCCGTTCCCCGAGATCGTCCGCGACTTCGCCCGGATCATCGGCGTCGAGGCGCGCCGCCAGATCCAGGAGCTCACCGGCCGGCTGCCCGACGCGGTCGCCGCGGCGGTCGGCGGCGGTTCCAACGCCATCGGCATCTTCCACGCCTTCGTCGAGGACGAGGGCGTCCAACTCCACGGGTACGAGGCCGGCGGACGCGGGGCGGACACCGACGAGCACGCCCTGACCCTGACCACGGGCAGCATCGGCGTGCTGCACGGCTCGCGCACGTACGTCCTGCAGGACGACGAGGGCCAGACGATCGAGTCGCACTCGATCTCGGCGGGGCTTGACTACCCCGGCGTGGGTCCCGAGCACGCGTGGCTGAAGGACTCCGGGCGGGCCACCTACCACGGCGTGACCGACGACGAGGCGATGGAGGCGTTCGCGCTGCTCGCCCGCACCGAGGGCATCATCCCCGCCCTGGAGTCGTCGCACGCGCTCGCGGGCGCGCTGCGGCTCGGCCGCGAGCTCGGCCCGGAGGCGACCATCCTGGTCAACCTCTCCGGCCGCGGCGACAAGGACATGGGCACCGCGATGAAGTACTTCAACCTCTGAGCGATCAGAACCGACAAAGGCGTTTGCGATGACGACTCTCCAAGCGGTGTTCGAGAAGGCGCGGGCCGAGGACCGGGCGGCCCTGGTCGGCTACCTGCCGGCCGGGTTCCCCACCAAGGACGGTGCGATCGCCGCCGCGACCGCGATGGTCGAGGCGGGCTGCGACGTGATCGAGATCGGTCTGCCGTACTCCGATCCCCTGATGGACGGCCCGACCATCCAGGACGCGGTTCACCGGTCGCTGGCCAACGGCACCCGCATCGCGGATGTGCTGCGCACGGTCGAGGGCGTGGCCAGGACGGGCGCGGCGACCCTCGTCATGACGTACTGGAACCCGGTCGACCGCTACGGCGCCGAGCGTTTCGCACGCGACCTGGCCTCGGCCGGCGGGGTGGGCACGATCACCCCCGACCTCACGCCGGAGGAGGCCGGGCCGTGGATCGAGTCGAGCAAGGAGGCCGGGATCGACACGGTCTTCCTGGTCGCGCCCAGCTCGACCGATGAGCGGATCGCCCGGGTCGCCGACTGCTGCACCGGGTTCGTCTACGCCGCCTCGCTGATGGGCGTGACCGGTGCCAGAGAGTCGGTCAGCGCCGCCGCGGAAGGTCTGGTGAAGCGGACCCGCTCGCACACCTCGCTGCCCGTCTGCGTCGGTCTCGGCGTCGGCAGCGGCGCCCAGGCGGCCGAGGTCGCGGCCTACGCCGACGGCGTGATCGTGGGCTCCGCCTTCATCCGCCGCATCCTCGACGCGCCGGACGAGGCGGCCGGCCTCGCCGCGGTGCGCGAGTTCGGCCGCGAACTCGCCGAAGGCGTACGACGCTGAGCCGACGACGTTGAGCCGACGACGCCGAGCCCGGTCACGCCGGCCGGGCCGTCGTCCCAGATCGGGTACGACTTTCGCCTCCAGGTAAAGCCCCCGCTTACCACGCGCTTATCCGGCACATGGTGAGCTGGGCCCCGGTACTGTTCAGTGGGTGTTTGCCTAACGGGGCGAGGAGACCATGGTTCAGTTGGCGTCCGACGCACACGCGTCTGATCGGTTGCCGTCCGCGCAGGGTCCGTTGCCGTGGGTGACGACCGCGGCCCGGCTGGTGCTGGGCGTCGTGCTGATCGTCGCCGGGGCGCTCAAGGTCGGTGCGCCCGCCACATCGGTGCAGGCGGTCCGTGCCTACGAGATGCTGCCCGAGAGCCTCGTCCAGATCGTGGGCCACGGGCTGCCGGCGGTCGAGATCGTCATCGGGGCGCTGCTGGTCCTCGGACTGCTCACCCGGGTGGTCGGGGTGATCTCCGGCCTGGTGATGGCCGCGTTCGTCGTCGGCATCGCCTCGGCCTGGGCGCGCGGACTGCGGATCGACTGCGGCTGCTTCGGCGGCGGCGGGCAACTCGCCGACGGGCAGGACCCGAACTACTTCTGGGATCTTCTGCGGGACTTCGGACTACTGGCATGCGCCGCCTGGATCGTGGCGAAGCCGCCGGGCCGGCTCGCGTTGGACTCCGCGCTCGGCCTCACGGGCTCGCCGGCGCCGGACGACGACGAGGACGACGGTTCCGCCGACGCGGACGATTCCAGCAGTGAGAACGGCAGGCAGGGAGAGATTTCGTGAGCAAGCGGACGAGCGAGGCGGCCAGGGCGCGCATCGCGGCACAACGTGAGGCCTACCGCAAGCAGGAGCGGCGCAGGCGGCTCACCATGGTCGTGACGGTGGGCGTGGTCGCCGTGGTCGCCGTGGGCATCGGTTGGTGGTCCATCGCTCAGAGCAAGTCGGAGGAGGTCGCCGGGAACCTGTCACCGATCGGCCTGCAGTCGGACGGCACGGTCGTGATGGCCAAGCCCGGGGTCACGAGCCCGGTGGTCGACGTCTACGAGGACTTCCAGTGCCCGGCCTGCCGGCAGATGGAGGAGACCAGCGGCCCGACGCTGAAGAACCTCGCGACGGAGGGCAAGGCCAAGGTCGTCTATCACATGATCACGATCTTCGGTCAGGAGCCGGCCAAGTCCAACTCGCTGCGCGCGTCCTCGGCCGCCCGGTGCATCCCCGACGGCGACAAGTGGCTTGCCTTCCATGAGAAGCTCTACGAGAACCAGCCGTCCGAGACCGCGACCGGCTTCACCCTCGATCAGCTCGTGAAGTGGGGCAAGGAGGTCGGCGTCACCGACTCCGGGTTCGAGAGCTGCGTGCGGGAGCAGCGGAACGTCGCCGCGCACCAGGAGTTCAGCAACAAGATCCTGGGCGAGAAGAAGATTCAGGGAACGCCCACCGTGATGGTCAACGGCAAGCCGCTGGACTCCAACACCTCGTTCGTGCCGAGTGCTCTGCGGGACGCCATCGTCAACGCGGCCAAGGGCTGATCCGCATGAGTGCCGTGGTACGCCACGAATCGGCTGCCTCTTACGGTAACGTCACCTGACATGCCCCTCCTCGCCTCGATTCCCAGCCCCTCGCAGGGGGTCTGGAATCTCGGACCCATACCGATCCGGGCCTACGCGCTGTGCATCGTGCTCGGCGTCATCGTCGCCGTCTGGATCGGGGAACGCCGGTGGCGCGCCCGCGGTGGCGCGCCCGGCGCCATCACCGACCTCGCCGTGTGGGCGGTGCCGTTCGGACTCGTGGGCGGACGTCTCTACCACGTCATCACCGACTGGCAGATCTACTTCGGATCCGAAGCGCCCAAGCGGCCGATCGACGCCCTGTTCATCTGGGAGGGCGGCCTCGGCATCTGGGGCGCGATCGCCCTCGGCGGGCTCGGTGTGTGGATCGCCTGCCGCCGTCGCGGCATGTCGTTCTCCGCCGTCGCCGACACCGTGGCCCCCGGCATCGCCGTCGCCCAGGGAATCGGCCGGCTGGGCAACTACTTCAACCAGGAACTGTTCGGCGGACCGACCGACCTGCCGTGGGGGCTGGAGATCGATCCGGGCCGTCCCGGGACGGTGCCCGGTGTGGCCACCTATCACCCCGCGTTCCTCTACGAGTTGCTGTGGGACCTCGCGCTCGCGGGGGTGCTGGTGCTGGTGGGCCGGCGGTTCGCCCTGCGGTACGGCCGCCTGTTCGCGCTGTACGTCGCCGGCTACACGCTGGGCAGGTTCTGGATCGAGGGACTGCGGGTGGACCCCGCACACGAGATCCTCGGCCTGCGGCTGAACCAGTGGACCTCGGTGGTCGTCTTCGTCGCGGCCATCGCGTACTTCTGGCTGGCCCGGCGCCGGAGCGGCGAGGAGCCCCTGGGGGTGACCGAGATCGCCGAGGGGCCCGCGGACGGGTCCACCGCCGACCCTCCCGCCGACTCCGGAGACTCCGCCGACCAGGACGTCGCCGACCAGGACGTCGCCGGCACGGCGGGAAGCGATGCCGAACCGGACAGGACGGAGCCGGGGGACGGCGCGGGCGGCCGGGTGTCCACGACGGCGGATGGCGAGGCCGGTAAGCGATGATGACCGAAGCCGGCGTGGGGGCGCGGGCCGAGGTGCACCACCAGCACCGTGACGTGACCGGAGGCTGGTTACGTCCCGCGGTCTTCGGCGCGATGGACGGTCTGGTCTCCAACTTCGCCCTCATCGCGGGTGTGGCCGGCGGCACCGCCGACACCAAGATCGTCGCGTTGGCCGGTGTGGCCGGACTGGCCGCGGGGGCGTTCTCCATGGCCGGCGGCGAATACGTGTCGGTGGCCAGCCAGCGGGAGCTGGCTCTGGCCGAGCTGGACGTCGAACGCCGGGAGCTGGAGCGGCATCCCGAGGCCGAGGAGGACGAGCTCGCGCTGCACTACCAGGCGCGCGGCGTGGACCCGGAGACGGCCAGGGAGGTCGCCAGGCAGATCTCCCGTGACCCGGAGCAGGCGCTGGCGGTGCACGCCC
The DNA here is from genome assembly GCF_016863115.1 of Sphaerimonospora thailandensis. GTDB lineage: Bacteria > Actinomycetota > Actinomycetes > Streptosporangiales > Streptosporangiaceae > Sphaerimonospora > Sphaerimonospora cavernae. The sequence continues at coordinate 162,555 of NZ_BOOG01000007.1, forward strand.
GGGCCGAGCTGGGCATCGACCCGCACGACCTGCCCTCACCGGTCCTCGCCGCGGTCTCCTCGTTCCTCGCGTTCGCCGGGGGCGCGCTGATCCCGCTCCTGCCGTACCTGCTGGGTGTCCACGGCCTGTGGATCCCGGCCGCCGTCTCGATGGCGGCGCTGTTCGGCGCCGGGGTGCTGGTCTCCCGCGTGACCGCACGGAGCTGGTGGTTCAGCGGGCTGCGCCAGCTCGTCGTCGGCGGCGTCGCGGCAGCCCTCACCTGGGGGCTCGGCACGCTCATCGGGGCCGCCGCCCTATGACGAAGCGTAAGCGCCGGTCGTCCGCGCCGGCGGAGCGGTGGGGCCTCCTCGCGGAACTGGGGCTCACCGTCGGACAGCAGCGGATGGTGCTCTGGGGTGGTTTCGTCGTGGGGGTGCTGTTCGCGGCGCTGCTGCTCACCCTGATGATCGACAAAGTGGCCGGCGGTGAGAGCCTGCCGGTCCGGGGAGCGGGAAGCCTCCTGGGCGAGGGGCGGCCGGAGAGCTACCAGGCATGGCCGTCTCCCAAGGAGTTCCGGCCGATCGCGGACCGGCAGGCCGACACCGCGCCGCTCACCACGAAAGAGGTCTTCGGCGCGCGTACGCTCACGGCCGGCAAGGTCACCCTGAAAAGGGTGGCGAGCCAGGCGGACCCCGGCTGCTCGGGCACGGTCTGGGGTGGCGACCTGACCGATCTGCTGGCCAAGTCCGGCTGCAGGCAGGCCGTCCGCGGTCTCTATCGGAGCGCTGACGGCGCCTACGTGGCCCAGTACACGCTGCTCGATCTGGCCGACGTGCGTGCGGCCAACGGAGTGGTCGACGAACTGGAGTCGATGCATCTGGGCGGCTGGACGCTGCCGCTGGAGCAGGGCCGGCAGGCCTTCCAGGGATACAGCGAGGCGAGCGGCCACGCGATGGGGCACTACGCGGGTCTGGTGTGGGTCGCCAGAGCCGACGGCGCCGAGCCGGGGGAACGCGACGACTTCGTCATGCTCGGCCTGGCCGTACGGGGCGTGGAGAAGGCGCTCTATCGACGGATCGTCGCCGTCGCCGGGCTGCCCTCGGAGGCGCCGGGCCCAGGCTCGGCCGACGACAGGCCCCAGCCGCCCGAGCCCACCCCCACCGACCCGCCACCCCAATAACCCCGTGATCTTTGCCTAGCCCAGATGAGCGGCGGCCTCCAGCGTGTGGGAGACGGCGGCGGGGAGGGCGGCGACGCGGTGCAGCGGCGCCTCCAGGAGGGTGAGGTCGGCGGCCCAGGGGGCGGCCTCCTCGATCACGGTCCTGGCCTGCCTCTTGGTGAGCGAGGTGGCGCCCGTCAGCGCCTCCCGCCACACATTGGCGATCTTGCCGTGCGCGCTGTCCATGATCCGCCGGATGATCGCGTCGGCGCCGCCCGCCGCAGGCGCGAGCCGTACGGCGTCGAGCACGTGCGCGTCGCCGCTGAGGCGTCGGGTGGTGAGGCCGTAGACGGGGGCGAGCAGCGCGGCGAGTGCGGGCCGGTCGTCCGGCGCGTGGGCGAGCAGCACTCGCACGTGCCGCGCCCTGGTCGCGAGCAGCAGGCGGGGCAGCGCCGCCTCCAGCCCGGCCGGCACGGCGATCGCCACCCGCTCGGGATCGGCGGCGTACGGCTTGGCCAGCAGCGTGGCGAGCCTCGTCCGGGGCGTCGCGAGGTCGCGCGGCCAGGCCCCGGCGAGCAGGCCCGGCTCGAACCCGTCCAGTGCCGCGGCGGCTCGCTCGGCGTCGTCCAGTTGTCCCGGCGCCGACTCGACGGCCTGGGGTCCCTGGGTGTAGATCGCGGTGGCGGTGTGATCCGCGGCCCGGTCGGTCAGCGCGGCGACGGCGGGCCAGGTCTTGGTGGTGGCCCTCAGGACGTAGAGATCCGCGGCACTGCCGATGGCTTCCGCCCCGTAATACCGGTTGAAATCCGGAAATAACGCTTCGTTTAGCAGATTTAGGGCAAGCAATGCCTTCTGCACTTTGAGTGCGAGCATGGGCGTCCGCTCGGACGCGCCGTACGCCACCAGAATCCTGCCCTGCTCGCGATCGCGCAGCCCCTCGGCGGCCCGCGCGGCGAACAGTCCGATGCCCTCGGGCGTGTACGGCGGGTCGGTGATCGCCAGATCGGCCCAGCCGCGCAGCGACGGCGGCAGGCCGAGTCGCAGGTCGGCCCACCGGGTGCGGACGCCGAGCGCCTGCTCGTCGAGGTAGCCGAGGATCCGGTCGTCGATGTCGGCCACCGCGACCTCCACCTCGGGGTGGAGCATCCGTACCGCCAGGGAGGTCAGGTCGTGGTCGCCGACACAGAGCAGGCGGGCCCCGGGCAGCCAGAACCGCTCGCCGAGCAGGAGCGCGCGGCGCAGCACGGTCTCGGCGGTCGCGGAGACGTGGTCGAGCACGTGCCGTCCCCGGGGGGCCTTGGCGATCAACGTTTCCAGGCGTTCCAGGATGTCGCCATGTCGTTCCCTTAAGACCTCTATAGGCCAGTAGTCCGAAATGTCGCCAGATGTGGATGTATGATATTCTTTAAGTGAATTCACCGGATTGATACGGAAACGGTCGCCGCTGTGCTCGAGGGGGAGCGCACGCAGCAGCGTCTCGACCGTACGCCGCGACGTCGCGGTCTCCCGGACCAGATCGGCCAGGGTCCACCAGCGTCTGCCGGCCAGAAGCGCGACCGCCCTGCGGAGGCGGCGGCTGTCCACACCCGCCTTTGTCATCAGGTCGTCCAGCGCCTCGAATCCCGCCATGCGGCAACTGTATCCGGGACGTCGCGAGTCGACGTTTCGCGAGTCGGCCTGGAAGGAATCTTCAAGTCGCGTGACCCTGAGGTGGCCGCCGGAAAACCGTGCGGTAGCCTCAACGCACTTTCACAACCGCAGCAGGGCCAACGTCGTCCCTCTGTTCCAGCAGAAGCAGACGACGGGAGTGACAACATGCCTGCTGCACGCCTCGGCTTCCCGAAGCCACAGGGGCTCTACGACCCGGCCAACGAGCATGACGCCTGTGGCGTCGCCATGGTGGCCGACGTGGCCGGCCGCCGCAGCCACGACATCGTCGCCAAGGCGCTGACCGCACTGCGCAACCTCGACCACCGCGGAGCCAGCGGCAGTGAGCCCGACACCGGCGACGGTGCGGGCATCCTCACCCAGATCCCCGACGCGTTCTTCCGCGAGGTCCTCGCCGATCTGGGGTGGCACGGCGAACTGCCGCCCGAAGGCGGCTACGCCGCCGGCACGGCGTTCCTGCCGGCGGACGAGCCGGCACGCGCGGCGGCGGTCCGGCTGATCGAGGAGATCGCGGCCGAAGAGGGCGTCACCGTCCTCGGCTGGCGCGACCTCCCGGTCGACGCCGCGCTCCCCGGCGCCGGGGCCCGCGCGGTCATGCCGTTCTTCCGCCAGCTGTTCGTCACCTCGCCGGGCGGCGAGACCGGCCTCGATCTGGACCGTGCCGTCTACCCCTTCCGCAAGCGGGCCGAGCACGAGGCCGGCGTCTACTTCGCCTCGCTGTCCAGCCGGACCGTCGTCTACAAGGGGATGCTGACCTCTCCCCAGGTCGAGCGGTTCTTCCCCGACCTGTCCGACCCGCGGTACGTCAGCGCGATCGCCCTCGTGCACTCGCGCTTCTCCACCAACACCTTCCCGTCCTGGCCGCTCGCCCACCCCTACCGGTACGTCGCGCACAACGGTGAGATCAACACCGTCCGCGGCAACCGCAACTGGATGCGCGCCAGGGAGGCCATGCTCGCCACCGGCCTCATCTCCGGTGATCTGGGGCGGCTGTTCCCGATCTGCGACCCCGACGGCTCCGACACCGCGTCGTTCGACGCGGTGCTGGAACTGCTCCACCTGGGGGGCAGGTCGCTGCCGCACGCCGTGCTGATGATGATCCCCGAGGCGTGGGAGAACCACACCGCGATGGATCCGGCGCGCCGGGCGTTCTACGAGTTCCACGCCACCCTCATGGAGCCCTGGGACGGCCCGGCGTCGATCACCTTCTCCGACGGCAAGCTGGCCGGCGCGGTGCTCGACCGCAACGGCCTGCGGCCCGGCCGGTTCTGGGTGACCGAGGACGGCCTGGTCGTGCTCGCCTCCGAGGCCGGTGTGCTCCCGGACATCCCCCCGGAGACGGTGGTACGCAAGGGCCGCCTCCAGCCGGGCCGGATGTTCCTCGTCGACACCGCACGCGGCCGGATCGTCGAGGACGACGAGATCAAGGCCGAGCTCGCGGCGGCCGAGCCGTACGGCGACTGGCTGCACGCCGGACTGGTCCGCTTCGAGGAGCTGCCCGAGCGCGAGCACGCGAACCCCACCCGTGAGGCGCCGTTCGTCAATGAGACGCTCGCCGAGCGGCAGCAGACCTTCGGCTACACGGAGGAGGAGCTGCGGGTCCTGCTGTCCCCGATGGCGAGGACCGGCGCCGAGCCGATCGGCTCGATGGGCACCGACACCCCCGTCGCCGTGCTCAGCGAGCGGCCCAGACTGCTGTTCGACTACTTCAGCCAACTCTTCGCGCAGGTCACCAACCCGCCGCTGGACGCGATCCGCGAGGAGCTCGTCACCTCGCTGCAGTCCACCCTGGGTCCCGAGGGCAACCTGCTGGAGCCCGGCCCGGCCTCCTGCCGCCGCCTGGTGCTCCCGTATCCAGTGATCGACAACGACGAGCTCGCGAAGATCGTCCACATCAACGACGAGGGCTCGCTGCCCGGCTTCCGGCCGTACACCGTGTCCGGCCTGTTCGATGCCGGGCAGGCCCTGGCCGACAGGCTGGCGGAGATCCGCGCCGAGGTCTCCCGGGCGATCGCGGGCGGCGCGCGGATCATCGTGCTGTCCGACCGCGGGTCCTCCCGTGAGCGGGCGCCGATCCCGTCGCTGCTGCTCACCGGGGCGGTGCACCACCACCTCATCCGGGAGAAGACACGCACCCGGGTCGGCCTGGTCGTCGAGACCGGTGAGGCGCGCGAATGCCACCACATGGCCCTGCTCATCGGGTACGGCGCGAGCGCGGTCAACCCCTATCTCGCCATCGAGACCGTCGAGGACATGATCGCCACCGGCGCGCTCGGCCTGGACCCGCGCCGGGCCGTCCGCAACCTGATGAAGGCGTACGGCAAGGGCGTGTTGAAGATCATGTCCAAGATGGGGGTGTCCACGGTCGCCTCCTACACCGGGGCGCAGCTCTTCGAGGCGCTCGGCCTGGGCGCCGAGGTGATCGGCGAGTGCTTCACCGGCACCGCCTCCCGGCTCGGCGGCGTCGGCTTCGACGTCCTCGCGCAGGAGGCGCTGCTGCGGCACGCCCGGGCCTACCCGCGCACGGCGAACGCGGCGAACGCGGCGAACGGGCACCGGCGACGGGAGGTCGGCGGCGAGTACCAGTGGCGGCGCGAGGGCGAGCCGCACCTGTTCAACCCCGAGACGGTCTTCAAGCTGCAGCACTCCACCCGGACCAGGCAGTACGAGATCTTCAAGGAGTACACCTCGCTCGTCGACGAGAGATCCGAGCGGCTGATGACGTTGCGCGGCCTGTTCAGGCTGCGCCCGGCCGGCGAGCCCGTGCCGATCGAGGAGGTCGAGCCGGTCGAGTCGATCGTGAAGCGGTTCTCCACCGGCGCCATGTCGTACGGCTCGATCTCACGGGAGGCGCACGAGACCCTGGCCGTGGCCATGAACCGGCTCGGCGCCAGGTCGAACACCGGCGAGGGCGGTGAGGAGCCCGAGCGGCTGTACGACCCCGAGCGCAGGTCGGCGATCAAGCAGGTGGCCTCCGGCCGGTTCGGCGTGACCAGCGAATACCTGGTGAACGCCGACGACCTGCAGATCAAGATGGCGCAGGGGGCCAAGCCCGGCGAGGGCGGCCAGTTGCCCGGCCACAAGGTGTACCCGTGGATCGCCAGGACGCGGCACTCCACACCCGGCGTCGGCCTCATCTCGCCGCCGCCGCACCACGACATCTACTCGATCGAGGACCTGGCCCAGCTGATCCACGACCTCAAGAACGCCAACCCGCGCGCCCGCGTCCACGTGAAGCTGGTCGCCGAGGTCGGGGTCGGGACCGTCGCCGCCGGGGTCAGCAAGGCGCACGCCGACGTCGTGCTGATCTCCGGCCACGACGGCGGCACCGGCGCCTCGCCGCTGACCTCGATCAAGCACGCGGGCGCCCCCTGGGAGCTCGGCCTGGCCGAGACCCAGCAGACCCTGCTGCTGAACGGCCTGCGCGACCGCATCGTGGTGCAGGCCGACGGCCAGCTCAAGACCGGCCGCGACGTGATCATCGCGGCGCTCCTCGGCGCCGAGGAGTACGGCTTCGCCACCGCGCCGCTGGTCGTCTCCGGCTGCGTGATGATGCGGGTCTGCCACCTCGACACCTGCCCGGTCGGCGTGGCCACGCAGAACCCCGAGCTGCGCAGGCGGTTCAGCGGCAAGCCCGAGTTCGTGGTGAACTTCTTCGAGTTCGTCGCGCAGGAGGTGCGCGAATACCTCGCCCAGCTCGGCCACCGGTCGCTGGACGAGATCATCGGCCGAGCCGACCTGATCGACACCGCGGCGGCCGTCGACCACTGGAAGGCGGCGGGCCTCGACCTGTCGCCGATCCTGCACCGGCCCGAGCTCGCGGAAGGCACCCCGCTGTGCCGGGTCGCCGAGCAGGACCACGGCCTGGACAAGGCGCTGGACAACACACTGATCCAGCTCGCCGAGGGCGCTTTGGCCGGCGGCGATCGGGTCAGGCTGGAGCTGCCCGTCCGCAACGTCAACCGCACGGTCGGCACCATGCTCGGCCACGAGGTGACCAGGCGGTACGGCGGCGCAGGGCTGCCCGACGACACGATCGACGTGACGTTCACCGGGTCGGCGGGCAACTCGTTCGGCGCGTTCGCGCCCCGCGGCGTCACGCTGCGGCTCGTCGGCGACGCCAACGACTACCTCGGCAAGGGCCTGTCGGGCGGACGCCTGACCGTCCGGCCGCACCCCGGCGCGCCGTTCGCCGCCGAGACGCAGGTCATCGCCGGGAACGTCGGCCTGTACGGCGCCACCTCCGGCGAGGTGTTCGTCCGCGGCCTGATGGGCGAGCGGTTCTGCGTGCGCAACTCCGGCGCCACCGCGGTGGTGGAGGGCGTGGGCGACCACGGCTGCGAGTACATGACCGGCGGCCGGGCCGTCGTCCTCGGCCCGACCGGCCGCAACTTCGCGGCCGGCATGTCCGGCGGCGTGGCGTACGTCCTGGACCTGCGGCCCGAGCGGGTCAACCGCGAGATGGCCGAGCTGGAGACGCCGGACGAGAGCGACGCCGAGTTCCTGCGGCAGATCGTCGAGAAGCACTTCACGGAGACCGGTTCGACGGTCGCCGAGACGCTGCTCGCCGACTGGGACGCCGCCCTCGGCAGGTTCGCGAAGGTGATGCCGTCGGACTACAAGCGGGTCCTGCTCGCGCGGGCCGCCGCCGAGGCCGAGGGCCGGGACATCGACCAGGCCGTCATGGCTGCCGCACACGGATAAGGAGGGCACACACCGATGGCCGACCCGAAGGGTTTCCTGGCACACGGGCGCGAGCTGCCGGCCCGCCGCCCGGTCGACGTCCGCATCCGCGACTGGCGTGAGGTCTACGAGGACTTTCCCGCGGCCGCGCTGACCGCGCAGGCGTCCCGCTGCATGGACTGCGGCATCCCGTTCTGCCACAACGGCTGCCCGCTGGGGAACCTCATCCCCGAGTGGAACGATCTCGTCTACCGCGACGACTGGCGCGAGGCGGCCGAGCGGCTGCACGCCACCAACAACTTCCCGGAGTTCACCGGCCGGCTGTGCCCGGCTCCGTGCGAGGCGGCGTGCGTCCTCGGCATCGACTCCGACCCGGTCACGATCAAGCGGGTCGAGGTCGAGATCATCGACCGGGCCTTCGCCGAGGGCTGGGTCACCCCGCGGCCGCCGGTCGTGAAGACCGGCCGCCGGGTGGCGGTGGTGGGCTCGGGCCCGGCCGGTCTGGCCGCCGCCCAGCAGCTCACCCGCGCCGGGCACGACGTGGTGGTGTTCGAGCGGGCCGACCGCGTCGGCGGCCTGCTCCGCTACGGCATCCCCGAGTTCAAGCTGGAAAAGCGCCACCTCGACCGCCGTCTCGCGCAGATGGCGGCCGAGGGCACCCGGTTCCGCACCTCGGTCGACGTGGGAGTGGACGTCACCGCCGCGCGGCTCCGGGAGGAGTACGACGCCATCGTGCTCGCGGGCGGCGCCACGGCCTGGCGTGACCTGCCGGCGCCCGGGCGCGAGCTCGGAGGGATCCACCAGGCGATGGAGTACCTCCCGCCGGCCAACCGCGATCTGGACGCCTCGCCGATCTCCGCGTGCGGCAAGCACGTCGTGGTGATCGGAGGCGGCGACACCGGGGCCGACTGCGTCGGCACGGCGATCCGCCAGGGGGCCGCCTCGGTCACCCAGCTGGAGATCATGCCGGCGCCTCCGGCGTCCCGTACCGCCGGGCAGCCGTGGCCGACCTTCCCCATACTGTTCAAGATGGAGAGCGCGCACGAGGAGTTGGCGGCCGGCGGCGGCGAGCGGGTCTACGCCGTGTCCACCACCGAGTTCGTCGGCGACGCCGAAGGCGACGTCAGGGCGGTGCGCCTGGTCGGCGTCGAGGGCCCGGCCACCGGGTTCCGGCCGATCCCCGGCACCGAGCGGGAGATCCCGGCCGGGCTGGTCACGCTCGCCATGGGCTTCCTGGGCCCGGAGAAAGGGCCGCTGCTCACCGATCTGGCGGCGCTCACGCCGGGAGACTTCTTCGACGCGCGGGGTAATGTGGTCAGGGACGCCTCGTACGAAACCGCCGTCGAGGGCGTCTTCGTGGCGGGCGACATGGGCCGGGGGCAATCGTTGATCGTCTGGGCGATCGCGGAGGGCCGGTCGGCCGCCGCGGCCGTGGATCGGCGGCTCAGCGGTGGGACCGTGCTGTCCGCCCCGATCCCGCCGACGGCCCGTCCACTGGTTTAGCCCTAGAAAATAGGACATATTCAGGATCAGGCAGTCGGGGGGGTCCGGCTGCCTGAAGGGTGCCGGAGCCGAAACGGGGGGAATCGGTGAACGCGCGCAGACGCCTCGGTGGGATGGCCGTCTCGTTGACGCTGGTGGGCGCCGTCGGCGCGGCGGCCTGCGCTCCGTCTGACCAGGCGGATCGCATGGCGGGCGCGGCCCAGCCCTCCGCCGGTCCGTCAAGCACGTCCAGCGCGTCGGAGTCCGGCCCGGCCACCCAGGCCCGCCGATACCTGGTGTTCTACGCGGGCGGCGGCAAGGACGCCGCGACCCGCGCCGTGACGGCCGCCGGAGGCACCGTCGAGGGCCAGGACGACCGGCTCGGCTATCTGGTGGTGCGCACCGGCTCACCGGAGCGGATCGGGGCCGATCCGGCCGTCGTCGGCGTCTCACTCGACCGGCCCATCGGCAGGGTCTCCGACGTTCCGGCTGCGGCGCCGGCCGCGCGTTCCGCCGCGCGTTCCGCCGCGCGGCGGCCGGGCACGGGGGAGCCGCTGGCGGGCCGCCAGTGGGACATGAAGATGATGGGCGCCACCGCCGACGGGTCGTACGGCAAGGCCAAGGGCAGCCACAAGGTGCTGGTGGGCATCATCGACACCGGCGTCGACGGCAACCACCCAGACATCGCCCCGAACTTCAACCGCGAGCTCAGCCGCAACTTCGTCATGGACGAGCCGAACGACCCGAACGGCAAGAAGCTCGACGGCCCGTGCGAACATCAGGGCTGCAAGGACCCGGCCGACGCGGACGACGACGGGCACGGCACGCACGTCGCCAGCACCATCGGCTCGCCGCTCAACGGCATCGGTATCGGCGGGGTCGCCCCCGACGTGTCACTGGTCAACCTGAGGGCGGGCACCGACTCGGGCTTCTTCTTCCTCAAGCCGACCATGGACGCCCTGGCGTACGCCGGGGACGTGGGCATCGACGTCGTCAACATGAGCTTCTACGTCGACCCGTGGGCGTTCAACTGCGCGAACAATCCGCAGGACTCGCCGGCTGAGCGCCTGGACCAGAAGGGCATCATCGAGGGCATGCGCCGGGCGGTCGCCTACGCCCGTTCGCGAAACGTGACGCTGATCACGGCGATCGGCAACAGCGGCACCGACCTCGGCAAGCCGCAGTCGGACGCGGGCAGCCCCAACTACCCCCTGGACAAGCAGCGCAACCGCAAGGTCGACAACACCTGCCTCAACGTCCCGGCAGAGCTCGACGGCGTCATCTCGGTCACGGCGGTCGGGCCGAGCGGCCGCAAGTCCGGCTTCTCCGACTACGGAATCGAGCAGGCCGACATCGCCGCGCCCGGCGGCGACCTGTTCGACGGCGGCACCGAGCTCAAGGGCGCGCGACGGGAGATCCTGGCCGCCGCCCCCGAAAGCGCGCTGCGGGCCAAGGGCTCGATCGGCAAGGACGGCCGGCCGAAGGACGCGTCCGTGATCCGCGACTGTCAGGGCGGCAAGTGCGCCTACTACCAGTACCTGGAGGGCACCTCGATGGCCGCCCCGCACGCCACCGGAGTGGCCGCGATCATCATCGGCCGGTTCGGCAAGCCGGGCAAGGGCGGGCTCCAGATGGACCCGGCGCAGGTCGAGAGGCTGCTGTACGCCTCGGCCGTACAGCAGGCATGCCCGTCACCCCGGACCTACAAGTACGGCCCGGACGACACGCAGGTCTGCGAGGGGGACACCGCCAAGAACGGGTTCTTCGGCCACGGCGTGGTCAACGCCGCCCGCGCCGCCACCATCACCCAGTGACAGCCCCCCACGCGTGATCTTGCGAATTCTCGCAGCGGGGGAGGGGTGGGTGGGAGTGGGGAAAGCCCGGTGGGGGAGGACGGGGAGGAGTAGCGTGGTCATTGCAAGATGTGATGACGCCGCGCCGCCATTGGGCCGCCATTGGGCCGCCGCCGGGCCGCCATCGGGCCGGATGGGTGAACTCCCTGGTGAAAGACCGTGAATACTCGGCGACGCCTGTGCCTGCTGTCACATGAAGTGGTCTGTACCAATTAGGGTAGTGCTTGTGAGTCGTCGAGCTAAGATCGTCTGTACCCTGGGCCCCGCATCCTCATCTCCCGAGCGCCTGCGCGAACTCATCCTCGCCGGCATGAATGTGGCCCGCTTCAACCTCTCACATGGCAGCCACGAGCTGCACAAGGAGGTTTTCGACCGGGTCAGGGCCGCCGCCGAGGAACTGGGACGCCCCGTCGGCGTCCTCGCCGACCTGCAGGGCCCCAAGATCCGCGTCGGCCGCTTCGCCTCCGGTCCGGTACGGCTCGGCTTCGGCGACGTCTTCACGATCACGACCGAGAGCGTGCCGGGGGACCGCGACATCGTCTCCACGACGTACGAGGGACTGCCCGGCGACGTCAGGCCCGGTGACACGGTGCTCGTCGACGACGGGCGCCTCAACCTGGAGGTGACCGCCGTGGACGGGCCGCGCGTGGTCACCCGAGTGATCATCGGTGGCATGATCTCCGACAACAAGGGCCTCAACCTTCCCGGGGTCGCCGTCAGCGCGCCCGCGCTCACCGAGAAGGACGAGACGGACCTGCGCTGGGCGCTGCGAACCGGGTTCGACCTGATCGCCCTGTCGTTCGTCCGGTCGCCGGACGACGCCCTGCTGGTCCAGAAGATCATGGATGAGGAGGGCGTCCGCCTGCCTCTCCTCGCCAAGATCGAGAAGCCGCAGGCCGTCGAGCACCTCGAGGAGATCGTCGACGCCTTCGACGGCGTCATGGTCGCGCGCGGCGACCTCGGTGTGGAGCTTCCGCTGGAACAGGTGCCGATCGTCCAGCGCCGGATCATCGAGCTGTGCCGTGAGAAGGCCCACCCGGTCATCGTGGCCACCCAGATGCTCGACTCGATGATGAACGCCCCGCGCCCGACCCGCGCCGAGGCCTCCGACGTCGCCTACGCCGTCATGGACGGCGCCGACGCGGTGATGCTGTCGGGTGAGACGTCGGTCGGCAACTACCCGGTCGACTCGGTGGCCACCATGCACCGCATCGCCATCGCAGCGGAGGGCACGACGCTGGAGGCCAAGCACACCCTGGAGCGCCTGCCGGAGACCACCGGCGGCGCGATCGCCCGCGCGGCCGCCGAGGTCGGCGCGATCGTCAAGGCCAAGGCCCTCGTGGCGTTCACCATGTCCGGTGAGACCGCCCGCCGCCTGGCCCGCTACCGCTCGCCGATCCCGCTGCTCGCGTTCACCTCCAACCCGCAGGTGTGCGGCCAGCTCGCACTGACGTGGGGCGTGGAGACCTTCGAGGTCCCGTTCGTGCACCACACCGACGACATGGTCCGCCAGGTCGAGGCGTCGCTGCTGTCGCTCGGCCGCTGCGAGAAGGGCGACAAGGTGGTGATCGTCGCCGGCTCCCCGCCCGGCACGCACGGATCCACCAACGCCCTGCGGGTCCACACCATCGGCTCGGCGGTCGCTCACCCCAGGTGAACACCATCAGGTAACTCCCAGGTAAACACCTGGTATACCGAGCGGCGGAGGAAAACCTCTTGATGGTCGTCGTCTCCTGATAAAGCATGGCAGTGCCGGTTGTCCGATCCTGTCCATGCATTCGGGGGACGCTACGGGACGATGCGCGAACAGCCCGGATCCAGACCCGACGCTCGCCGCCTCTCGTGGCGCTCACTGTGGCGGTTACGGTCCTATCTGCGACCGTACGCCCGAATCCTGACCGTCTCGTGGATGGCCGCGTTCCTCGGCATCGCCGCCGGGACGGTCATCCCGCTGGTCGGCAAGGAGATCATCGACGGCCCGGTGGCGCATGGGGACCGCGGCGCGCTGCTCCCGCTCGGGCTGCTCGCGCTCGGCCTCGGCGTCGCCGAGGCCGTGCTCACCTTCGTACGCAGGTGGTCGCAGGCCGGGCCGGTGCTCGGCCTGGAGGCGGCGATCCGTGACGATCTCTACCGCCATCTGCAGCGCCTGCCGATGAGCTTCCACGACGAGTGGCAGTCCGGGCAGCTCCTGTCGCGCGCGACGACGGACCTGTCCACCATCCGTCGCTTCCTGGGCTTCGGAGTGCTGTTCCTGATCATGAACATCCTCCAGCTCACCGCGGTCGTCATCGTGCTCCTTCGGACGTACTGGCCGCTCGGCCTGCTCGTCACGGCGTCGGCCGTGCCGGTCGTGGCGCTGTCGCTGCGGTTCGAGAAGCGGTACATCCGCGTCTCCCGCCAGGTGCAGGACCAGCAGGGCGATCTGGCCACCCTGGTCGAGGAGGCGGCCGTCGGCATCCGCACGATCAAGGCGTTCGGCCGGCGCCGCCACCTGTACGGCGTGTTCGACGAGGCCGCGAGCGAGCTGCGCCGTACGGCACTGGGCAAGGTCCGGCTGTCATCACGATTCTTCACGTTCCTCGAGGTGATCCCCAACCTCACGCTGGCCATGGTGCTGCTGTTCGGCGCGGTGGCAGTGGGCGCGGGCGCCCTGACGCTCGGCACCCTCGTCGCGTTCACGACCTTCGTGCTGCAGCTCGTCTGGCCGGTCGCCTCGCTGGGCTACATCCTCGCGATGGGACAGGAGGCGATGACCGCGGCGGACCGAGTGACCGAGGTGCTGGACACCACCCCCGAAATCACCGACCCAGCGATCAGCGACCCGGCGATCACCGACACCCGCGTCGCGGGCGGGCCGTACGTCATCGAGCGGCAGGAGAAGCGGCGCCGGCGGCGATCTCGGGGGCGGGGACACCTGCGGTTCGAGGGGGTGGAGTTCCGGTTCCCCGGCGCCGACCGGTCCGTGCTGCGCGACGTCCGGCTCGAGGTGCGGCCGGGGGAGACCGTCGCCATCGTCGGGGCCACCGGCTCGGGCAAGACGACGCTGACGTCCCTGGTGCCCAGGCTCCGCGACGTGACCGGCGGCCGGGTCACCATCGACGGGCGGGACGTGCGGGATCTGTCCCTCCCGACGCTGCGTGCGATGGTCGCCACCGCCTTCGAGGAGCCCACGCTGTTCTCGATGAGCGTGCGGGAGAACGTCACGCTGGGCCGCGCCGAAGCCACCGACCGGGAGATCCGGGAGGCCCTGGAGATCACCCAGGCCGCCTTCGTCCACGACCTGCCGTGGGGGCTCGACACCCGGATCGGCGAGCAGGGCATGTCGTTGTCGGGAGGCCAGCGACAGCGCCTGGCCCTGGCCCGGGCGATCCTCGCCGGGCCACGCGTCCTCGTGCTCGACGACACCCTGTCCGCGCTCGACGTGGAGACCGAGGCGCTGGTGGAGGAGGCGCTTCGGCGGGTCCTCGCCGACGCGACCGGCCTCATCGTCGCGCACCGGGCCTCGACCGTGCTGCTAGCCGACCGGGTGGCGCTGCTCAGCGAGGGCGCCATCACCAGCGTGGGCCGGCACGCCGACCTGCTGTCGGCGGTGCCGGAGTATCGCGCGCTGCTGGCGCAGGACGCCGATCTCGACCCCGAGGGGGTCCTGCGATGAGCGACTCCTGGCGGGGCGTGGCCGCCGAAGATCAGGACCAGGTGTCCGACAGCGTGACGCTGCTGCTGCGCACGCGGTCGCGGCGGCTGCTCGCCGACCTGCTGCGGCCGCATCGGAAGCGGATCGCGCTGCTGACCGCCGTGATCGTGCTGTCCAGCGCGGCCGGCCTGGCCCTGCCGTACCTGGTGAAGGCGGGCATCGACGACGGCATCCCCCCGGTGCTGGCCGGCCGCGGTCCGGGAACGCTGCTGACGATCATCGCGCTGGTCGTCGGGGCCGCGCTCGTCCAGGCGCTCACCCGGAAGGCGTTCCTCCAGATGTCCGGCCGGATCGGGCAGGACATCCTCCTGCAACTGCGCCGACGGGTCTTCGACCACTTCCAGCGGCTGTCACTGTCCTTCCACGAGAAGTACACATCGGGCCGGGTGATCTCCCGGCTCACCTCGGATGTCGAGGCGATCGGCGAGCTGCTCGACTCGGGCTTCGACGGCCTCGTCACCGCCGTGCTCACCCTGTGCGGCACCGCCGTCATGCTGCTCGTGCTCGACGTCCGCCTCGGCCTGGTGGCGCTGCTGCCGCTGCCGGTCCTGCTGCTGTTCACCCGATGGTTCCGGCGGCAGTCGAGCGTCGCCTATCGCAGGACCCGCCAGGCCGTGGCGCTGGTCATCGTCCACTTCGTCGAGTCGATGACCGGCATCCGCGCCGTACAGGCGTTCCGCAGGGAGCCGCGCAACCAGGAGATCTTCGAACGGCTCAACGCCGACTACCGCGACGCCAACACGCGCAGCGCCCGCCTGGTCGCCGTGTTCATGCCGGGCATCAAGCTCATCGGCAACGTCACGGTGGCGGCCGTGCTGCTGTACGGCGGATGGCTCGCTCTGAACGGCACGGTGACGGTCGGGGTGCTCGCCGCGTTCCTGCTCTACCTCCGGCAGTTCTACGAGCCGATGCAGGAGATCAGTCAGTTCTACAACGCGCTGCAGTCGGCCGGCGCCGCGTTGGAGAAGCTGTCCGGCGTGCTGGAGGAGCGGCCCGAGGTCGCCGAGCCGCCGGTGCCGGTGCCGTTGCCGGCGCCGCTCGGCGGCGATCGAGGTGGGATCCGCGGCGGGGCCCGGG
This sequence comes from Sphaerimonospora thailandensis, assembly GCF_016863115.1. Classification (GTDB taxonomy): domain Bacteria; phylum Actinomycetota; class Actinomycetes; order Streptosporangiales; family Streptosporangiaceae; genus Sphaerimonospora; species Sphaerimonospora cavernae. The sequence goes on from NZ_BOOG01000007.1 coordinate 178,150, forward strand.
GCGGCCTGCGGTTCGACGCCGTCGAGTTCGGCTACGACGGCGGCCGGGCCGTACTGCCCCGGCTGGAGCTGGAGATCCCCGCCGGGCAGACCGTCGCCGTGGTCGGCACGACCGGCGCGGGCAAGACCACGCTGGCCAAGCTCATCGCCAGGTTCTACGATCCGGTGGCCGGGCGGATCCTGCTCGACGGCGTGGACCTGCGTGATCTCGACGAGGCCGAGTTGCGCCGCCACGTCGTCATGGTGACACAGGAGAACTTCCTGTTCACCGGCACGATCGCCGACAACATCAGGTTCGGGCGGCCGGATGCGCCGGCGGCGGCGGTCGTCGAAGCGGCCGAGGCCATCGGCGCGCACGCCTTCGTCTCCGCGCTTCCCGAGGGGTACGGCACGCAGGTCGGCAAGCGCGGCGGCCGGATGTCGGCGGGGCAGCGGCAACTGGTCGCGTTCGCCCGGGCGTTTCTCGCCGATCCGGCGGTGCTGATCCTCGACGAGGCCACCTCGAGCCTCGACGTGCCCAGTGAACGGCTCGTGCAGCGGGCGCTGCGCACGGTGCTGGCCGATCGCACGGCGCTGATCATCGCGCATCGGCTGTCGACGGTGGAGATCGCCGACCGGGTCCTCGTGATGGACGCCGGGCGGATCGTCGAGGACGGGCCGCCGGAGCGTCTCATCGCCCGCTCCGGCAGATTCGCCCGCCTCCACAAGGCGTGGCTCGACAGCCTCGCCTGATCAACGCCGCGACTGATCGAGGCGAAAAGTGCCCCGGGTGGGACTCGAACCCACACTGTACGGGTTTTGAATCCGCTCCCTCATGCCAATTGGGGTACCGGGGCTTCAATCCAGACTTTATATGGTCATCTGGATCCCGTCGCTTCGGAGCCTAGCGGATCGTTGATCGTCCGCACGACCCCTCGCGTGGTCCTAATCTAGCGGACATCGGTAACCTCTTGTGCGTGAGTACGCAGCGACGAGTGGTGATCGCGGAAGACGAGGCGCTGATCCGCCTCGACCTGAAGGAGATGCTCGAAGAGGACGGCTACGCCGTGGTGGGCGAGGCCGGTGACGGGGAGACCGCGGTCAAGCTGGCCACGGAGCTGCGCCCCGACCTGGTGGTCCTGGACGTGAAGATGCCGGTCCTCGACGGCATCTCGGCCGCCGAGCGGATCGTCGCCGAGCGGATCGCGCCGTGTCTGATCCTGACCGCGTTCTCCCAGCGCGACCTGGTGGAACGGGCCAGGGACGCGGGGGCGATGGCGTACCTGGTGAAGCCCTTCACCAAGGGGGACCTGGTTCCGGCGATCGAGATGGCGATCAGCCGCCATGAGGAGATCACGGCGCTGGAGAAGGAGGTCTCCACCCTCTCGGGGCGGCTGGAGACCAGGAAGCTCGTGGACCGGGCGAAGGGCCTGCTGATGGCCCAGCACGGGTGGACCGAGCCGCAGGCGTTCCGGTGGATCCAGAAGGCGTCCATGGACCGACGTATCGGTATGCGGCAGGTGGCGCAGATCGTGATCGCCGAGGCCGCGCCGCAGGAGCCCCAGCCCACATCGGAGAGCCCGCAGAGCTGACCACCCATCAGGGCCGGCCACCCCGTCAGGGCGAAAAGACATGATAAGCCGATGCATGGGGCCAGCGACCAGGGCCAAAGGAATTTTTTCTATTTCCGTTACATGTTGATTACTAAACGAAGAGGACAGACATAACAAAGCCATAACCGTGATGACCTCTGTACCGACCTGTGACTTCCCGTGGTTGTACTACCGGTCACGACCCCTCGGCTGACCGCTGGATGGGGCGGATGCGTATCCGATCCTCGGAAGGGGATCCAGCGAAAGGAAGGCAACCTTGCGATCCAAGATCGCTCGCCTTGGCGGCATTGTCGCGGTCGGTACAGCGCTGACCCTCGGTCTCGCGGCGTGTGGTAGCGGCTCCGGCGACAGCTCTGCGTCCGATGGCCAGGGCGGTGGCGACGGCGCCACCACCCTCAAGATCGGTTTCATGGGCGACCTGACCGGTGAGAACTCGGCGCTCATGATCCCGCCGTCTCAGGGCGCGCAGCTCGCGGTGGACGAGTTCAACGCGAAGTCGACCGGCGTCAAGGTCGAACTGGTGAAGTACGACAGCCAGGGCAACCCCGACCAGGCTGTCCCGCTGGCCCAGAAGGCCGTCACCGAAGACAAGATTGTGGCCATGGTGGGCCCGGGCTTCTCCGGCGAGTCGCGCAACGTGGGCCCGATCCTGGAGGAGGGCAAGATCCCGAGCGTCACGGGCTCGGCGACCAACCCCGCACTGGCCGACAACGGCTGGAAGTTCTGGCACCGCGTGGTCGCCAACGACGCCATCCAGGGCCCGGCCATCGCCGACTTCCTGGTCAAGGCCAAGTCGGCGAAGAAGGCGTTCGTCGTCGACGACGCGCAGGAGTACGGCGCCGGCCTCGCCGACGCGGTGGCCAAGGAGTTCGAGGCCCAGGGCGTCGCGGTCGAGCGTGACAAGATCGACCCGAACGGCTCGGACTACTCCTCCACCGTCACCAAGGTGAAGGCCGCCTCGCCCGATGTCATCTACTACGGCGGCTACTACGCCCAGCTCGGCCGGCTGCTCAAGCAGCTCCGTGACGGCGGCGTGACCGCGACCGTGGTCTCCGGCGACGGAGCGGTGGACAAGGAGCTCGTCAACGCCGCCGGCAAGGAGGCCGCGGAGGGTGCGGTGCTCGGCTGCCCCTGCCTCATCCCGTTCGGCTCCGACGTGCCGGAGCTGAAGGAGTTCAGCGAGAAGTACAAGGCGAAGTTCGGCGGCGACCCGCTGATCTACGCCACCGAGGGCTACGACGCGGCCACGGCCATCCTGAAGGCGATCGAGGCCGGCAACACCACCCCGGAGAAGATCAACGACTTCCTCGCGACGGTCGACTTCAAGGGCGTCTCGAAGCAGATCAAGTTCGGTCCGAACGGTGACATCGCGGCGAACGTCATCCACGTCTACCAGATCAAGGACGGCAACCTCGACTGGCTGGGCGACACCTCGCAGGCGCAGCTCGGCTGACGCGTCCGGATCGATCTGAGAACGCTGAGGAGCGGGAGCATACCGATGCTCCCGCTCCCTACCGCCCGGCGACTACCGTCGCCCCGGTTCGAAAGCGACCCCCGTGCTCAACGACTTCATCAATCAGGTCGGCCCCTCCACCGTGGGAGGCCTGGCCAGTGGCGCCATCTACGCGCTGATCGCCCTCGGTTACACGATGGTGTACGGCGTGCTGCGCCTCATCAACTTCGCACATTCCGAGATCTTCATGATCGGCGCCTTCGCCGCGCTGTTCGTGGTCCTGCACCTCGGAGTGACCACCCCCCTCACCGGGGTGGCGTTGGTCGGTGTGCTGCTCCTGCTGATGCTGGTGGCCATGGCCGCCTCGGGCGGCGCCGCCGTCGTGCTGGAACGGGTGGCCTACCGGCCGCTGCGCAGGCACGGCGCCGGTCGGCTCGCGGCGCTCATCTCCGCGATCGGCGCCTCCATCTTCCTCCAGGAGCTGTTCGCCCTCGTGATCATCCCCGAGGTGTTCGACCGCCCCTCTCAGGGACGCATCCAGGTCCCGGTGCCGCGGCTCCTCGATCGTGAGACGGTCGTCACGATCGGGAACACCGATATCCGGAACGACCACCTGATCATCGTCGGCGCCGCAGTGATCATGATGATCCTGCTCGACGTCTTCGTGAGCCGCACCAGGATCGGCCGCGGCATCCGAGCCACATCCCAGGACCCCGAGACCGCCACGCTCATGGGCGTGGACATCAACAAGGTGATCCGCACCACCTTCTTCGTGGGTGGTGCGATGGCGGGGGTGGCGGCCCTGCTGTACGCCATGGAGTTCGAGAATCTCCGCTACAACGTCGGCTTCCTGCTCGGCGTCAAGGCGTTCACCGCCGCGGTGCTCGGCGGCATCGGCAACCTCCGCGGCGCACTCCTCGGCGGACTCGCGCTCGGACTGATCGAGAACTGGGGCTCGATCTTCTTCGGCTCAGAATGGAAGGACGTCATCGCCTTCACCGTCCTCGTCCTCGTCCTCCTGTTCCGTCCCACCGGCATCCTCGGTGAATCCCTCCAGCGAGCGCGCGCATGAACGCAAACTCCAACATTCGCAGCGGCAATCCGCTGACGTCGCTCCGGCGCGCGGTCGGCGGTTTCAGCGACGGGGTGCGCGACTGGTGGGCGGCGGCGCCACGCTGGACGCGCTGGACCGTCTACGGCCTGCTGATCGCCCTGGTGATCGTCGCCCCGCACCCGGCCATCGGGTCGTTCATGTCCCCGTACTCGCACTGGCCGTCGCTGCTGTTCAGCCCGATCGGCACGTTCGTGCTGCTGGCCGTGGGCCTGAACGTGGTGGTCGGTCAGGCGGGCCTGCTCGACCTCGGCTTCGTCGCCTTCTACGCCATCGGCGCCTACACCATGGCGGTCTTCGCCACCAAGTTCGGCTGGAACTTCTGGGGAATCCTGGTAATCGCGATCTTCATGACCGCGGTGTCCGGCATCGTCCTGGGCTCGCCGACGCTGCGGCTGCGCGGAGACTACCTGGCGATCGTCACGCTGGGGTTCGGGGAGATCGTCCGGATCACCGCGCAGAACACCGACTACATCGGCGGCGCGCGCGGCATCACCAACATCCCCCACCCGCCGACGATCTTCGGGGTGGACTTCGCGCTCGATCCGCTGCCGTACTACTACCTGCTGGTGGCGGCCATCGTGCTGGTCGTGATCTTCGCCAAACGCCTGGAGCGGAGCCGGGTCGGCCGAGCCTGGGAGGCCATCCGGGAGGATGAGGACGCCGCCGAACTGATGGGCGTGCCCACCTTCCGGTTCAAGCTGCTGGCCTTCTTCGTGGGCGCCATGATCGGCGGTCTGACCGGGGCCATCTGGGCCAGCAAGGTCATCGCGATCCAGCACAACAACTTCCCGTTCATCCTGTCGGCCACCATCCTGGCGGCCGTGGTGCTGGGCGGCTCCGGCAACCTGCCCGGCGTCATCATCGGGGCATTCCTGATCGCCTGGCTTCCCGAGCGGTTCCGCGGCTTCCAGGACTACCGCATCCTCATCTTCGGCGGTGCGCTCGTGCTGATGATGGCGCTGCGTCCGGAGGGGCTGCTGCCCGCGCGCCGGCGCCGTGCCGTCTCCGGCAACGGCGGCGAATCGGGTGACACGGAACCGGGCGCCACGGAGGCCGGCGGTCAGGCGGCAGAGGAGGTGGCCAAGTGAGCGAGCCGAAGGCGTTGCTCGAGCTCAACGCCGTCACGATGCGCTTCGGCGGCGTGCAGGCCCTCGGCGGGGTCGACCTCACCATCAGGGAGGGGGAGATCTTCGCGCTGATCGGCCCGAACGGCGCGGGCAAGACGACGGTGTTCAACGTGATCACCGGTGTCTACCGGCCGACCTCCGGCGAGGTGCGCTTCGAAGGCGGGAAGATCAGCGGTCTGAAGCGATTCACGATCACCAAGCGCGGCGTCGCCCGCACCTTCCAGAACATCCGGCTGTTCCACAGCATGTCGGCGCTGGAGAACGTCCTCGTCGGCTTCGACGCGCACAACCGGACCGGCGCGGTCGGCGCCGCTCTCGGCCTGCCGTGGCACCGGCACGCCGAGCGCCGCGGGCGGGAGCGTGCGATGGAGTTGCTGGAGTTCGCCGGCATCGCGCACCGGGCGGACGAGACCGCCAAGAACCTGCCGTACGGCGACCAGCGCAGGCTGGAGATCGTGCGGGCCCTGGCGACCGACCCCAAGCTCCTGCTGCTCGACGAGCCGGCAGCCGGCATGAACCCGGCGGAGAAGATCGAACTCCAGGAGCTGATCAGGAAGATCCGTGACGCGGGCCGTACGATCCTGCTGATCGAGCACGACATGGCCCTGGTCATGGGAATCAGCGACCGCATCGCCGTGGTGGACTTCGGGCAGAAGATCGCTGAGGGTCTCCCGGCCGATGTGCAGAGCGACCCGAGGGTCATCGAGGCGTACTTGGGGGCACCCGCAGATGCTTCTTGAGATCAGGGACATCCACGTCCACTACGGCAAGATCGAGGCCCTCAAGGGGATCTCGCTCGACGTCGACGAGGGGGAGATCGTCACCCTCATCGGCGCGAACGGAGCGGGCAAGACCACCACGCTCAAGACGATCTCGGGCCTGCGTCCGCTGACGTCGGGCAGCATCGCCTTCGACGGCAAGGACATCAGCAGGCTGCCGGGTCACAAGCGGGTGCTGGTCGGCATCGGCCAGTCGCCGGAGGGCCGGGGCTGCTTCCCCGGCATGACGGTGATGGAGAACCTGCTCATGGGGGCCTACACCCGGTCAGGCGACTTCTCCAAGGACCTGGCGGAGGTCTTCGACCTGTTCCCGCGGCTGGCCGAGCGCAAGACCCAGGCGGCCGGCACCATGTCCGGCGGCGAGCAGCAGATGGTGGCCATCGGCAGGGCGCTGATGAGCAAGCCCAAGGTGCTCCTGCTGGACGAGCCGTCGATGGGCCTGGCGCCCATGCTCGTGGCTCAGATCTTCTCGATCATCAAGGAGATCAACAACCGGGGGACCACGGTCCTGCTCGTCGAGCAGAACGCCCAGCAGGCCCTCCAGATCGCCCACCGGGCGTACGTCCTGGAGACCGGCAAGGTGGTCAAGGCCGCGCCGGCCGCCGACCTGCTCGACGACCCGCAGGTCCGCGAGGCGTACCTGGGCGGCTCCCTGGGACAGCACTGACAGACCCGTACGCGACGAAGGAGAGGCCGGCCGGGGAGGCGTCCCCGGCCGGCCTCGCGCGTCAGGCGTGTGGGAAGGGGCGTGTGACGATCACGGTGACCGCCGCGCGGCCGCCCCGGAAGATCCGGGCAGCCGTCAGGGCGGCACGGGAAGAGTGGCGAGCCCGTGGAGGACCTTTGGGTCCGTACACAGCTTCCCCGGCTCCGCACGTTGTCTACTCGGTCCCCACGGGCTCTGAGGGCACCACGCTAGCGACCTGAGGGGCAGGTGTGCAAAGAAAGTCGCAAGGTCGTTCTTTTATGGAGTAAATGAGCTGAACGTCCTTTTTGGGGGTGTGGTGGGAAACAGATGGCGCGAGGATCACTCGGCGTCGCGGAGCATGCAGGTCAGGCGCGAGGTGCACACCCGCCGCCCCCGGTCGTCGGTGATCTCGATGTCGTACGTCGCGAGAGTACGGCCGCCGTGCACGAGAGTGGCCACCGCGGTGATGTGACCGGAGGTGGCCGATCGGTGGTGTGCGGCGCTGATCTCGATCCCCATCGCGATCCGCCCGGGACCCGCGTGCAGTGCGGCGCCGATGGATCCCAGTGTCTCGGCCAGCACGCAGGACGCGCCGCCGTGGAGCAGGCCGTACGGCTGGGTGTTGCCCTCGACGGGCATGCGGCCGACCACCCGTTCGGGGCTCGCCTCCAGGATCTCGATGCCCATGCGCTCGTGCAGGTGGCCCTCGCCGGCCCCGTTGAGGGCGCTGAGGAACTCCTCGGGATCGGTGACAGTCAAGGGGGGGCCTCCTCCGGGAAGAGTCCGGGTTTTATGTCGTACAGGGAGACTAGGCTGCGGGTGTGCCGAAGAGTGAAGCGACCCCCGACCGTCCGTGTCTGCTGCTCCTGGACGGGCATTCCCTTGCCTACCGCGCCTTCTACGCGCTCAAGGACGCCAATCTCATGACAACCGACGGCCAGCACACGGAGGCGGTCTACGGCTTCACCTCCATGCTGACCAACGTCCTGCGCGACGAGCGGCCGAGCCATGTCGCGGTCTGTTTCGACCGCAGCGAGCCGACCTTCCGGCACGAGGCGTACGACGGATACAAGGCGAACCGGGCGGAGACGCCGGAGGACTTCCGCGGCCAGATGCAGCTCATCTTCGAACTGCTCGACGCCCTGCGTGTGCCGCGGATGTCACTGGCGGGGTTCGAGGCCGACGACCTGATCGCGACGCTGGCCACGCGCGCAGCCGGCGAGGGCATGAACGTGCTGATCGTCACCGGCGACCGCGACGCGCTGCAGCTCGTCGACGAGCGGATCACCGTGCTGATGACCAGGCGCGGCATCAGCGACATGACGCGCTTCACGCCTGAGGCGGTCGCGGAGAAGTACGGCCTGACCCCGGTGCAGTACCCCGACTTCGCCGCGCTGCGCGGCGATCCGAGCGACAACCTTCCCAACATCCCCGGCGTGGGCGAGAAGACCGCCACCAAGTGGATCGTCGAGTACGGATCGCTCGACGAGCTGGTCAGGCGGGCCGACGAGGTGAAGGGGAAGGTCGGCGAGCGGCTGCGCGAGCACCTCGGCCAGGTGATCCACAACCGGATGCTGACCGAGCTGCGGCGGGACGTCGCGGTCGAGGCGGGCGTGGCCGATCTGACGATGGGGCAGTGGGACCGCGAGGAGGTCGACAAGCTGCTCGACGCCCTGCAGATCCGGGGTGAGCTGCGCGAACGGCTGTTCAAGACCCTCGGCGCGGCCGGCACGGCCGAGCCGGAGGCGGAGGAGGGCTTCGAGCTCGAGGTGACCGTGCTGGAGCCGGGTCAGGTGGCCGGGTGGCTGTCCGCTCTGCCTGAGCCGGTTGAGCCGGGTGGGGGCCGGGCCGGCCTCGCGTTCCGCGGCGCGTACGGCAGCGGCACCGGCCGGCTGGACGGCATCGCCATCGCCACCGCGGCCGGCGCGGCCTACGTGGACCCGACGCGGCTCACCCCCGAGGACGAGGCGGCTCTCGGCGGGTGGCTGGCCGACGAGTCGCGGCCCAAGGCCGTGCACGACGCCAAGGGGTCGCTGCTCGCGCTGTGGGCGCACGGGCAGGACCTGCGCGGTCTCACCTGTGACACAGCCCTGGCGGCCTATCTGGCGCTACCGGGACAGCGGTCGTTCCCGCTCGACGACCTGGTGCTGCGCTACCTGCGCCGGGAGTTGCGGGCGGAGTCCGCGCCGGACGGCCAGACCTCACTGTTCGACGACGTTGACGCCGGTGAGGCGCGTGATCTGGCCCTGCGTGCCCATGCCGTGCGCGACCTGGCCGACGCGCTGGAGGAGCATCTGTCGCGGCGCGGCGGCACTCGGCTGATCACCGAGGTGGAGTTGCCGCTGGTGCGGGTGCTGGCCGAGATGGAGGGGGCCGGGATCGGCGCCGACAGGCAGTACTTCGCGGCGCTGGAAGCGGAGTTCGGCGCCGCCGTGAAGCAGGCCGTCGAGGCCGCACACGAGGTCGTGGGCGAGCAGTTCAACCTGAGCTCGCCCAAGCAGCTCCAGGAGATCCTGTTCGGCAAGCTGAGCCTGCCGAAGACCAAGAAGATCAAGACGGGGTACACGACGGATGCCGACGCGCTGGCGTGGCTGGCGACGCAGACCGACAACGAGTTGCCGACGATCCTGCTCAGGCACCGCGACCAGATCAAGCTGCGCACCACGGTCGAGGGGCTGATCAAGGAGATCGCGGACGACGGGCGCATCCACACCACGTTCAACCAGATCGTCGCGGCGACCGGGCGGTTGTCGAGCGAGAAGCCGAACCTGCAGAACATCCCGATCAGGACCGTCGAGGGCCGTCGCATCCGCAGGGGCTTCACGGTGGGCGAGGGCTACGAGACGCTGCTGACGGCGGACTACAGCCAGATCGAGCTGCGGATCATGGCGCATCTTTCGGGGGACGAGGCGCTGATCGCCGCCTTCGAGTCGGGCCACGACTTCCACCAGGCGACGGCCGCGCGGGTCTTCGACCTGCCGCCCGAGGAGGTGACCGCCGATCTGCGGGCCCGCATCAAGGCGATGAACTACGGCCTGGCCTACGGGCTGTCCGACTTCGGGCTGTCCGGCCAGCTCGGCATCGCCGTGGCCGAGGCGAGGGCGCTCAAGGAGGAGTACTTCGAGGAGTTCGGCGGGGTCCGCGACTACCTGGAAGCGGTCGTGGCGCAGGCCCGCCAGGACGGCTACACCGAGACGATCCTCGGCCGCCGCCGTTACCTGCCCGACCTCACCAGCGACAACCGGCAGCGGCGTGAGATGGCGGAGCGGATGGCGCTCAACGCGCCCATCCAGGGCTCGGCGGCCGACATCATCAAGGTCGCCATGCTCAACGTACGGCGGGCGATGGCGGGAATGCGCTCGCGGATGCTGCTCCAGGTCCATGACGAGCTCGTGTTCGAGGTGGCGCCGGGAGAGCTGGCGGAGGTGACCGCGCTCGTGCGCGCGCAGATGGGCGCGGCCTATGATCTGCGGGTGCCGCTCGACGTCTCCGTCGGGGTGGGCGAGACATGGGAGGACGCGGGCCACTGACGCCCGTCTCCGGATCCCCGCTTTGTGTCCCTGGGCCGTGGAGTGCCGATCACCGACCGTAATCGCCCGGTAATCTGCCCATGTGATTTAGGTAAATTTTGGGCATTATGGTCGGATGATCGTGCGGGAAGTTGCTCGGGTCGCCGTTCTGGCCAACGTCGTGGTGGTAGTGGTGGGTCTCGTCGTGCTCATGCTGCTGCCGCGGGCCGGTTCCGGGGGCGGCGGCACCCGGACGGCGGTGGGGGTGTCGCCCACCACTACGCCGACGGCCCCCGCGGAGGCACCGCCCGGCGAGACGGCGTCGGTGACCGCGACGCCGGAATCCGCCAAGAAGGTGAAGGCCAACGAGGCCGGCCTGGTCCCGGTGATCATGTATCACCGGCTGCTGCCCAAGCGGATCGCCTCCATCGACCGCACCCCCGGCCAGCTCCGAAAGGAACTGGAGCGACTGGCCCGGAAGGACTATGTGCCGATCACGGCCGCCGAGTTCGTGTCCGGAAAGATCGACATCCCGGCGGGCTCCCACCCCGTCGTCCTCACCTTCGACGACGGCCACCCCAGCCACTTCGCGCTGGACTCCCATGGGGTGCCGAAGCGGGACACGGCCGTCGGCATCATCTACGAGGTCGCGGCGAAATACCCGAACTTCCGGCCGGTCGCCACGTTCTGGGTCAACCGCAACCCCTTCGGACTGCAGGACCGGGCCGAGCAGATCCTGGCCGTGAAGTGGCTCGTCGAGCGCGGCTTCGAGGTCGGCAACCACAGCTACGACCACCCCGACCTGCGCCGTCTGCCGACAAAGCGGGTGAGTGAGCAGATCGTGCGCCAGGACCGGCTGCTCGCCAAACTCGGCGCGGGGCCGTCCACCACGCTCGCCCTGCCGTACGGCTCCCGCCCGAGGAAGCTGAGCGCGGCGCACGACGGGAAGTGGGACGGCACGAAGTACCACTTCGACGGCGTGTTCCTCGCGGGGGCCGAGCCGGCCGTTTCGCCCTACGCGAAAAAATTCGAGCGGTACGCGATCCCCAGGATCCAGTCCAACGGAAAACACGGGGAATGCCGCCGCTGGTGCACTACCTACTGGCTCGAGTGGCTGGACGAACACCCCGAGAAGCGGTATACGTCCGATGGAGACCCCAAGAGAGTGTCGATTCCTCGCAAACTACGCGGCACGGTAGCCTCAAGCAGGGCAGGGAAGGTCGTCGCCTACTAGCGGCGTGTCCGCTTGCCTCGGATTGACCCCGCCCGCCATGTCTCATATGCTGATCGCTGCGCTGTGGGCTCGCGCGCGTCTCGGACGGAGCGGGCTCGCGCTCGGTCTTCGGTCGGCTGTGATCGCTGAACAGCCGCCGACGAACGGAAACAGGCCCGCCGCGCTTTCGTCACAACGACATCTGTCCGGTTCGGAGCAATTCCACACATGACGAGCAGCACTGAGGCCACCTCGAGCACCCCGCAGGTAGCGGTCAACGACATCGGTTCCGAGGAGGCCTTCCTCGCCGCGATCGACGAGACCATCAAGTACTTCAACGACGGCGACATCGTTGAGGGCACCGTTGTCAAGGTCGATCGAGACGAGGTCTTGCTCGACATCGGCTACAAGACCGAGGGCGTGATCCCGTCCCGCGAGCTCTCCATCAAGCATGACGTCGATCCGGCCGAGGTCGTCGAGGTCGGGGAGCACGTCGAGGCGCTGGTCCTCCAGAAGGAGGACAAGGAAGGCCGCCTGATCCTGTCCAAGAAGCGCGCCCAGTACGAGCGGGCGTGGGGCACGATCGAGAAGATCAAGGACGAGGACGGCATCGTCACCGGCACCGTCATCGAGGTCGTCAAGGGTGGTCTCATCCTCGACATCGGCCTGCGGGGCTTCCTGCCGGCGTCCCTGGTCGAGATGCGCCGCGTCCGCGACCTCCAGCCGTATGTCGGCCGTGAGCTCGAGGCCAAGATCATTGAGCTGGACAAGAACCGCAACAACGTGGTCCTGTCCCGCCGCGCCTGGCTCGAGCAGACGCAGTCCGAGGTGCGCCAGACGTTCCTCAACACCCTGCAGAAGGGCCAGGTCCGCAAGGGCGTCGTCTCCTCGATCGTCAACTTCGGCGCGTTCGTGGACCTCGGCGGCGTCGACGGTCTGGTGCACGTCTCCGAGCTGTCCTGGAAGCACATCGATCACCCCTCCGAGGTCGTCGAGGTCGGCCAGGAGGTCACGGTCGAGGTCCTGGACGTCGACATGGAGCGCGAGCGGGTCTCGCTGTCGCTCAAGGCGACGCAGGAGGACCCGTGGCAGCAGTTCGCCCGGACCCACCAGATCGGCCAGGTCGTGCCCGGCCGCGTCACCAAGCTGGTGCCGTTCGGTGCGTTCGTCCGCGTCGAGGAGGGCATCGAGGGCCTGGTGCACATCTCCGAGTTGGCCGAGCGCCACGTGGAGATCCCGGAGCAGGTCGTGACGGTCGGCGAGGAGATCTTCGTCAAGATCATCGACATCGACCTCGACCGCCGCAGGATCTCCCTGTCGCTCAAGCAGGCCAACGAGGGTGTCGGCGCCGAGGTCGAGTTCGACCCCACCCTGTACGGCATGGCGGCGACCTACGACGATCAGGGCAACTACATCTACCCCGAGGGCTTCGACGCCGAGACCGGCGAGTGGCTCGAGGGCTTCGACAAGCAGCGCGAGGAGTGGGAGCGGCAGTACGCCGAGGCCCAGGCCCGCTTCGAGGCGCACAAGTCGCAGATCGAGAAGGCCCGGCAGGAGGAGGCGGCGGCGGCCAGCCAGGCGGCCACCTCGTCCTACGGCGGCGAGACCTCGTCGCAGAGCCAGCCGAGCGGTGGCGCCCTCGCCTCGGACGAGGCACTCGCGGCCCTGCGTGAGAAGCTGGCCGGCGGCCAGAGCTGAGCCGGGAGACCGGCTCGCAGGCACCGGTTCAGAAAGCAGCACGGAAGGCCCCGCTTCGGCGGGGCCTTCCGCTGTCCGGGGCCTTTCGCGCACCGATAGGGTGACGGAGTGTTGGACATCGAGCGGGCCATGCCCGGTGACGCCGGGGAGATCCTCACCCTGCAGCGGGCCGCCTACGTGACCGAGGCCCAGCTCTACGGCGACCCGTTCCTGCCCCCGCTCGTCGAGACGGTCGAGCAGATACGCAAAGTGATCGACACCGGGGTCGTGCTGAAGGCGACGGAGGGCGCCCGGCTGATCGGATCCGTTCGCGGTCAGCTGTCCGGCCCGACGTGCCTCGTCGCACGCCTCGTCGTCGCACCGGACCGGCAGGGACGGGGGATCGGCGGCGGGCTGCTCGCCGCGCTGCACGAGACGGTCCCCGAGGCCGCCGTGTTCGACCTGTTCACCGGTCATCTCTCCGAGGGCAATCTGCGGCTGTACCGGCGCCTCGGTTACCGCGAGACCCACCGGGAGCGAGTGCAGGATCACCTGACCCTGGTGCACCTGCGTCTCAGCCGTTGACGTCGCTCCAGGTCCTCTCCGCCCACTCGATGCCGCCGCCCGCCAGGCTGCGCCGCACCGCCGGCGGATAGGCTGCGGGGCGTGCTCAGGGTAGGACTCACGGGCGGCATCGGCTCGGGCAAGAGTGAGGTGTCGCGACGGCTCGCGGCGCGCGGCGCGATCGTCATAGACGCGGACAAGATCGCGCGGGAGGTGGTGGAGCCGGGGACTTCCGGCCTCGCCGAGATCGTCCAGGCGTTCGGTGACGGCGTGCTGCGCCCGGACGGGACGCTCGACCGGGAACGGCTCGGCTCGATCGTGTTCGCCGACCCCGGCAAGCTGAAGGTGCTCAACGGGATCGTCCACCCGAGGGTCGGCGCCCGGGTCGAGGAGCTCCAGCAGGCCGCTCCCGCCGGGGCGATCGTCGTCTACGACGTGCCGCTGCTCGCCGAGAACGGCCTCGCCGCCATGTACGACCTGGTGATCGTCGTGGACGCCTCCGACGGCGTCCGCGTCCACCGGCTGGGAGAGTTCCGGGGTATGACCGAGGAGGACGCACGGGCCAGGATCGCGGTCCAGGCATCCCGCGAGGACCGCCTCGACGTGGCCGACATCGTGATCGACAACGAGGGCTCGCTGGAGCTTCTCGACGCCCGGGTCGGCGAGGTCTGGGATGAGCTCGTCGCCCGGGCGGGTGCGTACGCCCCCGGCGGCGGGTGACCGAGACGGCGTTCCGGCCAGATCGTGTCCCGGATGCCGGCGGCTCCGCGGGCTTTCGAGCGGCAGGGATGAGGTGTTGGCCGTGGGGGGAGGTCTGCGGCGGCTGGACGTCCTCGACCGGATCCGGCTCGGCCTGCTCGCGGCAGGTCTGCTGTGCGCGGCCACCGGGCTCCTCCCTCTGACGGCGGCAGCGGAGAGTCTCGCCCGCGTCGCGCCCTTGCTGCTGTTCCTGGTCGCGGTCATCGTGCTCGCGGAACTGGCCAGGGAGGCCCAGGTCTTCGACGTCGTGGCGACTCGCCTGGCGATCGTCGGCGGGGGTAGCTATCCGGCGCTTTTTCTGCTTTGTACGGCTTTCGCATCACTTGTAACGATATTTCTCAATCTAGACACGACGGCTGTGCTGCTCACCCCGGTGATGGTGGCGCTGGCGCGGCGGGCCGGGATCAGGCCGCTGCCGCTGGCCGTGACGACGGTGTGGCTGGCCAATACGGCGAGCCTGGTGTTGCCGGTCTCCAACCTGACGAACTTGCTGGCGATGAACCGGTTCGCGCTCGGCACACGCGGTTTCGCCGCGCGGATGTGGGCGCCGGGACTCACCTCGATCGCGGTCACGATGGTGTTCCTCTGGGTCTTCTTCTGGCGTCGGGCGGAGCGGGGTGAGGAACGCTACCGGCCGCCGGCCGTGGTGCCAGTGGCCGACCGGCTGCTGTTCACGGCCGCCGTCTCCGTGTGCGTGCTGTTCGCCGCCGCGATCCTCGCGGGGGTGCGGATCGAGATCGCCGCGCTCGGCGCCGCCGTGGCCGTGGTCGCCGCCTTCGCATGGCGCGACCGCTCGAAGCTCGGTTGGTCTCTCATCCCGTGGCGGCTCCTGGTCTTCGTCACAGGGCTGTTCCTGGTGGTGCCCACGCTCGCCAGGCTCGGCCTGGCGGACGTGATGCGCGCGGTCGTCGGCGTCGACGGCGGCGTGTCGGGCGCATGCCGGGCGGCAGCGGCGGGGGCCGGACTGTCGAGCATGGTGAACAACCTGCCCGCCTACGTCGCCGCGGAGCAGGTGATCCCACCCGCAGACGGGACGCGGCTGCTCTCTCTGCTCGTCGGCGTCAACATCGGTCCAGTCGTGACGCCATGGGGGTCACTGGCCACGCTCCTGTGGTTCGAGTGGTGCCGCCGCCGCGAGGTGCCGGTGCCGATCGGCAGGTTCGTCGTGACGGGTGCCGGACTGGCCGTGGCAGCTCTCGCCGCGACGGTCGGCGTCCTGCTGCTCACCGCCTGAACTCATCGCTGCCGGGGGGCCTGTCGACGGTCCGAGCCTTTTGGCGCGGAGCCGCGGCCAGAGCCGGGATCCGTACCGGAATTGTCGGCCGTGCGGCGTAGGTTATGGAGACGTGAGCATCCGGCGGCGGGGGCCGGGCGGATCGGGGCCAGACGCGGGGCGAGAGCGAAGTGGTGAGCGAGCGATGAAGTCTCTGATCGACCTGCAGCGCAAGGCGGCGCCCTTCGAGGTCGTCACCGAGATGACGCCGTCCGGTGACCAGCCGACGGCCATCGCCGAGCTGGAACGCCGGGTCCGGGCCGGGGCGAAGGACACGGTCCTGCTGGGCGCGACGGGCACCGGCAAAACCGCCACCGTGGCCTGGCTGGTGGAGCGGCTCCAGCGCCCCACGCTGGTCATGCAGCCGAACAAGACGCTCGCCGCGCAGTTCGCCAACGAGCTTCGGGAGATGCTGCCGAACAACGCGGTCGAGTACTTCGTCTCGTATTACGACTACTACCAGCCCGAGGCGTACGTCCCCCAGAGCGACACCTACATCGAGAAGGACTCCTCGATCAACGAGGAGGTGGAACGGCTGCGGCATTCGGCGACCTGGTCCCTGGTGTCGCGGCGCGACGTGGTCGTGGTCGCCTCGGTCTCCTGCATCTACGGTCTGGGCACCCCCCAGGAGTACGTCGAGCGGATGGTCGGGCTGAAGGTCGGCCAGCAGATCGACCGGGACCAACTGCTGCGCAGGCTCGTCGACATGCAGTACGCCCGCAATGACCTGGCCTTCACCCGTGGCACGTTCCGGGTGCGCGGGGACACGGTCGAGGTCATTCCCGTCTACCAGGAGCTCGCCGTCCGCATCGAGATGTTCGGCGACGAGATCGAGAAGCTGGCCACCCTCCACCCGCTGACCGGTGAGGTCGTCGCCGAGGACGACGAACTGCACATCTTCCCCGCGTCGCACTACGTGGCCGGGCCGGAGCGGATGGAGCGGGCCATCAACGACATCGAGGCCGAGCTCGCCGAGCGGCTGGCCGATCTGGAGCGACAGGGCAAGCTGCTGGAGGCCCAGCGGCTGCGCATGCGGACCGCCTACGACATCGAGATGATGCGCCAGATCGGCAGTTGCGCCGGCATCGAGAACTACTCGCGGCACATCGACGGGCGCGCGGCGGGCACTGCGCCGCACACCCTGCTGGACTTCTTCCCGGAGGACTTCCTGCTCGTCCTCGACGAGTCGCACCAGACCGTGCCGCAGATCGGCGCGATGTACGAGGGCGACGCCTCGCGTAAGCGCACGCTTGTCGATCACGGGTTCCGTCTGCCGTCCGCGATGGACAACCGTCCGCTGAAGTGGGAGGAGTTCCTGGAGCGGATCGGCCAGACCGTCTATCTGTCGGCGACCCCAGGGCCGTACGAGCTGGGGCGCAGCAGGGGCGACGTAGTCGAGCAGGTCATCCGGCCCACCGGCCTGGTCGACCCCGAGGTCGTGGTCAAGCCCACCAAGGGTCAGATCGACGACCTCATGGAGGAGATCAGGGCGCGGGCCGAGCGAGACGAGCGGGTCCTGGTCACGACGCTGACCAAGAAGATGGCCGAGGACCTGACCGACTACCTGCTCGAGAACGGCATCCGGGTCCGCTATCTGCACAGCGAGGTGGACACGCTGCGCCGCATCGAGTTGCTGCGCGAGCTTCGCCTGGGTGAGTTCGACGTGCTCGTCGGCATCAACCTGCTCCGTGAGGGCCTCGACCTGCCCGAGGTGTCACTGGTGTCCATCCTGGACGCCGACAAGGAGGGTTTCCTGCGGTCGGAGACCTCGCTCATCCAGACCATCGGCCGTGCCGCCCGTAACGTGTCCGGCCAGGTGCACATGTACGCGGACAAGATCACACCGAGCATGGAACGGGCGATCGAGGAGACCAACCGGCGCCGGGCCAAGCAGGTCGCCTACAACCAGGCCAACGGCATCGACCCCAAGCCGCTGCGTAAGAAGATCGCCGACATCCTGGACAGCCTCGCCAGGGAGGACGCGGACACGGCCCAGATGCTCGGCGGGGCCGGCCGTCAGCAGTCCCGCGGCAAGGCTCCGGTTCCCGGCCTCGCCGCAAAGCAGGCCGGCCGGCACGCGAAGGCCATCGTGGGTGAGATGCCGAGGGCGCAGCTCGAGTCCCTGATCGAGTCCCTGACCGAGCAGATGCACACCGCGGCCGCCGACCTTCAGTTCGAGGTGGCCGCCCGGCTCCGCGACGAGATCAAGGAACTCAAACGCGAGGTCCGCGACATGCGCGAGGCCGGCGTGAAATGAACACTGCGAAATGAGCCCTCCGCAATGAACGCTGCACAGTGACGCCGCGAGGTGATCACTGTGCGGCGATGGTCCTCGGCTTGATCAGCCGAGGAAGGGTCGCAGATCCAGGTCGATGTCCACATCGAAGCCGACGTAGGTCGTGAGCCGTTTGCGATGGATGCCCGTCGGGACGTACGCCTTCACGCTCGGCTCCAGTTCGAACGTGTAGGCGACCGGCTCCTGGTCCTCAAGCTCGATCCGCCACATATACCTGATGCCGGCGTTGGAGTACTTGATCGGCTTGGTGGTCCGATCCCTGTCCTCCGAACCCGGCGACACGACCTCGGCGATGAGGTGAACGTCCTCCGGGTCATACGAGGTCCTGTGCAGATCGGCCAGGGCTTCCCGTTTCACCACAAGGACATCGGGCTCGGGCCGCTGCCGCGGTCCCAGCGTTACCGTCATCTCTCGGGCGACCGCGAGGTGGCACGGGGGACGGATTCCACGCTCACTTTCAGTGAGACGAGTGACCATGAACATGTGGAAGGCGGTCTGGGGAGGCCTCATGACGAGGGAGCCATCGATCAGTTCGACGTGCCGAGGTGCGTCAGGGGGAAGGCAGTCGAGCATCTCGGCGGTCCACCCGCCCGGCGGGCCTGGGTAGAACCACTCAGGGAGAGCCGTGGTCATCCGCTGTCCTCCTCTTACCTTGGCGGGTCACTCGACATCACCATCCTGACACTGAACGTAGCCGTGGGCGACGGATTCGGACGGCAGGGCGACCATCGGCAGCCGGGGCGTGGGCAAGGGGTCGGCGGCCGAGGGGCTGTGCCAGCCGAGTTCGGGGGAGTGTCGCCGTACGATCCTGGCGGGCACCCCGGCGATCACCGAGTGGTCGGGGAACTCGCCCCGCACGACCGCGCCGCCGGCGACGACCGACTGCCGGCCGATCCGGGTGCCCGGCAGGATGATCGCTCCCGTGCCGAGCCAGGAGCCCGGCCCGATGACGACGGGCTTGTTGCGCGGCCACTGCCGCCCGATGGGCGCCTCCGGGTCGTCGTACACGTGGTTCTGGTCGGTGATGTAGACGTAGGGGCCGGTGAAGACGTCGTCGCCGATGTCGATGGACTGGTGGCCGACGATGTGGCTGCCCCTGCCGATGGAACAGCCGCGGCCGATCCGCACGATCGAGCCGGGGCCGAGGTCCACCCCCGGGCCCATGCCGGCGGAGATGGAGACGCGCTCGCCGATGAGCGTGTGGTCGCCGATCTCGATCCATGCCTCGCCGAAGATGGCGCCGGTGGGGAAGGCGACGCACGCCCCGTCGCCGAGGCGGCGGAACCGGTAGCCGCCCGTGGCGCCGGGGGTGAGCGCGGCCGCTTCGCGCACGTAGGACCAACCGCGGTGGACCAGTCGGCCGACGGCACGCTTCACGATCGACATACCGGGACAAGTTACCCGTTGGTCGACTTACCGGCTATAGCGGGTTCGCGCACGTAGGGGGGCGGATAACGGGAAGCGTTTGATATTCTGAGAGCCCGTGGGCATCGCGGTCGCCGACTGGGCGGCCGGGATAGACGACGACCACGGGAGCCATTCTTGCGCAGCGCCGCCCAGACCCGGGAAACACCGTCCAGGGAAACACTGCCCAGGCCGACACCGGCCAGGCAGATTCCGACCAAGCACCTCTTCGTCACCGGTGGCGTCGCCTCCAGTCTCGGCAAAGGGCTCACCGCCTCCAGCCTCGGGCGCCTCCTCAAACTGCGCGGCCTCCGGGTCACCATGCAGAAGCTCGACCCCTACCTCAACGTCGACCCCGGGACGATGAACCCGTTCCAGCACGGCGAGGTGTTCGTCACGGACGACGGCGCCGAGACCGACCTCGACGTCGGCCACTACGAGCGCTTCCTCGACACCGAGCTGCACGGCTCGGCGAACGTGACGACCGGCCAGGTCTACTCCAACGTGATCGCCAAGGAGCGGCGCGGGGAGTATCTGGGCGACACCGTGCAGGTCATCCCGCACATCACCAACGAGATCAAGGACCGCATCCGCGGCATGGCCGGTCCCGACGTCGATGTCGTGATCACCGAGGTCGGCGGCACCGTCGGCGACATCGAGTCGCTGCCGTTCCTCGAGGCCGTACGGCAGGTCCGCCACGAGGTCGGCCGCGACAACGTGTTCTTCCTGCACGTCTCGCTGCTGCCGTACATCGGCCCGAGCGGGGAGCTGAAGACCAAGCCGACCCAGCACTCGGTCGCCGCCCTGCGCAGCATCGGCATCCAGCCCGACGCCATCGTGTGCCGGTCGGACCGGCCGATCACCACCTCGCTCAAGCGTAAGATCAGCCTGATGTGCGACGTGGACGAGGACGCGGTGGTCTCCGCCGTCGACGCCGCCTCGATCTACGACATCCCGAAGGTCCTGCACTCCGAGGGCCTGGACGCGTACGTCGTGCGACGGCTCGGCCTGCCGTTCCGCGACGTGGACTGGACCGAGTGGGACCAGCTGCTGCGCCGGGTGCACCGGCCCGCCAAGGAGGTCACGATCGGGCTGGTCGGGAAATACATCGACCTGCCCGACGCGTACCTGTCCGTCACCGAGGCGCTGCGCGCCGGGGGGTTCGCCGCCGACGCCAGGGTCAACATCCGCTGGGTCCAGAGCGACGACTGCGAGACCCCCGAGGGCGCCGCCCGGGAGCTCGACGGCGTCGACGGGGTGCTGATCCCCGGCGGGTTCGGCGTGCGCGGCATCGAGGGCAAGGTCGGCGCGGTACGGCATGCCCGCGAGCAGAAGATCCCCCTGCTCGGCATCTGCCTCGGCATGCAGTGCATGGTCATCGAGGCGGCCCGCAACCTCGCCGGGATCGCCGAGGCCGACAGCACCGAGTTCGACCCGAAGACCCCGAGCCC
Organism: Sphaerimonospora thailandensis; assembly: GCF_016863115.1. Lineage (GTDB taxonomy): Bacteria > Actinomycetota > Actinomycetes > Streptosporangiales > Streptosporangiaceae > Sphaerimonospora > Sphaerimonospora cavernae. Next base: position 199,048 of record NZ_BOOG01000007.1, read on the forward strand.
GGTCATCTCGACCATGGCCGACCAGGAGGACGTGGTCGCCGGGGAGCGTGACATGGGCGGCACCATGCGGCTCGGTCTCTACCCCGCCAAGCTCGCCGAGGGCTCCATCGCCCGTCGCCTGTACGGCAAAGCCAGGGTGGAGGAGCGGCACCGGCACCGCTACGAGGTGAACAACGCGTTCCGGGAGCCGCTGGAGAAGGTCGGCATGGTGTTCTCCGGCCTGTCCCCGGACGGCAGGCTCGTGGAATACGCCGAGCTGGCCGCCGACCAGCACCCGTTCTTCATCGGCACTCAGGCGCATCCCGAGTTCCGCTCCCGCCCGACCAGGTCGCACCCGCTGTTCAAGGGGCTGGTGGAGGGCGCCCTCGAGTACGCGCAGGCCCGCCAGGCCGGGGCGAACCAGGCTGCGAACCAGGCTGCGAGCCAGCCCGTCGTGAAGGCGGGCCGTACCAAGTGAAGCCGCACCAAGTGAAGCCGCACCAGGTGAAGGCGCCATCCTCGAACGAGCCGTCCCCGGACGTTCCCCCGCAGGTGCGGGACGTCGAGGAGTCGTGGGAGGTCGTGGCCGCCGCTGAGCGGTTCAGCGGGCGGGTCATCTCCGTGCGCACCGACACCGTGGTGATGCCGGACGGCGGGACGGCGGACCGCGACTACGCCGTGCACCCCGGCTCGGTCGCGGTGGTCGCCCTCGACGACTCCGGTCGCGTGCTGCTGATCCGCCAGTACCGGCATCCGATGCGGCGCCTGCTGTGGGAGCTGCCGGCCGGCCTCCGCGACGTGCCCGGCGAGCCGCTGGTGGCCTGCGCGGCGCGCGAGCTGGCCGAGGAGGCGCGTTACCGTGCCCGCGCCTGGGACACGCTGGTCGACGTCTACACCTCGCCCGGCATGACCGACGAGCGCATCCGGATCTTCCTGGCCCGCGACGTGGCGCCGATCCCCGAGGAGGAGGACTCCTACGTCCGCCGGAACGAGGAGATCGACATGCCGGTGGTGTGGATCCCGCTGGCCGAGGCGGTCGACAGAGTGCTGACCGGAATGATCCACAATTCTCCGGCGGTCGCCGGTATCCTCGCCGCATACGCAGCTTCCGCCGACGGATTCAAGGGACTTCGTCCCGCCGACGCGCCGGAGGCATGAGTCCGTAGGGGGACGTCCTGAGCGAGCCCGAGGCGGTGCTGTCCAGCTATCTCGCCCATCTGGCGGTGGAGCGGGGGCTGTCTGCCAACACGCTCGCGTCCTACCGGCGCGACCTGCGCCGCTATATCGAGCATCTGGAGGCACGGGGCCTCGCCACGCTGGCGGACGTCGCGGAGGGGGACGTGGTGGCGTTCCTCGCCGCGTTGCGCGAGGGGGACGACCATCACCCGGCGCTGGTGGCCAGCTCGGCCGCCCGCGCCGTGTCCGCGGTGCGCGGGCTGCACCGGTTCGCGCTCCGCGAGGGCGTCTCCGGTCACGACCCCGCGCACGACGTCCGCCCGCCGCGTCAGATGCGGCGCCTGCCCAAGGCGATCAGCGTCGCCGACGTCGAGCGGCTGCTGGCCGCGTGCGGTCCCGAGGACTCGCCGCTGGCCCTGCGCAACCGCGCGCTCCTGGAGGTCCTGTACGGCACGGGCGCCCGGATCTCCGAGGCCGTCGGGCTCGCCGTCGACGACGTGTCCCACGATCCCGGACAGGAGATCGGACAGGAGCCCGGACAGGACTCGGACCAGGACCCCGGAGAGGATCAGGTGCGGCTGCGCGGCAAGGGCGGGCGGATGAGGATCGTGCCGCTGGGCCGGTACGCCCGCCGGGCGCTCGACGCATACCTGGTCAGGGCGCGGCCCTCGATCGCGGCGCACGGCCGGGGGACACCCGCGCTGTTCCTCAACGCGCGGGGCGGCCGGCTGACCCGGCAGGGCGCCTGGGAGGTGCTCCAGGCCGCGGCGGAGCGGGCCGGACTTTCCGGTGTCTCTCCACACATGTTGCGACATTCGTTCGCAACCCACCTCCTCGATGGCGGCGCGGACGTTAGGGTTGTCCAGGAACTGCTCGGTCACGCCTCGGTGACCACCACGCAGGTGTACACGCTGGTGACGGTCGACAGGCTCCGGGAGGTCTACGCGGCGGCCCATCCCCGCGCGCTGAACTGAGAGCGCCTTGGGCGCGCCGCCTTGCCGCATTGTTGCCGACCCTTTAGATTCGATCAGGTTCGAGGCCGTCAGGGAGGACAAGGTGACTGCGACCACTGAGGCGACGTGGAACGCGGGGATCCCCGGCGGTGCGATCGGGCCTACCGGCCGTCCGCGCCCGGTGTTCCCCGAGCCGACACCGCCGGAGACCCACGGACCGGCGCGGATCGTCGCGATGGTGAATCAGAAGGGCGGCGTCGGCAAGACGACGACCACCATCAACCTCGGCGCCGCGCTGGCCGAGGTGGGCCAGCGGGTCCTGCTGGTGGACTTCGACCCCCAAGGCGCGCTCTCCGTCGGTCTGGGCATCGACCCCCGGCCGATCGAGGCGACGGTCTACGACCTCATCATGGAGGAGCCGGACGTCACCGTCGAGGACGTGCTGCTCGACACCTCCGTCGAGAACATGGAACTGCTCCCCAGCAACATCTTCCTGTCCGGCGCGGAGATCAGGCTGGTCAACGAGGTGGCCAGGGAGTACGCACTGCAGCGGGCGCTGGAGCCGCTGCTGCCGCACTACGACATCTGCCTGATCGACTGCCAGCCCTCGCTCGGCCTGCTCACGGTCAACGCGCTCACCTGCGCGCACAGCGTGATGATTCCACTGGAGTGCGAGTTCTTCGCGCTGCGTGGCGTCGCGTTGCTCATGGAGTCGATCGGCAAGGTCCAGGAGCGCCTGAACAAGAGCCTGGAGATCGACGGCCTGCTCGCCACGATGTACGACCCTCGTACGCTGCACGCGCGCGAAGTTCTCCAGACGATCATGCAGGGGTTCGGGGACAAGGTCTTCCACACGGTGATCAACCGGACCGTCCGCTTCCCCGACGCCACCCTGGCCGGTGAGCCGATCACGCAGTTCGACCCCGGATCGATGGGCGCCACCGCCTATCGTGATCTCGCTCGGGAGCTCCTCGCCCGCTGGCCCGCCCACTCCCGCGGGTGATCTCGTAATTCACTCCGGGAGTCTGGGCGACAATGGGAGGCGTGACGGAGCAGGTGTCCGGGCCCGAGACCCAAGACCAGGCCGGGTTCCAGGTGCATCTGGATGTCTTCGAGGGCCCGTTCGACCTGCTGCTCGGGTTGATCTCCAAACACAAGCTGGACATCACCGAGGTCTCCCTGCATCAGGTCACCGACGAGTTCATCGCGTACATCCGTTCTCGCGGACCCGAGTGGGACCTCGACCAGACGAGCCGCTTCCTGCTGGTCGCCGCGACCCTGCTGGACCTGAAGGCGGCCCGCCTGCTGCCCACCGGCGAAGTCGAGGACGAGGAGGACCTGGCTCTGCTGGAAGCCCGTGACCTGCTCTTCGCGCGGCTCCTGCAGTACCGGGCCTACAAGGAGGTCGCGAAGATCTTCACCGGGCGGCTGGCGGAGGAGGCCCTGCGCTTTCCCCGGTCGGTGCCCATGGAGAAGCGGTTCGCCGACCTGCTGCCGGAGCTCGTCCTCGGCATCGGGCCGGAGCAGCTCGCCAAGATCGCCGCGAAGGCGTTCACGCCGAAGGCTCCGCCGACCGTCTCGGTCTCCCACATCTATCAACCGCTCGCCAGCGTCCGCGAACAAGCCGCTATTCTTGTCGAGCGGTTGCGGCGGGTCGGAAGGGCGACCTTCCGGGCGCTGACCGCCGACTGCGGGGGCACCTTCGAGATCGTCGCCCGGTTCCTGGCCGTCCTGGAGCTGTTCCGGGAGGCCGCCGTCTCCTTCGAGCAGGTCGAGCCGCTCGGCGAGCTGTACGTCACGTGGACCGGCGCCGCGGACGGCGATGTGCTGGTCGGAGACGACTACGACGCGTCACGCGGTGACGGCGGCGCCGAATAGCGAGAGGGGCCCATGGAACGCAGCGAGGCAGTCGAGGCAGTCGAGGCCGCCGGGATCCCGCAGCCCCTGCCGGACCTCAGACCGGCGCTGGAGGCGATCCTGATGGTGGTCGACGAGCCGGTCGCCGAGGTGACCCTCGCTCAGGTCCTGGAGCGGCCGACGAGTGAGATCGGCGCCGCCCTGCGTGATCTGTCCGAGGAATACATCGCGGCCGGACGTGGTTTCGACCTTCGGGAGGTGGCCGGAGGCTGGCGTTTCTACACCCGGGCGGAGTGTGCCCCGCTCGTGGAGCGTTTCGTCAGGGACGGCCAGACGGCGCGGCTGACACAGGCGGCGCTGGAGACCCTCGCCGTGGTCGCCTACCGGCAGCCGGTCAGCCGGGCCCGGGTGGCGGCGATCCGTGGTGTGAACAGCGACGGCGTCATACGGACGCTCACCGCACGAGGCCTGGTCGAGGAGGCCGGAACCGACCCGGAGAGCCAGGCCGTGCTCTACCGGACGACGAGTTACTTCCTGGAGAGGCTGGGGTTGCGTAGCCTCGACGAGCTTCCCGAGCTCGCCCCATTCCTCCCGGACGACGTGGAAATCTTTGAGGAGAAGCAGTGAACAGCAGGCGTGGTACCCCGTCCGGTGAGGGACGCGGTCGGAGCCGGAGCACCGGTCAGCGGGGCATGGGTCCCAGAAACGACGGCAGGGGAGGCGACGGCTCCAGAGGCGACGGCTTCAGAGGCGGCGACCGCTACCGCGACGCCGACCGCAAGCCCTTCCGCGGTGACCGTACGGATCGAGACCGTACGGATCGAGACCGGACGGATCGAGACCGGACCGGCCGAGACGCCCGTGACAGCCGTACCGCCGGGGGCTACCGGGGCCGTCGGGAGGATGGAGATCACCGGGACCGGCGGGACGGCGGGGGATATCGGGACGACCGCGGCGGCTCGCGCGGCAGGTACGGCAGGCCCTCCGGCGAGGGAGGCCGTTACGGCGACCGTGACCGTGACCGGGAGCGTCCCGGCGGTCGTGACCGGGCGCAGGCGTACCGTGACGACCGGACCCCGGGTAGGGACCGGGCCTCTGGTAGCGGCCGGGGCTTCGACAGGGACCGGGCCTCTGGTAGGGACCGCGGTTTCGACAGGGACCGGGCCGCTGGCAGAGACCGGGCCCCTGGTAGGGACCGGGCCCCTGGCAGAGACCGGGGCTTCGAGGGCGGCCGGGACTTCGGCGGCAGGCGTCCCGAACGTGGTCATCGGGACGATCGCCCCTATCGGGGTGAGCGAGCCGACCGCCGGCCTGAGGACCGCAGGCGTGAGGACCGGCCTCGTGAGGACCGTCAGCCTGGGCGTGCCCCGTTCCGCGCCGCCAGGGGTGGCACCGGGTCGCGTGACGACGTGCGGACCATCGGCGGCGGGAGTGCCGAACGGGGCGGACTGCGCGCGCGCTTCGGCCACGACAGGTCCGACCGCGGCGGGGCGGCATCGCGGCCCCGGTCGGGAGAGGGCCGCGGGGGAGCGCCCCGGGAGAGCCGTGAGAGCAGGGGGGAGAACCCGTTCAAGACCTCGCGGCAGCCGCTGCGCGACCCGGACTTCTACGACGAGGACTACACCGACGAGCGCGACACCACGGAGGTGCCGGACGGCGCGCGGCTGCAGAAGGTCCTCGCCCAGGCCGGGGTGGCCAGCAGGCGCGCCTGCGAGGAGATGATCGGTGACGGCCGCGTGACGGTCGACGGCCAGGTGGTGCGCCGCTTCGGCGCCCGGGTCGATCCCGCCAGGCAGGTCATCCACGTCGACGGCAGGCGGGTGCCGACCGCGCCGGACCTGGTCTACTACGCGCTCAACAAGCCGATCGGCGTCGTGAGCACGATGGACGACCCGGAGGGCCGCCCGTGCCTGCACGACTACGTGCAGGACCTCGCTCCGCGACTGTTCCACGTGGGCCGGCTGGACACCGAGACCGAGGGCCTGCTGCTGTTCACCAACGACGGTGAGCTGGCGCACCGGCTGACCCACCCCAGTTACGGCGTGACGAAGAAATACTGGGCCAAGGTGCCCGGTCCGGTGCCGCGCAACCTGCACCGGGCGCTGCGCGAGGGCGTGGCGCTGGACGACGGGCTGGCCCGGGCCGACGAGTTCCGCATCGTGCAGGAGCACGGCCAGCAGGCGCTGGTCGAGATCGTCCTGCACGAGGGGCGCAAGCACATCGTCAGGCGCATGCTGGAGGCCGTGGGCCACCGGGTGATCGACCTGGCGCGGATCGAGTTCGGCCCGGTCAAACTGGGCCGGCTCAAGCCCGGTACCCTCCGCACTCTGACGGTGCAGGAGGTCGGCGAGCTCTACTCCACCGTCGGCATGTAGCCTTGCCGGGCGCCGGTTCGCAGGGCGGGACAATAACGGATAAAGCCCCGTGGACTGGGCGGTGGCTTGGGCCCACGGCGGCGAGCGCGAGAGGGGAACGACGATGGTGCGGGCGGTTCGTGGAGCCATCCAGGTCGACGGCGACGACCGGGAATCGATCATCGCGGGGACGACCGAACTGGTCACCGAGGTGATGGCGCGGAACGACCTCACCACCGAGGACGTCATCAGCGTGATCTTCACGGCGACGCCCGATCTCACCGCGGAGTTCCCCGCGCTGGCCGCGCGGAAGCTGGGGTTCCACGATGTCCCGCTGCTGTGCGCGTCCGAGATCGACGTGCCCGGTGCGCTGCCGCGTGTGGTCCGCCTGATGGCGCACATCGCCACCGACCGGCCGCGTCAGGAGATCCAGCACGTGTACCTGCGGGGCGCGGTCGCGCTCCGCGTGGACATCGCACAGTAGACCCCGCCATCGCGCAGTAGATGCAGTAGATCCTGTCAGGGACGAGACCACCAGGACGAGCAGGATGACTCCCACCGAGAGCGCTTCCACCGAGGGTGCTTCCACCGAGGGCGCCGCGACCGCGCTCGGCAGCGCCGTCATCGTCGGCACGGGACTGATCGGCACCTCGATCGCGCTCGCGCTGCGTCAGCGCGGCGTCCGGGTGTTCCTCGCCGATCGGGACGCGGGAGCCGTACGGCTGGCGCGGGAACTGGGGGCGGGGGAGGACTGGCGGGCCGACCGGACCGTGGACCTGGCGGTCATCGCGGTGCCGCCCCCGTTCGTCGCGCAGTGGCTGCTCGACCTGCAGAAGAGCGAGACCGCCCGGGCCTACACGGACGTGGCCAGCGTGAAGGAACTCCTGATCGCGCAGGCGGCGCAGCTCGGCTGCGACCTGTCCACGTTCGTCGCCGGTCATCCGCTGGCAGGCCGGGAGCGGTCGGGGCCGGCGGCGGCCCGGCCCGACCTGTTCCTCGGCCGCCCCTGGGCGTTCTGCCCGACGCCGGAGGCGTCCGGCCCGGCGGTGGCGGCGGTCCTGGAACTGATCGGCCTGTGCGGGGGCAACGCCGTACGGGTGGACGCCGCCGAGCACGACCGGGCGGTGGCGGTGGTCTCGCACGCGCCGCACGTGACGGCGGCGGCGGTCGCGGCGCGGCTGGCCGAGGCGTCTGACACGGCGCTCGGCCTGTCCGGTCAGGGCGTGCGCGACGTCACCCGGATCGCCGCCGGCGACCCGGCGCTGTGGACCGGCATCCTGTCCGGCAACGCCGTACCCGTGGCGGAGGTGCTGGAGGCCGTCGCCGCCGACCTGGCGAACGTCGCGCGATCGCTGCGCATGCTCGCGGGTGACGGTGCCGCCGTCGCGGGCGTCACCGAACTGCTGTGGCGTGGCGTGCGCGGGACCGGCCGGATCCCCGGCAAGCACGGCGGCCCGGCGAGCACCTACGCGGTCGTCCAGGTGGTCATCGGGGACCGTCCCGGCGAACTGGCCCGGCTCGTCCAGGCCGCCGGACAGGCGGGGATCAACATCGAGGACATCCGGCTGGAGCACGCGCCCGGGCTGCCGCTCGGCGCGGCGGACCTGTACGTCCAGCCGGAGGCGGCCGAGGCGCTCGCCGAAGGCCTGCGCGAGCGCGGCTGGCAGGTGCCCTGACGGCCGCCGACGGCCGCCGACGGCCGAACCGGCTGAGTGCGCGCGGCGCTGATGCGCGGGATCGCCGGGAGTCCCGGTACGCTCGGGGGTCGGGTAAAGGCAGGGTGGGGATCGCCGGGCCGGGATGTCGGGCCGGATCGCCGGGCAGGGCCAGAGAAGAGGAGCGAGCGTGTCGGGTCTGGTCGTCGCTATGGACGGGCCTTCCGGGTCGGGGAAGTCGAGCGCGTCGCGTGGAGTCGCCCGGGCTCTCGGGCTGCGGTACCTGGACACGGGGGCCATGTATCGGGCGGTCACCTGGTGGATGCTCGACCAGGGGGTCGACCCCGCGGATCAGGACGCCGTCGCCGACCGCTGCCGCGAACCCCGGCTGGAGATCAGCACTGACCCGGACGCCCCGGGCATCAGCGTGGACGGGACCGACGTCAGCGGGCCGATCCGCACCCAGGAGGTCACCCGGGCCGTCTCCGCCGTGAGCGCGGTGCCCGACGTGCGCAGGCGTCTGGTGGATCTCCAGCGGCAGATCATCGGGCCTGGCGACATCGTGGTCGAGGGACGCGACATCGGCACGGTCGTGGCGCCGGACGCGCCGCTCAAGATCTATCTCACCGCGAGCGCCGACGCCCGCGCGCTGCGCCGTACGGCGGAGCTGACCGGGACCTCCACCCGGGAGCAACGGGCCGAGATGGCCCGGCGGGACGCGCTCGACTCCACGCGCAAGACCGACCCCCTGGCGATGGCGGCCGACGCGGTGGAACTGGACACCACTCCGCTCGACCTCGACGAGGTGATCGCCGAAGTGCTGCGGCTCGTCAAGGAGCGGACCATCTGAGCCCCGCCAGTGCAGGGGCATATTGAGCCTGATCCTGGCGGGATCGGGGAGGAATCAGCCGATGAGGCAGGAAATGGACGTTACGGGGGAGTACGAATACGACGAGGGCGGCTGGACCGAGGCCGAACTCGCCGCTTCCGCGGGCGATGGCTCCGGTGAGCCCGACGCAGGCCCCCTGCCGGTCGTGGCCGTGGTCGGCCGCCCCAACGTGGGCAAGTCGACGCTGGTCAACCGCATCATCGGCCGGCGTGAGGCGGTCGTGGAGGATGTGCCAGGCGTGACCCGGGACCGGGTGACGTACGAGGCGACCTGGCGCGGCCGCCGGTTCACACTGGTCGACACCGGTGGCTGGGACCCGGACGCCACCGGCATGGCGCTGCGGATCGCCGAACAGGCCCAGGTCGCGGCCGAGCTGGCGAATGTGATCTTGTTCGTGGTGGACGCGGGCGTCGGCGTGACCGACTCCGACGAGGCGGTCGGGGCCGTGCTGCGCCGGTCGGGCAAGCCCGTCGTGCTGGCCGCCAACAAGGTCGACAACCAGCAGTTGGAGATCGAGGCGTCGGGGCTCTGGTCGCTGGGCCTGGGTGAGCCGTACCCGGTCTCCGCGCTGCACGGCCGGGCCAGTGGCGACCTGCTCGACGTCGTGCTCGACGCGCTGCCCGAGGCGCCGGAGCAGACGTTCGGCGAGCGGCGCGGCCCGCGCCGGGTCGCTCTGCTGGGCAAGCCCAACGTGGGCAAGTCGTCGCTGCTGAACCGGCTGGCGGGCGAGGAGCGGGTGCTGGTCGACCCCGTGGCGGGCACCACCCGCGACCCGGTGGACGAACTGGTCGAGCTGCGTGGCACGACCTACCGGTTCGTGGACACCGCGGGCATCCGCCGCCGCGACCGGGAGCTGAAGGGCGCCGACTTCTACGCGGCGATGCGCACCCGGGCCGCGCTGGAGCGGTCGGAGGTGGCCGTCGTGCTGATCGACGCCTCCGAGGTGCTGACCGAGCAGGACCTGCGGATCATCGGCCTGGTCATCGAGTCCGGCCGCGCCATGGTCGTCGCGTTCAACAAGTGGGACCTGGTCGACGAGGACCGGCGGTACTACCTGGAGAAGGAGATCGACCGCCAGCTCGTCCGCACGCCCTGGGCGCTGCGGGTCAACATCTCCGCAAAGACCGGCCGCCACGTCGACAAGCTCGCGCCGGCGATCGAGCGAGCCCTGGAGTCGTGGGGGACGCGGGTGCCGACGGCCCGGCTCAACCAGTTCGTCACCGAGCTGGTGCAGGCCACGCCGCCGCCGGTGCGCGGGGGCAGGCAGCCCAAGATCCTGTTCGCCACGCAGGCGACGACCGAGCCGCCGAGGTTCGTGCTGTTCACGTCGGCGTTCCTGGAGGAGACCTACCGCCGGTTCATCGAGCGCCGCATCCGCGAGGAGTTCGGCTTCGCCGGCTCCCCCATCGAGATCACGATGAAGATCCGGGAGAAACGGCAGAAGAAATAACACGGGCGAATGCCGTACCGCTGATTCCGGCCCGCTCCTCCGCCTGCCGGGGATCGCGGTGTCGGCCTACCCGCGGTCCTGACCTGCCCGCGCTCCTGACCTACCTTGGGGGTCCTGAGCCGCTCGCGTCCCGCCGGGCAGGGCCAGGGCCGCCAGCGTGCCCAGCAGGCACAGTCCCGCGGTGATCAGGAAGATCTCCGTGTACTCCACGTGCAGCGCGGCCTTCACCTTGGCCTCGTACTCCGCCAGCTCGGCCAGGTAGTCGGCGCCGGCGCCGCCGATGGGCAGGGGCGTGTCCAGGTGCGCCGTCAGCGACTGGAAGCGGTGGAACCCCCACGCGGACAGCGCCGCGACGCCGAGCAGCATCCCCATCATGCGGGCCACCACGACCGCGGCCGAGGCCACGCCGTGCCGAACGGCCGGGACGGCACGCAGCACGGCCGAGGAGACCGGGGCGACGACCACGCCCAGCCCGAGCCCGGCGACGGCCAGATCGACGTCCAGCCACACGCCGGCCGAAGCGAGATCCACCGGCCACCGCGACATCATCAGGTAACCGGCCGCGGCGACCGTCATCCCAGCGACGGCCACCGGCCGCTCCCCGAACCGGCGGGTCAGCATCCCGCCCAGGAAGGCCGCGACGGCCAGCGCGGCGAGGAAACGGGTCAGCACCAGCGCCCCGCCGACGGCGTCCTCGCCGAGCAGCGTCTGCGCGGCGAGCTGGACGTCCACCAGCGTCACCAGCAGGGCGGCCCCGGACAGCAGGCTCACCGCCAGCGTGGCGAGCAGCGGCCCCCTCGGCACGCCGGTCAGGTCCAGCAGCCGCACCGGCGAGCGGATCTCCCAGGCGACGAACGCCGCTGCCGCGACCATGCCGGCCGCCAGGCACGGCAGACCCCACGGCGGCAGGACCGCCTCGCCGGGCGAGGGATTGTAGAGCCCGGCCACCAGCAGGCCCAGCGCCAGCGCCAGCAGCGCGCCGCCGACGGCGTCGACCCCGCCTCCCGCCCTGCCGTACGGCTCCCGCGGCACGCCGCGCTGCACGGCGACGGCGGCGAGCAGGGCCAGCGGGATGTTGACCCAGAAGATGCCCCGCCAGCCGACGAGGGCGGCGATCCCGGCGCCGTAGAGGGGGCCCAGCACACTGCCGAGCTCCTGAGCCGCGCCCACCGCCCCCAGGGCGACCGGCCGGGCGCGCTCGTCCCACAGGTCGCCGATGAGGGCCATCGTGATCGGCAGCAGCGCCCCGCCCGCCAGGCCCTGCAGCGTGCGGCCGGCCGTCAGCGTGGGGACGTCCTGGGCGAGCGCGCAGACCAGCGAGCCGGCCGCGAACCCGGCCAGGCAGGCATGGATCAGCGGACGCCTGCCGTACCGGTCGGACAGCCGGCCGAGCAGCGGCATCGCCGCGACGTAACCCAGCAGGAAGCCGGTCACGATGGGCGTCGCCCGTTCCAGACGGTTCAGCGGGACGCCGACCTGCTGGGCGATGTCCGCGAAGACGGTGACGACGACGTAGGCGTCGAGCGCGGCGAGCAGCACGGCCGCGCCGCCCACGCCGAGGGCGAGACGGCGGCCGCGGACGAGGGACGTCATGACGCGGGCGGTGTGATCGTCACGGGGGCGTCGTAGTCGTCCAGGGTCACGGTCACTCCGCCGCCGTTGAGCGGAAGTTCGATCTTGAGTAGCCGGTCGGTGGCCTTGTCGATCCACACGGTCCCGTTCACGCCCTGGGCGATGCCGGGCACCAGCTTGGCGAGGGACTGCTGCGGCAGGGTGGCCGCGACCCGGTAGGCGTCGGCGCCGCCGACCTTCTCGGCGGCTTCGGTCCGGGCTTCGTTCGCCGACGACAGCAGCTCCGGCACGCCGGTCAGCACGGCGGAGGGGTCGTAGATCGCGGCGAGCTGCTGCCTGGTCATCTTCTGGAAGCCGCCGGTCGGGCCCTTGAAGTGCACGGTGTCGCCCGCGATCACGAACTCGAACTCCTGCAGGCCGACGAGCTCGACCTGGAGCGTTCCCCTGGCATCGCCCTCCTTGGTCAGGGTGCCCTCGGCGTGCCTGACCGGCACGGCGGGCCGGTCCCTGGTCTCGATGACGAAGGCGACGGTCCGCACCGCCTTCATCGCCTCGGCCGACTTCTTCAGCAGGCCGGGCCCGTCGGGAAGCGCGGCCGTGCCGTTCGACGCGCAGGCGGTCACCAGCAGCAGGGCGGCCACGACCAGCCCGAGGATTCTTGTCACAACGCGGATCGTAGCGACCTTCATCAGCGGGCCGTGCGGATCGACTGAAGGCGGTCGGCGATGGGGCCGAATATCTCCTCGATCGCGGTGACCTGCTCGGGGGTCAGCAGATCGATCAGGTGCCGGCGGACCCCCGCCACGTGACCGGGGGCGGCACGCTGAATGGTCTTCCAGCCCAGATCGGTGAGCACGGCGAACGTGCCACGCCGGTCGTCGTCGCAGCTCGCCCGGACCACCAGCCCGGCGGCCTCCATCCGGGAGATCTGGTGCGAGAGCCTGCTGCGGGACTGGATGGTGGCGTCGGCGAGCTCGCTCATCCGCATGCGGTGGTCGGGGCTCTCCGACAGGTTCACCAGGATCTCGTAGTCGTTGAGCGACAGACCTTCCTCATGCAACTCGCGGTCGAGTTGATGGAACAGCAGCCGGTGCGCGGCGAGGTGCGCCCGCCAGGCGCGCTGCTCTTGCGCACTGAGCCAACGGGGGTCTTCCATGACCTCAAGCATAAGATCGTGATGATCGCGCCGGGGTGGGCAGCCCTGCAGGGGAACAGGAGATTTACCCGGGCGTGGAGTCAGGACGCTTGACGCGATGTCGTCGCCGCTGTTGCCTGGGAAAACACGACCTGTACGGCTCCGGCCGGCCGGTTGGTCGGCCAGTTGGCAGGCCGGAGCGGGAGGAAGGCGGGCCCCCCGGGCCGGAAAGGCGGCGCGCATGCGCATCGGAACGATCTTGAAGGGTAAGGGGACGGGCGTGGTGACGGTCTCTCCGCAGGCCACCGTGACCGAGCTCCTGGCCAGGCTGGCCGAGTTCAACGTCGGCGCGGTGGTGGTGTCGGAGGACGGAGAGACGATCGCGGGCATCGTGTCGGAACGGGACGTCGTACGGCGCCTGCACGAGCTGGGCGCCGCCGTGCTCGGCCAGCCGGTCTCAACGATCATGACCTCCGACGTCAGGAGCTGCACGCCCGACGCCAACGTCGAGGAGCTGCGCCGTACCATGACCGACCACCGCGTGCGGCACGTCCCCGTGGTGCGGGGCGGGCGGCTGGCGGGCATCGTCAGCATCGGCGACGTCGTCAAGAGCGCCATCGAGGAGCTGGAGACGGAGAAGGACGCTCTGGTCGGCTATCTGCACGGCTGACCGATCGTTCGCGGGCTGACCGATCGCGGGCTTTTCTCCTAGACTGTTCGCGTGAAGCTCAAACTTGATCTCCACGACATCTACAACAGGGGCAGCGAGATCGACCGGGCGCTGCGCGGCGTCATGGAGGAGGCGGTCCGGAAGAAGGCCACCCAGGTGGAGATCATCCCTGGCAAGGGGTCGGGGCAGCTCAAGAAGAAGGTGCTGCGCTTCCTGGAGCAGAAGGAGATCAAGGCGCTCTACCATCGCGTGGACAAGGACGCCAAGAACCACGGCCGCCTGTTCGTCTACTTCCGGTGGTAGCCGCCGGCATCCGATGGCCGGGGCCTGTGGCTGGCGCGAGGGGCGAGAGTGTAGGAGGATTCGTCCGCGTGTGACACAAGGGAGGCGTGATGTCGGTATTGCGGGATCTGATGGAGGGAATCCGGAACGGCGGGATCGAGGTGCTCGACCTGACCGCGCCGTTGACCGAGAAGACGCCGATCCTGTCGCTGCCGGAGACCTTCGGGCAGACGGCGACCTTCAGCCTGCAGGAGATCAGCCGGTACGACGACCGCGGCCCGGCCTGGTACTGGAACAACTTCACCACCGGTGAGCACACCGGAACCCACTTCGACGCGCCCAACCACTGGGTCACCGCCCGAGACGGCGAGGACGTCTCGCGGGTGCCCGTCACCAAGCTGATCGCGTCCGCGGCGGTGCTGGACTTCAGCGCCGAGGCGGCCGCGGACCCCGACTTCCTCCTCGAGATCGACCATGTCAGGGCGTGGGAGAAGGAGCACGGCCCCCTCCCGGAGGGCGGCTGGCTCCTCTACCGCACGGGCTGGGACGCCCGAGCCAACGACGCGGGCCGGTTCCTCAACGCCGACGAGACCGGGCCGCACACCCCCGGCATCTCCGCCGAATGCGCCCGCTTCCTGGCGGAGCAGACGCCGATCATCGGCCTCGGCGTCGAGACCGTGGGCACGGACGCGGGCGCCGCGCACTCCTTCGACCCGGCTTTCCCCTGTCACTCGTTCCTGCTCGGCGCCGGCAAGTACGGCCTGACCCAGCTGCGCAACCTCGACCGGCTGCCGCCGACGGGCGCCGTGGTGATCGCCGGCCCGCTGCCGATCGTGGGCGGCTCCGGCAGCCCGCTGCGCGTCCTGGCCCTCCTGGAAAGATGACCGGTCGACAGATGAGCCATCCGACGATGAACGTCGCGGAGGCCGTCGGGGCCGTCCTCGCCTCCCTCGGCGTGCGCACGGCCTTCGGGGTCGTCGGCAGCGGGAACTTCCACGTCACCAATTCGCTGGTACGGCACGGCGTGCGGTATGTCGCCGCACGCCACGAGGGCGGCGCGGCCACCATGGCGGACGCCTACGCCCGGATGAGCGGAACCGTCGCCGTCCTCACCGTCCATCAGGGGCCCGGCGTCACCAACGCGCTGACCGGCGTCACGGAGGCGGCCAAGAGCCGCACTCCGCTGCTCGCGCTCGCCCCCGAGGCCACCTCGGCCCGTTCCAACTTCTGGATCGACCAGGCCGCCCTCGCCTCCGCCGTCGGTGTGCACGTGGCCAGGGTGGCCTCGGCGGAGACCGTGGTCGACGACACCGTCATGGCCTTCCTCGCCGCGCTGCTGGGACGCCGGACCGTGCTGCTCCGCCTGCCGCTGGACGTCCAGGACGAGGTGCTGCCGGACGAGGCCGCGCGCGCCGTAGGGGAACTGCAGGCCGGTGGCGGCGGGGTGCGGCGGGCCGCGGCGAGCCGGATCCCGGCCCCGTGGGGGCTCACGTTCCCCAGCGAGCACGACCCGGAGGCCGTGGACGGCCCCGGGGCTTCGGACGGCGCCGCCGAGCCCGCGGCCCCGGACTCGATCGTCCCGGACTCGATAGCCCCGAACTCGATAGCGCAGTTCGCCGGGTTGCTGCGGGCGGCGCGGCGGCCGGTGTTCGTGGCCGGCCGCGGGGCGCGGGGCGCCCGCCGGGAACTGGAGGCCCTCGGCGAGCGGGTGGGCGCGCTGTACGCGACCTCCGCGGTCGCCAAGGGGCACTTCCACGGCAGCCCGTGGGATCTGGACGTGATGGGCGGATTCGCCTCGCCGCTGACGGCCGAGCTCGTCGGTGGCGCCGACCTGGTCGTCGCCTGGGGCTGCTCGCTCACCATGTGGACCACCCGGCACGGCAAGCTGATCGGCCCGGGCGCCACCGTGGTGCAGGTCGACCTCGACGCCGACGTCATCGGCGTGAACCGTCCCGTGGACCTCGGCGTGATCGGTGACGTACGGGCGACGGCACGGGCGGTCGCCGACCTCCTGGACGCGCCTTCCGGAGACGCGCCTTCCGGGGACGCGGCAGGCTACCGGACCCCCGAGATCGCCGATCGGATCGCCCGTGAGGTGCGCTGGCGCGACGTGCCGTACGCCGACACCGGCGGCGACGGGCGGATCGACCCCAGGACGCTGACGATCGGACTCGACGACCTGCTCCCGGCGGATCGGGTCGTGGCCGTCGACTCCGGCAACTTCATGGGATATCCGGCGATGTTCCTGTCCGTGCCGGACGGGGGCTCCTTCTGCTTCACCCAGGCGTTCCAGTCGATCGGCCTCGGCCTGACCACCGCCATCGGCGCCGCCGTCGCCAGGCCCGACCGGCTCACCGTCGCCGCGCTGGGGGACGGGGGAGCGCTCATGGCCATCGCCGAGCTCGAAACGGTCGTACGGCTCGGGCTGCCGATGGTCATCGTGGTGTACGACGACGACGCCTACGGCGCCGAGGTGCACCACTTCGGCCCGGACGGCTTCCCGCTCGGCAATGTCACGTTCCCGCCGGTGGACCTCGCCGAGATCGCCCGCGGCTTCGGCTGCGCGGCCGTCTCCGTACGGCGGGAGGAGGACCTCGCCGGGGTCGCCGAATGGCTGAAGGGCCCGCGTGACCGGCCGCTTCTCGTCCACGCCAAGGTCACACCCGGCCTCGCGGCCTGGTGGCTCGAGGAGGCATTCCGCGGCCACTGACCGGCCATGTCCTGCGGGCG
Organism: Sphaerimonospora thailandensis; assembly: GCF_016863115.1. Classification (GTDB taxonomy): domain Bacteria; phylum Actinomycetota; class Actinomycetes; order Streptosporangiales; family Streptosporangiaceae; genus Sphaerimonospora; species Sphaerimonospora cavernae. Next base: position 215,750 of record NZ_BOOG01000007.1, read on the forward strand.
GCCCTCATCATCGAAGCTACTGGTGCGTAGGTTACGGTTCCCTACATGTCCGAGCTCGTGTACCCGCCGGTGATCCGCGCCGTGCTGGCCGCCTTCAAACTGCTGGACCTGCGCATCCGGATCGAGGGCGCCGAGCGCGTGCCGCGATCCGGGGGAGCGGTCCTGGTCAGCAACCATGTCAGCTACCTCGACTTCGTCTTCGCGGGCCTGGCCGCCCGGCCCTCACGGCGGCTCGTCCGGTTCATGGCGAAGCAGGAGGTGTTCGCCCACCCGGTGTCGGGTCCGCTGATGCGCGGCATGCACCACATCCCGGTCGACCGCGCGGCCGGGGCCGGGGCGTTCCGCGCGGCCGTACGGGCCCTGCGGTCCGGGGAGATCGTCGGAAACTTCGCCGAGGCGACGATCAGCAGGTCGTTCACCGTCAAGGACATCAAGAGCGGTCCCATCCGGATGGCCGTCGAAGCCGGGGTCCCGATCATCCCGGTCGCGGTGTGGGGCGGGCAGCGCCTGTGGACCAAGGGCCGGCCGCGCAAGCTGCTCCAGCGGCATGTCCCGATCACGATCCTGGTCGGCGAGCCTCTGAATACGGGACCCGACGACGACATCGCCAAGCTCACCGCCGAGCTGAGGCGCCGGATGTCGGGCCTGCTCGATGAGGCGCAGCGCACCTACCCGGAGATCCCGCCCGGGGTGTGGTGGCAGCCCGCCCATCTCGGCGGCACCGCCCCCACCCCTGAAGAACGGTCGTGACCGGCGGGTTGTGGCACCCCGTCCCGCGAGCCCGGGAGTTCCGTACGACTTGCAGGTTGCTTTCAGGGCTTGCGGTAAGCGGTGGGTAAGGGAAGTGCAGGCGGGGGCCCGTATCACTGAGGTGCACGCGGAAACCACCCGGGCGGCGACGGCCAGACCGGGACCGACTTCCCTCAGGAGAACACGATGAAGCGCACCCTCACCGGTCTGGCCGCCGCCGCGATCGCCGGCCTCGCCGTCACCGCCCCCCTCACGCTGATGGCCGGCCCGGCCTCCGCCACCGACTACGGACCCGACACCTGCCTGCAGGGCTACGTCTGGCGGGAGGCCCGCGTCGGCGACGTCGTCTGTGTCACCCCGGCCACCCGCGCCCAGACCAAGGCCGACAACAGTGTGGCCGCCGCCCGCTGGACCGACGGCGTCTACGGCCCGCACACCTGCGTGACCGGTTACGTCTGGCGCGAGGCCTACAACGGCGACGACGTCTGCGTCACCCCGCAGACCCGCACCCAGGCCAAGGCCGACAACAAGCTCGACGACGAGCGCAAGGTCAAGGCCCGCCTGTGGATCACCCGCTACTTCAGGGCATATGGTGTCGACGACACCCAGCTCATCAAGATCAACGGCGATCACTTCAACTTCGGCATGGTCCGGCTGACCATCCGGTACAACACCGGGAAGCTCTTCTGGAGCGGCACGGTCAACGCCAAGGCCCACGCGAAGTTCGCCGGTGGCGCCTTCGGTTTGAAGACCGACGTGGTCGACTGCGCGTACACCCGGCGGCCCGCCAACGCCTACATCCAGGCGCAGGACGTGGTCTCCGGCCGCCAGTCGGCCCGCATCCCGGTCCGGGTCGGCTGCCTCGTCCTCTGACCGCTCAGACGCAGCGAAGGACCGGTCTCACACGGGCCGGTCCTCGCCTTTCCCGGCTCGAACGGTCAGGCGTACTCCACCAAGGTGATCGCCCACCGAGCGGTCGCGGGCCGACCAAGCTTCATGGCCGGCGGCATCCCCTCATGGAGTGTCAGCCCTGGTCGGGGACGGCCATCTCGCCGAGGGGGGACCAGTCGCTCTGCGGGACCGTCACGTTGACGATCCGAGGTGTCTCGGCGAGGTACTGCGGGAGCGTCCGCTGAGCCTGCTTGAAGTGCTCGGACCTGACATGCGCCGCACCGGCCTCGTCGTCACGGAACGCCTCGACCAGGACGTACTCGGCCGCGTCGTCCAGGCTGCGCGACCAGTCGAACCACAGGCAGCCCGGCTCGGCCCGGGTCGCCCGGGTGAACTCATCGACGATCTCGTGCCACCGGGCCGCATGCTCGGGCCGTACGCGGAACTTCGCGGTAATGAAGATCATGTCAACCGTTCCGGTAGGTAGACGTACTCGGATGCTTTCCAGTCTGCCCGCCGGCGAATCGGCACCATCATTCGCATCAGGCGTACAGGTCGTCGAGCCCGACCAGGTCGACCTCGCCCTGCCCGCTCAGTCGCACCAGATCTTCGCTGAAGCCCGATCCCGAGAAGCAGACCAGGCGCATCTGTGAAGTGTCGTATTTGTCATTCCTATTGACGAGGTCACGGATGCGCCGGAGCCGATCGAGGTGTCCGGTCCCCATGGTTTCTCCCCATTTGACCTCCCCGATCGCGAGCAGCGGAGGTCTGCCGGCGTCGGCATGCCCGACGGCCACGACGTCCACCTCGTGGGTGGTCCGGTTGGCGGGATCGTTCACGGTGCCCGCGGTCACCTGGACGGGCCAGTCGCCGAAACGGTCTTCGGCGAAGTGGAGCGTCCAGTCGCGGCAGATCCTCTCGAAGTGCGGGCCGACCACATTGCCGATGAATCTGTGCTTGGCTCGCTGCCAGATCCGGTCGGTGGCGTTGGCCCGCATGAGCTGCGGCCAGAACGGGCGCATCATCGCGTGATAGAAGGTGAGCAGCGGCTCCCTGATCCGGAAATCCGTGCGATTGCCGCGAAACGCGTCGATCTCGCGCGTGATGAGCCCGGCGTCCTCCAAGACCGTCAAGGGGTGGGACAACTCGTTGCTCTTACGGCCCACGTAGCCCGCGATCCCACCGCGTCCGCTGTTGCCCTCGGCTATGGCGCCGAGCACCGAGTGGTAGAGCGCGCTGTCGCGCAGATCGGGCTCCTCCGCGAGGAGGTATCTCGCCTCCAGGAACATCGGACTGCCCGGGGACAGGATGGCCCGGATGACCCAGTCGTCGAAGTCGTCCAGGACACGGGGGGCGTCGTAACGGATCATCTCGGTCCGGTAGGCCGGCGTGCCGCCGACCACGGCGTGCACCAGCAGAGCCAGCCTGGGATCGGTCAGTCCCCAGAAACGGGCGGCGAGCCGATAGTCGAGGGTGTCCACCGGCAGGTCCAGCGACGCTCGTCCGCGCAGCGGCGCATTGCCGGACAGAAGTCCGCCCATGAACGACATGGCGGAACCGCACAGGAGCAGGCGGGCTCGCGACTCCGTACGCTCCATCCTGCGCGGGGCGTAAGCGCCCTGGATGATCGATGGCAGGGCCGGATTGGATCGGGCGAGGTACGGAAACTCGTCGATCACGACGGGAACCGGCCGGTCTCGGCCGATTCTCAGCAGGACGTCCACCACCGTGGACCAGCTCGCCGGTGCGAAGGGAACCACCGGGTCGAGATGCCGGGTCAGCGCGGCTCCGATGGCCGCCAGCGACTCGGCGTCGGTCGCCTCCTGGGCGGAGAAGTAGAACCCGCCCAACTCCTGACAGAGCGATTCCAACAGAAAGCTCTTGCCTTGGCGGCGTCGGCCGGAGACGACTCCGAGTGTGGCGCCCGGCTGCTCATCCGCAGCGAACTTGACCAGCATCGACCACTCACGATCGCGGTCGAACATGCCCGCCGGCTTCGGCACCCCAACTGAGATATCCATAGTTATCACAAGTATAGTTCTCTCAACTTCGCCGCTCCCTCGCCGAGGAGATCGAGAGCCGCACCGGACCACGCGGCTTCTCCCGATTCGTCGATCAGGCCGCGGAGTACGGCTTGGCACTGCTGAAGGCCGAGGAGATCGTGACCGACCACGAGCGCCGGGTGGGCCCCTTGTCCGACGAGGTCATGGAGGAGGCCAAGCGCGCGTGGTTCGGCGAGTGAGGCGTGCGGACGTCTCGTTCCCTACGCCGCTGTTGGTGCTGGATGCCCAGCCGTTCTCCTTGCTGGGTGAAGATGATCCGGGAGTCGTGGCCCGGATCGCGGTCGCCCGGCAGGAAGGATTCATCCCAGCGATCAGTGCCGTGACTCTTGCGGAGGTGCGACGCACCGGAGCGGTGGGGAGGCGGCTCGTCCGGCAACGGGCTCACCTGACCGTGATCCCTGTCACCGAGGGGACCGCGGACCTTGCCGGGTTGTTGCTGGAGGATGCCGGGTTGGATGGACACGAATGCGTCGTGGACGCCTTGGTCGTGGCGTCTGCCGCAGCGGGAAGCGGTCCAGCGAAGGTGGCGTCCAGCGACGGATCCCATGTCCCCAAGCTGATCGCGGCAGCCAAGTTCCGGCGAGACTCGCCGATCGGATGGCTACCCGTATGAACTTGGCCGCCCTGGGCCCACTGATGCTGAGGATCTCAGGGAGCGTTATCGATCAGTTACGGCAGACTTCAGCTCGTTCAGGGCATTCACCTGACGGGCGTCGCAGCACCTCGAACAGGCTGCCGAAGCCGTCGCCCGCGTGGCCGCGCCGGATCGCCTGCTCGGTGCGGTCCTTCAGGAATTGGGGGAGCCCGGCGTCGACCTGCTGTGCCCGGCTCGCATCGAGCAGGTGCTCGATCGCGATGGCCTGCATGCCGAGAGCGGAGTCGGCGTCGGGGTAGACGCCCTGATCGACCTGGCCTGCGATCACGGGAATCTCCGGGCCGATCACATGCTCGAACCACGCCTGCGCATACGGCAGGAAGGCGGACGCCGGCACGCCCCCGGCGCCCACCAGGGCCAGTGAGTGCAGGAGACCCGCCCACGTGGTCCACATCAGCCCCAGCAGCGCCACGTCGTACAGCGATGGCAGGCCGGCGTCCTCACCCAGGTAGGCGCCGCCTCCCGCGATGGCGGTGAGGACTGAGGCATGCGCCGCACAGACGGCCTTGGAGCCACCGTAGAAGATGAGCGTGTCCGCACCGCCGATCATGTCCGGCACGGCCATGATCGCGCCATCGAGGTAGCGCACCCCACGCCCGGCCGCCCACGTCGCGGTCTCGCGGGCCTCCTCGGGGGTGCCGGAGGTGAGGTTGACGATGACGCGGCCGTCCAGGGCGTCGCCGGCCGAACCGACGATCTCGCGCATCGCTTGGTAGTCCAGCACGCATATGACGATCAGGTCGCCGGCTGAGACCGCCTCGGCCACCGTGGCCGCCCGGGTCGCGCCGCTGGCCAGCAGCTTGTCCGCTTTGCCTGGTGAGCGGTTCCAGACAGTTGTCGGGTGACCGGCGTCCAGGAACGCTTGTGCCAGAGCCGAGCCCATCGAGCCGAGGCCGATCACGCTCACCGGCGCGTGGTTCTCCGAGGTCATCCCTCAATCCCTTTCTCTGCGGGACGGGCCTCTTCGGGATGGGCGTGATCGCCCGTGAATCCGTCTGTCAATCCGTCCGTGTCGGGCCCCAGGGTGCCGGAGCGCTCTCACCGTTCGCTCTTGTCGATCTCTCGTTGCGGGCCGCTATATGGTGAATTTCGTGCGTTTCGGCATCTTGGGGGCCTTGACCGTGTGGACAGCGGACGGCCACGCGTTCGCCGTACCCGGGCGCAAGATCCGACTGCTCCTGGCGGATCTGCTGGTACAGGAGGGCAGACCGGTCTCGGCGGACCGGCTCGCCGAGGACCTGTGGGGAGACTCGCCCCCGAAAAATCCGGCCGGGGCGCTGCACACGAAGGTGTGGGGGCTGCGCCGCGCGCTGGGGCGGGCCGAGCCGGGCGCGGGTGATCTGGTGGTGTTCCGTCCGCCGGGTTACCTGCTGGACGTCGCCGACGTCGAGGTGGACGCGCGGCGGTTCCAGCACCTGCTGGCCGGGGCTCGCGACGCGACCACGCCCCGTGCCCGGGTGGCGGCCCTGGACGACGCGCTCGCCCTGTGGCGCGGCCCCGCGCTGGCCGACTTCGCGGACGCCGATTTCGCCCAGCCGATCGTCGCACGGCTGGAGGAGCAGCGGCTGACCGCGCTGGAGGATCGCGCGGACGCGCTGCTGGAGCTGGGTGAGCACAGCCCGCTGGCCGGGGAACTGGCCGACCTGGTGCTGCGCCACCCACTACGCGAGCGGCTGCGCATGGCGCACATGCGGGCCCTGTACGGCGCTGGCCGCCAGGCCGAGGCGCTGGCCGGCTTCGACGAGATGCGCGCACTTCTGGCCGAGGAACTGGGGCTGGATCCGGGCACGGAGTTGGTCGCGCTGCGCCAGGCGATCCTGCGGCAGGACCCGGCGCTGGCACGCCCCCCGCGCTCGGTTCCGGCCCCGGCTCTGCCCCCGGCTCCGGCGCCGTGTTCCGGCCCGCACCCGGTCCTGCTCGCCGGCCGGTCGGCCAAGGTGCCGAACAACCTGCCGGTCGCGATGAGCTCCCTGATCGGCAGAGCAAAGGCGATCACGCGGGTCCGCGTGCTGCTGCAGGCCGGCAGGTTGGTGACCCTCACCGGTATCGGCGGCGTCGGCAAGACGCGGCTCGCGCTGGCGGTCGCCGAAGAGTCGGCCCAGATCGGTGCGGCCCAGATCGGTGTGGATGGTGACCACCCGGGCGGTGCTTACCCGGGTGACTACCCGGACGGGGTGTGGCTGGTCGAACTGTCCGGCGTGGAGCCCGGGGATCGAGGGGAGGACGCGCACGAGCCGATCGTCGATCTGGTGGCCACCGCGCTCGGTGTGCGCGACGAGGTGATCGTGCCGCGGCCGGTTCCGTCGGCTCACCGGCTCGCCGACGCCCTGCGTGCCAGGCGGCTGCTGCTCGTGCTGGACAACTGCGAGCATGTCGTCGAGCGGGCCGCGCGGGTCGCGGAGATGCTGCTCCGGGCCGCACCGGGCGTGCGCGTGCTGGCGACCACCCGGGAAGCTCTGGGCGTCGAGGGGGAGCGGCTGTGGATGGTTCCGCCGCTGACCCTGCCGGAGGAGAACGCCGCGAGGGCCCCGATTCAGGTCGCGGGGAGCGTCGCGGGGAGCACGGACCGGGCCGCCGAATCCAGCGCCGTGGCACTGTTCCTCGACCGGGTCAGGGCCGCGGAACCGGACTTCCCCCTCGATGACACCACCATCGATGCGGTCGTCGAGATCTGCCGCCGTCTCGACGGGCTGCCCCTCGCGCTGGAGCTCGCCGCCACCCGGGTGGGCGCAATGGGTGTGCATGAGGTCGCCGCCAGGCTGGCGGATCGGTTCGCCCTGCTGACGGTCGGCCGGCGCGGCGCGCCCGCCCGGCAGCGGACGCTGCGTGCCGTCTTCGACTGGAGCTGGGACCTGCTCACCGAGCCGGAGCGGGTGGTGCTGCGCAGATTGTCGGTGTTCAGCGGCGGATGCACGCTGCGCGCCGCCGAGGAGGTCTGCGCGGGCGACGGTGTTGCCGACGGCGACGGCGCCGATGCCGGTGACAGCGACGCCGTCAAGCGATCCGAGGTGTTCGACCTGGTGGCCAGGCTGGTCGACCGCTGCCTGGTGTCGGCGGGCGATGTGGCGGGGCAGCGCCGTTATCGGCTGCCCGAGTCGCTGGCCGCGTACTGCGCCGAGCGGTTACACGAGGCAGGCGAGGCGGATCGGGTCAGGATCAGGCACGTCCGGTTCCATGTCGAACTCGCCGAGTGGGCCCTGCCGTACCTGAACGGTCCCGGCCAGCGTCGCCGGCTGGAGCTGATCGACGCCGAGAGCGCCAACCTGCAGAGCGCACTGGAGATCGCGGTACGGCAGGGCACGGGCGTGCTGGCCCTGCGCCTGGTCAACGCGCTCGCCTGGTACTGGTTTCTGCGCGGCAGGTTCGGCGAGGCGAGCCGGGCCTTCACGGCCGCGCTCGCGGCGCCCGGTGACGCCCCGGATCGCGCCGTCGCGCTGGCCTGGCAGGCGGGCTTCAGACTGCGCGCGGGCGAGCCGAGCGATCCGCCGGAGCGCTACGAGGATCTCGTCGGCGGGATCGACGATCCGTACGGCCGGGCCATCGCGTGCTGGTTCCTCGGATTCATGCGGACCGGGTTCGGCGACCAGGCCGGCAGTGAGCGGCTCATCGTCCGGGCGTTGGCCGAGTTCCGCTCGCTGGACGACCGGTGGGGCACCGCGGCCGCGCTGGCGGCCCTGGCCGCACGCGCCATGCTCCGGGGTGACCTCGCCGCGGGCCGCCGATACGGCGAGGAGAGCGCCGAGATCTTCCGCGACCTGGGCGACGGGTGGGGACGGCTCCAGGCCATGGACACCCTGGCGTCGCTGGCCGAGGTGCAGGGCGACTACCCACGGGCGGCGGCGTTGCATCACGACGGGTTGCGTGTCGCGGAGACCCTCGGGCTGTGGGCCGAGGTGTCGGTCAAGCTGTCGGGCATCGCCCGTATCGCGCTGCTGGACGGAGACCACGGGCGGGCCAGGCGGCTGCACGAACGCGCGTTGCGGCTGGCCAGGGAGCAGGGCTATCCCTTCGGTGAACAGTTCGCCGAGGTGGGCCTCGGCATGGGCGCCCGCAGGGAAGGCGGGCTCGACGAGGCCGAGGCGCATCTGCGCCGGTGGCTGGAGTGGTGCAGGCGGCTCGATGGTGACCCGGGAGAGGCGCTGATCCTCGCCGAGCTCGGCTTCGTCGCAGAGCAACGGGGAGACGCGGTGGCGGCGATGCGGCTGCATCTGGAGGGGGCGGAAGCGGCACGCACGACTGGTGATCCCCGATCGATCGCGCTGGCCCTGGAAGGCCTGGCCGGTGCCCTGGCCCTTGCCGGGCGACACGTCCGGGCGGCGCAGCTGCTCGGGGCCGCCACCGCCGCCCGGGACAAGGCGGGCGCTCCGCTGCCGCCCGCCGAACGGGGCGACGTCACCCGGATCGGCACCGCCGTACGGGAGGCCCTCGGCGTGGAGTTCCAGCACCGTTTCGAGCAGGGGCGGGCGCTCGATCCGGTGCGCGCGCTCATGTCGGCCTCGGGCGTCTCCTGACCTATCTGATCCGGCCTGTCTGATCCGTTCGTGGCGCGGCGATCTGGACGAGAGCGCGCCAAGAGCCGGACGAGAGCCGATGGAGAGACGGTCTGCCTACCGTGAACCGCTCTGGCGCCGACAAGGTCGTACGGCCGCCAGCCAGCAGACGGAAAGGAAGCGCTTGTGAGCCGGTTTGCCGGTAAGAAGGCGGTCATCTCGGGGGGTACCCACGGCATGGGCTTCGCCGTGGCCATGGCCCTTGTCGACGGCGGAGCCGAGGTGCTGATCACCGGTCGAGACGAGCAGAACCTCCTGAAGGCCCGGCGGGAGCTCGGGTCCGCCGCCCATGTGGTGCGGTGCGATGTCGCGGACGTGGACGATATCCGGGCGTTGGGCGAGGAGGCGGGCGGACGCCTGGGCGAGATCGACCTGCTGCATGTCAACGCTGGATACGCCAAGCTGGAGCCGTTCGATCAGGTCACCGTGGAGACCTATGACCGGACCTTCGCCGTCAACACCAGGGGGGCGTTCTTCACCGCCCAGGTGCTCGCGCCGCTGGTGCGCGACGGCGGTGCCATCGTCTTCACCACCTCGATCGCGAACATCGGCGGCAGCGCCGGGATGAGCGTGTACGCGGGCGCGAAGGCGGCCGTGCGGTCGTTCGCCCAGGTGTTCGCGGCCGAACTGGTCGATCGCGGGATCCGGGTGAACGCCGTGAGCCCGGGATTCGTGGACACCCCCACCATGGGGGTGGACGCCTCTCCCCGGGAACGTCAGGAGTTCCACGCGCTGGGAGACCAGATCACCCCGATGAAGCGTCACGGTTCGCCGGAGGAGATCGCTGCCGCAGTGCTGTTCCTCGGTTTCGAGGCGACCTTCACCACCGGTCAGGAGCTGATCGCCGACGGCGGGCTTGTCGTGGTCAGCGCCTGACCACGACAAGCCCTCGCCGGGTCGGCAGATGTCAGCCCATGTGGGGGTAGCGGTGGTCGGTCGCGGGGACGAAGGACTCCTTGATCGACCGGGTGTTGACCCAGCGGATCAGGTTGAAGATCGACCCGGCCTTGTCGTTGGTGCCCGAGGCCCGCGCGCCGCCGAACGGCTGCTGGCCGACGACCGCGCCGGTGGGCTTGTCGTTGACGTAGAAGTTGCCCGCCGCGAAGCGCAGCCGCTCGGTGGCCGCCGCGATCGCGTACCGGTCCTGCGCGATCACCGCGCCGGTCAGCGCGTACGGCGCGATGCTCTCCATCTGGTCCAGGACCGTGTCGTACGACGAGTCGTCGTAGACGTGCACCGCGAGGATCGGGCCGAAGTACTCCTTGACGAACACCTCGTCGGTCGGGTCGGAGCACTCCAGAATGGTCGGCTTCACGAAATATCCGGTCGAGTCGTCGTACGACCCGGTGAGGACGTTGATCGAGTCGGTCGCCCCGGCCCGGTCGATGGCCTCCCGGTGCTTGGCGAACGCCCGGTGGTCGATGACGGCCCCCATGAACGCCGACAGATCGCTCGCCACGTCACCCACCGCGAGCGACTCGGCGGTGCCCACGAAGTCGTCCCGCATCCGTGACCACAGCGATCGCGGCACGTACGCCCGGGAGGCGGCCGAGCACTTCTGGCCCTGGTACTCGAAGGCGCCGCGGACCAACGCGGTCGACAGCACCTCGGCCGAGGCGGAGGGGTGGGCGACCACGAAGTCCTTGCCGCCGGTCTCGCCGACCAGCCGCGGATAGCCCCGGTAGCCCGCGATGTTCGTCCCGACCGTCCGCCACAGGTGCTGGAAGGTCGTGGTCGACCCGGTGAAGTGGATCCCGGACAGCTCGGGGTGGGTCAGCGCCACCTCGGAGACGGCGGCGCCGTTGCCGGTGACCATGTTGATCACACCGGGCGGCAGCCCGGCCGCCTCCAGCAGCCGCATCGTGAAGTGCGCGGCGAACTGCTGGGTCGGCGACGGCTTCCAGACGACGACGTTGCCCATCAGCGCGGCGGAAGCCGGCAGGTTCCCCGCGATGGCGGTGAAGTTGAACGGGGTGATCGCGAGGACGAATCCCTCAAGCGGGCGGTACTCCATGCGGTTCCACACGCCCGGCGACGACACCGGCTGTTCGGAGAGGAGCTGCCGCGCGAAGGAGACGTTGAACCTGAAGAAGTCGATCAGCTCGCAGGCCGCGTCGATCTCGGCCTGCTGCACCGACTTGGACTGGCCCAGCATCGTCGCGGCGTTGAGCGTGGCGCGCCACGGGCCGGCCAGCAGGTCGGCGGCCTTCAGGAAGACCGCGGCCCGCTCCTCGAACGGCAGGGCCCGCCACGCCGGGGCGGCCGCCAGCGCCGCGTCGATCGCCGCGCGCACGTCGGCGGCGCTCGCATCGGCCGTGGTGCCCAGCACGGCGGCGTGGTTGTGCGGCTGGACGACGTCGATCGGGGCGCCGCCCGCCATCCGCCGCTCACCGCCGATGGTCATCGTGAGGTCGAGCCGCGTCTCGCCGAGCTCCTTGACCCGGGCCTCCAGGGCCGCGCGCTCGGCGCTGCCGGGCGCGTAGCCGTACACCGGCTCGTTGGCCGGGACCGGGACGTTGACGATGGCATCCATTGCTTCACTTGCCTTTCAGAGCGCGCAGGAAGAAGGCGACGTTGGCCGGGCGCTCGGCGAGACGGCGCATGAAGTAGCCGTACCAGTCGTCGCCGAACGGAACGTAGACCCGCACCCGGTGCCCGGCGGCGGCGAGCTCGCGCTGCCGGTCGGCCCGGATGCCGTACAGCATCTGGTATTCGTAGCGGTCCCGCCCGCGACCGTACCGGTCGGCGAGCAGTTCGGCGATGTCGATCAGCCGGTCGTCGTGCGTGGCCACCATGGGATACCCGCTGCCCGCCATGAGCACCCGCAGGCACCGGACGTAGGCCCGGTCCACCTCGGCCTTGCTCTGGTAGGCCACGGAGGCGGGCTCGCGGTAGGCGCCCTTGACCAGCCGGACCCGCGAGCCGGCGAGGTCGCGGCAGTCGGCCTCGCTGCGCAGCAGGTACGCCTGGATCGCCACGCCGGTCTCCGGGAAGTCCTCGCGCAACGCGCGCAGGATCTCCAGCGTGGAGTCGACGGTGGTGTGGTCCTCCATGTCCAGGGTGACGGTGGCGCCGCAGTCGCGGGCCGCCGCGCAGATCTGCCCGACGTGGTCGAGAGCCATACCGCCGAGAGCCATGTCGCCGTCGAGCGTGAGCCCGACGGCCGACAGCTTCACCGACACCTCGGCCCGGTCGCCGAGCCCGAGCGGCCGCAGCGCGTCCAGCAGCGTGACGTACGCCTTGGCGGCCTCGACGGCCGCCCCCCTGTCACGGACCTCCTCGCCGAGATGGTCGATCGTGACCGTGAGCCCGGAGCCGGTCAGGCGCCGGACCGCGGCCACGGCGTCGGCGGTCGACTCCCCGGCCACGAAACGGTCGACGACCTTGCGGGTGGCCCGCAGACCCGAGACGGTCCGACGGGCCAGCGGGCTGCGCGAGACCGCGAGAAGCAGAGATCCGAGCATGGCGCAAGGGTAAAATTCCCAGCTCACGATGGTCCACGGACATCCGCCACAGCATTTTCCGACAGATGCACAACAATGGAGCACATGCAGGAGATCGCCGATGAGATCGCGCGGCTGCTGGACGCCTCGGTCACGATGGAGGACCGGTCGTTCAAGCTGCTCGCGTACGGCGAGCAGAGCGGAGACATCGACCGGGTCCGGCAGGAGTCGATCCTGCGCCGGCGCGCCTCCGCCGAGGTGCGCGCCCATTTCGAGGGGTACGGCATCGCCGCCGCGACCGGCCCGGTGCGCATCCCCGGTCTGCCCGGCCTGCTCGGCCGGGTGTGCGTCCCGCTGCGCCACCGCGGGGTGAACTACGGCTACCTGTGGCTGCTCGACTATCCGATGCTGACCGACGAGCGGCTGGCCGCCGTGGCGCCCCTGGTGGCCCGGGCGGCGATGCTGCTGGCCCGGGAGGCCCGCGGGCGGCATGTCCGGCTGCGGGACTTCTTCTCCGCCGACCCCGCCACCCGGGCCGCCGCCGGGGTCGAGATCGAGGGCCCGGTGGCGGCGCTGGCCGTACGGACGCCGCCGGAGTGGGCGGGCGACCCGCCGCCTCTCCCGCGCGGCGTGCCGGCCGACCCGGGTATGGACGGGGCGCCGGGGGAGGGACCGGACGAGCGGCTGCTCGCCGTGCTGGCCCCCGCCGCGCAGGCGCGGGAGGTCGCCCAGAGGCTGCACGCGGCGTACGGCGAGGCGGCCGGTGGCGTGGTCGGCGGCGTGGTCGGTGGCGTGGTCGGTGGCGTGGTCGGCATGGGGGGTCCCCGCGACGATCCGGAGGAGGCGTGGGAGAGCTGGCGGGAGGCGCTGTTCGCGCTGCGGGTGGCCGAGCATGTGGCTCGGCATGCCCCGGTGGCGAGCTGGCCGGAGCTGGGCGTCTACCGCCTGCTGGTCCGGCTGTCCCACCGGGAGCTCGCAGACCTGGCCGCGGAGAGCGCCGCACTGGCGGCGTCCGCGTCGCGCGAGCTGGCCCGCACGGTCGAGACGTACCTGGACCACGGCGGGCACGTACAGGAGACCGCGGCCGCCCTCGGCGTGCATCGCCAGACGCTCTATTACCGGCTGGGCAAGGCCGAGGAGCTCACCGGACTCGACCTCGCGGATGGGGAGAACCGGCTGCTCCTCCACCTGTCCCTCAAGGCGGCCGCGCTGGTCCGGCCGCCCCATCCCAGGCAGGCGCAGTCCGGGCAGGCACAGTCCGGGCAGGCACAGTCCGGGCAGGCACAGTCCGGTCAGCCCCATCCCGGCCAGGCGCAGTCCAGTCAGGCGCAGGTCTTCTCGTAGACCCGCAGCAGCTCCATGCTGATGCGCTCGAGCGAGTAGCGGGAGCGCGCGCGGTCCGCCGCGGCGTACCCGATGGCCGTGCGCAACGTGGCGTCGCCCAGCAGCCTGCGGATCCGCTGGGCCACCTCCAGAGGCCGGTCGGGCCGGGCCAGGAAACCGGTCACGCCGTCCACCACCGCGTCCAGATGGGCGCCGGCCGCCGAGGCGATCACGGGGACGCCGCAGGCCATCGCCTCCAGCGCCGCCGTGCCGTTGGGCACGGACGGGGACAGCGACAGCACCAGGTCCGCGCTGCGCATGAGCTTGGGCATCGAGTCGTGCGGGACCGTGCCGAGCGCCTCCACCCGGTCGGCCAGGCCGTGGTCGGCGGCCAGTGCGCGCAGCCGCTCGACGCCGGGCTCGTCGCCCCCCGCGATGACCAGCTCGGCGTCGGGGACCGCCACCAGCGCGGCCACCGCGCTGGCCGCGCCCGCGTGTCCCACGTGCAGCAGCCGGGGCCGGTCGCCGCGCGGGCAGGCGGGGCCCTGGCGGTGGAAGCGCTCCACGTCGATCCCCTGCGGCACGACGGAGATGTTGCGGCGCGGAACCCCCATCCGGATCAGCTCGGACTCCTCGTCGGCGCAGGCGGCGATCACGGCCCTGGCCCGGCGGCCGATCGCGCACTCCAGGCGGCGTACCGGAGCCGGCCTGTGGTCGTCGGGATGGGCGTGGAAGGTCTGGGTGACCGGCACGCCCAGGCCTTCCGACCCGGCGATGGCGGCCAGGCCGCTGGTCCAGGAGTAGGCGTGGATGATGTCCGGGCGGTGCTTCCGCCACCGCTGCCGCAGCCCGGCGCTGAAGTCCGGGATGTAGGGGAGCAGGTCGCTTTCTGACAGCTCCACGTCGGGTCCGGCCGGGACGTGCTCGATCGCGGTGCCCTGGGCCCCGCACCGGGTGTACATGATGACCCGGTGGCCGCGAGCGAGCTCGCGGGCGATCGCGGGAGTGTCGGGTGTCAGCTCGTGAGCGGAGACGATGGCGATATCCATGGCACACCTCAACGGCAGGAAGGCGTTTAGAAGGTGTGCCTGCGTCTTAGGCACGATAGGTGCCTGATTACCGTACTCTGATCCTCGCTAAACGCCTAATCGAGAAAAACTTTGTGCGCGCCCGCCGACGGGTGTCGCGCTCCCCCGTTCTCCCTCGGCGTGCCCCCCATGACCGGCGGCGGCGGATTACACCATGTTCGCAGATCGGGCGGACCGGCGGGAGGCCCGGGTCGGTCCTCATCTGGACCTGCGCAGCGCCAGCACGGTGATCTCGTCGGTGGCGTGGCTGCCGCAGAAGGCCCGGTGGTCCTCCTCGATGGCCTTCACCACCGCCCCGGGCGGCTGGCCCATGCACCGGGCGAGCAGCTCGGTCAGGCGCGCCTCGCCGTAGTTCTCCCCGTCCGCGCTCTGCGCGCCCACCAGGCCGTCGGAGTAGAGCAGCAGCGTCTCACCCGTCGGCATCACCAGCTCGTCGGTGGCGGGCACCGACCCCTCCTCGAATCCGAGGGGGACGCCGCCGCCCTCGGTGAAGCGGATCCCGCCGCCGGGCTGGAGCAGCGCCGCCGGATGGTGCCCCGCGGAGGCGAGGCGCACCTTGCGGCCGCGGACGAAACCGGCGGCGGCCATCACGAACAGACCGGTCCGCTGCACGACGAGAGCGTCGTTGACCTTGCGCATGGCCTGCCCCGGGTCGTCCTCCCAGACGCTCAGCACCCGCAGCCCGTTGCGCACCATGGCGGTCACCGCCGCGGCCTCCTCACCCCGGCCCGCCGCACTGCCGATGACGAAACCCCAGCCGTTCTTGACCCGGAACACGTCGTAGAACTCGCCGCCGATCGCGCGCAGCCCCGAGCCCGGGTGATAGAACGCGGCGCTCTCGAAGCCGGGGATCTCCGGCAGCGTGCGGGGGAGCACGCCGGTCTGGAGGGTGTCGGCCGCCTGGGCGCGGCGCTGGAAGCCCCGCTGGGCCCGCATGGCCAGGCCGAGGTGCATGCCGATCTCCTCGAGCAGGCCGAGGTCGGCCAGGCCGAACGGCCGCCGGTCGCGCTGCCGCACCAGCGTGAGCACGCCGTGAACCTCGTCGTCGGTGCGGATCGGCACGCTCAGCAGCGACCCGGCCCGCATGCCGCTCAGCACGTTCCCGCCGAGGAGCGAGTCGTCCGCCAGCATCTCGTGCACGATCCCGCTCCGCGTCGCCAGGACCTGCTCGATCATGGGCGCCTCGGCCGGGGACGTCTCCTCGATCATCCGCTGGAGGCGGCCGAACGGCTGGTCGCCCGGGCCGACGACGATCACCCGCTGGATGTCGGCCCGATCGACGGCGGCCTGATTGACGGCGGCCCGATTGACGGTGGCGCCGTACGGGTCGCCGTTCCTGATCACGTCCGCGATCACCCAGTCGGCCGTCTCGGCCGCGAGCAGGCGCGCCGCGCGCAGCAGGGCCACCGGCTCGCGCAGGCTCTCCTCGTCGAGCAGCAGCCGGGTGAACCGGGACAGCAGTTCGTGCCGGCGGGCCGCCGCCATCAGATCCGGCGGGGAGCCCGCTGGACTCGTCCACTCGTCGCAGACCGGTCCGGGGGCCTCGGACACCCGCCTCTCAGTCCGCGGCGTTCCGGTCGGTGGCGGCTGGGTCGGTGGCGGCTGGGCCGGCAGCACGACCGCCGCGATCATCTCCTGGGGCTCGCCCGGCATCCGCAGCCTGCTGAGCACGAGCCGTACGACATGGGCCCGGCCCTGATGGGCCAGCCGGGTCTGGAACGACGAGGTCTCCTCGCCCCGCAGGAGGGTGGTGAAGTGCGCACGGAACGCGGCCCGGCCGGCCACGTCGATCAGCAGCGGGAAGGCACGGCCGATGAGGTAGCCGGCCGGGCTCCCCAGCAGGCGGGTGGTCTCGTTGTTGATGCGCCGCACCGTGCCGCCGGTGTCCACGATGATCACGGGTATCGGCAGCGAGCGGAAGACCTGGCGCAGCAGCTTGTGCTCACGCAGGGCGCCGCCGTCCCGGCGCCTGCGGGCGCGCCCCAGCTCGGCGAGGGCGTCGCGGAGCAGGTCCTCGGCGGTCTCCAGCTCTCGCAGGGCCGCGTCGGGCCGGAAATCGTCCCGCAGGACGGCGATGCGGTCGGCGAGACCACTCAGGGCGCGCTCGAGTTCGGCATTGGCGGGCAAGCGACCTCCTTGCGTCACCTAGACGCTACGCCCGGGACCGGGTCTAATCGTTCCAGCCTGGATTAATCCGGAACCGAGGGGAATGGTCTTTCTATCATGGAGACGACGTCCATCCTCGTGCGTGACCTGACCGCGCTCGGCAGGGTGACCGAGGGGGCCTCATGCGAGAGCGTTCTGCGCGGCATCAGCGAGGCCATGGCGCGCGGCGTCCCGGGTTGCGCCGGCGGCACCGCCGAGCTGTGGGCGGACGGGCCCGTGCTGCTCGCCGCGTCGCACAGCGAGCTCACCGCGCTGATCGACCGCGAGCGCGAGCTGCGTGAGGGACCTTCACGGGAGGCACTGGCCTCCGGTACGCCTGTCCTGGTGGCCGACGTCGTGCACGAGTCCCGCTGGCCCGGCTACTGCGCGACCGCCGTACGGCACGGCGTGCGCTCGGTGTTCGTGCTGCCGATCGAGGTGGACGACGGCATAGTCGTCATCGGCCTGTACGGCGTGCGCGCCGGGGTCTTCAGCCCCGCGGCCTTCACCGGAGAGGGCTCGCTCACGGCCCTGCTCAGAGAGCAGGTGACCGTGGCGCTGGCCAACGTGTGGCAGTTCGACGACGTCCTGACCGGCGCGGCCCAGATGCAGGAGGCCATGGAAGGGCGCTCCGTCATCGACCAGGCCAAGGGCATTTTGATGTCGACGAGCGGCTGCTCGGCCGAGGAGGCGTTCGAGGAGCTCAGGAAGGTCTCCCAGCATCACCAGGTGAAGGTGGCCGACCTGGCCCGGACGCTGGTCTCCGAACGGGGCCGGCGATCGGTGGTCACCGGAACGGCCACCCGGCTAGGCGGCGGTCAGGGAGACGGCGGTCAGGGAGACGGCGGGCGGCGGGGACAGGGTGATCCGGACCACCGGCGCCCAACCTGATCGTCAACCTGAGGGTGATCAGGAGGCGGCGAAGGCGGCGAGCGCCTCGCCGAGGGTGTCGAAGAGCGGCAGCCGTTCCGACAGCCCGGTCACCCACATCACCTTGGAGTTGGGGTACTGCACCGAGACCAGCGCGAAGTCGCCGCCGTCGCCGGTCGACCGCTGCCAGTGATGGACGATCAGCCCCAGCGCCCGGGAGTCCATGAACGTGACTCCGCCCAGGTCAAGGATCATGTCCGGGCCGTGGTCGTCCGCCGCCGCGTCCAGGAAGTCCGAGAACTGCTCGCGCGTCGTGGCGTCGAGAACGCCGTTGATGTGGATCACCACAATGCCGCCGGCCATGGTGGAGCTCAGGGACAGCAGCCCGTTGTTAGACACCTCGCGCCTCCTCTGCGGAGAAGATTACTGGTGTCCGCACGTCAGTGATACCGAGTGGTGATATTCCGAGATTTGCGGCAATATAGTCATCCTGAGGTCCAGCAGAGGGCCTTGTCTCGACACTGTAGCGAGGCGCGCCTTCTGCATGGATCGATCTCTGTGCGGATGCGCCAGGTGGTCCATCCCAGACGGGCGTCGCCCTCGCGTGAAGACAACGAGGGGATCTGCCAGATGCCTGCCGAGGGCCAAGCGACGAGCTTCGACACTCCGACCGCCGAGGAACTGCTGACCGAGTTGGCGCGGGAGGGTCTCCCCGCCGAGCGGCGGGATCGGCTCCGCGAGACGATCGTGGAAATGCACCTTCCGATGGCCAGGGACGTCGCCCGGCGTTACCTGCACCGCGGCGAGCCCATGGAAGACCTCCTCCAGGCGGCCTACGTCGGCCTGATGAAGGCCATCAACGGATTCGACCCGGAGCTCGGGCACGCGTTCCGCGGCTACGCGATGGTGACCATGACCGGTGAGGTCAAGCGGCACTTCCGCGACCGCACCTGGGCCGTCCGGGTGCCCCGTCTCTACCAGGAGCGGCGGGCCGAGCTCAACCGGCTGGTCGCGGAGATGACCCAGGAACTGGGCCGCTTCCCCACGGTCGCCGAGCTCGCCAAGAGGATGAACATCTCAGAAGAGGACATGCTGCTCACCATGGACGCCTCCGCGGCGTACAGCACGCTCTCCCTGGACGCGCCGATCGGCGCCGACGACGACGCGGCGGCGCTGGGGGACGTGATCCCCGACGAGGACGACGCCCTGGACATCCTGGTGGACCGGGAGGCCGTCAAGCCGCTCATCGACCACCTCCCCCAGCGGGAGAAGAACATCCTCCTGCTGCGCTTCTACGGCAACCTGACCCAGGCCGAGATCGCCGCGGAGTTCGACATCTCCCAGATGCACGTTTCGCGGATCCTCCGCAAGACCCTGGACCTGCTCCGTACGGAACTCGTCGCGGGATGAGTTCGGGGCGACCCCCAGATGAGTCCCAGATGAGCCACGGATGAGCCCCAGATGAGTTCCACCATGTGTCGTACGGTCGGCCGGGTCGCGCGATGTCCAGCGGAAGGCGCGTGACGGGTGCGGGATGACGGCGCCCCGGCGCACGTCACCGGGTCGGCCAGGGAGCGCGGTTTCTCCCTGGCCGACCTGCCCGACGTGCGGGAGTTCGCCGCTGGCGAGGCACGCCGTGGCGGGATGCCCGACGGCGCCGTCGGCGAGTTCCTGCTGGCGGTCAACGAGGTGGCGACCAACGCGGTGACCCACGGCTCCACCAAGGCGCGGCTGAGCGTCTGGCGGGACGGGGAGGACCTGGTCGTCGGCGTGCACGACGAGGGCCGGAACTGGCGTCCGGAGGGAGCCCCGGGGGAGACGCCGCCGCCCGAGAACGCGACCAGCGGCATGGGCCTGTGGGTGGCCCGCCGGCTCAGCAGGGACATAGCGGTTGAGACGGGGTCAGGCGGGACGACCGTCACGATGCGTTTCCCGGTCCGCGCCGGGTAGGGGACCGGCATGGCAGTCCCACGGATTCTGATAGTCGGCGGCGGATACGTCGGCATGTACACAGCACTCCGCCTGCAGCGACGGCTTCACCGCGGCGAGGCCCAGATCACCGTCGCCGACAACGACTCCTACATGACGTACCAGCCGTTCCTGCCCGAGGCGGCGGCGGGGAGCATCGAGGCCCGGCATGTCGTGGTCCCGCTCCGGCGGGTTCTCCGGTCCTGCGAGATCCTCAGCGGACGGGTCACCTCGGTGCGGCTGGCCGACCGGAAGGCGGAGGTCAAGCCGCACGAGGGGCCGGACCTGACCCTCGACTACGACTACCTGGTCCTCGCGCCCGGCTCGGTGTCCCGCCTGCTGCCGATCCCCGGCCTCGCCGAGAGCGGCATCGGGTTCAAGACCGTGGAGGAGGCCATCCATCTGCGCAACCACGTGCTCGGCCGGATGGACGTGGCCGCCTCGACGACCGACGACGACATCCGGCGACGGGCGCTGACCTTCGTCTTCGTCGGCGGCGGCTTCGCCGGCGTCGAGGCGCTCGCCGAACTGGAGGACATGGCCGCCCACGCCTCCAGATACTTCCGCGGGATCCACCGCGACGACATGCGCTGGATCCTCGTCGAGGCCACCGACCGCATCCTGCCGGAGGTCGGGCCGGACATGGGCCGATGGACCGCCCGGCAGCTGAGCGAGCGCGGCGTCGAGGTCAAGATGGGCACGCTGCTGAAGTCGGCGGAGGGCTGCCACATCGTGCTCGACGACGGCGACGAGTTCGACACCGACACGCTGGTGTGGACCGCCGGGGTGAAGCCGAACCCCATCGTCCGCGCGGGCGACCTGCCGCTCGACGAGAAGGGCCGGGTCAGGGCCACCCCGTTCCTGCGGATCGAGGGCACCGACTTCGCGTTCACGGGCGGGGACGCCGCCGCCGTGCCCGACCTCACCCGCCCCGGGCAGCTGTGCCCGCCCAACGCCCAGCATGCCGTACGGCAGGCCCGCCGCCTCGCCGGCAATCTGCTGGCCACGCTGCGGGGAAGAGAGCTGAAGCCGTACCGCCACCAGTCCGCCGGGTCGGTGGCCAGCCTCGGGCTCTACAAGGGCGTGGCTCAGGTCTACGGCCGGGAGGTGCGGGGGTATCCGGCGTGGTTCATGCACCGGACCTATCACCTGACGCGGATGCCCACGCTCAACAAGAAGTCCCGCATCCTGGCGGACTGGACCCTCGGCCTGTTCTTCCCGAGGGAGATCGTTTCGCTGGGGGCCGTACAGAATCCTCGCGAGGAGTTCACCCTGGCCGCACGAATGTGACGGCGCTCCCACGCACCGATCGCCCCCTCCTGTTCGAGGGGGCGATCTCGGTATGTCAGGAGAGGGAGGGGGCAGGGGGAGGGCTCAGCGGCGGGCGCGCCGGCGCCACCCGGCGGAGTTCACACCGGCGGCGCCGACGCCGGCCTGGTGCAGGGCGAGCAGGCACAGGCCGAGGGCGATCAACGCCGTCATGCCGATGCCGATGCTCGCGTCGAGAAGGTCGAGGAGAAAGGCGATCCCGAAGACCACCGCCGCCGCGATGGCGAGCACGGCCATCACCTCACTTTCCGGTTAACTGGAGCAGCAGCGTGTGATAGTCGCGAAGAGCGCGTCGCAGCGTCTCCGTGTCGCGCTCGTCGCCGTTCTTCCAGTGATCGAGCAGGGCGCGGCGGCGGGTCGTGATTCGCTTCAGCGCCTCGTCCACGAGGGCGTCCGCCTGCTCGACCGATTGGCGTGGATCGTCCACGAACCCGGCCTTGATCTCCCGCCAGTGCGTCTCGAACCCATCACCGTCGCTGGCGCCGTTGGTCCTGTCCGTGACTGTGGTCGTGGCGGTGACATCGGTGTCCTTGGCGGGCGCGGTGTCCTTGGCGAGTGCGGTGTCCTTGTTGAGCGCCGCCTCGTCCGCATCCCGGGCGCCGTTCGTGCGAGGCTCACTGGGGCGAGGCTCACTGGGCGCCTTCTGCGGATGGGTCGCCTGCTGGATGCGGGTCGCGCCGGGCGTGCGTGTCCGTGTGGTCTCGTCCATGGCGTCCGTCGTATTCCATTCGTCTGTCGAGGGTCGGATGTCGTCTTGTGAGGGCCGGGCGTTGTCCTTCGAGCCCCGGGCCGTCCTCGCCGCGTCGTTCGGAGTCAACGGTCGGCTCCCTTCACGCCCCGGGAGCGTGCGCCGTCCGCGCGGCTTTCGGCGTCATCACCGAGGAGCTCCCGGAAGAGCTCGCGGTAATGGACCATCGCCTGGCGCAGTTCCTCGGTGGTGGCGTCCTGCCGGGCGGCCCGTCCGCTGATGTCGTGTGCCTTGCGGTAATGGTCGAGAGTGGCGGCGTGGGCGACGGACAGGTCGCTCAGCCGCTGCTCGAACTCCTCGGTGGGATATCCGCGCTCGGCCATGACGGCGGCGACAAGGGTGCCGGCCTCGGCGACGGCGAAACCCGGCGCGTCGACGAACTGCTCCTGGACCTCGGCCCACTTCCTCGCGTAGGAATCTCTCGTCTCCGGGTCGAGCGGGCGAATGCGCAGCCTGGCGTGGCGCTCCTCGCGGGAGACCAACTCCTGTTCGGCCTCCCTGCGGCTGTCGCTGTGCCGTACCGTCCGTTCGTATTCGGGCCCGAACCGGTCCCGCAGGCGGCGGCGGCGACTCCAGGCCGTCAGGGCATAGCCGACCACGACCAGAGCCAGCACCACGACCAAGACGACTCCCGCCCATGTTCCGGCGCTCATGTCTGCCTCCCTGAATGGGTGGTTGCTGTTTCCGGCGACTGCCCTCGAAGGCGCCCTTCACGCGTCGCGTAGTCGGCGGATTCACGGGTAGAGGGGCTTTACCAGCAGAGGAGGTAGCCATGGGATTCGGAGCCAGTCTCGCCTTCATCGCGATCGGCGCCGTTCTCGCCTTCGCGGTGAAGTGGGACGTCCCCGGGATCGACTTACAGATGATCGGCTGGATCCTGATGGGGGTGGGTGTCGTCGGAGCGCTGCTGACCAGCCTTTACACCCGCCGCCCGCAGGCCGAGGAGACGGTTGAAGCCATCGAGCCGGAGGTGTACACGGTCGATCCGGCCGCCGAGCAGCACATCCACGTGCACGAGAACCAGCCGCACACCTCAGTAGACCCTGGTCGGCGCCACGTCCACATCCGGGAGGACACCACACCTGTCCGCCGGGAGGGCAACTGACCGCCGGGCTTCACCCCTGTCCTGAGGTGTCCGCCCCCCGTGGCCTTTCCCCCGGGGCCTCGCCGAGAACGGCCCGGGCCTCCGCCAGCACTCGCCCGATGTGAGAGGACCCCTCGGCGGGCACCTCCAGGAAGCCGTGTTCGGGGTCGTAGGTGATGTCGAGACCGTTGCCGACGAGCCGGTTCGCCCAGCGGAGAGCCGTGTTGAGCTTGTCCTTGGGGACCGTACGGCCCTGGGTGGCCGCGGACAGGTTGCGCAGGTTCGTGGCCGGCCCGCTCTGACTGTGTTCCCGGCGGAGCGTCCAGGGCAGCGCCCGGCTGTGATCGGTCATCGGCTTGGACAGGCCCGTCGCCCGCTTCGCCTGAAGGATGCCGGACTCCGTGACGCCGAAATGCGCCGCCAGCCGGGCATTCGACCAGCCCTCGGCCGCCAACCGGGCGAGCTCCTCTTGATCGATCCGCGGTTTCCTTCCCATGATCGAAGCTTAGGGCCGGAGGGGATCGTGATGTACGCACCCGGCCGGAAACTGCGCTAAGGTTATGGAAGCCCGGCCAGCCGGGCGACGGGACGTAGCGCAGTTTGGCAGCGCACTTGACTGGGGGTCAAGGGGTCGTGGGTTCAAATCCCGCCGTCCCGACAGAGTTTTAGCAGGTCAGAGGCCGTGATCACAAGAGAGTGATCACGGCTTTTCTGCTTCTCGTTGCTCATTCGTTGCTCGGATGATCCGTCAGTTGCTGACACCCCAATGTCGGTCGTTCTCGCAGCTTGCCGCCTACTCCACCCCTCTCATGCCCCGCGAGAGCCGAGATGTTCAAACAGAAGGTGCCGGACCTGTAGATCTACAACGTAAAGGGGTGCGGCGCTGCTTGATCTGCAGGACCAGGTGCTGGGTGTCGGGGTCGTAGACAAGCGCGGGGCCAGGACGCCGCAGGCTTACGCCGGTCGCCCACGTCGGCACGGGCTGGGGCGCGAGCCTGGCTTTTCTAGGATCGGCCCTCTCTCGGGAAGGGCTCCCCGATCGGCCATGGGTCCGTAAGGCCGAACCACTCCGTCGGCGTGCGCGCAGGATCGACGAAATGCATTGCGCCATGGGCGTCGACCGTCGATCGCCGCCACATCGGGAGCGGGGGCACGGACCACTCAGGGTCGGGGTGCTCCCAAATGGTGTGCTGCTGGGTGCCCACGAAGGCGGGGTGCAGGTTCTTGACGACGAGCACCGCCGACACGTGGCGGTGGCCCCAATGGTCGCCCTTGTACCAGTAACCGTCGGGATTGCGGACGAGGGCGTCCGAGTGGGTCTCGCCGCCAGGGCCAGTGCCGATCAGCAGGGCCTCGGTGCCGTACAGGGCGTTCTTCACGTCGTAGTCATCGGTGGTGATGCTGCTCGACGCCACCGCGACGACGTACGGAGCACCAAGCGGCCCGTATGCGGAGCCCTTGTCGTTCAGCGCGTTCTTGATCCCCTCCTTATCCTGCACCAAGAAGGCCCGCCCGCCACCGAAGATCCCAAGCGGTCTCACGCCCTCCTTTCCGCGGGCCTCGGGCGACTTCGGGAGCGCGTGGAACTGGATCCGCCACCCGTCCGCCTCGTAGGGCATGCCAGGGAAGTCGTGGCGGCCGTTCCCGCGGTCCCTGTAGGCGTCCGGGTTCAGCTCTCTTAGCCACTTCTCCAGTGTGGAGCGCAGCGGGCGAGCCCGGAGCGGGCCGTCCCCCTGCCTCTCCACGTCGATCCACAGGAAGAAGTTCGGGCTGTTGGTCTTGTCGAGCGACTCGTACACAGTGTTGACCCTCGCGGCCGCGCCCACCGCGACGTCGCTGGACGACGCTGATCGAGCTTCGACGTAGACCACGCTGCCGTCCTTCTCTGCCAGGAAGTCCGGGCGGCGACTGGTCGCGTCGACTTCCGGGTGGCAAGTCACGGTGTAGCCCATCCGGAGAAGACACTCGTGCAGGTACAACTCGAAGAAGGCCCCCTTGGACTGCCGGTCGTCCCTGGAACGCAGCCGTCCCCTGACGTCTGCTTGGGCGTCCGAGCAGAGCCGAGAAAACCAGTCTTCGATCAGGTCCCGGACCTGATCCCAGAAGGGGCCTGCCACACGGTCGATGAACTGGGAGTGGCTTTCCCCGTGCCTCCGGGACGGGTCTGTTCGCTCGAACGCCGAGAAGATGTTCATGCCGATCATCACACCCGGTCCACCGGCTCCGGGGCAAGGCAGATTACCGCGCGGCGAAGGACTTGCGAACCCTAACCAGGGCCGCGCCGACCACGATCGTGATCAGTTCGACCCGAAATGCAACGTCCGAGAGATCTGTGCGCAGCTCTTGCGTCCAGGTTCGCGATCGCTGTCATAGGAGTGCGCTCGACGTCATGCCACGGCCACCGTAGAGGGGTCCGAGTCGTGCCAGCGCCCGGCCGCGAGTTTCGAGGCGGACCGGTAGCGTTTCTCCCAGACCCCGGCGACCCGACCGCAGCATCCCGAAGGACACCCCGTGAACATCCCCGATATCGAATTCACGCGGATTCGGTCACTCGGCCCTGGCGGGCAACGCGACGGGTACGAGCAGTTCATCTGCCAACAGGTTGCACAGGAGCCACCCACGGCCGACGCCAAGTTCGTCTCACTGCATGGAGCCGGAGGCGACGGCGGCGTCGAGTGTTACTGGACGCTGCCCGACGGTACCAAGCACGGGTGGCAGGCCAAGTACTGGACCACCCACGCCGATGTCGACAAGGCCCAGCTCGACAAGTCCGTCGAGGCCGCACTGGACCAGCATCCGAACCTGACCAAGTACACGATTGCCATCCCTGCTGACCCGACCGGCCGCACCGGAGGCCGCGGCAAGTCGCTCCTGGAGAAGATCAATGACCCGGGAGGCTGGCTCGAGGGCTGGAGATCCATGGCCACCACGCGCGGCATGACGGTGGAGTTTGAGTTCGAGTGGGCGACGAACATCGTCACCCGTCTCGAACGCCTTGACACCACCGGCATCCAGCGCCGGTACTGGTTCGACGCCGACGTCCTCCCTGCCCAGTGGTGGAAAGATCGGCTGCAGGAGGCGATCGACGCCGCCCGGCCCCGGTACATGCCCGAGTTGAACGTTGAGGTGCCCGCCGCCAGGTCCATCGCAGCGCTCTGCTCCGACGACGAGTGGTGGGCGGTCGTCTTCGGACCCGCCCCCGGCGAGCTCCACTGGAACGGGCGCAACGGCTGGACCGACGACACGGGCCAGCTCGTCGGGACCGTTCGGCACACGGTCAACGCTGGCCAGAACGAACTGCTCCTCGACGCAGAGTGGCTCGAACGGTGGCTCACCGCCCAGCAGAAGTCGCTCATCTGGATCGAGAACACCGGCAAGGACGTATACAGAGGCTTCGGCGGTGGAGGCAGCCACCCGGGGAGGCTGACCCGCTCCCAGGTGCGGTCCTGGACCCCGGGCGGAAGCATGCAGGCCGCCGCACCCGGCTGGTACCGCATCGCAGCCAGCACCCCCTGAACTGCGACCGGCGTGAACTGCAGAGACCGATGGTCGTCCGGAACGAGCGTGCCTAGAGTAGACGGCGCGGAGAACGTCAGAGCAAGGTTAGCCAGGGCACTGAAGGCCACGAACGAGCACAACGATCCGTTCTGGGAGCAGGGCCGATGCGTAGATGCGGCACAGCTTCGTCTCCCTGCTCTTTGACTCCGGTGTTCCTCAGGAGGACATCGCCCGTCTCGTCGGTCACAGCGGGACAGCTGACACCGAAGCGGTCTACCACATGCAGATCCGCCCTGTCCTCCTCCATGGAGCCGAGGTCATGGGCCGCATCTTCTCGTGACCAGGCCGCCTGCGGATACCCGCAGCAGACGTTCCGCGAACACGCTCCGAGACAGGGCTTCCCTCTGGAGTGTGGACACCCGGTGAACGTGTGGGCCGTGGCCGGCGGTGCCAACGTCGGCCACGCGGTGGTGCGCGGGGACGGCCCGAACCGGCGGAGACTCAGCGTGGCGGGGTGTAGATCGGCCTCGCGGCCCACGGGATCAGCGAGTGCCATGGCCGTGGGAAGTCAATCTCGCAGCACCGTATAGAGCCCGCGTCGCTCAGCGCGGTGCGCACTAGCTCGATTTGGTCTGCGTGGATGACCAGGTCGAGGTCGTAGCCCTCCTGAGCCTCGGTCTTTGCCAGGCGTTCTGCGTCGTTGCCGTGGTCACCGTATGGCGGCACCCCGTCCCGGCGGCTGACTATGCGCCGGCTTAGCCCGTCCCCGCAACCCGGGTTCTCGCCCGCGCTCGGTTGCGGGTTGTGGTGGGCGAGTGGTGGCCGTTGAAGATCTTTTGCTGGCGCAAAACATCTTCAACGGCCACCAGCACCCGGGTTGCGGGGCCGGTCACGCCGTCGCTCCGTCTGCCTTTTCGCCGGGACGGGGCAGCCGCCGAAACAGCTCCCCCCCGGTCAAGACGCAAGAAACCCGTGTGGCGGCAGGCCACAGCGAAGGGGGAGGACCCGTGCTCGACATCCACATCAGCCTCACCGGCAGGATCGCCTACGACCCGCGATTCTTCCCGCCCGACCACGAGGCGCCGGCCATGTGGTCGGCGGTGCTGGAGGTCAACGGGCCTCCCACCCCGCGCCGCGATGGCTCGACCTACATCCCCACCCGCCAGGTGGAGGTCGTCGTCTACGGCGTCGCGGCGATCCGAGCCCAGGAGTCGTACCGCAAGGGCCAGCTGATCATGGCGCAGGGCTGCGACCTGATCCCGCGTACCTACGAGACGAAGGGCCGCGAGGGCAAGCCGACCGTCCGCGCCACGGTGAAGGTGATCGCGGCCAATCTCGGGCTGGCCTCCCGCTACAGCCCGGTGCACGAGGGCACCGCAGGCTGGCCGGTTGACGCCTCACCCCGCCGCCTGGCCCAGGGCGCCCCCGCGGTCGTCGCCGAGGAACCCGCCCCTGCTTCCTTCGCCGGCTGACCTCCCCTCGCTCGGGCGGCCCGCGACCACCGGGCCGCCCGAACGGGGTTCACGTCCATGGGTGACCCCTCCCGACCTGGACGGCACTACCCGCCCATCTTCATCCCGTACTGCTTTTTTGAAAGGAGTCCGTATGTCCACGACCACCGTTGCCGAGTGGGAGACCGACCTGCGTGAGGCCGAGGGTCTGCGCCTGGTCCGGATCCCGCTGAAGTTCCTCGACCACCACCCCGGCAACGTCCGCTCCGACTTCGCGCTGACGGAGGCCTTCTGCCAGTCTCTGGCCGCTGAGCAGCAGGTGCCGGTGCACGTCATCCCGATCCCGGCCGACCACGAGCGGGCCGAGGGGGAGGAGGGCTACCGGTTCTGGGTGACCAAGGGTAACCGTCGGCTTGCCGCCGCCCGCAGCACGCAGTTGCCCGACCTGCTGTGCCTGATCGACCTGGCCAAGGCCGGTGACCGTGCCGGCCTGTTCATCGACATGGTGGTGGAGAACGACGACGACTACCGCCACGGGCTGACCGCCTTCGAGCAGGCCCAGGCGCTGTTCGAGGCACACCATGCTGGCGCGAGCCGTACCCGCCTCCAGAAGGTCACCGGCCGCAGTCGTCAGCAGATCGCCGAGGCCCTCACTGTCGGCGGCCTGTCGGCGACCACCCAGCAGGGCGCTCGCCAAATGGATTATGAGTGGACGCTGGAGGACCTGGCGCTGCTGGCCGAGTTCGACGGCGACGAAGAGGGCCTCGCGGAGATCCACGAGCGGCTCCGCTGGGGTGGCAAGGTCCGCTACGTGGTCGAGCGCGTCCGCACCGAACGGGCCGAGGCCGCCGAGCACGCTCGGCTGCGGGCCGAGCTGGAAGAGTCCGGCATTACCGTCACCGAGCAGCTTCCGCCGGGCGCGCTCACGCTCGCCCGCCTGGCCGACGCCGTCGACGGCTTCGACCCTGAGACGCACGCCACCTGCGGTGGGCACGGGGTGTACTTCCGTTCCTTCGACAAGACCACTCCGGTGGCCTACTGCACCACCCCGGACCAGCACGGCCACGCCGTACCGGCCTCACCTGTGGTGACTGGCACGGCCGAACCGGCCAAGGGTGAGGATCTCGAGCGCAGGCTCGTCATCGAGGGCAACCGGGCGTGGAAGGCCAGTGCCGTCGTACGCCAGGAATGGGTGGCCGCCCTGCTGGCCCGCACCACCGCCCGCGCCAAGGCCGGTCCTGGCCTGGGTCGCCCGGCAGCTGGTGGAGATGCCCGCCCCGCTGCGGGACAAGCTCACCGCTGCCCGGCACAGCCCACTGTGGGCCACACTCACCGGAAACTTCCGCGTGGAGAATGCCGCCACCGTCCGGCCGGGACGGCTGCCGCTGCTGGCCCTGGCACCGATCGCCGTGGCGTACGAGCACCAGATGACCGTCCCGGACACAGCCAGATACACCTGGCGGCAGGACCGCTCCTGCCCGGTCAGCCGCGCCGACGCGGCCGCGTACCTGTCTCTGCTGGCCGAGCTCGGCTACCTACCCACGCCGATCGAGCAGGCGATTATCGACGGTGTGCCGTACCGTGGCGACGCACCCACGGGCGAGGGACTGGAGTCCGACCCGTCGGCCGACGACACGGACGTCAACGACCGGTCGCAGCACCCGGATGAGGCGGAGACCAACGGCGGCACCTCCGCCGGCGAGAAGCCGGAACCCGACCCGTCGGCCGAGGCCGCCGACGTCGACAGCTGGCCGCAGAACCCCGCTGCGGCGCAGCCGAGTGGCGCGCCCGCGACGGACGTCGACGCCTGGGTGGACCCCGAAACCGACCGCGACGCCGACGCCGACGCTGACGACGGCACGCCGTACTCGGCGGCGGCCTGACCCAGCCCCTCCTTCAGGGCGCGCGTGCCGCGCGCCCGCACCACGCCCCACGGGCCCGGCCTCACCACGAGGCCGGGCCCTCCGCTTACCACCCGGAAGGACCGCAGATGACCATCGTCTCTCCCGTTCCGCTCACCACCCGCAACGCCGACCTGGGCGACCTGCACGCGCTGCTGCGCGACCAGCACGCCCGCAAGGTCGACGTTCCAGTCGGCGCCGCGCAGATCCGCGCCGTCGGCACGCACCTGCAGCTGATCGGCACCCCGCCGGTGCTGTCGGATGCAGGTGTCACCGACAGCAGTGGCCTGTACCTGCCGACCGAGATCTGCGACCAGGGCCTGGCCGACAAGCTCGGCATCCCGCCCGCCTACCTGCGGAGGCTGCGCGAGCAGCGGCCCGGCCTGTACGAGGCGAACGTCAACGGCTGGCTGGAGACCGACGACCGCCGCTTCCTCGTACGCGCGCTGCGCGGCACCGGCGACGGGGCCGATGTGGCCCGGGCGTTCCTGTCGGACCGCTACAAGCTCATCGACAACCTGGACGTCCTCATGGCCGCCCTGGACGGGGTACGGCTCGCCGGAGTCGACGTCCGCATCGACGGCTGCGATCTGACCGAACGGCGCATGTACGTCCGCGTGGTGTGCGAGCAGGTCGCCGCCCTGGCCCCCGAACTGCTGGCCGACTACCGCAGCCCGTTCACCGGCGCCTCCGGTGCTGACAACCCGCTGGTCTTCGCCGGATTCGTGATCAGTAACAGCGAGACCGGCTGTGGGGCGTTCACCGTCACCCCGCGGCTGCTGGTACAGGTCTGCAACAACGGCCTGACCATCAACGCCGACGCCCACCGCCACGTCCACCTCGGCGGCCGCCTCGACGGCGGCGAGACTGACGGCGGCATCATCCGCTGGAGCGGCGACACCCAGGACAAGAACCTGGCCCTGATCACGGCCAAGACCCGGGATGCCATCACCACCTTCCTGGACATCGACTACGTCAAGGCCAAGATCCGCGAGCTGACCGAGGTCGCCGGTGCCGAGCTCGCCGACCCGGAGAAGACCATCCAGACGGTCGCCACCAAGTTGCGATTCACCGAGGAGCAGCAGCGCGACATCCTGCGCCACTTCATCCGCGGCGGTGATCTGACCGCCGGCGGCGTGATGCACGCCGTCACCAGCGTCGCCCAGACCATCGACGACGCCGACACCGCCCACGACATGGAAGGCCAGGCACTGCGCGCCCTGCACTTGGCCGCCACCGGCACCTGATCGGCGCCCTTTCGCAGACCCCGCGCGGGCTCCCCCAGAGGCGAGGGGCCCGCGCGATCCTCTGTCCTGTTCCGAACCCAGCGCGGATACGACGAGTTCGGACGTTTCGCGGCCGGATCCCGCAGGTGAGGGGCATGTCCTGCTGCGCATCGGTGAAGCCCCCTGCTGCGTGTTCTGGCCGGTCAGTCTCGCAGGCACGGTCGTTCACGCAACCAGGCTCTCGCTCCGCTCGCCCCGCACGTGCATGATCTTTTGCCGTCTGGAGTCGGCTCCATCCGCCACCCGTATATCGAACTCACCGCGGCAAAACATCGTGCCCGTACGGGGCCGCCCGGTTGCCCTCTCTCCCTTCCGCCTGCGTCCCCTCCCTCACCAGAACACGCCACGGACGCCCGGCAGGAGTCCCAGCGAAGGAGCAGGACATGACCCTCATCCTCGACCTCCCCCTCTACTCGACCGACCTCACCGCCTGCGGCCGCTGCGGCGAGACCGCCCAGCTGGAGCAGATGTTCCGCTGTTCCGGCCGGACGTGGATCTGCCTGGGCTGCATCACCGAGGCCGTCGAGGCCCACCGCCTGGCGGTCGTGGCCGGCCGCCAGGTCTAGGAACTGCACGCGTGCGACGCGGGGGCCCACGCCTCCGCGTCGCCCTTTCCGATCCTTATTCGACATATCACGATCTACTGGAGGAATCCCATGGCCAACGAGACCGCCATCACCATCGTCGGCAACCTCACCGCCGACCCCCGTCTGTTCTTCAGCCGGCAGGGCGTGGCGGTGGTGAACTTCACCGTCGCGGCGTCTCGCCGGGTGTATGACAAGGCCACGGACCGCTGGCTCGACAGTGACACGTTGTTCCTGCGGTGTTCGGCGTTTCGGCAGCTGGCCGAGAACATCGCTGAGTCGCTGACCAAGGGGTCGCGCGTGGTGGTCACCGGACGGCTGCGACAGCACGGGTACGAAGACAAGGAAGGCATCTGGCGCACGTCCGTCGAGGTCGATGTCGAGGACGTCGGTCCGTCGCTGAAGTGGGCCATCGCCAAGGTCACCAAGGTTCCGGGTGGTGTCCAGACGGATAGCACAGCCGCCCCGGTAACCGATCCGTGGGCGGTCGCGCCTGCTTCACCGTCACCGGTCCCCGCGTGGTTGGCTCCTGCGGCACCGGCTGGCGGCTTTCCGGGTAACCCTTCTGATCTCGCGGCGTGAAATCCCTGCGAGCATGTGCATGCAGGCAGCACGACTTGCTGTACACCTCCGAGCTGTTCGATCCAGAGGCAGGCCCGATGGCGGTGAGAGCCCCGGATCTCCACTTTCTCGTTGCGTACATCGTCCGCGGGGTCTAGCTCGCCCTATCGCGAACTGTGCGACACAGCCTCATCAATGCTTGAAGTGTTGAGGTGAATACGTAGAGTAGCCAAGCGTGAAACGATCAAGGGTAAGCATGAGATCGAGAGCGGGAACGACTGTCGCGCTACTCGCCACGACGCTCCTTCTCGGGACGGCCGGATCGGCGTCGGCGGGAACATCTGACTGGAACGACGCCTATGGTGATGCTCGTGTGAGCGTGCCGGCCGACCGGTCGGTGATCAAGATTTGCGACGGCAGGGTGGACCGCGTGGCTTACAAGGCCGTGTGGCATAACGACAACCCGATCGACGCACGGAAACCATTCGAGGTGCGGGCACCGCAGGGGGTTGTGCGACCGACAGCTCTCTGTTGGGGTCGGTCAAGGTCTTCAAACTGTGTCAGGGGAAGGTCGACGCGAACAACCACATCCAGTGGGGTGTCTGCAGGCCCCCGGTGTGGCCGGGAGGGCGCTGACGGGCTCGCCCCCCTATACGCAGAGGAGACGCCGACAGCGGCGGTCGGTGCCGGGACCAGGTCACGCCCCGGCGCTGCCGCCGCTGAGGTTGGCTTGGATATCGCCCTGCTTCTGTTCCACCACGCTTTTGATCAGAGTGGCCAGGCCCAGGGCGACCCCGGCGATGATGGCCGTGATGATCACCCACTCCACGGCTGAGGCTCCACGTGTCGGGGCCATCCGGGCGCGGTAGATCCGAACGGACAGACAGGCTCGCAGGTAGATGATCCAGGGGTGGTTCACGGGCCTCAACATCTTCCATGGAGGGCGAACGAGGGTTCACGTACGGAGCCGCAGAGGTGGCGTAGCTCTCCGGGGCAAGCAATATTACTGTAAGGAATCGACCATGTGCGCATTGTGTTTGATGGAGTTGTGAAGGCGTGGGTGAACGAGCCGAGAACCTGGAACTCCATTCGATGCTCCTTCGGAGCGCACCGTCCGCAGTGCGCGCGCCATTCAGGGGCAGCGGTTGAGGTCTGCTGATCGAGTGCTCCGCCGAGGGTGAGGGGTCACTCTGGAATGGCGGTACCACCGGGACGGTGTGAAGACCGATAACCGTGGCGTGCGCGGGAGGGCAAGGCGAGGACGGAGGAGCCTGCCAGCCATGCAGCGAGTTGCACGCGGTTGATCAAGATTAGTTCGGTGCTCGCTGCGGACTGTCTGGCGGGGCCGGTGAAGTCGGCTGTGGTGACCAGGACGCCACGATGACCGGGGTAGGCGTGCAGTGCGCCGAGAAGGTTGCGTATCTCCGGAGAGCCAACTGATTTCGCCCACCTCTTGCACTGGACGACGAACCGCTCTCCGGTGGATGCGACTGCGACGATGTCGACGCCTCCGTCGCCGCTGCCGCCGATCCGGTGCACCTTGTGGAAGCCGTCACGCTGGAGCAGGGCTTCGATGAGGGCTTCGAACTGACTGCCGGTCATCCGGTCGGCTTTCTCCAGACGGGCGTTGTCTCTCAGCCATTCCTGTCGTCGTGCCTCGATCACCCGGGCTCGCAGGAGCAGGGCCCCTATGATGCCGATCGCTGTCACGATCGTGATGACGATGACGAGCGGCCAGTTGGCGGTGATGAACTCAATGAGCCGTTTGACCATCACGATCAGGAGGATTGCGGCGACCGGCCATAAGAACCAGGCCGGGTCGTTCCTCCGTCGCCGGGAGCGTCGACGGACGGGGGGACGTCGTCGTGCCATCGCATGCCTCCGAGAAGCTGGGGAGAGTTACCGCCTACTCTGATTCCTCGGACTGACAATTTCCGTGAATCGAGCACTTATATGACAGTTAGTGCGGAATGCTCCCGTTCTCCCGGTTGACGGCCGTCTTTAGGTCCGCCGTGACACTGCACTGAAGAGCGGCGTTTCTCATTTCGGTCACGATGGAGAAGCAGCGTGGGATTCGTGTGCACCGCCGTGATCCGGTAGCCGTCCTTGTTGTCGACCCGGTATGAGCCGCCGGGGCGAGGCGAGGGAGGGCGCCGATGAGGGAGTATCGGTTCAATGTGCCGCCGGGCTGGCCGGTCCCGCCGCGAGGATGGCGCCCTCCGCAGGGGTGGCAGCCGGATCCGTCGTGGCCGCCTGCTCCGGCAGGTTGGCAATTCTGGGTCGCCGAGACAGATGCTCCCGCCCCCGCGTCGGCTGCCGCGCGTGGTCGTCATGCCGCACCGTCCGCGAAGGCTTCCGTACCGGAACGCTCCAGCGGTGGTGGGCTGTTCAGCGGTAAGAAACGCCTGAAAGCGCAGAACGCGGAGCTGGAGGCTGAGAAGATCCGGTTGGAGGAGCAGAACGCGGGGCTGAAGGCGGGGAAGGCTCGGTTGGAGGAGCAGAACGCGGAGCTGGATGCGGAAAAGATTCGGTTGGGGGCGGGGAAGGCTCGGTTGGAGGCGGAGAACGCGGGGCTGCGTGAGTGGGTCGAGCGGTTCGGTGTGATGGACGCGATGCAGATCTCGGCGGCTACCGAGGATCTGCGTGTCGAGCAGAGCCGGTTGCAGGGGGCGATCGAGGACGCGAACCGGCGGTTGCGGGAGATCGAGGCCCAGGTCGTGCAGACCGAGGACGTCGCGCTGCTGCAGGAGGTCGGCGTCTACGAGTACCAGCATCCGCTGGGTGATGCGGTGGCGTACAAGGCGAAGCTGGCCGAGATCAAGGACCAGATCAAGAGCATGGCCCGGGGCGGGCAGGCCGTGCTCGGGGCGACGAACTGGACGGTCAACGGGTCGGCCGCCGAGGGACGCCGGATGGTCCGGGACTTCTCCAAGCTGATGCTGCGGGCCTACAACGCCGAGGCCGACAACTGCGTGAGGACGATGCGTCCGTACAAGCTGCAGTCGGCGATCGACCGGCTGACCAAGGCCGGTGATGCGATCGTCAAGCTCGGCAAGACGATGGACATCCGTGTGAGCGACGACTACCACCGCCTGCGGGTGTACGAACTCCAGCTGACCGCGGACTACCTGGCCAAGGTCGAGGAGGAGAAGGAACAGGTCCGGGCCCAGCGGGAGCGGCAGCGTGAGGAGGAGGCCGCGCGCCGGGAGTTCGAGCGGGAGAAGGCCCGCCTGCGCAAGGAGGAGACCCACTACCGCACCGCGCTGGCCAAGCTGATCAACAAGGGCGACACGGTGGGAGCGGAGGAACTGAAGACGAAGCTTGAGGAGATCGGCGCGGCGGTCGCCGATGTGGAGGCGCGCCAGGCCAACGTCCGGGCCGGCTACGTGTATGTGATCTCCAATATCGGCGCGTTCGGGGAGAACGTCGTGAAGATCGGCATGACCCGGCGGCTGGAGCCTGAGGACCGGGTCCGGGAGTTGGGGGACGCTTCTGTGCCGTTCCGGTTCGACACCCACGCGTTGATCTTCAGTGAGGACGCCGTCGCGTTGGAGGGACGGCTCCACGATGAGCTCGCCGACCGGCGCGTCAACCGGGTCAACCTGCGCCGGGAGTTCTTCTACGCCACTCCCGCCGATGTCCGCGGTCTGCTGGAGCAGATCGCCGGCCAGCACCTGCTGGAGTACCGCGATGTGCCCGAAGCGTTGGAATGGCGCCAGTCAACGGCAGCGCAGCAGGCATCACCCGCACTGATCACTTGAGCCCGCAGACGCGGGAGCAAGATATTCGTAATGTCCCCTTACCTGCGCATCCAGCGGGATGTCGAGGGGGACATTCATGACCAGACCCACCCACTCTCGCTGGTGCTGCGGGGGTGGGTTCTGATCATTTTGTGGACCGAGCGCGGTCCGGGAGCGGGGCAAGGGGCATGGCGGACGGGGGAGAAGAGGTAGGGCCAACCGCCGCAGCGAAAAGGCTGCGGCGGCGGGAGCGGCAGGCCGTGCCGCGGTCGCGGGTGGTCAAGTTCGTGCTGACCGAACAGGAGTACGCCGACTTCCGCCAGGCCGCCGAGCGGCTGGGGCTGGCGCAGGGGGCGTACGCGGCACAGGCGACGCTGGCGGCGGCGCGGATGGCCAACCCGCCGATGCCGGACCCGCTGCGTGAGGCGCTGGTCGAACTGATGCGTGCTTCGGGCCAGGTGCGCCGCATCGGTGTGAACCTCAACCAGGCGGTCGCCGGGCTGAACGCTACCGGGGTCGATCCCGGCAACCTTGTTCCGTACGCCGCCGCCTGCTTGCGGGCCGTACAGCGTTTGGACGGAATCGCGGAAGCAGTCCGGAAGGCGATCGGATGATCGGGAAGGTGATGCGCGGGCGGCGGGCCGGCGGACTGCTGTACTACCTGTACGGCCCGGGCCGGGCCAACGAGCACGTGAACCCGCACATCGTGGCGGGGTGGCGGCATCCGGCCGAACTGGAACCGCCTCTCCGGCCGGATGGCGGGCGGAATTTCCGGAATCTGATCGGATTGCTCAACCAACCGCTGGCCGCGCTCGGCGACCAAGGCTATGCCGAGCCGGTGTGGCACTGCGTCGCCCGGGCCGCTCGTGAGGACCGCGTCCTGGACGACGACGAGTGGGCTCAGGTCGCCCACGAGATCATGAACCGGACCGGGCTTGCCTGTGACGGGGATGACGACGGGGTGCGCTGGGTGGCGGTACGGCACGCCGACGACCACATCCACATCGTGGCCACGCTCGCCCGCCAGGACGGCACCAAGCCGAGGACCTGGAACGACTTCTATCGGGTGCGGGAGGCCTGCCAGGCGGTCGAGCGGCGATATGGGCTGAGAGTGACAGCGCCGGGGGACCGTACGGCGGCCCGGCGACCGACCCGGAGCGAGACCGAACAGACCAAAAGGAAACAGTGGACCGAGGTCCCGCGCGTGGCCCTGCGCCGGCATGTGGTCACCGCCGCGGCCGGGGCGGGCTCGGAAGAGGAGTTCTTCCGCGCGCTGGAGGAATCCGGGGTGCTGGTACGCAAGCGGATGAGCCGGCGGAGCCCAGGCGAGGTGACCGGGTACGCGGTCGCGCTGCCGTCCCACCGCAACCGCAGCGGGGAGCCGGTCTGGTTCGGCGGAGGCAGGCTGGCGGCCGACCTCACTCTTCCGAAACTCCGTGCCCGGTGGAACGGCGGAACGGCCACCAGGAGCGAGGGGAACAGCCTGGGCGAGGGCGTCAGGGTGAGTCCGCGCTGGGAGTTGTGGGAGGAGGTGTCGGCGGCGGCCGGGCAGGCGGCCGAGCGTCTGCGTGACGCCGCCGCCGGGGACCCGGGAGCTGCGGGCGACCTGGCCGGCGCCACCTCTAATCTGCTGCATGTGGCCGCTGATGTGCTGAAGGACCGACGGCTGAGGGACGCGGCCGAGGCGTTCGATCGGGCAGCGCGGGAGCCGTACGCCCGGGTTCCTCAGGGTACGCCGTCTGGGGTGAGGCTGCGCCGGGCGATACGGATGCTGGCCAGGGCGGATCGGATGCCCTCGGGGACCTCACTCATCGCCGACGTCGTACGGCTGGTGAACGCGGTGGCCGAGCTGCGTGCCGCACAAGGGCGGACGGCTCAGGCGACGGCCGCGCGGGTGGCGGCCCGCTGCCTCGGCGGAACCGTGACGACCGCGCTCCCGGCGAGGGCCCCGGTACGGCTGGCCGCGGCGGACTTCCCGCAGTCGAATCGGCCGAATCCCGGCACGCTGCCCAGCTCTTCCGGTCGTTCCGCCGGTCCTCCGAGGCCTTCTGGGCCGAGGCGTCCGCGCCGATAGGCACCTCCTCGTGGCACTGTCCTTCTTGATAGGGGGAGCGAGGGGGAAAATCATTCTTTGATCTACGCGACGCGCTTCGATCTTCTCCGAGTCGGCGCCGCTGTTTGCGTAAGGTGACGGATCATCGTCGCTTCGCGATCAACGGGGGTGCGTCGTGACAGCCGCGGAGCTTCGTCTGCTGGGCCGTGGTCGCTTTGCCCAGGTAGGCCGTTGGACGGTCGTCGGGCTGCTGTCATGCGCCGCGGTGGCGGCCCCGGGGATTTCAGGGAGCGTACGCGCGTACGGCGATGCCGGATGCCCACATCTGGGTGAGACGGCGGGCCGGTACGTCGATGAGGCGAAGCTGTGCGACGAGATGCGGGGGCAGGTGCGCAACTGGTTGGTCACCGGTCAGCGGTTCGATCTGGGCCAGGCGGTGCGGAATTCGGTGAGAGGGCAGCAGCCGCAGGCGGTGCCCGAGCCGCAACGCCAGGAGCAGCTTCCCCGTCCCGCGAAACCGGCGCAGCCGGTGCCGCGAGCCTCGGTGAGCCAGCCGCCACCCGAAGTCGTGACCACGCCGACGCCTGGCAGCTCGGCGCCCGCCGGCGTTCCTGACCGTAAGGTGCAGGTGGA
Organism: Sphaerimonospora thailandensis; assembly: GCF_016863115.1. GTDB lineage: Bacteria > Actinomycetota > Actinomycetes > Streptosporangiales > Streptosporangiaceae > Sphaerimonospora > Sphaerimonospora cavernae. The sequence goes on from NZ_BOOG01000007.1 coordinate 254,364, forward strand.
ACGGACACAGCCGGTCCGACACCATCACGAGCATCATCGTGAGCGACCTGAGAAGGACCTCACACTGGTCTCGCGGGTGAGCGAGTCACCCACGCCTACGCTGGCCTCAGTGCCGATCCGGGAGGTCGTCGCCAGGAACGGCAAGCAGGTTGCGCGGTCGGCGGTCGTTGTCGAGCCGCCGCGAGGGCGGGCGCACGTGGAAAGCAGGCCGCCGGCCCAGGAAGTGGAAGTGCCGCAGGCGTCGGCGGCAGCCGTACCCGAACAACAATCGACGGTTATCGCCCTCGACCGAGAGGCTTCCTGGGGGCCGGTGTCGCCGCTGACGATTCCCGTGGGTCTTGCCGCCGCTTTCGGGCTCGTGATCGCCTATCGACGACGGCGCCAGCTGGTGGCCGACACGGCGGTGCGGTGGCGGCGTGCACGCCTGACCCGAGAAGGAGACCGGCTGATCCGCGCCAGCATGGCCACCCAGGAGATCCCCGCCATCGCCCACGCGGTGGAAGACGCCACTCTGGAGCGGCAGGCCGTCGTCGGCGACTTCGAACTCAGTCCTATGGGGGACAAGAAGCCGTCGAACTACGGCTACACGCTGGCGATGGCGGCGTTGGGCGGGATGGGGCTGACCGGGCCCGGTGCCGATGACGTGACGCGTGCACTGCTGCTGGAGCTGTTGTTCATGCTCGACATCCCAGTCCGGGTGCTCATGCCGCGCGATGACGCCGTACGCCTGCTCGGCGAGGAAACGCTGGAGGCGACGAGCTCGGGGCTGGTGGTGCTGGACACCTTGCAGGATGTGGTGACCGAGTTGGAGGTGGAGATCGTCCGGCGGTCGGGGCAGCGGACCACCTCCGGTGTCCCCGAGGACCTGCCGTGGTTGTACGTCATCGCCGCTCCCGGCGCTGCGGCAGAGCGGCTGCACCGCATCGTCACCGGCGGCACGGAGGACCTCATTCTCGGCGTGTTCCTGGGTGACTGGCCGTACGGCATCACGTGTACGGTCGACCACATCGGCGTGATCACCAGAATAGAAGGCCACTCGGCACCGGCATGGACCGGACGCCAGCTGTCGATTTGTGGTCGACCGGACGCCGCCCAGCGCTTCACTGTGGGCTCGTGATCGGAGTGACGTCGTTGGGGCGCCTGCAGCTTCTGGTCACCCCTGGGTGCGGATGTGAGACTGCGACTGTGAAGGATAGATACATCGGCTCCATCATCGGTCTTGGCGCCTGGGGAGCAGGAATGCCGCGATCAGTGCGGCCGGCCAGCCGATGCAGGTCAGCCCGCCGAGGCAGTTCAGGGAGAAAAGTAGGGCGAAGTTCTCTACTCCACGTAAAACACCAATGATGCTCGGTAGGAGGAACACCACCACGAGCAGCAGCATCAGTCCGATCCAGAAGACGATGCTGTTCGCCAGAGCGTCCATGCTCGCATCATTCCGTTATCGAGCCGTCACTGTTTGCGATTCGGTGCAGGTCGCTGTCCCTGAGTCGATGCGCGTACTGCTGTCGCCGTCGTCGTCCCGGACCGGTTCGCCCGCACGGTGTCGTTGATCGAGTGGGGGAAGCCCTGCTGGGCGAGTTTCACGGCTGCGGGGAGCTCTTTGCGTGTAGGTGCCGAGTGGCCGGTCCGAGGGTGCGGCTCGCGGGCGAAGAACGGCGCGGCTTGCCGCATGGCGTCGGCAGGGTTGAGGCCGTCTGCCCGGAGCCGGTCGTATCGGTTCATGCCGTAGGGATGGAGCTGCCGGAGCCGTTCTTCGCACTTCAGCCGAGCCCGTTCGGCTCCTGGGTCGTGCGCCGCGTACGGCATGGCGGCTCCCCAAGCGCGGCTCACCTGCAGGAGGTCGGCGCTGCGCAGCCAGGCGGGGTTGTTGGCGGGCAACCATTGCAGCCGTGCCGCGTGATGCTCGGCCCGCTCCTGAGCGTGCAGCGTCTCGGCCGCCTGACGTTGCCGTTCGGTCTGCTCGCGGAGGCGTTGGGTCTTCATCTGCAGCAGGACCTGCGCCGTCGTCACAGCCGCCGGGGCTATTTGCAGGGCGCGTTGGAACCCGTAGGCCGCCGCCTCAGGGAGTGGGTCCGCGTAGTGGTCTTCCATCTGATCTCCTTTCCATCGATCTCGCGGCCGTGCCGCCGGATGTGGGCGCCACCGGGAAGTCGGTGATGACCAGGCGGGAGGTGACCGAGTCGGCCGTGGTCTCGGTGACGGTCGCGTGGTCGAAGTTGAGCCAGGCCGCGACTCGGGCCACCTGCCGAGCCACGTCATGGGGTGCCATGGCGGCGATCGCCGCGCCGGCTGCACGGAGCGCGCCGATGCGGCCTTCGGGGTACTGGAGAGATCGCTGCCAGGGCTCGATGGCGGCGTCGATCACCAGGTCGGCCAGCGGACGTACCTGCTCGCGCAGCAGCGTTGAGAGTGTGTTCGCTCCGGCGTCGCCGAGCACGGAGGCCGGATCCCAGTCGGCCGGGAGGACGAGGGCCGCAGCCGTACCGGCGTCTTTGAGCAGCGGGTAGGCGCGTGCGGCGGCGTGTCGTCCGGCGCGGTCGCCGTCAAGGGCGACCAGGACACCGCTGGCAGACAGGTCGTGGGCGATGTCCAGCGTCTTGACCTGGTCGGGGGTCAGGCTGGTGCCGCACAGGGCGAGCCCGGCCAGGTGGCCGCGACCGGCGACGGTGATGGCGAGGGCGTCCAGTGGACCTTCGGTGATCACGGGCGTTGTGCCGGGGGTGAATGCGTGCAGGCCGAACATCGTCCGCCCCTTGGTGTAGATGGGGGTGTTCGGGCTGTTGAGGTATTTCGGCTCCTTGTCGCGGCTGCGGCCGATGAACGCGATCGTGGTCGCGTCTTGTTTGGTGATCGGGAACATGGCCCGGTCGCGGAAGAAGTCGATGAGCATGCCGCGGGTGCTTCGCCGGGACAGGCCGGAGGCTTCGATGGCGGTGTCGGTGTAGCCGAGGCGGCGCAGGTGCCGGGTGAGCGCGCGCCATTCATTGGGGGCGTAGCCGATGCGCCACTGGCGCTGGACGTCGTCGTCGAAGCCGCGCTTGCGCAGGTAGTCCGGGACCCAGCTGCCGCCGAGGTGAGCCTGGTAGAAGCGCTCGGCGTGCCGGTGGATGGCGGTGAGCATGACGGCGTGTCCTCAGACGGGTTCGCGGCGGAGCCCGATGGTGGTGGCGAGCCAGCGCAGCCGTTCGTTGGCGATGCGGTGGCCCTGGGCGCGGAGCTGGGCGGCCAAGTCCATCTGGCTGAGCCGTACACCGCGCTGTTCGGCCTCCGAGACGATCGCCTGGGCGGCCCGGATGAGCTGCTCGTCGCCGTCTGGCTGCTCGGCCTGTGCGGGCACTGCGGCGGGGAAGGCGGCGCCGGCGAGCTGAAGCCGTACGGCGATGCGCTCGGACAGGGGTGCCTTCCAGCGCCACAGCCACCGGCCGTGGGTCTGGTGGAGGTCGGAGATCGCCTGCAGGTGGAGGTATTCGAGCTGGAGACCGCGGGGGTAGCTGGTGATGTTCCACAGCACCATGCGCCGCCACAGCAGGAAGCTGGACGCCGGGGCCAGGATCCAGCGCGACAGCGGGACACGTTCGCGGCGGGTGCCGGTGGCCAGGCCGACCAGACGGCGGATGAGGTGACGGATGCCCTCGATGACGGTGACGAACAGGACGGGCATCGCGGCGTGCATGAGACCGGCGACCGCATCGCCGTGGGCGGCGGCGATGTTGAGGACGACCGTGGCGGTGATGAACGCCCAGGCGACCCAGCGCAGGACGGGCCAGGGCATGTCGGCGAACTCCATCAGCAGGTCCCAGGCGAGCAGGGCCAGGATGCCGAGGTCGATCCCGATTGGCACGATCCAAGCACGTGAGCCGAACCACGGCTCGGCCAGAGCTCGGAGCGTGGCGAACGAGCCGATCCCGCCCAGTACAGCCAAGGCGACCACGAGCGGGGCCACGACGCAGGCGGCCAGAGCAACTGCATGAGACAGGCTGCGGGTCACCGGGTGAAACCTCCGGCGAGGTGAGTGGCGGCGTGGAGGATGCCCTCGTCGTTGGCGGGGGAGAGGATCAGGCCGTGGTGGGTGACATAGGCGTAGACGCCTTCGGCTCCGGCGCAGTACACGGTTTCGGTGCCGACGGTGAGGGCCCACTGGCCGTTGGGGCGGCGGATCAGCCGGGCCGGTCGGTGGCGGCTGACCTCCAGGCCGAGTCGAACGAGCCTTTGGTGGCGCGCTGCGCTCTCGTCGGGTGCTCGCATTGGTGTGGCTGGCATCGGTAACCTTCGGGCGTGGAGAGGCGGACTCCATCAACTGAAGTTGATGACGAGAGCAGAATAGGCACTCTGCGTCACCGTCTGTCAACTAAAAGTGATGAAGCAGGGTGCGTGTCGCTCGAAGTTGATGTGGTGAGCAGTGGCTGACGATCCGAACACGGTGAACACCACGCGGTCCCTCGCAGACAAGATCGAGTGGTTGATCCAGAACCGCTGGCCGGCGGGCAGCAGGCCGCCGAAGAACAACCTTGAGGCCGCAGCGGTGATCTCCGAGGCGACGGGCGAGGATCTGTCGTCGACCACGATCTGGAAGCTGCGGACGGGGAGGTCGGACAACCCTCAGCTCAAGACGCTGAAGGCGTTGGCGAAGTTCTTCGGCGTGCCGATCGGCTACTTCGGCGACGACGAGGGAGCCGAAGCCACCGCCGATCAGGTGACCGCATCCTCCTTAATCGGCGAATCCGGCCTCAACCGCGAGGCCCTGCGCGCCCTGGCCGAGATGTCCGACGGCGGACGCCAGATCGTCGCCAACTTCATCATCAGCGCCGCCCGCCTCGAACGCGGCCAACGCCACGGCGGCCACGACGCCTGACCTGCAGCTTCCGCTTTCTCAGGCAGAAGGGAATAAGCTGACCGCGTACCGTACGCTGTACGGTCGTGTCGGCGGGGTCCCCACTGATCACGTGGGCGTTTGCCGAGCCATCTTTGTCGGACTGGACGGCCCGGTAGGAAAACCTGCGTGCTGAGGGGGAAGTGCTCGTCGCATCGAATGCCAGTCCTGCAGGGCGGTCACGCTGCCCGTGATGCTGGAGAGGGGGCAGCTGGCTCAGTTCTCGGCTCGCTGATCACTCAAGTGATCGAACTCGCCGCGCTTCACACCTTTGACGAAGAGCCGCCAGGTGCGCCGGTTGGTCATCACGAAGCTCGGAAGAGGGCTCGCAGCGGCATGCGACTGGTCGCCGATCACGACGGTGATCAGGTCGCCTTCCTGCTGCGGCGTGAACTCCCCAGCTTTGACAGAGATGAGGAATCTGCTCCATCGGGTCAGGCTCACCTGGGTGCATCGCCGCTCGGGGTCCTCGGGATCGCGGACATAGACGACGCCGCTACGAACCTGGTACTCGGCTTCCAGCCCGCTGTAGACGCCCACGCTGAGCGTCTCGATGGGTTGCCCTTCCAAGTGGACTCCTCCTTTGATAGTCGTACGGTGATCAGGGCTTTCGTCGGATTGGTGGGCCACACCTTGACCCCCTTCGGCGGGAGGGGGTAGGCGGGAGCTGACCCCGGTTCAGACGGCGTGACCTGTGATGATCTTGTGCCAGAGCTCCCGCGCCCGGGCGGCGGGCAGCCACTCTGTCTCCATTACCTGCGGCCCCTTCGGGGTCCGGTCGGTCCGCCGTACGAAAGAAAGACCGCCGGCTTGGCACAGCTCGTAGATCCGGGCCCTGCACTCGCAGGTGTGCTCTCGGACCCTGACCCGAGCGCAGCGGCGCTGCGGCTCCAGCCACCGGACCATCACCGCACCGGCCTGCGCGATCGCGGCGTGAATTCCGTGGTAGGGCTCAGGAATCATGCCTGCTCCAGGTGCTCGGTCGCGAGCCGGGTCTGCTCCTCGATCCGGACGGCCACATCGGTGAGAGTGGACGCGTTAACGGTCATGGCCAGGTCGGTCTTGTTCAGTACGTCTGCTGGGAACCGGCACCGTCGGGTCGTTGACCGGTGGGAGTCGCTCCAAGCGGCCCAGCTGTTCCCATACTGCGGGCGGAGATCCTGCAAGCTCATGCTCCTGATAATACGTTGCTCTTGTCTACCTCGTAGGCAACGTTGCCTATATGAGCGCCGTGGGCTACATGGCTAACGTCCCGGACCATGAGCGTGGACCGATTCGATCCGACCCCCATCTACCGGCAGGTGGCCGCAATCGTGATCGGGATGATCCGGGATGGCCAGCTGCAGCCCCACGACCGGATTCCGTCGGAATCCCAAATGGTCAAGGAGTACGGCGTGGCGAGGGACACGGCTCGCCAGGCGGTCGACTATCTGCGGACGCAGGGATGGGTCTTCACCCTTCCCCAGCGTGGCACCTACGTCTCCCAGAGCGACAAGTGGCCGGAGCAGCCGGCCGACCCGTCGGAGGCGCCGACCTCCACGTGACCCGAGCGATGCAACCTGAGGACCGAGGTTGTGATCGACAGGCGGGGGTGTACGGCTTCTAGGCTGAGCAAGGCCACTACTTCTGTCGGAGGTGCACGTGAAGATTCAGGCCGTCTTCTTCGACGTGGGGGAGACGATCGTCGACGAGACTCGCGAGTACGGCACGTGGGCCGACTGGCTCGGCGTTCCCCGGCACACCTTTTCCGCGGTCTTCGGTGCCGTCATCGCCCGGGGTGGGGACTACCGCGAGACCTTTCAGCACTTCCGCCCGGGATTCGATCTGCATGTGGAGCGGGAGCGGCGGGTCGAGGCCGGGCAGCCCGAGAGCTTCTCCGAGGAGAACCTCTACGAGGACGCCCGCCCCTGCCTTGCCGCTCTGCGTGAGCAGGGACTCCTGGTGGGTCTGGCCGGCAACCAGACCGCTCGCGCGGAGAAGATCCTGCGTGCCCTGGGCCTCCCGGTCGACCTGATCGGGACCTCGGACAGCTGGGGTGTCGAGAAGCCTTCCGCCGCCTTCTTCGAGCGGATCGTCCAGGAGGCCGGCTGCCCCGCCGGGGCCGTACTGTACGTGGGAGACCGGCTGGACAACGACGTCAAGCCCGCCCAGGATTCGGGAGTAGCCACGGCGCTCATCCGCCGAGGCCCCTGGGGGTACATCCTCGACGATCCGGGGGCAGCCGAGCGGTGCCTGTTCCGGATCGACTCCCTCGCCGAGCTCCCGGAGTTGATCCGTAAGCACAACGAGGGTTAGGTCGACAGCTCGGGGCGGTGCAGCCGGTCCCGTCAACCTGTCCGACCAGGGCGCCCAGTTGGCCGAACTGCACATCGTGTGCCTGCCGGACTTCGTCGGCGCGACTCTAAAGCTTGAGCAGGAAGTCGAAGTCGCCGTCCTTCGCGCCCAACAGCCACGCCTTGGCCTCCGCAGGGGTGAACACCTGGGGCTCACGATCGGGGTTCTGGGAGTCGCCAAGCAGGACATAGCCATCCACGACGGCGACGCGAACGCAGTTTCCGCCACCTCCACTGTGCCGGGAGATCGTCCACTCGACGTTGGTCAGGTCGAACGAAGATGGGTGCGGCTTGCGCGGTGTCACTGCTGCAGCTCCTTGATCATTTCATTGAGACGTACACGTGTATCGTTGGGGCTCAGTGCCCGCTCCCACAAATCGGTGAAAGCCTCGGTGTAGCGCCTGACGTCCGCCTCTCCGTCGAAGTACACCGAACTGGCCATGGTCTCCACCCATACGACGGCACGGGCGGCTTCGGGGAAGTGCATGAGCACGAAGGGGCCCGCCATCCCCGGGTGGCATCCGATCGAGTCCGGCAGGACTCGGATTGTGTTCCGCGGCTGCTCGGATTCGGCGAGCAGTCGCTCCAGCTGTGTCTGAGTCACGGCCCGGTCCCCGACGATGTGGCGGAGTGCGCCCTCGTCGATGAGAGCGCGGAAGTCCTGAAGCGCTCCGTCCGACACCTGCTGCTGACGGTCCATGCGGACGTCGACGAGGGCTTTGACCTCGGAGGGCCTCAGTTCGGGACGCATGCCGGCGATCACAAGCCGGGCGTAGCCCGGAGTCTGGAGGAGCCCAGGGATGAGAGCTCTCTCGTAATTGAAGAGCGCGCTGGCCCGCCGCTCCATCTTCAGGAAGCCTTCGAACTGCATGGGGCCGAGCAGCGCCGCGTTTCGCCGCCACAGCGCTGGGCGCGGCCGACCGGCTGGCGTTGTGTCTGCGCTTACGAGTTGCAGGATCTCGGAGCGCTCGGCGGCGTCGGCCTGGTAGCACTCGAGCAGGGCCTCGGCCAGCTCTCGCGGGACTCGGCGTCGTTGGCCTCGCTCCAGTCTGCTCAGCCCGCTCTTGTCGATCCTGATGCCGCGTTCGCGCAGCACCGGGTGCTCGGCGACCTCACCCTGCGTCATGTTGCGACGCTCACGCAACTCTTCGAAGCGTAGCCCGACCTCGCTGAGCACCAGCGACCACGGCGGTTGCTTCATATCCGGCATGGGGGCCAGTGTGGCGGCTCGCCGTGGGTCGCCACAACCGTCCGTAGAGCAATTTGCTCAACCATATTGCTAACCCCGTGCAAGGAGAGCATCCTAACGACAGACACGACGGGTGTGGAGCCCGTTGCTCCACGTGGCACAGCTAGTTGCGCTGGTGGACACCTGTCCGACCTTCGACCTCAGGAGGACTGCCACGATGCCCCGCCCCACGTTGTTCCGCCTCCTGGTCCAGGAGCGTCACTGGGACAACTGGGTGGTGTTCTGCGGCCACTTCGAGGAGGCGGCACGCGCGCTCGCCAAGGAGGCCAATACTCCCAGGCTCGCAAGCGTCACGGTGGCTCGGCGCACGTTCGATCGTTGGTTCGCCGGCGACTGGTACGGGCGCCCGCACAACGACGCGGCGCGGGTGCTGGAGCACCTCCTTGGCTTTCCCCGGACGGAGCTGTTCGCTCCGGCGCCCGATGTCCTCGAAGCCCGCAAGGCCGTCCACGACCGTGGCGGCTTGCAGGCTTCCATCGCCATCGGTCAGCGATGGCCCACCTCGCGGCTGTTCCTCTCCGCGGCCGATGACGTTGCCGACTCCTGGGAACTGACGGGCCGAAAGGTTCTGGACGGCACCACCTCGGCCGT